>NZ_CAIWTY010000065.1 GCF_903915725.1 uncultured Rhodopila sp.
AATCTTATCGAGCGGGTGTGGTGTCGGATGAAAGACTATCGCCGCATCGCCACTCGCTACGACAAACTCGCCCGCAATTTTGCTTCCTCGGTGGCTTTGGTGGCCGTCATTATTTGGTGGACTGATTGAGTCTGGAGCCTAATGCGACCGTGTTTTTTGGCGAGGCCGTCTCGATTGCTGTCTTTTGTCTGAGAAATAATCTTATCCAGACATTTGCAGGATTTGATTTTCTTTTCATTCGTCTGTTCGGTGGCGCGGTGCGACCGCTGAACCCATCGCTATTCGCCGCGGCGCTCTTTCATCCGGACCTGGCATTTAGCGAAGAGGATATGGCGCGAGAACTTAACAACGCTATGATTGAGCACCTTGCAGGTTGGGATACCCAGGAGCCGGTATGGTTTCCAAATCTAGAAAAGCCGCCCACTTCCGGCCCGTGCAGCTGAGTGGAAGAGAACCGGCATGAGACCACAAAAACGTCCTATGTGGAAGTCGGGGCGCTGAGCGGCCGGAGGTTGGTTGCATTTCCGCGATTTAGATGTCGTAAAAGCACCCGCGGCACCTGGCGCCTATGCCGCCCTGCCTGGCCTTGCCCTGGCTCATTATCGCCGCGGCCAACCTCATGGTCCGTCCCTGGCGGCTCGGCTTGGTCCGCTGACTTCCAATAATGAAATAACAAAATAACGAGCGTTGACTCCCAATCCAGCATCGACAAGCTCGGCGGTTAGGCACGATCCTACCTTAGCAGCGTCTGCAAGTTGGCCCGAACTGCCTTGCCGATCGCATCGGCGGCCAGATTGCGCACGCAGGCGATCGCGTCGATCGCCTTCCGCGTGTCGGTCGGCTCAGTAGGTCGCCCGTCAATCTGAGTAAAGGGTCCGTCCGTCTCGGTTAGGAGCCGATTTATCGGCAGTTCGGCGACAAGCGCTCGGCCGCGATCTGAGCGCATCATTTCGGCGTTGATTGAGAAATAGCAGCCAAGGGCCGCTGCGCGTTGGGCTTCGACCTTGGTTCCGGTGAACCAGTGCAACACCACGATACCCCGGTCCTGGGGAAGATGACGTTCGATCATGTCGAGCACCATCGATACACTGCGGACGCTATGCACGGTGAGGACCTTGCCGCCTGCTTCCGCACACCGCTCAAGGACGGTGCTGAATATCTGCTTTTGAGCATCGAGCGATTTGTAGAACCGTGGACCGGCATCAAGGCCGACCTCACCGACGTAGCGCGCTTCCGGTAGGTGATGTTCCCACAGCGCCAACTCGTCAGCCCGTTCCGCCACGAGCTGCGGATGGAGACCGAGCGCGGCCCGCACATAGCGCGTGCCGTGCGTCAGTTCGTGATTGCGCGGCCAAGCCTTCGGCGTGGTGGTGACAGTTAGTGTATAGATACGTGCCGCCTCCGCTTTCGCGATCGCGGCCTCGAAGTCGGGATAGAGATCGAGATGGCAGTGGAAATCGACACCGCTGGAGAGGACATCATCGCTCATCCGGGCTGCGTCCTCACGCCGGTCAACAGCGCGCCCACTTCCTCGAGGCCACGGCGATAAACGCCGGCGAGTGATGCTTGGCGGACCGGCGACTCATCAAAGAGCGGGCCGGGTTTGTGGATGAGGATGGGCGCCAAGGCGGGTCTGGCGCGAAGCCGGTCGATCGCGAGCTGGAAGGAACGGACCTGCACGCCTTCGGATTGGCGCGTGTCGAGGGCGCGAGCGGTCAGGTCGTCGATCGTATAGACAGTCGCGTCAGCGCCAGGACCCAAACCTTTGAGGAGCGCGGCGCGTCGGATCAGGCAGGGAAGGCAATATCCACAATGTTGTGTGCCTAGGCCCTGCCAACGTCCTTTGGTGGGAGCGGCGCAGGACAGGGATGTGGGCACGAAGCGCCGCAACAGCGCGCCATTCGTGCATGCCGCCGCCATCTCGCCCTTGGTCTTGTCCCAATAGGGATTCTCGATACGGCCGGCGACGCCAAGAGCGGTCAGCGCATCGTTCCATCGTGCGATATAGAACGGGTGGGTAGTTCGCGTGCTCAGCGCTCCGAGGCGCAGGGGGTCGAGCGGCACATTGACTGCGATCAGGCCATTCTCGGGCACCTTCAGGGTGAACGGCTCGTCGATCCCGCTGCCGGCGAACACGCCCAAGGCGAAGAAGAGGAAGGACCGGCCACGCGTGGTGTTCTCGCCGGCCGATTCACGGACGAATCCGTCCGGGAAGGCCATCCAGAGGCGCAGGCGCTGGAAGGGATTGGTCCTATACTGTGCCTTCAACGCATCGAAGATCGTGGTCTGGGCGTCGCTTGTCGCGCCCTCGCCGGCGTGGCTGATGAGAAGCGGTGTGCGGCCGGCTTCAAGCGCATCAATGGCGCCGATCAGGCTGTCGAGACCGCCGGAGAAAAGCGCCAGGTCATTGAAGGGTGGACCGATGAGCCTGCCGGGCGGCGTCGGCGCGACGCGCGCGAAGCGACGCGGCCGTGCGCGAAACCCGAGCGACCAACGATCCCCGGTCAGGAAATTCAGCATCCGGACGAAGATCGGCACCGCCGCTGTCCATCGATCGGGATCGGAGACTGGCACGATCAGACGTAGCTCCCGTGTCCAGCCGTCCTGGGATTCACCGGTGCGCGACACGCGGGTATCGGCGGCGTGGACGTGCGAGGCCAGGACTAGGACATCCACTCCCATCTCGGATGGATATACACCAAACCGAACGAGGTCGCTGAGTGCGTGGCCGATCCCGTGATCAAGCATGCGATCGCCAGCGACGAGGTCGAGGCGAGTTTCGAACTCGCCGTCGCCGAGCGGCAACCGGCTACGGTCTCCATGACCGTAGCGGCCGACGATGACGTGTCGTCTCATACTCCCTCCTCCTCGGCGTCGCCCATGATCTGCAGAATTCCGAAAGCCTGTTCGTAAATGCTTCCAACGAAGGCAAGCACGCGATCGGGTGTAAGCGTGGCCACCGCCGTGCGTGCGGTTGTCAGGGCGTCGGCGACGGCGCGGCGTATGAAATCATTCAATTGCGCCTGGACCCGCGCCGCTTGCCGGCTGTCGGAGGGCAGGATCACCGTCTTCGCGCCGATGTCATTGCAGAGCCGGACCTCGATCGCGTTCGTTGCATACAGTTCAAAGACGGTCTGCATCTGGTCCGAGGTCAGCCCGTCGAGGTTGGTTATACCTTCGCCGGCCAGATCGATGATCGTCTCGATGAATGCCTCCCTGGCGATACCTTCGTCGATGCTGCCGCCGTCCGGGCACACATAGTCAACCAACCCCTGAAAGATCTCCTCGATCGGCCGTCCGGCGAGAGCGCCGAGATTGAGCGCACGGAGCGCTTCGGTCGTACCTCGCGTCGCCACGTCCGACAGAAAGCTGAGGAGACGGCTGCCGGCTCCGCGCGCCGATCCCATCCTGGCCGCTGCCGTGCGCGCGCCGCCCGAAGACGAACTCACATAGTGCGACACGGCTCGGCCAAGGGCTCTGCGGTCGTCTCCACCCGAGCCTGCGAAGCGAGAGAAGTTGTTGCGAGCCGCCGAAAAACGTGCGGGAGCCGCCATCGGAGGAATGGGTGGCCTTACTGGCGGTGCCGATGGGCCAGCAGGCGGCAGCCCGTTGGGGGGTGCGGCACCGTCCGGTGCAGCCGGCGGAGAGCCTTCGTTGCCCAGCCAGCTCGGGACGATGGGCGTGCCGCCGGCCTGGCCCCCAAAAGCGCTGGATGTGCCCATTAGCGCGCTCCCTGACGGGCGCGGAGCACGTTGGTAGCCACGGCTTTAAGCGTTGGGTCGCCGTCCTTCCCCCATATCTGGAGAAGGCGGATAAATCGCTGCGCCTCATCGGTATCCTTGAGAACACCTTCCCAGCCACTGCACACCCATGGACCCAGGCGGTCTCGGGGAAGGGCTTCGAGAAAGTCGACGAGATTCCCCTGAAGCGCAGGGTGGGCTTTAACGAGGATCGCCAAGCCCGCCGCACCGGGCGGCTCGGTGTCGAAGCTGTCGCCACCGACGATGCGGCCGCGCACCGCTTCGAAGAGCTGGGCGGCTTCGGGTGGCGCGAGCCGTTTCAGATCGTCTTGGAGACCCTGGACCGCGAATTTCCCGCCAAAGAGCTGCTCGACGACGGTGGCCAGATGCCCAAGCACCGAGGCCGCCCCGAAGTAATCCTTGCGGTCCTTGGCGACGAATAGATACGGGCGGAGATCGTCATCGCCTATCTTCGTCGGGACTGCGGCCCAGGCCTTGATGGCAGGCGACGAGAGCCACTCGCCGAACATCGCGCTTTCGGTCGTTTTCGATGTCGCCAGCTTGGGTGCGGCCTTGGTCCCCTCATCGCCCTTGCCGGCTGGTGCCTTGGCCGGCCTGGCTGCACCCTTGTCGTCTTCCTTCCCGGTGGCAGCCGCCTCGAGCGTGGCCAGATCGGGACACACCCCATCCGGCGCGGCGGCGGACGCGGCGGCGATCTGGTCGAACAGGCGCGGAAGGAAACGCTCGGCGAGCATCAGCTTGGCGAGAACGGGCAGCTTGACGTCATCTCCGAACCCGCGCGCGTCGGCCATTTTCTGCCGGAGGACGAGCGTGTTGAGGAATCGCTTTATCTGACGAGGGTTCCCTTTGGTCCCGCCGGCGAGAATCGGCCCGATCTGATCGCTGAGCGCCAAGGCGTTGTTAGCTCGTGACGCTTTGTCTCCGAGCGCGGCTCTCACCGTCGCCACGTCGAGCGCGCCGGATGTCCATGGTCGCTTCAGCCGCTCACGGGCGACGCTGATCAAGCTGTTGAACGCCGGATCGTTGTCGCCAAGCTCGGCGCCCACAAGCAGGAGCGTCACATAGATGCGTGTCTCCGTGTCGCCGAGGGCCGGAATACGGAATGGCACCTGGATCAACTTCTCCAGGTAGTTGCGGGCATAGGTCTGCGGGCCGGTCGTGTCCGGCAGGTCAGGGAAATGCTTGCGCACGGCATATTCGATCATCGCTTCATCGGCGGCGACGACGAACGCAGTTCGCGAGGTGAAGACGAAGAGTCGGACGGCTTCGAGCGTTTCGATGGCCGTGTCGGGAAGGCAGCGGTCGAGGTCATCAATGAGGACGACCAACTGCTCCACGCCAGCCCTTTCCAGGAGGGTGTCAAACGCCTTGCGGAAGGCGTTGATCTCCTCGGGTACGTTTGTTGAGTCGCCTTCACCCGTCGGCTTCAGCAGACCCTTCACGCCGTCGATTGCGGCTGCAACATTGTCTTTGGTCGCGAGCTTTCCCGGGTCAGCGAGCAACCCTTCAAGTGTGCCGACGATGGTTTGGATTTGGTCAGGTGTCGGGATGCCAGTGAACGCGGTGAGTGCGAGACCGCCCGCCTTTTTCGCGACTTTGAGCCAATCGATCCGACGGAAGACGTCCTTCACCGCATCACCAGCCTTGGTTAGTGAGGGACATTTCTCAATTAAGCCTGTGACGATGCCTTCGATGAGCGCGATTTTGGCGTCTTCGAAACCCTGAAACCGCCAGCCGTTGAATTTGAGGCACAGGACCTTCGCTTCACCTTCGAAGCCAGCCTCGATCATTTCCAGAACGCTCGATTTGCCGGCGCCCCAATCGCCGTGTACGCCAACGGTCACTGCCTGATCCGGCCTGTCACGAAGGAGCTTGATGATCGTCGTGGCGATCGCCTCGTTATTGAGGAGATCGACCTTGGTCTCATTGTCAGTAAGGATCATCGCGAGCTCCCGCCTCCAGCCCTAATGCCTGTTGTCCTGCCGGCGGATCGGGTTTTTCCCTTGCCCGAGTCGCCCACCTGCCATCGCAGTACTGGATGCAGAGCTCTCCGCCCCCGAGATTGCGTACCGTCTGCTTGGCACCCTCTTCGCCCCTTTGCTGGGTGCAGTGGACGCTGCTCGCCCGCCCGGCGCCGTCGCCACCCAACCCTTGGGATGTGTCGTGACGTACTGATCAGACACCGCCTTCTCCCCACTTGACTCGATCGTCAGGACGCGTATATAAAATATGCGAGAACGAACTTCAAGTGCGGATAGTTTATATGCTAATGAGCGGAGGATGGGTTGAGCTGGGGTGTGGCACAAAGGCTTGAGTTCATTGAGTTCAGGCTGTTTTGGGAAGGCTCCATCAACCGCGCCGATCTTGTGGGATTTTTCGGCATTTCGGTTCCGCAAGCGTCTAAGGACTTGGCTCTGTATCAGGAGCGCGCCCCGGGAAATCTGGAGTACGACAAGCGCAGCAAGCGCTATGTCGCTGCGGACAAGTTCGTCCTGCGGTTTCTCAACCCTGACCCCTACGTCTATCTTTCGCAGCTCCGCTCGGTCGTGGAGGGGGCCGTGCCGGCCCATGATTCGTGGATTGCCGGACTGCCGACAGCAGACGTCGCCCTGACGCCCAAACGGGACATCGATCTTGAGGTCCTGCGGAAGGTTGTCGACGCCGTGCGCGGCGAGAATTCGATCGAGGTCTTTTACCAGTCCATGAATAGCAAGCGACCCGACCCGATCTGGCGACGGATCACGCCGCACGCTTTCGGGTATGATGGATTTCGCTGGCATACGCGGGCGTATTGCCACCTCGACAATAAATTTAAGGACTTCTTGCTACCGCGTATCCTAGAAGTGCGTGGCAAGACCAAACCAGGACTAACGGGTGAGGCCGATTGGCAGTGGAACAACTATTTTGACGTGATCATCGAACCGCACCCCGATCTGACAGAAAGTCAGAAACAGGTTGTCGGCAAGGACTACGGTCTCGATCACGGGGGGGGCGTGCTCTCGGTGCGATATGCAATGCTGTTCTACGTTCTCAAGCGCCTCGGCTTGCTTGGGGATGCCACAAAGCGTAGCGCCCGCACCCAGCACATTGTCGCGCTGAATCGTAAAGAAACCGAGGCCGCGCTTCAGGCTGCGGAAGTGCAATTGTAAAAATGGCTAAGGGAGCGCGCAATAATGTCGGCGAGGCTTGAGGATGTCAAGAACGGCGCATCCGTGCGCGGCGTCGCTTCCGTGCAGACCGTGCAGATCGTATCCGTTGATTGGATCGGCGATCAGGCGATCAATGTCGTGTTCCGCGATCACAACGGTACGGTCGCAGAGACCGTGCTCTACCGGGACGACGAACATCGACTCGAGGTTGAGCAGAGCGGTAGGCCCTGGTCGTTCGATGCCGACGGTGGGCTTCTGCGTCTGGTGACGGAAGCCAATCGCATCAAGCTGGCGCACTACTTTGACCCCTATCTCGCCGTTCACACGAGCTTGGTCGATCCGCTTCCTCACCAGATTTCCGCCGTCTATGGCGAGATGCTGCCGCGCCAGCCGCTGCGCTTTCTGCTCGCGGATGATCCTGGCGCGGGCAAGACGATCATGGCCGGGCTCCTGGTCAAGGAGCTGATCGCGCGCAGCGATCTTGAACGTTGCCTGGTCGTTGCGCCGGGCAACCTCGCCGAGCAGTGGCAGGACGAGCTCGGTCAGAAATTCAACCTCGAATTCGACATCCTCACCCGCGACATGATCGAAAATTCGCGCTCGGGGAATCCTTTCTCGGATCGCGATCGGTTGATTGTTCGCCTCGACGTCATTGCGCGCAACGAGGAGCTTCAGGCAAAGCTCATGAGCGCCCGCGAATGGGACCTGATCATCTGCGACGAAGCGCATCGCATGTCAGCTACCTATTTCGGCGGCGAGGTGAAATACACGCGGCGCTATCAGGTCGGCCAGAAGCTCGGTGAGATTTGCCGCCACCTGCTGCTCATGTCCGCGACGCCGCACAACGGCAAAGAAGAGGACTTCCAGCTCTTCATGGCGCTCCTCGACGGCGATCGCTTCGAGGGTCGCTTTCGCGACGGCGTTCACTACGCCGACACCGCGGACATGATGCGACGGCTGACCAAGGAAGAGCTATTGCGCTTCGATGGACGTCCGCTTTTTCCCCCGCGCCGCGCCCGTACTGTCAAATACCAGCTTTCAGAGGGTGAGGCTGCGCTCTACGCCGCCGTTACCGAATATGTGCGCACGGAGATGAATCGCGTGCAGCGGTTCGCTGAAGAGAACAAAAAGAAGCGCAACAATATCGGCTTCGCGCTGCAAATTCTTCAGCGCCGTCTCGCTTCGTCGCCGGCCGCGATCTACCAGTCGCTGAAGCGCCGCCGCGAACGATTGGAGCACGAGTTAGGCGAGGCGCGGCTCGCAACCAAAGGTCAGCGACCAGGCATCGGCGAGCCGGCAGTCAACCCCGACATGCTTGGTAACATAGACGAATACAGCCAGGAGGAGATTGAGGAGCTGGAGGATTTGATCTCCACGGGCGCGACGACGGCGGAGACCGTCGAGCAACTTGCCCTAGAGGTCGAGACGCTGAAGGGCCTCGAGTATATGGCGTTGGGCGTCCTGCGCTCTGGCGTCGATACAAAATGGACCCAGCTTAGCCGCATCCTCGATGACGACCTGATGATCGACGCGGCCGGCAATCGCCGCAAACTTATCATCTTCACCGAGCCCAAGGACACGCTCCACTATCTGCTGGAAAAGGTGCGAGCGCGCCTGGGCAACCCCGAGGCTGTGGACGTTATTCATGGCGGGGTGAAACGCGAGGAACGGCGGAAGGTGATCGAGTGCTTCATGCAGGACAAGGACCTGCTGGTGCTCATCGCCAACGATGCCGCTGGCGAGGGCGTCAACCTCCAGCGCGGGCACCTGATGGTCAATTACGACCTGCCCTGGAATCCCAACAAGATCGAACAGCGATTCGGCCGCATTCACCGCATCGGACAGACCGAGGTCTGCCATCTCTGGAATCTGGTCGCGGCCGATACGCGCGAGGGCGAGGTCTATGCACGCCTTCTCGAAAAGCTTGAGGCGGCGCGCGAAGCGCTCGGCGGCCGCGTTTACGACGTGCTGGGCGAACTGTTTGAGGGGACCTCACTTAAAGAGCTGCTTTTTCAAGCGATACAGTATGGTGAGCAGGAGGAAGTGAGGACGCACCTGTTCCGCCAGGTCGATGGCGCAGTCGATCAATCACACCTCCTGGAGCTGCTTCGTCGCCGGGCGCTTACCAACGACACGATGCCTGCGGCGAAGGTCGAGGAGTTACGCCTAGAGATGGAGCGAGCCGAGGCTCAGCGCCTTCAGCCGCATCATGTCCAGAGCTTCTTCGTCGAGGCGTTCCAGCATCTGGGGGGCCGACTAAAGCGCCGGGAGGAAGGGCGTTGGGAAGTCACTCATGTGCCAGTGCGCATCCGTGAGCGCGATCGTCAGATTGGCACCGGCGCGCCGATTCAGAAGCAGTATGAGCGGATCTGCTTCGAAAAAAGCCTCATCAATCAGCAGCCGGTCGCGGCTTTCATCTGTCCCGGCCAGCCGTTGCTGGAAGCCGTGATCAGCCTCATCCGGGAGCAATACGAACCGATAATGCGCCAGGGGGCGATCCTGGTAGATGAAACCGATCCGGGGGATGCACTTTCGGCGATTTTCCTGCTCGAGCACACGATCCAGGACGGCCGCTCGACGAGCGCGGGCAAACCGCATGTGATTTCACAGCGGCTCCAATTCGCCGCGATCAACAAGGCCGGCCAGACTGTCAACGCCGGGATCGCGCCTCACCTCAATCTTCGACCGGCCACCGCCGAGGAGGTTGGGACCGTCCGCGACCTGCTCGGCGAGGATTGGCTAACGAGCGAGTTGGAGAAGACGGCCATCCGGTTCGCCACGGTGGAGCTGGCGCAGGGGCATGTCGCGGAGGTCAAGGCCCGTCGCCTGCCTGAAATCGACAAAGTCGAGCAAGAGGTTCGATCCCGCCTCAAGAAGGAGATCAACTATTGGGATTCGCGGGCATTCGAACTGAAGGAGGAGGAGAAGGCAGGCAAGAAGACCCGGCTCAACTGGCAGAACGCACAACGCCGCGCCGAGGAGCTGGCGGAGCGCCAGAAACGCCGGATGGATCAGCTCCAGCAAGAGCGGTTCATCTCATCGCAGCCGCCGCGCGTGCGGGGCGGCATGGTGGTCATACCGCGCGGCCTTCTGAACGCGCGCAACACGCCTCAAGTTCCGAACCAATTCGCGGAAGATCCGGCGGCCCGCAAGGAAATCGAGCTTGCCGCAATGCAAGCGGTCATGGCAGCGGAACGCGCGCTTGGGCATGCTCCGGTTGACGTCTCAGCTCAGAAGGTCGGCTACGACATCGCCTCCCACGACCCGAAGTCGGGGCATTTCCGCTTCATTGAGGTCAAGGGCCGCATCGACGGTGCGGATTCTGTGATGATCACGCGGCAGGAAGTCATCACGTCCCTGCACGAGCCGGAGAAATTCATCCTTGCGATCGTCTCGGTTACCGCCGGCTTCGCGCATGAGCCGCGCTACGTGCGCGGCCCGCTTGTCGAGCGGGAGCCGTCTTTCCTCGAAACGGCGATCCAGTTCGACCTTCCGCGCCTGTTGGAGCGTGCGGAGGCGCCGCTATGACGATGGACTCCCAGTTGGTGGCAATCCAGGCAGCCCCGCCCGATTATTTTCAGACGATCCAGGAACGTGCCTCCAAACGCTGGGACCAACTCGAGGCGGACCCGGAGCTTGCGGGGCCGTGGCACCAGCTATTCAAGCAGGTACAGAGCCCACGTCATATTCTCTCCGAGCTGCTTCAGAATGCCGACGACGCCGGCGCCACGGAAGCGCGCGTGTCGATCGAGAACGATCGCTTCGTGTTCGAGCACAATGGAGAGGACTTCATCGCCGCCCATTTCGCGTCGATCTGCCGCTTCGGCTATTCGAACAAGCGCGCGCTCCACACCATCGGGTTCCGGGGGATCGGGTTCAAGAGCACGTTCAGCCTGGGCGATCGGGTTGAGCTCTTCACGCCGACCCTGGCCGTCGCCTTCGAGCGCGCGCGGTTTACGGAGCCGCAGTGGATCGACAGCCGTTACCTGACGTCCGGAGCCACGCGCGTCGAAGTGGCGGTCGCCAACCCGATGTTGCGCCGGGAGGTGGAAAAGAACCTCAATGACTGGCTGAAGAGCCCGGTGTCGCTGCTCTTCTTCAAAAAGATTCGCCGCCTTCGGATTGGCGATAGCGAGGTGCATTGGCAGAGCCTCGGCCCCGGTCCCTTCGCCGAAAGCGAATGGATGTCCTTGGACGTAAAGGCGGACAAATCCTTCCTGCTGGTGCGGTCGGCCGAGGAAGCCTTTCCGGTCGACGCGCTCGATGAGATCCGCCAGGAGCGCATGCTGGGGGCCGAGGACAGCGGCGCCTTACCGCCTTGTCGGGTTGAGATCGTGCTGGGCGCGCAGGGAAGGCTCTACGTCGTGCTGCCGACCGGGGTCGAAACACCGCTCCCATTCGCCTGCAACGCCCCTTTTATCCAGGACCCGGCGCGTCTCAAGATCAAGGATCCGGAGACCTCTACGACAAATCGCTGGCTGCTGAACCGGGCCGGTGCGCTCGCCGCCAGCGCGATGATGGAGTGGCTCGAGCAGACCAAGACCAGCTTGCAGGTTAGGGCTGAAGCCTATGGCCTGCTGCCCGACGTTGACCGGGAGGCGACCACACTTGAAGGGTCATGCGGCGCGCTCGTCGAACTGGCGTTTGCAGATGCGATCGATGATAGGCCGATTCTGTTGACCGAGGATGGCGCGCTGGTCGCCGCCAAGGGCGCGATCGCCGTTCCGCAGCCGATATTCGATATCTGGCCGGCCGCCCAGGCCACGGCGTTGCTAGATGCCGAATCACGACCGGCGTTGTGCCAGCATGTATCCGCCAGAGATTGGACCAAGCTCGTTCGCTGGAGCCTGATCGAAGAGTTCGCGAAGGTCGACCTCCTTCAGCGGCTGCGTAGCAACCATCTCCCTCGGCCGTCGACGTGGCGGCAACTGCTGAACCTCTGGTCCTACATCGCCCCGGAGATAACGGGTTGGCAGTTCCATGATGCCGACCACCTGCGGATTGTGCCCGTCCAGGGCAGGGAGGCGCTCTACGCGGCGTGCGAGGTCGTTCGGCTCGGCGAGAAGAAACTGCTCCAGTCGGAGGAAGATTGGGAGTTTCTGGCAGGCCACCTGGTCGTTCTGAATCAGAATTGGACCCGTTTTCTCGCCGAGCAGCGCCGCGACACGGCCGATGTCAGTGACCGAGGCGACCCCATCCAGGCTGCTTTCGCGGTGCTCAAAAAGATCGGGTTGGATGAGACGAGCGACGTAAATGCCGTGATTGAGCGGGTTGCCGTGGACTATTTCCGCTCGGACCAGCCGAAGCTGGCAGAGTGCGTCCAGCTTGCTCAGATCGCGGCCAAGCTCGGTGTCACCATCGGCGAATCGTTCCAGTATGCCGGCGCCGATCGGACGCTTCGGGCGATCGAGAGCGGTGTCTTGTTCGACGAGAATGGCGCGCTGGAGGAGCTGCTGCCGAAGACCATTCAGCAGACGCTGCTCCTGCACGCCGATTATGTGGCGAGCTTTAATTCCTGCTCGCGGGAGGATTGGCTTCGCTGGGTCTCCTCGGGCCGCTCCGGTCTCCTGACGTTCGCGCCACTCGTTCGGAAAAATCGGGACGTTTTTGGACGACAGCGGGTTACGGCTGAAGCTCAGGCGCGCGGACTGCGCGGCGAGCTCAATCAGCCCTACGTCACGAGTAGATACGTTGTTGAGGACTGGGACTTTCCCGATGAGTATTGGAAGCGTTGGGAGACGCTTTCCAAGAATGATCCTGGCACTTGGGCCAAGGTTGCCGGCAGGATACTGGAGCAGCGCGAGGTCTATTGGTCGCGCGCAGCAAGCGCACGCATAGCGCAGGTAGCGACCAACGGGTCGACGCGGTCAGTCACTTCGGAGCCTCTGCTCGCTGAGTGGCTGCTGAAGCTGAGGGCCAAGCCCTGCCTTCCAGACACGCACAACACGATCCAGGTTCCGGCGGACCTGTTGCGCCGGACACCCGGGACCGAAGCGATGATCGATGTCGAGCCTTTCGTGCATGCTCTGCTCGACCGGGAAACGACGCGTCCGCTGCTCGATCTGCTCGGCGTCCGCAACACGCCGAGCGGGCCTGGACGTCTGCTCGACCGGCTGCGCGCCCTGGCGAAATCGGAAAGGGCTCCGGCGCATGAGGTCGAGAAATGGTATCGCCGCCTCGACCAGATGCTCGACGGATGCTCGACTTCCGACGCCCAGAACATCCGGAACGCATTCAAGGCCGAGAAACTGATTCTCGCCCAAGACGGGACGTGGGTGACGTCCGGGGGCGTCTTCCTGGCTGGGGACGAGGAGGATGTTCCCGGCGCCGCCGTTATCCGGGCCTCGGTGCTCGATCTCAGCCTGTGGCGTCGTATCGGCGTCGCCGACCGACCGTCCGCCGATCTGGCGCTACGATGGCTCGGCACGCTCGTTTCGGGGAAAGCGCTGTCGGGCGACGACGCTCGCCGTGTTCGCACCCTGCTGGTCCGATACCCGTCCCGCATCTGGGAGGAGTGCGGCCATTGGGTAAACCTGCTGGGCGAGTGGGTCCCGGTGGACACGCTAACCTACGCACTGAGCATGCAGACACTGTTCCGGTGGAGTCACCTGCACGATTGGGTCAAGCACAAGACCGCGGACTGTCAGCGGCTGTCGGCGGAAACCGTTCAGGCGCCGCCGTTCTCTGCGCTACCGGCGCTGTCGGACCTCGTCGAAGAGCGGTTCAACCAGCCGTCGTTGCTCGCGGGCTTGGTAGACAGGCGTGCCTGGCTAACAGCGTTCGGAACGCAGCTCGGAAGAATCGAGCTAGCCGATCCCGCCGAAACAGAGCGCGTGCGGGCGCTTGCGGAAGCGATCGCGGCGACGAGCTGGGTCGTGGCACCCAAGCTTGAGGTCATTTCCTATCTTGACGGTGTTCCCGCCGGCACGGCGCGACTCACGGACATCCTGTGGCTTGACCGGAAACTGTTCGTCAGCCCGTTGTCGAAGGCCAAGCTCGCCAAACGCGTGCCCGAAGAGATCGGCAAGAGCTTTAGCGCGGATGTTCGTGCCGCGCTCGCCTATGCGTTCGAGCGGTCGCCGGAGGACATCAGGGCCTATCTCGAGGAGAACTTTACGCTCGGCGCTGAGCAGAAGGCGGTTGCGCCCCTCGTTGAGGCGCAACCCATTCGTGCGCCGCTCGATGGCGCGGCTGAGCCTTCCGAGGACGCCGATGAGGACGTTCCACCGGTTGGCGAGGCCTCCACGGCGACTGATCAGGGCCTGTCCGAGGACGATGAACCCGCGGCCTCGCCGGAGCCCGAGCCGCCGCACGAAGAGCCTGAAGGCGGGTTGTTGGAGTCAGAGACCGTCAGCCGCCCGCGCGCGCCGCCGACGCCGCCGCGGCCGAGTGTCATCGCGCGCTTCGCGCTGGCCTTGGGCTACAAAGCTGATGGCGGTGATCGCTTCTTCCATTCGGACGGCAGCTGGATTGCCCGCGCCCATGGCGCGCGTTTTCCGTGGGAGCGGCGCTCTGCGGGCGGCGAGGTGCAGCGTCATTACTATCCCAAGGAACATTGCCTGGAGCGCGAGCCGATTCAAATTGACGCGGATGTCTGGGGCCTGCTCGACCAGAAGCCCGACGCCTACTCGTTCATACTGGTCAACCCGGAGGGTGAGCCTGTCGAAATGACAGGCGTTCGCCTTCGCGCGTTGCGCGACGGTGGCGAGATCACCATTCATCCCGCAACATACAGGCTGGTTTATGACCTCGACGAATAGAGACAAGAACAAGCTCATTGAGGTTGCGACTCCGTTCGACCTTCCGCGTCTGGCTGAGCGTACGGAGGCTCCAAAGTGATCGTTGGGACGTTCTTTAAATGCGATGACGATGCCGAAACCGCCTGGAAACAGCATGACGTCTACGGGGAAGCGTTGGGTGCGATTATCCGGACCAGCAATCGCCTGGCTCTCTTCGCCAAGTCTCTTCTCGACGACAAATCCCACCCCAACTGGGGCACGATCGAGACCTGCGACCATCGCACTTTGCAGGGCGCGCATGACCTTCTGGCAGCTGCTTGGCGTTTCCGGCATAATTTTCGGCAGTCAGAACTGCCACTCGAGCGATCGCCAGAACTGCTTGTTCCCCATACGCCAGAAAATCTTTGGCTTTGGTGGCTGCGCGATGAAATCGAGAAATGGGTGTGGCGGCCGGAACTTGTGCGCGACGTTCAACTGATTCTGGCCAATCAAAACCAGCCCGTTGGATATGCGGCCGAGTCGAGACTCTGTCTTGCGCTTCTCGACAGATTTCATGACGTCCCGTGGAACCCAGAATGGCGCGACACCTACGAAAGTGATTTGGCAAAGGACTTAGCGGGATCGGTTGGAACTCGCCAGGACGCGCAACCAAATCCAAAGGATGCGGCCATGCCTCAGGCGAATGCGCGACCAACGAGCGACCCGCCTGTAACATAACGGAATGTATGTCGATAGCAGCGCCCGCCGTCCGAGCGGGCTTAGTCCCCGAGAAAAGATGAAAGCCCGCCCCATGACCCAAAGCTACAAAAAGAAGCTCATTGAGGTTGCGATCCCGCTTGAGGCGATCAATGCGGCGTCGGCGCGGGAGAAGTCGATCCGGCACGGGCATCCGTCCACGTTGCATCTGTGGTGGGCGCGGCGGCCGCTGGCGGCGTGCCGGGCAGTGCTGTTCGCACAGCTTGTCGATGATCCTTCGGGCTATGCGGACAAGTTGCTGGACGATCCGAATATCCGCAAGCAGGCGGAGGCCGACTTGGTTGTGCGCCTGCAAGTGTGGCGAGGCCGAAAGGCCGACGCTCAGGGCAATGTGCCTGACGCGCCCGAACCGAACCTTGAGGATTGCGCGGCTGATATCGAGCGTAAACGATTGTTCAAAATCATCGAGGACTTGGTGCTCTGGGAGAACTCAACCAATGAGGAGGTGCTGGAGCGAGCGCGAGCCGAAATCCGTAGGAGCTGCGGTAGCGAGCTTCCAACAATTTATGATCCGTTTTCTGGCGGGGCGTCGATTCCCCTTGAAGCACAACGCCTTGGTCTCCCGTCCTTTGGGTCAGACTTAAACCCCGTTGCGGTGATGATCGGGAAAGCGATGGTGGAGATACCGCCTCGTTTCAGAAACAAAGCTCCCATCCACCCTGGTGTACTAGGACAAATCCACTATCGCAACGCAGAGGGCATGGCGGAGGATATTCGTCACTATGGCCAGTGGATTCGTGAAAAAGCCTGGGGGCGTATAGGTCACCTGTATCCACAAGTCACCCTGCCGAAGGAATTGGGCGGAGGCCCTGCCACGGTCGTAGCATGGATTTGGGCTCGGACCGTGCCGAGCCCCGATCCTGCGTTTGCTGCTGCTCAGGTTCCAATAGCTTCAAGCTTTTTACTCAGCCTCGGTGCTGGGAAAGAAGCGTGGATCGAGCCGACAATCAATAAGGCAGAAAAGAAAATCACTTATCGAGTTAAGACGGGGGGAACTAAGTCTCAGCTTGAAAAGGCAAAGCTTGGCACTAAAGCAGGTCGCGCTGTTTTTCGATGCGTTTTTTCAGATGCTCCGATAACTGGGGAATATATAGACAAAATGGCCACGGCAGGCCGTATGGGTAAAACGCTAATGGCTATTATTGCTGAGGGCGTAAGTGGTCGTCGATATTTGTCAGTGGACGAACTAAGCGAAAGAGCGGCGACGGTTGCCTCCGAAGCTGTGGTCAAGGAGATGGATCTTAGCTACCTAGAGATTCCGTGCCGCGGTACATTTGCGAGTAACGCCCAAGGAAGACGATATGGTTTCACGACCTTTAGAGACTATTTTATTGAGCGGCAGCTCGTCGCGTTAAATACGTTGAGCGAGTTAGTACGCAATGCCCGGCATGAAATTGAGAGAGATGCGATCAGGGCCGGATACGCTGACGATCAGATGCCCTTGCGTGACGGTGGTAGAGGAGCTCGTGCTTATGCCGAAGCACTCTGCGTCTATTTGGCGTTTGCAATCGATCGTGTAACGGATGCTGGAAGCTCAATGGCAACGTGGTCGTCGTCGGGCTTTATTCGGTTCACCTTTGCCCGGCAGGGCATCGCCATGACCTGGGATTTCGCCGAATGCAACGTGTTCAGTGACAGCACCGGGAATTTTATGGGTGCCATTGATTGGGTCTGGAAGGCTTTGTTGGGCCTGAGTTTGAATGCAGCCGGGAAGATTATTCAGCATGATGCTCAGACGGTATCATTGCCGGACAACTGTGTTGTTTCGACAGACCCACCATACTACGATAACATCGGCTACGCCGATTTGTCCGATTATTTCTATGTTTGGCTTCGTTGGAACATTAAGGAAATTTATCCGGCACAAGGCGCAACCATATCGGTTCCTAAGTCTGAAGAACTTGTGGCGACGCCTTACCGACATGGCGGTCACGCCGAGGCAGAGAAGTTTTTTCTCGATGGCATGACCCAGGCTATATCGAGCTTGGCGTCTCAAGCCGCGCCTGACTACCCAGCGACGATTTACTATGCTTTTAAGCAAAGTGAAGTTGAACAAGAAGGTTTGGCTTCGACCGGCTGGGCCACATTCATACAAGCCGTGATTACAGCTGGATACGCGATTGTTGGCACTTGGCCGGTCCGCACGGAGCGAGCTGCTCGCACCGTTGCGACCGGAACGAATGCGCTTGCGAATTCTGTCGTGCTGGTTTGCCGAAAACGGATCGGGAATGCGGGCATCATTAGCAGAGCCGAGCTCATTCGGTCATTAAAGCGAGAGTTGCCACCGGCAATCGCAGAGCTTCAGGCCGCCAATATCGCTCCCGCCGACATGCCACAATCGGCCATCGGCCCTGGGATGGGCGTGTTTTCGCGGTACGAGGCTGTACTGGAATCGGACGACAGCCCGATGAGTGTGAAGACCGCACTTCAGCTCATCAATCGCGAACTTGATGAGTATCTTGGCGGCATCCAGGGCGAGTTCGACGCCGATACCCGCTTCGCGATCACCTGGTTCGAGCAGCACGGCATGGCGAAGGGTGATTATGGGGCAGCGGATAATCTCGCCCGCGCTCGGGGCATCTCCGTTGAAAGCGTGAAGCATGCGGGGATCGTCGAGAGCACAGCCGGCCGGGTTCGCATTCTCTCTCGCGATGAACTGGACGACGACTGGGACCCGGAAAGCGACGGCCACCTAACCGTGTGGGAGTGCCTCCAGCATCTCGTTCGGCAGCATGAGAAGGACGGGATCTCCAACGATACAGCCGTCGTGTTGAAGAAGATCGGAGCGAAGGCAGAGGCCGTGAAGGATCTCGCCTATTGCCTCTATGACATCAGCGCCAACAAGCGAAAGGATGCGAAGGAGGCCACTTCCTACAACGCATTGATCGCCGACTGGACGGAACTGACGCGACAGGCCGCTGCGATCCACGATACGAGCGGGGATCGTCAGATCCGGCTGAACATTTAAGGGGTACGGGAAAGTGGCAAAGAGCACGCGCCAATATGTTTTCGAGGGGATGGAGCTGCTTCCCGCAGCGCTCATTCCCTTTGTCGAAAAGCGGCTGGAAAGCTCGCTCAAGGGGCACTGGCAGGTCCAGGTTGTGGAGAAGCTGACCAACCTGCGCCCGAATAGCGACGGCTCTGTCGGTTGGGATCAGGCAGCCCTTTTCAACGCTATGGACCGTTTCTGGAACGAGGCGTTTAGGGCGGTTCTCGGCCGCGCCGAGCGGTCTTGGGTAAATGAGCTTGTCGATGTCCGCAACAAGCTCTCGCACAATGAGAATTTCTCTTATGATGATGCCGAACGTGCGCTCGACTCCATGCGTCGTCTGATGGAGGCGATCAGCGCCGGAGAGACTGCCGAGCAGCTCTCGAAGATGCGCGACACCATTCTGCGTACGAAGTTCACCGAGCTTCAGCGCAATGAGGAGCGCCGAAAAACCCAGCGTCTGGAGATCTCGGTAGAGACCGTGGCGGGCCTGCTCCCTTGGCGCGAAATAGTCGAGCCGCATCAGGATGTCGCAACCGGCGAGTTCCAGCAGGCCGAGTTCGCGGCCGATCTCGCCAAGGTGCATTCGGGCAGCGCGCCCGCGGAATATCGTGACCCGCGGCAGTTCTTCAGCAGGACCTATCTCACAGATGGATTGAGCGCACTCCTCGTCGGCGCCGCCAAGCGGCTCTCCGGGAGCGGCGGCGATCCAGTGGTCGAACTGCAAACCAACTTCGGCGGCGGCAAGACCCACTCCATGCTCGCCCTCTACCACATGTCGGGTCCGACATCGGTCCGGGATCTGTCAGGGTTGGACCAGTTGCTCGAGGAGCATGGGCTGAGTGTGCCTAACGGCATCAACCGTGCGGTGCTCGTCGGCACCTCGCGCGGGCCGCAGGATGTCCTCAACGCCGAGGGCGGCCGAAAAATTCGCACGACGTGGGGCGAACTGGCCTGGCAGCTCGGGGGGGCCGAGGCCTTCGATATGATCGCCGAGAATGACGCCAACGGCATCGCGCCTGGTTCGCAGGTGCTCGAGACGATCTTCAAGAAATATGCTCCGTGCCTGATCCTGATCGACGAATGGGTCGCCTATCTAAGGCAGATATATCGGGTCGAGGGGCTACCGTCCGGTTCGTTCGACTCGAACCTGTCCTTCGTCCAGTCGCTGACCGAGGCCGTCAAAGCCAGCCCCAGCACTGTGTTGGTCGCTTCCTTGCCGGCATCGCAGATCGAGGTCGGCGGCGAAGGTGGCCAGGAGGCGTTGGCGCGCCTCAAGCAGACCTTCAGCCGCGTCGAATCTTCGTGGCGTCCTGCAAGCCAGGAAGAGAGTTATGAGATCGTTCGGCGGCGGTTGTTCAAAGAGATTCCCGGCGACAAATTCCACCACCGCGACAACACGCTGAAGCAATTCGCGAAGCTCTATCGCGAGAACGCCAACGACTTCCCGCAGGGCTGCGCCGACGAGGATTACCGGCGCAAGCTGGAGAAGGCCTATCCGATCCATCCCGAACTATTCGATCAGCTATACACGAGTTGGGGATCGCTTGAAAAATTCCAGCGCACGCGCGGCGTGCTGCGCCTGATGGCGCAGGCCATCCACGAGCTTTGGATGAATGGCGACCCGTCGGTGATGATCATGCCGGGGAGCGTCGCGGTCAGTTCGCCGCGCGTCGAGCCAGAATTGCTACACTATCTTGACGTGACCTGGCAGTCGATCATCGCTGGAGACGTCGATGGGACGACATCCACGCCCTTCAAGATCGATCAGTCCGCGCCCAACCTGAATCGCTATTCGGCGACCAGGCGGGTTGCCCGTGCGATCTTCATGGGTACGGCGCCCACCCATCAACAGCAAAACACTGGCCTCGACGACAAGCAAATCAATCTTGGCGTCGTGCAACCGGGCGAGCGGCCAGCGATCTTTGGAGATGCGCTGCGACGGCTGACGAATCAAGCCAAGTTCATGCACGCCGATCTCGGCCGCTATTGGTACTCGATGTCGGCGAGCCTTAATCGAATTGCGGCAGACAAGGCAGCGCAGATCGAGACGGCCCTCGTCCTGGTGACGATCGACAGCCACCTAGGGAAATATGTGAACGGTCTGACTGATCGTGGGCATTTCGACGCCGTGCAGGTTGCACCGGCATCGTCGACGGAGGTGCCGGATGAAGCCGGAGGCGTGCGCGCAGTGGTGCTGGGTGTTGCCCATCCGCACAACGGTCGCGAGGGCTCCGAGGCACTGGTCGAGGCCAAAGATATTCTGACGCAGCGCGGCAGCACGCCGCGCGTCTATCGCAACATGCTGGTGTTCATCGCCGCGGACGCGCGCCAGCTCGACAATCTGAAAGACGCCGTGCGTGCGTCCCTGGCCTGGGGCGAGATCGTGCGCGACACCAAACGGCTCAACCTTACCCAGAGCGACAGTGCCCTCGCCGAGGCTAAGCTGGCGGAAGCAAACGATACGATGAAGACGCGCCTCAAGGAAACGTGGTGCTACCTGCATTATCCGGCGCAGGAGACCGCGCAGGCCGATATTGAGTGGAACTCTGGCAAAATCCCAGCTCAGGACGGGTTGCTGGCGCGGGCGAGCAAGAAGCTGGTGGCCGAGGAAGGCCTGCTCATCGAGCTAGGCCCGGCGCGGCTCGATCGCGACCTCCAGAAATACATCTGGAATGGCAAGCCGCACTTGTCGCTGAAGGACCTGCGTGAGTATCTCAGCCGCTACATCTATCTGCCACGCCTAAAGAATCAGGAAGTCCTGATCAAGGCCGTGCAGGCAGCCATCAGCGGTATGTTGCCTGGTCCCTTCGCCTATGCCGAACGGTGGGACGAGAAGGCGGACACCTATTTGGGTCTCGCGATCGAGCGGGGCGGCAACGTAGCCGTTGTTATCGACAGCGACAGCGTGATCGTCATGCCGGAAATAGCAGAAGCGCACCGGCCGACGCCACCAAAGCCGGCGGCCGGCGGTGGCTTTGCCGAACCCGACGGCAAGATAACTGGGACGTGGAAGGATCCTAACGGCGGCGGGCCAAAGCCGCCAGCCGCGGAAAAGAAGCCGACACGGTTCACTGGCGCCGTGATGATCTCGCCGGAGCGGCCGGCAAAGGACATCCATCAAATTGTCGAAGCGATCGTCGAGCAGCTTACGACGCTCCCGGGCAATCAGGTGAAGCTCAGACTCGAAATCGATGCCGAGGTTCCTTCGGGGCTTGATCGAGCCAAGGTGCGAACATTGATCGAGAACGCCAACACGCTCGGGTTTATCGAGAAATCAATCGAGTAAAGCGGGATAGCGGTCGCCCTCCCGGCAAAGGTATAATGCAACATAAGGACGTTATGTTTCACTCGAATCATCCCGGTCTGCGAGGTCTTTATCTATTTCTGCCTGCCAGCGTTGAACTGTCGTGCTGTAGCGATACGCGTGAGGGTCAAGGCGTTGGAGCATCTCCTGAGTATCATCTGGATCATGGCCGCGGCCCCCACGGGCGAGTAACTCTACAAAATGAAAAGCTGCTTCGGGTCCAAGCAGAAAATAGACTTGCTCAATGCCGCCCATGCCTGAATAGTACCCGCTTTTAAAATCGATCTCGTGAAGGGACCGTAGGAAATCCCGCAGCAGTGCTCGGATAACATCCCACTTCAGATCCCTCTCACTGGCGGCATTTTCAATGAATTCATCAAGTGTTGGCCCGTGCATTCTCACAGCCTGATCCTCTCAACTTCGTCCTGTATCAGTCGTTCTTTCATTATGGTCATAAAGCTTTGTCGTCCGCGGGTTTTCGTACGCGGCCATTTCCTGGAGCATGCAAGCATGCTCCAATGATCCGACATTGAAAACGATCATCCAGCGGGGCGGGGACGGCCTGACGGACGACGGCAGGAAGCTGGTCGTTCATGGCATCCTAGGGTGCAGGACCAGAAAGTCGCGGACGGTGATGGTCGTGGTGCCCTCGAAAAGCCTGAGGGCCGGGAGATCGCGCTTGTCGCCGGTCACCAGAAAATCGGCTGAACCCGAGGCTGACATCGCCAACAGATAGTTGTCGTGTGGGTCCGGCGAGGCGGTGACGACCGCCAACTCGGTGGGTAGGTGCCGCGAGGTCCCGGATTTCGGCGATCAAGCGGCCGGCGAGGGGAGGGGCCAAGCGTTCATGAATCTTTGGATAGCGGGTCACCCGTGCCAACTCGTTGGGTTGTTCAGCCGAGGTCAATAGGTCGAACCGGCTTTCGCGCCAAAGCACGATCAGGTACGCCGGCAGCGAGGTGCCGACGAGTAAGGTGCTGATCATGACATGGGTGTCGATGACCGGCCGCACGCCTCAACCGGCCTTGCCAGGGTTGATTGATCTGGCGGGTCGCCGTGACAGCCTCATCGATCAGCTCGTCCAGCGCCTCCGGCGTCAGGTCGGAAAACTTGCCGCGGGCTTCGGCCATCGTCTGTTCGAGCACGCGCCACTCCACCGCGTCCTCAATAAATCTCGACAGGTCGCCTTTCTTCATGCCGCGCTGGGCGAGAAAGCTGCGCACGGCAATGTCAGTGTCCTTGGAGACCGACGCGGTCAAGCGGATGGTGTCGCTTGGCATGACGGCTCCCGAAGGGCGCTTAAGCGGCTATCTACGTAAGCCGATAAGCAGCTTAGCTGCAATGGATTGCGGGCTTCCTGGCCAACCAGCCGGGCTGATAAGCGAACGAAAGGAACGATCCATGCTCATCGACATCATGACCGACCGCGTCATCACGCGTGTCCCCCATGAAGACCGCTATCGCCTCTGCTCCTCGCGTCTTACTGTGGCGGAGATGACCGCTGCGACAGTTGCCATCGGCAACCGGATCGATGGCGACACCATCCATACCGCAGCGTGGATGCCGGGACGGAACTGGGACCAGACGCCCTATGAGCCGCTGTTCACCAGGGCAGCGCGCCGCGACCACGCGCTGTCGGCGATGTTCTTCGGACTACTGTTGTGGACCGTGTTTGCTGGGCACGAGGCGGACTGGGCCTCGGACCATTACGAGTTCCCCGGCCAGCCGCTCGGCACACGTGTGTATTTCAGGATCTACCGCCGTCGCAACAGATGAAGCCCCTCGGGGTACACCGGCTCACGTTGGAAGCGTCCATTATGAAAAGACAATGGAGTAAGGAAGAAATCACTGCCCGGCTGAAAGCAATCAAAGATTGTTAAGATGTCTTTACAGAAAAATATAAAGGCTGGATCATTTCAGCTAAACGTAGAGGAAACCCCGTACGTCTCTGGGCCGGTACTTTAGACGGCTACACATTACAGAACACCTCCACCAGTCCAAGATTGGCGCTAGAAGCCGGGAAACACTGGATCGACAAGAGGATCGGTATTCTCTCTCGAATGCGCCTCCAAAATCCGCAAAGTGCCGTTGCTCTTTGTACAACCGATCTGGAGGAAGCCGAGCGTGCATTAGGCTCAAAACCCAATCAGGCACTAGGAATCGCTAGAATTTTCCGATTCAAGCCAGTCAGTTTGGCTGGAGCGACTGAACAACCATGGCTGACGAGTACCTGATTGACGACAAAGCGTGGGCGGCGATCGAGCCCCTGCTTCCCAAGGTCTACGCCGGTGCGCGC
>NZ_CAIWTY010000066.1 GCF_903915725.1 uncultured Rhodopila sp.
GCGCCGCATCGCCGAGCATACCGAATCGAAAGTGCCGGTGGCGCTGAATCCGCAGCAGCTTCGCGAATGGTCGAGCGGATGGGCCAATCAACTCGTGGAAATCGAGCGCGCCGCTGAAGCTGAGCGCGTTCCGGCCTGAACCAGGAGATACCACCATGGCAATCAATCTGCGATCGGCCGTCGTCGAGAACCGCGAACAGCGGCTCGGCACCATCATAGCCTGGGACGAAGGCTCCGCTGCCGAGCTGTCCGAACAGTCCGAATTTTCCCGCGGCTGTGGCCCGGGATGCGGCAGCAAGGGCAGCAAGATCTGCGAGCTGCAAAGCCCGTTCACTCAAGGCGGCAGTTGCAGCGAGCAAGTGGTACAGAGCCTGGGTTCCAGTATTCTCGATGCCATCCTGATCTCGCACGCGCCGATCGGCTGTTCCGCAAATCAACCTTCTAACAGCCTCAACTTCCGCAATTCCCTGGCGCGGCGCGGCCTGCCCGTGCACAGCAGCACGGCGATATCCACCAATCTGACCGAGCGCGATATGGTCTATGGCGGCGTGGAAAAGTTGCAGGAAACCATCCGCGAAGCCTATCGGAGGCACAACCCCAAGGCGATTATCATCGCGACGTCCTGCGCCACCGGCATCATTGGCGACGACGTCGAAACCGCGGCCCGCGAGATCCAGGAGGAGATCGGCATTCCGGTCGTTCCGGTGTTCTGCGAAGGCTTCAAGTCAAAACATTGGAGCACCGGATTCGATGCCATCCAGCATGGCATCCTGCGCCAGATCGTACGCCGCAATCCGCCGCGCAAGCAGGAGGATCTTGTCAACATCATCATCCTGCCGGGAACCGACGTCTACACGCCGATGCTGGCGGAGCTCGGCCTGCGAGCCAACCTCGTGATCAACCAGGCAACAGTCGAGCAACTGGAAGAAATGTCCGAGGCAGCCGCATCGGTCAGCTTCTGCTATACGCTTGCCAGCTACATCACCGCGGTCCTGGAACAGGAATTCGGTGTACCGGAGATCAAGGCGCCGCAACCCTATGGCTTCGCCGGCACCGACGCCTGGCTGCGTGCTATTGGACGCGCAACGAATCGCGAAGCAGTGACCGAGGCCTATATTGCTCGCGAGCATGCGCGGGTAAAGCCGATCGTTGCAGAGTTGAAGGCGAAGCTGGAGGGGCTGAAGGGATACGTTGCGATGGGAGCGTCGTTCGCCCATGGCATCGTCGTGGTGTTGCGCGAGTTGGGGATCGAGGTGAACGGCACGCTGGTGTTCCACCACGACCCGACGTACGACAGCGGCGATCCGGAGCGCGACACGCTCGGCCATCTGGTGGACAAGACCGGCGATGTCGAGTTGTTCACAGTCGGCGTCCGCCAGCACTACCAGTTCTACAACCTGCTGCAGCGGGTAAACCCCGATTTCGTGGTCATCCGCCACGGCGGCCTGTCTCCCCTCGCCTCCCGCCTCGGTCTGCCATCGTTGCAGATCGGCGATACGACTTTTCCACTGGGCTACCAGGGCATCATCAACATGGGCAACGAAATCCTGGCCGCGCTTGGGCAAAGGAAGTTCCACCAGGATCTCGCGGCGCATTCTTCGCTTCCCTATAAGAAGTCCTGGCTGGAAGAAAAAGACCCGTTCGCCCTCGCCCGCGCGGCCAGCGCCTGAAGGAGACGGCGTCATGGTTGTAGCACTTAAAACACGCGACACGACATTGCCCGGAGCCAACGAGCACGCGGGATCGATCGAGCGGCTTCGCTTTGCTTGTTCCATCGGTGCAATGCAAACGGCGGCCGCCATCCCGCGGGTGATCCCGATCACCCATTGCGGACCGGGCTGCGCGGACAAGCAACATAACGCCTTGTCCGGCGCCAACGGCAACCAGGGCGGCGGCTGGGGCGGCGGCGGCGTGGCGCCCAGCAGCAACGCGACCCAGCGGGAGGTGATCTTCGGTGGCACCGAACGCCTGGAGGAGCTGATCGAAGCGACGTTGCAGATCCTGGAAGCGGACCTGTTCGTCGTCGTAACCGGCTGCATTCCCGATCTGGTGGGCGACGATGTCGGCTCGGTTGTGCGCGGCTTCCAAAGCCGTGGCGCCCCTGTGGTGTATGCCGAGACCGGTGGTTTCCGCGGCAACAATTTCACCGGCCACGAGGTGGTAACGCGCGCCATCATCGACCAGTTCGTCGATGCCTATGACGGGCCGCGCGAGGCGGGGCTGGTCAATCTGTGGTCGTTGCTGCCTTACCAGAACACGTTTTGGCGCGGCGACCTGGCGGAGATCAAGCGGCTGCTGGAAGGCATCGGGCTGCGCGTCAACCTGCTGTTCGGTCCGGATTCGGCGGGTGTCTCGGAATGGCAGGCGATCCCCCGGGCGCAGTTCAACCTGGTGCTGTCGCCCTGGCTGGGGTTGGATACCGCGAAGCATCTTGAGCTTAAGTACGGGCAACCCTTTCTGCATATTCCGCAGATTCCCATTGGCGCCAAGGCCGCCGGCGAGGTGTTGCGTGAGATCGCTGCTTTCGCCGGGATATCCGATACCGCGGAGCCGTTCATCGTCGAAGAGGAACGGAAATATTATCTGTACATCGAAGCGTTCTCGGAGTTTTATTCGCAGTATCGCTGGGGATTGCCGGCCCGGTTCGCGATCGCGGCGGACGCAGCCTATGCGCTGGCGCTGAGCAAGTTTGCCTTGCGTCAGCTTGGCTTGTTGCCGGCAAGCGTGGTCGTTACCGACAACCCTCCCATCGAATATCGTGACACCATCGTGGCGGAATTCCGGGCGCTCGATCACGACACCACCAGCGAGGTGGAATTCCTGGAGGACAGCTACCTGATCCACGAGCGAATCCGCGCCGCGGACTTCGGCCACAAGCCGCCGCTGATCCTGGGATCGACCTGGGAGCGGGATCTGGCGAAGGAGATCAAGGGTATTCTGCTGGAAGTCGCTTTCCCGGCTTCCTACGAAGTGGTCCTGACCCGTTCCAATGTCGGCTATCGCGGCGCGCTGACGTTGCTGGAACAAATCTACAGCACGACCGTTCGTCGCACGGCTTAATGAGGAGATTTTCATGTCTGGCAAGAAACCCAAGCAAATCGCGATCTATGGCAAGGGCGGCATCGGCAAGTCGACGACGACATCGAATATCAGCGCCGCATTGGCCGAGGCCGGCTACAAGGTGATGCAGTTCGGCTGCGATCCGAAGGCGGATTCCACCAATACGCTGCGCGGCGGCGAGTATATCCCGTCGGTGCTCGATCTGCTGGCAGGGAAACGCCGGGTCGATGCGCATGAGGCGATCTTCCTCGGGTTCAAGGGCATCTACTGCGTCGAGGCGGGCGGGCCGGCCCCCGGCGTGGGCTGCGCCGGACGCGGCATCATCACC
>NZ_CAIWTY010000067.1 GCF_903915725.1 uncultured Rhodopila sp.
TAAACCCGCACCGCAAGGCGTGGATGGTGCGCCTCCGCGCACCATGACGGGGGACAAACGCAGCTGCTGCGGACTATTTTAACGCCCATGGGGGGAAGGCCCGCCATCCATGCCTTTGGTCACGCAAGCATAATGCGTGGATGCCGACCTCTGTCGGCATAACGGGGCGGCGCGCTGAAGAGTCGTTCTCAGTGCCGGTTGGTATTATCGATAAACCGGCGCCGCCCTGGGCTGATCGATCGATCGCAAGGCATCGGACGACGGCAGGCCATGCAGCACGTCCCCCGACTCGTTGACCGGCTTCATGGTTTGAATCGCGGTTGGCTCCGTGGCGTTGCTGTCGCACGGCTCCTCGGTCGCGGAAAACGCCGGCACGTCCGTGTCGCGCAGTGCGCCGGTACCTTCGGTCTGGCCGATCGGCCCGATATTCGCGGCCGGTCCGCAGGGCCCCGGCGGCGCCGCGGCAGCCGCGAGCAGAAGCAAGGCCAGCGAAGCCATCCACCTCCAGCGCATCCCCGAACTCCTCAAACCGTCTCCCGCGGCGTCAGGCTCGCCAGCAGCGCCGGGATGAAAACCAGGCTCGCCAGCAGCGTGCAGCCAAGGCTGATCAGCAACAAAATTCCCATGCTGGCGGTCCCGGGATGAGCCGACAGGGCCAGCGATCCGAATGCCGTGCCGGTGGTCAGGGCGGAAAACAGGATCGCACGCGCCGTCGCGCTCCCCAGCGGATGCCGCTGCCCGGCACGCCAGTTCATCACGAAATAGATATTAAACGACACGCCGACGCCAAGCAACAGCGGCAGCGCGATAATGTTGGCGAAATTCAACGGCAGCGGCAGCAGCACCGCGATCAGCAAGGTCAGCAGGGCCGACAGCAGCAGCGGCGCCATCACCAGCGACACATCCAGCACACGCCGAAGCAGCACTGACAGGATGATGGCGATCGCGATCACCGCATAGATCGCGGCGGACCGGAACGCGCCGACAATGGTGTCGCTGGTCGCCACGATGGTGACGGCCGAACCCCCGGCATCGGGCGTAACGGCGGTGACCTGACGGACGAATTCCCGCAGCCCCTTCGGCGTATGCGAGGCGGGTGTCGGGTTCACCTGCACCCGCGCCCGCCCGTCCGGGAGCACCCAGTCGCGTGCGAAATCCGCCGGGATCGCGCTGAGAGTTACCGGCTCCGCACCCAGCACCATGCGCAGATGGTCGAGCTGCTCAGGCAGGAAACGGATCAGAGCCGCGTTGGCCGCCATCAGCACAGCATCGGCCGCACCCGCCATCCGCCGCAAATCCTCAGCGACAAACACCAGCGGATGGTCCTTCGGCAGCTTCCGCAGCGCCGGATCGATCTGGGCGAGCGCGGATTTCGCGGCCATGCGGATCTGCTCCGGCGTGACGGGCGCAGCGGGACCGCGCGGCGCCAGAGTGGGGGCGAGGATACTGTTCGCATCCGCGATCACCGCCAGCTTCTGCGACTGGTCGTCCGGCACGAACGTGTTGATGCTGATTGTGCCTGATACGCTGGGCAGTTTCTCCAGGCGGGCCGCGAGTTCCTCCGCCGCCCGCGCGTTCGGGGCCAGCACGTCGATCGTATACGGGTTGGTCACCGGGTTGTTGATCAGGTCGCGCAGGGTGCGCATCGCCTCGGTATTCGGGTTCTTCGTGGCCAGCGGGTCGGAGTTGAACACCAGCCAGGGCGAAACCGCCACGGCTGCCACCGCCAGGCCCGCGAAGCCGATGAGGATCAGGACCCGGTGGCGAATAATGACCGGATCGATCCGGCCCGCCCAGGCAAACCCGACCTCCCCCGCCTCGCCACGCGGCCGGAACACCGTGATTGCCGCCGGCAGGAAGAAGATCGTGCAGATGAACGCCATGATCATACCGGCCCCGGCGATCAGGCCGAGTTCCGCCACGCCGACGAAATCGGTCGGCACGAAGGCCAGGAACCCTGCCGAGGTGGCCAGGGCGGCGATCAGGATCTGCACGCCGACTCGTCTTGCGGTCTCGGTCATCGCCACGGCCGGATCGCCCTTTTCGAAACGATACTCCCGGTACCGAACCGAGAACTGGATGGCGAAATCCACCGCGATGCCAACGAACAGGACGCCAAATCCCACGGAAACGAGGTTCAGTGTGCCGACGGCGGCGGCGGCAAACAGCACCGTCAGCATCAGCCCGAGGATCAACGTCAGCAAAATCGGCACGATCAGCCGCCACGTGCGGACCGCCAGGAACAGCCACAGCGTGATCAGGATCAGGCTGCCGATGAGGCCGACAACCGCACCCTGGGCGACGGTGGCGAACTCCTCGTCGGCCAGAGCGACCTGCCCGGTGATCCGCACATGCGCATCGCCCGACTTCACGAAGTCCAAATCGGCGATCGCCGCGCGCATCGCGTCGGTCGCAGCCCCTCCCGGCTGCAGCGAGCCGAAGTCCTGCCGCACCTGCGCCAGCACAAAGCGATACGGGCCGGCCAACTCGCTCAGGCTGCCGCCGAGCAGGCTTTGCCACGACAGCGGCCGCGCATGTCCCGCCAGCGCATCGGCCATCGCCACATGAAAGCTCTCGATCGGCTTCAAATACGGCGACAGGTCGGCATCTGTCTGCGTCACACCCATCCCAAGCAGCGACAGCGCCGAAAACAGCCCGCGCGCCGACGGATCGACGACAAGCTGTCCAAGGAAAGGCTGCGCATCGATCGTCTGGTCCATCAGCGCCGACAACTGCTTGATGTCCAGGAACAGCAGCCCCTCCTTCTCCAGGAACGGGTTGGCGTCCGGGCGGCGGACGGAGGTGAAGTGCTGCGTGTCCGCCGACAGGCGCTTCGCCAGCGCGGCGGCGGTGGCATCGGCTTCCTCCGGGATGCGCGCGTCGATCACCGCTACCAGAAGGTTGGTGTCTTGCGGGAAATCCTTGTTCATCTCGATCGCCCGCTGCCGCCAGCCCAGACTTTGCGAGAACATCAGGTCGGTGTCGGTGGAGACGCCGAGATGGTTGGACGCGAACCAGCCGGCGAAGGCGGCCAGCAGCACACCCCCGAGCAGGACGTACCAGGCGTGACGCCGGCTGAAATCGACCAGGCCGGCGAGCAGGCGGATAAGCATCAGTGGGAAAGCCTGTAACTGTGGGGGGGCACCTGATAGTCGCTCCGTCCGGGGTGGTCCATCGCAAACCCGATCAAGTTAGGCTTGAGCCGCGCGCGGCGGGCGGCTATAGCCCCGCCTTCGCGCGGCCGGTCGGTATCGGCAGCGCCAGCAAGGACATTGGAACCATGAAGCCGGGCATACACCCCCAGTACCACGAGATTAACGTCATCATGACCGACGGGACAACGTTCAAGACCCGGTCCTGCATGGGCAAGGCAGGCGACACGCTGCGCCTGGACATCGATCCGAAGTCCCACCCGGCCTGGACCGGCGTGCAGCGGATGATGGACACCGGCGGCCAGGTCGCCAAGTTCAACAAGAAGTTCGCCGGCCTGGGGATCAAAAAGGGTTAGCCGATTTTTTGAGTAGCGCGGGGGTAGCACATTTTGCGTGCTACCCCGACCGCTCAAAATGTTTCAACTTGCTGCCCGCGATGTGTTTGTCAGGCCGCCCAACTGCTCTCTTTGCCGTCTGTGGGGGGATTTGGGCTTTTCACCCTCTCCATCCGAACAGCCCGCCGGAAGGTCATGAACGGGGTCCAATCGAGAGGGGCAGAGGGTGGAGTGATGTCTATGACGGATACTGCGCCGGAGTCTTTTTTCCAAACCAATTGCGACGGATTCGCTGACCAAGTTCCGGGCACCCGTGGTGCGAGGGAAGCCCATTCGGCGATCATAAGAAGGTTAGATGGATGCACTACCGCCTTGTAGGCGGTCATCACCTCTAATTGGTTTTCCACTGCGTCAATGACGGCATTCAGGCCAGCGAACAGCTTCCGCAACCCGTCCGCCGTCCAGTGGTCCGTGGAACGCTTTTCGATAAGCACATTGAACCAGACCTTGGCGGTGTCGTGGGTGTTACGAATATTATCCGGTAGCATTTCGCCAGTTGCCCGAAAGAGCGTCCAACCAGCTAAGCGGCCGACCTCCCTCGTTTGATCAACATAGATGGGCTTTCCCTTGTCCGAGGTTCTCTTAGCCTCAGCAGCCAAATCCCGCTGGCGTTCTACAACGGTAAGACCGCCTGAATTGTGACGCGCGGCGGCCTGTAATTGGCGCAACAGCGTGTTCGCTCCGGCCTCCATGTCCGACAACAATCGGCGCACTTGATCCACGGATTCGTGATGCGCGAGGGCTGCTAGGTATCCCAGAAATGGACCGAAGGCGCGCATGACTTCCTCAAGGCGTGCCAACTGAATCTGGCGCGTCGCGAGTTGATCGAAATCGCGAGCGTTTCTAACAAATGAGGCGCCATAAAGCGATTCACCGCAATCTTTTCCAACCAGAATCCGGGCACCGCTTGCGTGCTGCATCACGAACCCTCGCCAATGATTCGGATATCCGCAATGTGCGCAGCGGATATATGGTCGCTCGACTCCCACCTTGGGGGTCACGTCGTATTGGAATTCGATCTCCGGCGTGTCGCCATCTTTGACCGGCTCTCCGAGAAGGCGATCTAGACCCTCCGGGTCATCGCACCGAAACACCTTCGTTCGTAAGTCTTCATCCCGCGCAACGTATCGCAGGCCAGCAGCGGAAACATGCATTTGCACCTCCTACTACATTTAGTAGCAAGCGGCCGGCAAAGTTGCAAGACTTTGATAGATGCAACCCGTGACAAGGCAATGTGGAGGTATGGGGAGGCGGGCAAAGGGGATTATGCCCCCCGGCTGCCCAGGTTTCAGAATGGCGGGCAGGCACCTGCGAGGTTGATATTGCGTCTCAGGGAGATGGCTTTCCGAAGGTGACTGGCTTGGCGGGCCTTCCGCACGCGATAGCCGGCGCCGTTAACCCCTCCTCAACCTGTTGGCGCTACGGTGGGCTGGCACCCATTGCGTAGGCCGAATTGTCCGCCCTTGAGAAATACCACCGCGTGTGCAATGACATCGCTGCGATCCAGCGAAGGTCATACATGCCCGGCTCCCTGTATTACGGCGACAACCTAAGCGTGTTGAGGGAATCCATCCGCGACGAGTCGGTGGACCTGATCTATCTGGACCCCCCTTTCAACTCGAACGCAAATTACAACGTCCTCTTTAAGGCACCCTCCGGGCTGCAAAGCCGGGCGCAGATAGAGGCATTCGAAGACACTTGGCATTGGGGCAGTGAGGCGGAGGGCGCGTTTATGGACGTGCTCCGGAATCCCCGTTACGGCGACGTTGGGACGATGCTTCAGGCCATGCGCAGCTTCATGCGCGAGAACGACATGATGGCCTATTTAGTTATGATGTCGGCACGGCTGATCGAACTGCACCGGGTGCTGAAACCCACCGGTAGTCTCTATCTGCATTGCGACCCGACTGCCAGCCACTACCTGAAGGTGCTGCTTGATTCCGTGTTCGGCCCGGAGAATTTCCTCAACGAAATTGTCTGGAAACGAGGGCATGGACATAACAGCGCCAAGCGATACGGCTCAACGCACGACGTGATCTTTTTATATGGGAAGGATAAGAAATCGGTCTGGAACGGAGGATTCCACGCATACGACGAAGGCTATCTCGCGAAGCACTATCGCCATACCGACCAAACTGGACGCCTCTACAAGCGGGAAAATCCGACAGGCGCGGGTATCCGGCATGGCGAAACCGGAAACTCTTGGCGGGGTATAGACGTGACTGCGAAAGGGCGCCACTGGGTTCGCCCGCCAGCAGAACTTGAGGAACTGGACAAAAGAGGATTGATCTACTGGCCTGATAAGCCCGGTGCGTGGCCCTACCTCAAGCAGTATTTGGACGACATGAGAGGAATTCCCCTGCAAGATGTCTGGACCGACATTGATGTCATAAACATGAGAGCCATCGAAAGGCTCGGCTATCCGACGCAGAAGCCCCTGCCGCTGCTGGAACGCATCATCCGGGCGTCAAGCAACGAGGGCGATGTGATCCTTGACCCCTTCTGCGGCTGTGGGACGGCGGTGCATGCGTCCGAAAAGCTTGGCAGGAGATGGATCGGCATCGACGTAACGCACCTCGCCATAAGCCTGATCGAACGTCGACTTCGGGATGCGTTCCCAGGTGTGACCTTCGATGTGCATGGGACCCCGAAGGACTTTGAGGGCGCCCGCGATCTGGCCTTGCGCGACAAATATCAATTCCAATGGTGGGCCGTCTCCTTGGTCGATGCAGTGCCTTACGGTGGCAAGAAGAAGGGTGCGGACAGCGGGATTGACGGCTGGCGCTACATGGCGGCGGGGCGGAATACCGTTGCCAGGGCGATCATCAGCGTCAAGGGCGGCGATCATGTGAGCGTCCAGATGTTGCGCGACCTGCGCGGCGTGATCGAACGGGAGAAGGCGGAAGCCGGGCTGTTCATCACGCTGGCGGAGCCGACGCGCCCCATGGTGGAAGAGGCGGCAAAGGCGGGCTATTTCGATAGCCCGTTCGGCGGCAAGAGGCATCCGAGATTGCAGATAATGACCATCGACTCGTTGCTCAAGGGCGCGAAGCCGGACCTGCCGCCGCTGGCGATCGAAGCCGGGTTCCGGCGAGCCGAGAAAGAGGACCGGGCGGAGACGGACCAGGGCAATCTGCTGGCGTTGCCGGGGCTGGACGCGCCGGTCGTGGCGGTCGTCCGGAAGGGCGGCAAGCGGGGTGTTGCCGCCCATGTCTAGCTCGCCGGAGTGCAGCTGATGAGCCGAAGACCTACACCTTTCGCACGTTGCCTCAAAATCGCAGACAATACCGCTAAATACCAGATTCAGACCTTGATCAGCGCGCGAGATACCTTGGAACGAATCGCCCAGGCAAACGCTGATAATACTGTGGTCCTTATCGAGGTCATAGACGCGTGTAGGAAACTCAACCGTGTCATCAATGGAACTCATGATCCCAAGACCTATGCTCAGGCTTTCCACATTTCTGAGAACACAGAACTGTTTAGCTGTGAAGAGGCTAGGGATGCAGCCTCTGTATTGAAGACCATTGACCCTGAAGATTCAAGATACATTGACGCAAGAAGGGCGCGGACGCGACTGACCAAATATATCAAGAATGCAACTTAGGCTTTATTTGGTGCGCGCCACTCGTGGTAGGTTTGGAATTAATCGGTGGCACTCCCCGAAATGTCGGTGACACCGCTGGCCGGTTTGCTGTCAGATCGGCCCATCGCCCGAAAGCCGGAGGCGGGTTTCGGACGCATCTGTATCTTGCCGGTGTTTTACATAGGAGTTGGCTTCGCGTTCATTCGAGTAGACAGCAACTATGGCTCCCGTTGGGGCACCTAGCCTGACTTCAAATTTGCCCGCGGCGTTTTTCATAACTATGAGGATGCTCATCCGAAAAATATGTCACAGGCCGCGCAGCCTTGCAACATTGATTTAGGAATGGCAACCAAATGATCTCAAACGTGTTCGTTGCTGCTCGTTCCCGTTCCGCGTTCATCGCGCCGGCTGGGTTCCCCGAATTAAGGTCCACTACGTCAACTCTACACCGCCCGGCGCACACTAAGGGCCGCATTCCATCGCCACGCTCAGGCGGCGGCTTATAGTTGCTTTGGTCGAGCATCTGCCGCGGTGCCCTTGCTGCGGCGGGCAAAAGGATTCGAAATCGCGACTTAACTTATGACGCAGTAAGACTAAGGATCGATCCGAGCCGTCGCCGAACCCGACATGACTTCCTTGCCGTCCTGGTTGACCGTGGACACCGCCAGGTCAACATAGTGCTGGCCACCGTCCTCGCGAACCGCCAGGACCGTCGCCTTGGCGTCGAGTGTGTCGCCCGGCCAGACCTGGTTGGTGAAGCGCACCCCGAACCGGGTCAGCGTGCCGTCGCCGACAAAGTCGGTCACCACTTTCCCCGTCAGCCCCATCGTCAGCATGCCGTGCGCGAAGATGCTCGGGTAACCGGCGACCCGGGTGGTGTAAATCTCGTCGTGGTGCAGCGGATTGTAATCACCCGATGCGCCGGCATACTGAACGATCTGGGTGCGGGTCAGGTTTTCCACCACCCGCTCGCTGTGGGTGTCGCCAACCTTCAGCGATGACGCTTTCAAGGCCATGATCCTGGTTCCTCCTCAGCCTTGATCCACGGGACGTTCCGTCGTGACGCCGACGCTGCGGACGGTGATCACCAGCGCGCCAAGCTGGTCGCGGTACTCAGTGATCCGCTCACGAAACGTCAGCTTGCCGGCGCGCTTGCTTTCCTTCTCCCAGACCCCGCCTTGGTGCGTTTCCACGGTTAGCACGTCGCCGGGGCGCAAATGGCGGTGGTATTCGTAATGATGTTCCGCGTGCAGGGAGCCGGATGATGGCGGCTTGCCTTCGATGCCGCTGGGCGTCTTGCCGGAGCCGAACCATTTCTGCCCCGGTTTCGGACGCAGATGGTAGTCCGGATCGAATTGCGCGACCGCCTGGGGGAAGGTGGGCGGGGCGATGATGCCGCCCGCCTCGGTCTGTTTCGCCGCCGCCGCATCGTGATAGACGGGGTTGGTGTCGCCTATGGCGCGCGCGAACATCATGATGTGGCTCGCTTCCACGGGGAAGGTGATTTTGGCCAAGAATTTCCTCCGTTTGCTCTTACCGGTGCAGGTTAGCAGGGTTTCGCGAAGAGGAAACCGCCGGTGAGGCGCCGGCTGCGCCGTCCCGGCCTGCGCGCCGCACTGGATGCAGCCATGATCCCGACGTTCGGCGCGCCGGCCGGGTCCGAGGCGATCCGGTTTGTCCGCTCTCCGGGTTCGCTGCCGCGCGGGCGGCGGGTCTATGCCATCGGTGACATCCATGGTCAGCGCGACAGATTGGCTGCGCTGCACGCCCTGATCGCGGCTGATCTCGCGGCGCGGCCGGCGGCATCCGCTGTCTTGGTGCATCTGGGTGATTACATCGGTCACGGACCGGACAGCGCCGGCGTCGTTGCGCTTCTGATGGCTGGCCAGGGCGTGCCGGCCGTCAACCTGCTTGGCGATCACGAGCGGATGCTGCTGGACGCTCTGGCCGGCGACCGTCCGGCGGCGACGGATTGGCTATGGTTCGGCGGGAGGCAGGCGCTGGTCAGTTGGGGCGTCGACCCTGAGTTGCCGCGCGCAGACTGGGAAGCGGCCCTGCCGCCGGATCATGTGCGATGGCTGCGCACCCTGGTGCTGACGCACCGGGAGGGCGACTACCTGTTCGTCCATGCCGGCATCCGGCCGGGCGTTCCGCTGGCAGAACAAAGCCCGGAGGATCTGGTCAGCATGCGCCAGCCGTTCCTGACCTCCGATCGGGATCATGGCGTGATCGTCGTGCACGGCCACTCAAGCGGCCCATCGGTGCACATCACAAACAACCGGATTGGCCTCGATACCGGTGCGGGGATCGGCGGCAAGCTGAGCTGCGCGGTGCTGGAGGATGACGTTATCGGCCTGATCGCGGTGTGACCCTGGCGGTTATGCCGCGTCCCCGACAACCCGCACCCGCCCCCGCGCGCGGTCAGGCGATTCGCCGCGGACAACGATATCCACATCCAGCCCCAGAGCCGCCATGCATCGGAGCAGCCGATCGCTGGAGAAACCGGCAAGCCGGCCATTCATCAAGGCGGAGACCTTCGGTTGGTCGAGGCCGATCAAGGTTGCTGCCTGCGCCTGGGTCAGTTTGCGGCGGGCAATCGCGGCGCGGATGTGGGACGCCAGTTTGGCCTTCGCCAGTTCCTCATCCGGTTGCGCAACGCCGAGATCGGCGAAGACGTTGCCGGAGCCGGGCGTTACCGCGATGCGGTCTTCGTCATGGTCAGCCATTGCTCGTGATCCTGTTGGGCGCGTTTGAGACGTTGCTCGATGAGCGCGATTTGGTGACGCGGCGTGGCGATGCCGGTTTTTGACTTCTTCTGGAAGGCGTGCAGGACATAGACGGCGTAGTGGAAGCGCACGGTGTAGATCGCCCGGTAGGTGTCGCCGTCGTCGTCATCGACGATCTCCAGCACCCCGGCCCCGCCGAAACCGTGCAGCGGCTTTGCCCAAGGCGCCTTGCCGCCGATTTGCGCCTCCCACAACGCGCCGCCGATGCGCAGGCGGACGGCTTCGGGGAAGTCGCGGACGTCCTGCTTGCTCGATCCGATCCAGCGCACCGGCTTGGGTTGCGGGTCATCGTGTAACACCATCTGCTCTCACCATGCCATATGTAGCATAACACCTCGGCAGCCGCCAGAGCTTTTTGCCGGCTGTCTGACCGGCACCGCCGAAGTCCGATCACAAGAGATAGAGCAAAGAGGTTAACGAATCGCTAACCGGCGGGACTGCCGGGGGCGGAAATCCGCGGCCCGACGTCCGCGCGCCTGTTCACTTCTTGGCCCTGCGTGAGGACGCCTACTAGGGAGTAGCCTGCGCTTATCGTATAGCATCGTTAGCAATTTGCGCCCGGCTTCCAGCCGCCACCCAACGAAGAAGACCGCAACCATGTCCGAGACAGCAGCCCAGACCGCTCCACGAACCGCCGAGCATTTCGACGTCTTGATCGTCGGCGCCGGGATCTCCGGCATCGGCGGGGCCTACCACCTGACGCAGCAGTGCCCCGGCAAGAGCTTCGTCGTGCTGGAAGCGCTGGATCATTTCGGCGGCACGTGGTGGACCCACCGCTACCCCGGCATCCGGTCCGACAGCGACCTGCACACCTTCGGCTATCGCTTCAAGCCGTGGACCAGTGCGCCGATAGCCACCGCCGAGGAAATCCTGTCCTACATGGGCGAGGTCATCGAGGAGAACGGCCTCGCGCCGCATATCCGTTATCACCACACGATCGTTTCGGCGAGTTGGTCGAGTGCGGCGAACCTCTGGACCATCGACGCGATGCGGACCGACACCGGCGAGGCAGTTCGTTTCACCACGAACTTCCTTTGGATGTGCCAAGGCTATTACCGGCATTCCAAGGGCTACACGCCGCAGTGGGACGGGATGGAAGCCTTCAAGGGCCGGATCGTGCATCCGCAGACCTGGCCGGAGGATTTGGACGTTACGGGCAAGCAGGTCGTGGTTATCGGCTCCGGCGCCACCGCGGCGACCTTGGTGCCGGCGATTGCGCCGGACTGCGCGCACGTCACAATGCTGCAACGCTCACCCACCTACTTCATTACGGGACGCAACGCGATCGCCCTGGCCGAGGAACTGCGCGCATTGCAGATCGATGAGATCTGGATTCATGAAATCGTGCGCAGGAAGATCCTGCATGACCAGGATGTGTTCACAAAGCGGTCGTTCACCGAACCGGACGTGGTGAAGCAGGAATTGCTGTCGATGGTGCGGGCAAATCTCGACGACGGCTACGATATAGAGACGCATTTCACGCCGACCTACCGGCCGTGGCGGCAACGCATCGCCTTTGTTCCGGACGCTGATCTGTTCAAGGGGATCAAATCCGGGAAGGCTTCGGTTGTCACGGATGAAATCGAACGCTTTACCGAAACCGGCATCCAACTGAAATCCGGCACTGCGCTGGAGGCCGACATCATCGTCACCGCCACGGGCTTCAACCTGTGCGTGCTCGGCGACATCGCGTTCAGCATCGACGGCAAGCCCCTGGTATTCTCCGATACGGTGACGTATCGGGGGATGATGTTCACCGGCGTGCCGAATATGGCCTGGGTGTTCGGCTATTTCCGTGCGAGCTGGACGTTGCGGGCGGACCTGGTGGCGGATTTCGTGTGCCGGCTGCTGACCCACATGCAGGCCAAGGGCTACTCCCGGGTCGTGCCGGCGCTGCGGCCGGAGGACAAGGACATGCCGTTACTGCCTTGGATCGATCCGGAAAACTTCAACCCGGGTTATGTGATGCGGGGCATGCACCTGCTGCCGAAACGCGGCGACAAGCCGGAATGGCAGCATACGCAGGATTACTGGGCGGAGAAGGACCAATTGCCGGCGATCGACCTGGACGATGCGGCGTTCGTCTACGGGTAAGCCTCTGCCGATGCGACGGCGGGTCGCCCCACCGGCCTGTGCCGCCTACGCCCTACGCTCCTTCCATCCCTCGACCCACCATTGAACCGGTTCCTGATCGGCCGCCGGTTGGCTTCGGGTTTTCTTTCGGGGCGTAGCGGCCGTCGCGGCGGGACTGTTCAAAGCCACAACCGCTGCCGTCTTCGGTGGCCGTACCACCGGTTTGCGAACCTTCAACGGGACCGTTTCAATCCGGGTGACAACAGCAGCGGCCTGCCGCGTCGTTGCATTCTTGGACACGGCACACTTTACCCCGGCGACCGGTTTGGATGAAGCTCCGGCGGTTCGAGCGGTCTTCCTGGCCGGCAGCTTGCGGTCAGCGTCATCCGATCCTTCAGGTTTCCGCGTTTTGTCCGCACGCGCCACCTTGAACGCGTCGCCGTGCGCCGCCTCGGGCGCGTCTTCGCCGCCCATGTCCAAGCCGAACAGCGCAGCCATATCGTCGATTTCCAGCACCTTGCCCGCAGCCGGACCGCGCTTCGACATCGGCAGCGCCGTGCCGATATCGGCGACCAGATCCTTTTCGTTGACCGAACGCAGCAGAAACAGCAACTCCGGTTTCACATCCAGCCGCGATCCGACCCCATACAGCGTCGCCGCGACATGCTTGCACATCGACGCGTAGTCCGGGCAACTGCATGAAAACCGGATTTCCGACGGTTTCGGAAACAGACCGGTGCCCTGGCGGCAAATCCGTTCCATCACCCCCTTGGACAGCCGCCCCTGCAGCAATTCCACCAGCGAGTCGATCCCGCCCGAGCAATCGGCGCAAATCGACTTCCAGTGCGCCTTGACCACTTCGCCGATGCTGATCTTGACCTTGTAGATCTCCGATCCGCTGACCATCGCGGTCACCTCGTTCGGGCCGATCTGCAGATCGAGAACCGAGCCGTTGCGCACATAGGTGCGGCCGCGCGGCAGCCGGTTTTCGAAATCGTGGTAGCTTTCCAGGTTGTCGCACCACGCCTTGCCCCAGAATGTCGTGGCGATTTTCTTGCCCGCGAGCGTGACCGGAGAAACAGCGGTGCCGTTTTTGGTCAGCTTCTGCATCGCCAGGGCAGCCTTGCGGCGGCGTTCCCCCACCGGCACATAAGGCGCCCATCCCCCGTAGTAGCGCGACATCCCTGTTACTCCTTCATCGCGGTATGGAGGTCCAGCGCCACCAGCCGCAACAGATCATCGTTTTTCATCTCGGTGAGGTTGATCTCGCCCCCGCCTGCCAGCAGCTCATTTGACAACCCGCGCTTCGATTCGATCAAGCGGTCGATTTTCTCCTCGACCGTGCCGCGGCAAATGAACTTGTGGACCACGACGTTCTTCTTCTGGCCGATGCGGAATGCCCGGTCGGTTGCCTGATTCTCCACCGCGGGGTTCCACCAGCGATCGACATGCACCACGTGCGACGCCGCGGTCAGGGTCAGTCCGGAGCCGCCCGCCTTGAGCGACAGCACGCAAAACGGCACCGACTCGTCGTCCTGGAACCGCTGCACCAGCGCCTTGCGGTGCTTCACGGCCGTCTCGCCATGCAGGACCAGGCCGGAGCGGCCGAACACCTGACCGAGGAAGGCCGCCAGCGGCCCGGTCATCTCGCGGAACTGGGTAAATATCAGCATCTTCTCCTGCCGGGCGGCGACGACCTCGGCGATTTCCCGCAGGCGCGCCCATTTGCCGCTGTCCTCCTCGGCCCAGGCCGAATCGTTCAACCACTGCGAGGGATGGTTGCAGATCTGCTTGAGCCGCATCAGCATCGCCAACACCACGCCCTTGCGCTGGATGCCCTCGGACTGCTCCAGGCTTTTTTCCAGATCCTGCACCGCCTGTTCATACAGCGCCGCCTGCCGCCGGCTCAGCCCGCAATACGCCTTGATCTCGGTCTTGTCGGGCAAATCGGCGATGATCGACCGATCGGTTTTCATCCGGCGCAGAATGTAGGGCCGCACCAACTCGCGCAGCGGCCCGTACGGATTGTCGGTCCGCTCGGCCAGCCCCTTGGCGTAGCGGGAAAACTGCCTGGCGCTGCCCAGCAGGCCCGGATTTATGAAATCGAAGATCGACCACAAATCGCCGAGACTGTTTTCCACCGGCGTTCCGGTCAGCGCGATCCGCGCCGAACCGCGCAACGCCTTCGCCGCCTTGGTCTGCCTTGCGTTCGGGTTCTTGATCGCCTGCGCCTCATCCAGGATGACGAAGCGCCATGCCGTCTCCGCAAACGCCGGGATGCGCAGCAGCGAGCCGTAGCTGGTGATAGCGAGATCGTATCCCTCCGGCGTGAACTGCTTGATCGCCTCGGCTGGCATCGCCGACGGATGCACGATCGCCGCCTTCAGATCCGGCGCGAATTTCTCGATCTCCGCCGCCCAGTTGCCCAACAGCGAGGCCGGCGCCACCAGCAGGCTCGCAGGCCGCCCGGGATTGCGCGCCTTGTCCACCAGCAGCAGCGACAGCACCTGGATGGTCTTGCCGAGACCCATGTCATCGGCCAGACACGCCCCCAGGCCGAGGCCCGACAACAGGTGCAGCCACCGCGTGCCGGCACGCTGGTAAGGTCGCAACGTCCCGCGCAGCGAGACCCCGGGATCGGCGCCGTCGCCATCCGCGCCACGCAGCGCGGTCAAGGTCTGTTCAAGCCAGGGTCCCGCCGTCACGCGCGACCAGTCCGCGTCGCGCGCGGCCGGCTCGTCGCCGGTGACCGCCGCACCCGCCAGCATCCGCATCGCCTCGACGAAGCTCATGCCGTCTTTGGCCGCGAGATTCTCGGCGGCGCGGAACTGCTCCATGGTGCGTTCAAAGCGGGCGCGGTCAACCTCCACCCATTGGCCGCGCAGCAGCACCAGATCCTCGGTGCCGGCGAGCAGGGCGGCGATCTCGTCCTCGGTCAGCGGTTCGCCGTCCAGCGTGACGCCCATGCGGAAATCCAGCAGCGCGTCCAGGCCAACCTCCGACGGCCGGCTGGAGCCAATGGTACCGGTGACCTGCGGCCGCGGCGGCCGGTTGGCGCGCCAGGCGGCCGGCATGCGGACGACCACGCCGGCACTTTCCAGTTCCGGCAGACTGCGCAGAAACCGCGACGCCTCGCCGGGACCCCAGCGTAGCGGGTGGAAAATCTCCCCAGCGTCGATCATCGGCCGCAGCCAGTCGCAATGCTCCGCCGCGCGCTGCACCGGCAGCAGTAGCGACAGCAGCCGATCCCTTTCCCCGGCGTATTCGCGCAGCGCCTGGCCGAGTGGAACGTGCTGGGCCCTGGCCTGTGCCGACAGCCGGGTGGTGTAGGTTGCCATGAAGGCGAACGGCTGCTCGGCGTCGCGGCGATTTTCCGCGAGGTTGAAATGCACCCGCCCGACAAGGTTCCAGGCGGGGTTCAGGGATGTCAGGAAGTCCTGCAAACTGGTGCGGGCTGCGGCAAGCGAGGCGGCAAACGCCCGCCCCATGTCCTTCCACAAGTCCAGCAGTACGTCCGGCGTCAGATACTCGGCGCCCGCCATCATCGGCGCGGTGAGCACGAGGGAAGCACGCTCGGCCTCGGTGGGCGCTGGCACGTCCGGCAGGGTGGCCGAACCATCGTCCTCCGCGCCGGACGCATGCAGGCAAAGTGACCCGACATATCGGGAAGCGAAGGCCCGCCACCAGACCAACACGGGCGGCAATGCCTGCCCGACTTCGCCGGCGCCCAGCCGCACCAGCCCGTCTCCGGTCCCGAGGGCAAAACTCTCTGTCAGGCGAGCCGCAACCCGCGCGTCGAATTCCGGCGCGTCGTCCGGATGTTCGACGATCAGGTGTCCGTGGGGGGTGAGGCGTAATCCGAATCCAGGCATGCGGGCATTCTATGCTGGCGGCTCGGATCTTGGCCTCCGAAAATTCTCAGGCGGCGCGGGCTTCCCAGCGGACTGTGCCGCGTCATCTATTGGGAAAATGGGGCATAGTCCTGAGCACACCTCGATCCGTCCGGCGGAACCGTGCCGTCGATCAGGTAAGCGGCGATGTAGTCTTGCGCGCACCGGCTCGGGTTCAGGAGCTCGGTGTGCCCGAAGCCGTCAACGGTCAGAAAATGCCCATCGAACAACTCGGCCGCCATGCGGCGTGAGCTTGAATACGGCGTCGCCGGGTCGAACGTATTGCCGACAACGAGCACCGGCGGAGTCGGATTGTTCCACGGACCGAGATAGCTATCGGCCGCCTGTGCCGACCAGCCCAGACAAATCGCAAGAAGCGGCCAGCTGTTTACGCCTGCCCGCCGGTCAGAGAACATGGCCTGTTTTACATTTGCGGATACGGTTGGTGGATTCGGACTCTCGCCGCAAATGACGGAGGCCTGACGTCCATAGCTGGTTGTATAGGTGGTTGTCTGCGACGATGCAGGCACCACGGCCGGGGCCGGCGGCGGGGCGGCCGAGGACTGCCCCACGGAATTGGCGGCTGACCAGACATCCTGCAGGAACTGCGCAACGGCGATGTAGCCGGGGAAGCGGTCGAAGCCCGGGACCGGATGGATGATGAAGATCGAACTTTGAAAATAAGAGAGAACGACAGTGTCATCGACTGTCTGGCCATCGACCGTTACGGGATTGGCTCTGAGATCCTCCAGCAACGAATTATACTTCTGGAGCGTTGCTTCGGTGGTCGGAGCGGCAAAGGGGCAACTGGAAACACCGGCCTCACCGCATGCGGACAGGAAGGCCGTTACCGTTTCGGCCGCTCCGGTGTCGGAACCGATTCGCACGAATGTGCTCAGTCCGGGACTGTCCTTGCCGGTCCCCGCCCAGGCCGTCGGGTAAACCGCGCCATCCAGCACCGCGGCCCGGACATTGCCGGGGAACATGTTCAGATAGGTTGCGCCCAGAAACGTGCCATACGATGTGCCGTAATAGCTGATCTTGGCGTCGCCTACGGCCTGCCGGAGAAGATCGAGATCGCGCGCATTGTCCGCTGTCGAAACATGCGCCAGAAGGGAGCCTTCCCTGGCAACGCAGGCTTGGTTTAGTGTGGCCCGAGCATTGGAGAAATGAGCCAGATCTGTAGGAGACACTGGAATCGCAGGCAGCCCGGAATACAGGTTTGCCGTGAAGGTAGCTTCCTCAGCCTCGTTGTCGAAGCACTGAACGACGGGCGTTGTGTCGCCTCCCATGCCTCTGGGATCCCAACTGACGATATCGAAGCGGCTTCTGACCTGTTGCGGAAAGCCAGTGATGGCAATGGGCATATACTGTGTTCCGGAGTCGCTCGGGCCGCCGGGATTCCAGAACAGCGTGCCGATCCGGTGTTTTGGGTCGTCTGCGGAATGTTTGATCAGGGCAAGCGCGAACGATGCACCGTGCGGAACGGCATAGTCGATTGGAACCTGTGCGGTGGAGCACAGGAATCCGGCGTCCTGCTGATTGGCGCAAGGCTGCCAGTTCAGGACCGGCACCGCGACGGTTTCGGAGGCGGCGGCCGGCAACACAAATGTCGCGGCACAGGCCGAAGCGACCCGTACGGCCGCCGCCATGGCACGCAGGATGGATTGAGATGCAGACATGCCTACGGCTCCGTAATGGGCGGATATCGGGTTTGATCAGAAGTGAAAGCGCCGCTGACTGGCGCGGCGGCGCGCGCCTGACTGCAAGCCGTTATCAGGTCGGGTGCGTTTTATTGCAGGCAAGCACATGCTCGTCCGTTAGCACCCCGATTTGTTGCACGCAATATACGGGAACAACAATCGGGATCACAGACAAGAGATTCCGCGGATAATTGGTGCCTTTGACCAACAATAACGCAGGCGGCGAGGCAACATTCTATTGGTGTCTTGCCGCGACCGGTCGGTCCTGGTTCACCCCGAGGTCAGTCGCTTCTCCCGCGCTTCAACCAGAAGGCACAAGATCTCGAACAGCACTGATGCTGCGTTGAACGAGGTCAGCGTGCCGGTATCGAACGGCGGCGCCACCTCCACCACGTCGCCGCCGACGAAGTCGATGCCGCGTAATTCGCGCAGCAGCCGCAGCGCCTGCAACGCGGTCAGCCCGCCGGCCTCCGGCGTTCCTGTGCCGGGCGCCTCGCTCGGGTCGAGGCTGTCGATGTCGAATGACAGATAGACCGGGCCGGCGCCGGTGACGCGGCGGGCCTCCTCGGCGGCATAGCGCCAGCCGCGATCGTCAAATTCATCCATCGGCAGCACCCGCATGCCGCTGCGCTGGCTGAAACCCCACATGTCCGGATCGTTGGTGGTGCCGCGAATGCCGATCTGGATGACGCGAAGGGGGTCGAGGAGGTTTTCCTCGACAGCGCGGCGGAACGGGGCGCCGTGATGGAAGCGCGACCCCATGTAGTCGTCCCCCGTATCGCAATGCGCATCGATGTGCACCATCCCCACCGGCCCGTCCGCCGCCACAGCGCGGAGGATGGGCAGGCTGATGGAATGGTCGCCGCCAACGGATAACGGCACGATGCCGGCGGCGGTGACAGTACGGTAGTACGACTCGATCTCCTGGTGAGCATTCGTCAGTTCATACGGCTGCTCGATCCAGCAATCGCCGAGGTCCCGCACCCTGGCGCTGGCAAACGGCGCAACCCGCGTGGCGGCATTGATCCGGCGCAGCAACGTGGATTGCTCGCGCACCCCGCGCGGGCCGTGCCGCGTACCGGAGCGGTGCGTGACACCGCCGTCGAACGGCACGCCGATGATGCCGATGTCCGCGTCATCGGTCGAAAGAGCCAACGGCGTCCGGAAGAACGAGGCAATGCCGGTATAGCGCGGGAGCGCCTGCGGGTCCCGGAAGTCATCATATATCCGCGGTTGCTTGATCATCCGTCAGGCTGCTCCTCTGCGTTACGGACAGAAGGTTGTGCCCGCGGCGCGGGCGGCAAGCGGTTTCTTCCGGGAAGCGCCTCCGGTCACCCCATCATTCCCGCGGCGATGTTGACCGTGAACGCCACGATGACCGTGTTGAACAGGAAGCTCAGCAGCCCGTGCAGCGCGGCCACGCGACGCAGCTTGCGGCTGGTGATCTGGACGTCGGACACCTGGAACGTCATCCCCAGCACCAGGGAAAAATACAGGAAGTCCAGGTAATCGGGGCGCGTCTCTCCCGGGAATTCCAGGCCGCCGTCGACACAGGGGCCGCCCAAATCGTCCGCATAGAACTCGTGCGCATAGCGAAACGCGAAGGTTACGTGGGTCACCAGCCAGGACATGAACAGCGTGACGGCCATCAGCGTCACCTGCAGTCCGCGAGCGGCATCGGATGCTCGCTTGATGGCGGAAAACTCACTGCTGACGGCGACGAAACTGACGAGCACTACGGCCAGTGTCAGCCAGAAGATTGTCCACTCGCCTTCCTCCTGCGCCTCCGCCCGCGCCGGCATCCGATCGGCCGTTGTCGTTGCGAACAAAAACCCGGCCACGCCGAGAAACACCAGCACGCCGGCATCCCAGGCCAGCAGGCCCCGCGTCGTCGGCGACAGCGCGGCCGGCAGCCACGGCCACACCGCCGCTCCGGTCAGGACTCCCGTCACTGTACCGGGCCGTGCCCGAATCGAACGCCACATCGCTCAGACCAAGGTCGCCAGCAACCCGGCCATCAGCTTGCCGCGATACACCAGGCTGTCGACCTCGATATGCTCGTTCAGCGTGTGCGCCCCTGCCCCGGCAACGCCCAGCCCGTCCAACGTCGGCACGCCCATTGCGCCGGTGAAATTGCCGTCCGAGCCGCCGCCCGAGCTTTGCGCGCTGATGTCCGCTCCCAGGCGCCGGGCGACCTGCCGCGCCGCCTCATACAGCGCCAGGCCGCCCGCATCCGGTTCCCAGACCGGCCGGGTGACGCCGCGTGTCACTTTGAACTGGACCTCGTTCGACGACGGGCGCAAATCCAGCATCGCGGCGACGCCGCGGTCCAGATCCTCCTGCCGCTTGGCCATCGACAGCGCCTCACCGGTGCAGGTTGTGCTGACACAATTGACCCACTGGCCGCCATGGATTCGGCCGACACTGAACGTGCAGCTTTCCGTCGTCATATCCTCGATTTCAATCAGCTTCCGCGCCATCTCGCGAATAGCCGATCGGCCGGCGCCAGGGGAGGATCCGGCGTGGCTCGGACGGCCGGTCGCCTCCAGGTCGAAGCGGGCGATGGCGTAACGGCCGGTCACCACCCCGCCGCCGGGCCGGGCCGGTTCGGGGATCAGCACATAGGCGTGGCGCGACGCCTCCGCCTCGATCAGGTCGCGGGTGGAGGGCGAGCCGACTTCCTCGTCGCTGGTGAGCAGCACGGTAACGGGCAGGTCGGGGTGGACGCCGGCACGCTGGAGCTGGCGGATCGCCTCCAGCGCGATGTAGTTGCCGGCTTTCATGTCCAGGATGCCCGGGCCGAAAGCAAGGTTGCCGTCACGGCGAAACGGCAATGCGGCGAGAGTGCCGACAGGATGGACGGTATCGAGGTGCCCCATCACGAGAATGCCCGGCACGTTCGGGGTGGCGTGCGGGACGCTGGCCCGGACGCAGTCGCCGAACCCCTGGCGGCCGGCGATCCGCTCGATCCGGGCGCCGGCCAGAACCAAATCGCGGCATGCTATATCCATCATGCGGTTGACCGCGGCGGCGTCGTAGGTCGGACTTTCGCACTCCACCCAACTGCGCAGTCCGGCCAGCATGGCATCGGCTTCGAAGGGCAGCGCGTTCGGGTCCATGCCGCGGGTTCTCCTGTCGGTGAACCAACGATGCCACGGTCAGGGCGGATTCGCGAGCCTAAGACGTCCTCGCTCCGCCGCAGGACTGCTCAGCCGGGCTTGCCTCCGCGCAGGCTGGGCAGGTTGAACGGCTTGGCCGCCAATGCCAGGCTGCGAGGGCTGCTTCTGAGCTGCTGCAACGCGAGCGCCGGGAATCGCGTTCTGAAGCGGCTGCGCTGTCGCACCGGCTCGTAGCCCTTGAAGCCTGCTATAGCGATCACGAAGGCGGCTTCGACAAACAGATCGTTGCTCCATACTCCAAGCGAGTTAGCGGTCGAGTCGATCACCAGAGATGAGCCAATCAGCAGCCAACCATTCAGGGAGTTGGCATGGCGCCCGAGATGCAGCAGAAAGCCGATGAACAAGATGACAAACAGCGTGAAGCCGAAAACCCCGAGGTCGAGCAAGATCAATATCCAGCAATTTTCGATATCGGTGCCCTTCCCACCCAAACCGATTTGATACTTCATCGCGGCCAACTGTTCCTTGGAGATGCCGAACATCCAGTCTCTCATCGACAGATGACGAAAAACCTCCCATTGCGTGACCCGCACCTCGGCGCTACCGTCATAATACAGGTTGTGTATAATACGATCGGCGATCGTCGTTTCCGTTACAATCACTGTTATGAAAATCGGTAAAATAACAGCCGCCAACCCGATGGCCATCAGGAAATCCGAGCTAAGCTTACGCTTCACCAGCCCGGCCACCAATCCGTAGATGGCCATGACAGCGGAGACGGCGACGGTAACACCCAGCGCGGTGCGGCCCCCATAGGCCAGCAGACCCAAAACGAACAGGCCAAAGACCGGCGCAGCAATGAGCATTCGCAGGCGCATGCCGTAGAGCAGAAAGACCCCCATCGACGTCACCAGCGACGCGGTGAGCGGGTGGATATAAAATGCATGGGCACGAAAATCCTCGACCAACTCATCGGACGCGTCCGCGGCATCCGGGTCGAAAACCAACGGGAACAATTCGGTCTGCGCCACGCTCTCATACAGCGCGAGGAAGATGTTCAGGGCGACAAGAGCGATCAGGATACCAGCCAGCAGGCGCTTCTGCTTTGCGGTCGCGGGTTCCAGCAACAACGCGAGAATACCGGCGGACCAAAAGGTCTCGATAAACACCGTCGCGCCGCTGAGGCCGTTGAAATAGACCGCATACAGCATCACCAACGGGATGCCGAAAACGAACATCACAAGACCTGGCGCGTCGCGCAGCCGATGATGGAGCGGTATGATGCCGCGAGCAACGCCGTATACGGCGCAAACCGCGAGAAACATCGTCGCGGGGTGCACCTTGGCGGGATAGCCCAGGGTGCTGCTCAATACGTGGGTCGACAAGGTTAGCTGCATGACGACCGCCAACACGCAGCACCAGAACAACCCGGTCTCGCCCGTGCCTCGCCTGGCCGCACCTACCGGCATTGGTGCGAGTATGCGCAAGCGACCATCCATGATTATGTTCCCACTTTGGAAAGCACTCGTTCGCCGACCGCATCGGGCAGGATCGGCGACCGCGACGACTGCAAGCGCTTCCGCAACGACATGAACGGCTGTTCGACGCCATAATATGAGATGGTTGCAACAACCAGCGTCATGACGACATTGGCCGTCACGCTCAACCAAGGCGTCGCCACTACGCCTCTCAATACGGAGGAGACGCCTTCATGCCAAATATAAATTGAGTAGCTGAGCCGGCCGATCCATACCAGGATAGTGGTGTTCAGTATAGATTGGACGATAGGGACCCTGTTGCTGAATAATACCCCGGCCGTCAGCACGTCGATCGAACATCCCAACAGCGAATAGCGGAGTGTTTCGCGAAACCATAGATTATGCGCGGCCAGGCACGCGGCCAGCACGGCCAGGGCGACGGCCGAGCACGCAGGATGGGCCAGCCGCACCAGAATGCGGCGTCCCCGATCGGTCTGGCAGGCCAGCGCCAGGATCACCCCATACCCTATCGAATCGAGCCGGTATTGCGATTCCGCATAAAACGTCAGACTGGCGAGGTATTCCGGGTGCAGGCTCGCCACTGTCAGCCGCAGCACCAGACAGGCGGCGCAGAGTCCGGCCAGCAACCATGTCAGGCGAACCGGGTTGCCCCGAAGCAGAACAACCGCGACTGGAAAGAGGATGTAGAAATGCTCCTCAACCGACAGGGACCAGAACGGGCCGAACGGCATATCCTGCGGAATCTTATGAAAATCGAGATAGACATAAAGATAGTTGGCGAAGTAGGCCAGTGCGGAGGTTGGCTCCAGCAGGTTCCACCGCCGCCCCAGCGCCATGTAGACTCCGGTAACGCAAAGCGTGAAAACAATGATAACCGGATACAACCGGATAATGCGCCGAAGGTAGAACCGGGACAGCGAGATGCGGCCGGAGAGATTGAATTCCGCAAGCAATAACCTCGTAATCAGGAAGCCACTGATTACGAAAAAGACATAGACCCCGAGTCCGCCGGGGAATTGCTCCGACGAAATGAAATGTGCTGCAAGGACCAACAGGATGCTGACAGCCCGCATGCCGTCGAGGCTGGGTATCGAACCAGCCCTGGCGGACATCTGATCGAAAGAAATATATCGTCGCCGCATCGTCGATGGTCCAGAAGTTTCGCCGCAGCGCTCGACGGATTATTGTTCGCCTTGAATGTCAAATCCAGACGCAAACCGGAAGGATGGACCGCAACGCCCGAACGCAACGGTCAACTAAACGTGATACGTTGAATGCTCGTAATAAATTTGCCAAATTCGACCGCAATTTTGTTCCGGCAGCCATAGGAGGTCTCGTTGTCTCAATCACCCGCCCGGCCCGACTCCGCGCCTGGCCTGTCGTTCCGCCTGTGGTTAGCCCTCGGCGGCATCATGCTCATGACCGCTGCATCACCAGTCGATTTTACCACCTCGCCCGGTTCTCAGACGCGCGAACCCTGGTGGCAGGAGCGCTTCCTGGAGAAGCAGGCCGAACTGCACCGGCAACCGGTCAGGTTGATCTTCCTCGGCGATTCGATCATCCACAGCTTCGAATGGGACCCGCGCACGCCGCTCTGGGACCATTGGTATGGCGGCCGCGGCGCCGTCAATCTCGGCTTCAACGGCGATATCACCACGGACGTCATCTGGCGGGTCCGCCACGGGGAATTGGATGGCCTGTCACCCGCTCTGGCCGTCATCCTCATCGGCACCAACGATCTCGGCAAACCGCCGGGTCAGGTTGCCGCCGCCATCGAGGAACTCGTCCGGCTCGTCCACGGCCGCTTGCCCGGCACCACGATCCTGGTCCTGGGCATCCTGCCCAGCGGCAAGCCGGAGCGCGAACAATCCGCCACCAGACAGATCAACGCCAGCTTGGCGGCGCTTTATTCGCAGCAAGGCTCCATCGCACGGTACCAGGACGTATCCTGCGTGTTTCTGCGTCACGGCCGGCTGAATGCTACCTTGTTCCGGGAGCCTGACGTGCCCGGCGTCACCTCTCCGCTTCACCCGACACCGCGCGGCCTCGATCTTCTCGCTGCCGCGATAGAACCGACGGTCGCCGCCGCGCTCGGCGACCGGATCAGGGCGGCGTCGGATGGCCCCGGGGACACCGATTGCCGCAGCGATCAATAGGCACGGGCCGCCCCGGTCACGGCAGCGACGCCAGCCGATGCCCCAGAAAGGCAAAGAACCCGTCGGCATCCAGCGTCTCCAGCACTGTCGCGTTGAGCCGATCGGCGGTGCGGCCCGGGGGGTCGAACAGGGTGCGGCCCCGGTTTGGTCCCGGCCCGAGGTCCACGCGCACCGAACAGGGCCGCGCGGTGAACAGGTCCGGGCGGATCAGCCAGGCCACCGCGCAAGGGTCGTGCAGCGGCGCGCCCTGGCCGCCGAGCCGCGGAGACGGCGGCACGCTGGCCTGGATGTCGCAGGCCGCTTGCAGGCAGCGTCCGCGGCCGAGGGCGCGCCATGCCGCGATGCGCGCCGGGGTCACCAAGGCCTGCGCCGTCAGGTCCAGGGTCGCGAACACCACGGGGCAGCCCGAGTCCAGCAGGATGGACAGGGCCTCCGGGTCGCTCCAGGCGTTGAATTCGGCGGCTGGGGTGACGTTGCCTTCCGCCCTGGCGCCGCTCATGAGCACGATGCGGGCGACCTTCGCTGCCAAATCCGGTTCGGTGGTCAGCGCGATCGCCAGGTTGGTGGCGGGGCCGATGCCAATCAGGGTGACCGGTTCGGCCGCATCGCGCAGCAGGCGGCGGATGACGTCGGCCGCCAGCCCGGGCGCCGCCGGGCCGCCGGGAGGCAGCTTGACCCCGCCGAGGCCCTCATCCCCATGCACGGTCGGCTCGCTCTTGAACCGCCCCAGCAACGGCCGATCGGCTCCGGCATGAACGGGGGCGGGGGAGACGGCGAGGGCAGTCAGCGCGAGCGCGTTGGGCAGCGTGCAGTGCAGCCCGGCATTGCCGCCGACGACCGTAACGGCCAGCACCGATAGTTCCGGTGAGGCGAAGGCCAGCAGCAGCGCTACCGCGTCGTCCGTCCCCGGGTCGCAGTCGATGATCACAGGGATTGGCATTGGCTACTCTTCACAGGCTGGCTTACCCGTTGCAGCAACGGCCCCGTATCGGCCCCTACCCGCCCGCCGGGACATGGTTGCCATACCGCGCCCGCAACTCCGTCTTCAGCAGCTTGCCCGTCGCCGTATGCGGCAGGCTCTCGACGAACAGCACATCATCGGGCATCCACCACCTGGCGATGCGCGTCGACAGGAAATCCAAAATTCCCGCCCTCGTCGGCTCCCGGCCCTCTTTCGCATGCACCAGCAGCAGCGGACGCTCCTGCCAGACCGGATGCGGAATGGCGATGACAGCCGCCTCGAACACGTCCGGATGCGATACGGTCAGGTTTTCGATCTCGATCGAGGAAATCCATTCCCCGCCCGATTTGATAATGTCCTTCAGCCGATCCGTCAGTTGCACGTAGCCGTCCGGATCGATCGTCGCGGCATCGCCCGTGCTGAACCAGCCCTGCGCATCCAGGACCTGGCCGCCCTCATTCTTGAAATACCCCGAGATCACCCAATTCCCCCGCACCTTCAATTCGCCAACCGATCGGCCGTCATGCGGCAGCTTCCCGCCGTCGGCATCGACCAGTTTCAATTCGACACCGTAGACCTGACGCCCCTGATTCACCTGCATATCGACAACTGTTTCCGGCGCCGCATCGGCGTGCTTCGCCAGCGGAGACCCCGCTGTGACCAGCGGGCTGGTTTCCGTCATGCCCCAGGCATGCAGCAAGAATACGCCCAGCCAGTCACGGAACTTCTCGATCATCGCGCGCGGCGGCGCGGTGCCGCCGGCGAACACCCGCTGTAGTTTCAACCCGGACAGATCGATCGTGTCTCGCTGCGGTTCCAGCCACGCGAGAAAATTCAGCCACACCGTCGGAATGCCGCCGGCGGCGGTGCAACCCTCCTGTTGCAGCAGCAGAAAGATGCTCTCCGGATCGAGCCGAGGCCCCGGCAGCACCAGTTTCGCGCCGCACATCGCCGCGGCGAACGGAATGCTCCAGGCATTGGCATGGAACAGTGGCACCACCGTCAGGATCGTATCGCGCGCGGAAAACGCCAGCGAATCCGCCGCGCAGGCGGCGAATGCGTGCAGCACCGTCGATCGGTGCGAATACAGCACGCCTTTGGGATTGCCGGTCGTGCCCGAGGTATAGCACAGCGTCGAAGCCGTATTCTCGTCAAATACCGGCCATTCCGCCGCCGGCTCGGCCGCGGCGATCAGGTCTTCGTAGCACAGCAGCCCGTCAACCTTCACCGCCGGCAGGCTGTCCGCCTCGCACAGCGCCACCCAGCCGCGCACATGCGGCAGCAACGGCGCAAGTTGCTCGACCAGCGGCACGAACACCGGGTCGAAAAACACACACCCGTCTTCGGCATGATTGATGATGTATTGGATCTGCTCGGGGAACAGGCGCGGATTGACCGTGTGCAGGATGCGGCCGGAACCTGTTACGCCGTAATACAGTTCCAGATGCCGGAAACTGTTCCAGGCAAGCGTGGCGACCGGCTGGCCGAACCTCACATCCAGCATGTCCAACGCCTGCCCTACCCGCCTGGCCCGTTCCGCGACGGCCGCGTAGGTAGAGCGATGGATGACGCCCTCCGGATCGCGCGAAACGATCTCGCGCCCGCCATGCTGCGATGCGGCGTAATCCACCAGCGTGGATATCAGCAGCGGACGGGTCTGCATCAGGCCGAGCATCCGGTAACCTCCCTGTTTTGCTTGCAGGCAGGCTACTGTCTTGTATCAGTCCGCCTCAAGTGTCTTTCCTGACATTCCAGAACAGGGCGAAGCCGTTCAGCACGCCGGTCAGTTTTGTCGAATACGCCGTCGCCTGGAGGTACTGCCCGAGCGGCAGATACGGCAGCTCCTCGAACGCCGCCGCCTGGATTTCGCGAGCAACCTGTCGCTGGCCGGCCAGATTGGGGGCATCGAACCACGCCTCGCGCAACGTTTCGATCCGTGGAATGTCGGGCCAGCCGATCCAGGCGCCGGCGCCGTTGGTGCGGAGCGCAAGTTCGCCGGCGGGAGTCAGCATGTCGGTGCCGGCCCAGGCGGTGCAGAAGGCGCTCCAGCCGCCTTGCTCCACCGGGTCCTTCTTGACCCGGCGCTGATTGACGCTGCCCCAGTCGGTCGCAACGTAATCGACGTTCATGCCCGACCGTTGCAGCATGTCCGCCACCACGTCCGCCATCGCCTTCAGCACCGGGAAGTCGGTGGCAGCGAGCAGAACGACCTTCTCGCCATGGTAGCCGGCGGCCTTCAGGTCGCGCTTCACCTTGTCGTAGTCGCGTGGGGTCGTTAGCGCCGACAAGCCGACATCGCTGGCCATCGGCGTGCCCGGGCAGAAGAACCCGGTGGGCGTATGGGACATTGCGGGATCATCCGTTGCCACCGCCGTCATGATGTCCTGCTGATCGACCGCGCCGAGCAGGGCGCGCCGGATCGCCGGGTTGTTGAACGGCGGCTGCACGAAGTTGAAGCGCAGCATCGCCATCTGGCCGGACGGGTCCTGCACAGCGACCTTCAGGTTCTTCGCCTTGCGCAGCAACGGCAGCAAATCGGCCGTCGCATAGTCCCACCAATCCTGCTCGCCGCTTTGCAGCGCGGCGGAGGCAGTGGAGGCGTCGCTGATGGTGGTCCATTCCACCCGATCGAAATTCGCGATCTTCGGCCCGGCGGTCCAGTCGGGCTTGCCACCGCCGCGCGGGACATAGCCGGCGAACCGCTCATACGCAGCCTTGGCGCCGGGGATGCGGTCCCTGGCGAGGAAGCGATACGGGCCGCTGCCGACGATTTCGGTGATCTGGGTAAAGGCGTCGGTCTTAGCCAGCCGCTCCGGCATCATCGCCGGCATCAGCGACGGCGACTTGCCGAGCGCATCCGGCAGCAGCGGGAACGGCTTCTTCAGGCGGAAACGGATGGTCTTGTCGTCGGGCGCGGACAGTTCGTCGGTCGCCGCCAGCAGCGCCTGGCCGAACGCGTCCCGCTTGCCCCAGCGGTTGATCGAGGCGACGCAATCGCGCGCCAGCACCTTCTCGCCATCGTGCCATGTCAGCCCGTCGCGCAGGGTCAGCGTCCACAGCTTGCCGTCGTTTTCGATGACATGGCCCGCGACCATCTGCGGCGAGGCGGCGTAGGTGCTGTCCTGGCCATACAGCGTGTCGAACACCATGAATCCATGGTTCCGCGTGACATACGCCGTGGTCCAGATCGGGTCCAGGACCACCAGATCGGCCTGCGGAATGAAACGCAACAGCCGCGTGCCCTGGGATCGGGCGACCGACGGAGCCGCCAGGGCAGCGGCCGAGGTTGCGAGGAAGGCGCGGCGCTTCATGGTTTGGATTCCCTTGCCAGACGGCGCGGGTATAGCAGCGATGGGCGGAACGAACGAGAGGGGGCGGGCGCGGGAGCGGATGCAGGCGGCTTCCCCCTTGCCGATCAGCCGCTATAGGATGGCGGCAACCCACCACGAGGGAGGCCAAACCATGGACGCCATCGGCAGCGATCACCTGGTCCGGGATGAAGCCACGCTGAAGGCGATCTACGGCGAGTCCGCCCCCGCCTCGATCTTCAAGGAAGTCGATTTCCTCCACCCGCATTACCGCGCGATGATCGAAGCCTCGCCCTTCATGGTGATCGCCACCAGCGGGCCGGAGGGCCTGGATGCCTCGCCGCGCGGCGACCCCGCCGGCTTCGTCCATATCCTGGACGACAAGACCCTGCTGATCCCCGACCGCCGCGGCAACAACCGCATCGACAGCCTCAGGAACATCATCCGCGACGACCGTGTCGGACTGCTGTTCCTGATCCCCGGCATCGGCGAAACCCTGCGCGTCAACGGCCGCGCCGCGATCTCCGTCGCACCCGAGCTTATCGGCCGCTTCCCCTACCAGGGCACCCTGCCCCGCACCGTCATCGTGGTGCGGGTCGAAGCCGTCTACTTCCAGTGCCCTAAAGCCCTGGTCCGCTCCGACCTGTGGAACCCGGAGAAGCACATCATCCGCAAGGACCTGCCGAGCACCGGCACCATCCTGAAGGACGTCACCGCCGGGCGCGCCGGCGGCGAGCAATATGACCGCGACTACCCCGAACGGATGCGCGCCACGATCTACTGAGCGGAAACAACGGGACCACCGCCATGGACGCACTCGTACGCCTGCAACAGACGCCCTTGCCGTTCGCCACGCTGCTCGGCATCCGCTTCACCAGCGCCTCGCCGGAGCGGGTCACGGCCGAACTTGTCGTGCGAGACGAGCTCTGCACCCGCCCCGCGGTGCTGCATGGGGGCGCCATCATGGCCTTTGCCGACACGCTCGGCGCCGCCGCGACGATCCTCAACCTGGCGCCCGAGGCGGCCACAACGACGATCGAATCCAAGACCAACTTCGTCGCCCCCGCCCCGGTGGGCAGCACGGTGCGTGGCGAGACCACCCCGCTGCATCGCGGGCGGCGGACGATGGTCTGGCAAACGCGAATCACGACAGAGGCAGGCCGCCTGGTCGCGCTGGTAACCCAAACGCAGATGGTGCTGGATTCTTCCGGCGAACAACCGAAAGGCAAGACGCGAGGCGAAGGCCCTTAAACGTCATTGTCCGCGCGGCATGTCCCCAGCGAAGGCGGGCCTGGCAGGTGTCGCCACACCATCGGTTCCACACCACGCGCTGAGCGATAGGCCGAACGCCCGACCGAAAGAACTCATTGATCTGCATCAATGTTAGCTATGATGTTTACAGCACAAACTAAAATCGCCAGATACGTGTTGATTGAATGCCTTTTCCGGACGCTTTGGGAAACCGCCCAACCTTTCGTTCGAAATTTCGGCTGGTCGCGGTCATCGTTGTGACCGCGCTCATCCCTGTTGCGCTGTGGGGCTGGGTCGCTCTCGAAGGGCGAGCCGCCGCGCTGGAGATGGCGACGGCCGATCAGCGCCACGTCGTCGAGGCCGTTGCCGAACATGCCCTTAGGCTGTTGGATGCGCAGGCGTTGCTGCTTGACCTGATCGAACAGGCTGCAGGCGAACGCGACTGTCAGGCGCTGCGTTCGGACGACCGGCTCCAGGCGTTCATCAGCCTCGCCACGCGCAAATCCGCGGGGACGGTATCGCTCCTGATTTTGAATGCCGATGGACACCAATGCATGGGCAGCATGGGCAACGGTCCGTTACAGATAGATGACCGAGATCGCAGCTTCCGGGAGTATTTCAGCGGCGCGCGGACCGCCGGCCCGGGCCAATATTATGTCGACCGGGCGATAGTCGGTATCATGTCCGGCCTTCCCATTTTCAATGTGGCGAAGCCGCGCACGAAAGCCGGGGCTTTTGCCGGTGTCCTGCTGGCATCGGTCGATCTGACCGAATTGATCGAGTATTGGGGCAAGACACTCGACACCGCACATCAACAGCGGGTCAGCCTGCGCCGGCAGGATGGAGCAACCATTGCCCGGTCGTGGCCGCCGCTGGCACCTGCTGCCGATCCGGCGCTCGAGCAGCGGGTCGCAGCGGCCCTGACGACGCCGCAAGGCACCAACCGGGGCCGTTCAGTGATTGACGGCAGGCCGCGCCTCGGCGCCTGGCGCACGCTTACGGGCTGGAATGTGATCGTTGCGAGCAGCGTCAATGAGGACGACGTGCTGGCGCCATGGCGCAAGTTCACGCTCATCTATGGCCTCGTGGCGATGTTGATATCCGGGCTGCTTGCGGGGTTGGCATGGTCCCTGCTGCGGGAGCGGCATATCCTCGGGCGAGCCGTGCAGCAGCGAACCGGGGAGCTCCAGCAGACCACCGCGCTGCTCCGCTCCATCGGGAACAGCTCACCCGACGCGATCTATGCGAAGGACAAGGACGGCCGTTTCCTGTTCGCCAATCCCGCCGTCCTCGCTGTCATCGGCAAGCCCGCGCACGAGGTGATCGGCCGGACCGACGCGGAGTGGCACGACAATCCGGACCAGGCCGCGGCAGTGATGGCGAATGACCGGCGCATCATCGAGAGCGGCCAGGGCGAGGTGCTGGAGGAGACCTGGACCGCGGCGGATCAGCGCAAGCGGGTGTTCCGTTCGGCCAAGGCACCGTTGCGAATGGAGGACGGCACGATCCTCGGCGTGGTCGCCGTGTCGAGCGACATCACGCCGCTCAAGGATGTCGAGGCTAAGCTTCGCACCCTGACAGTCGAGCTGGAAGCGCGGGTGCGCACGGAAGTGGCCGCGCGCGAGGACGCGCAGGCGCGCGCCGCCCATGCCCAGCGCATGCAGGCGCTCGGACAATTGGCGGGCGGCATCGCGCACGACTTCAACAACATCCTCCAGGCCGTGCAGGGTGCCGCCGGGCTCATCGAACGGCGCGCGGATAATCCGGCCAGCGTGAGGCGGTTCGCCCGCTCCGTGGCCGAGGCGGCGGAGCGGGGCGCCGCCGTCACCCGCCGCTTGCTCTCCTTCGCCCGTCGCGGCGACCTCCGGGCGGAGCGGATCGACCCGGCCGGGCTGCTGGACGGCTTGCGAGACGTCCTGGCGCAGACGCTCGGCACCCCGATTGCGGTGCGCGTCAAAGGCGCTGCCGGCCTGCCGTCCGTGATGGCCGATCGGCGTCAACTCGAGACCGTGCTGGTGAATCTCGCAACCAACGCCCGCGACGCCATGGAGGAAGGCGGCACACTGACCCTGGCGGTTGCAGCGGAGGAGATCGCCGCGGACCGGGATGATCCGGCGGGGCTGAAGCCCGGCCGGTATGTCCGCCTGGCCGTTACGGACACCGGGACAGGCATGGACCCGGCCACATTGAATCGTGCGCAGGAGCCGTTCTTCACCACCAAACCCCAGGACAAAGGCACGGGTCTCGGCCTGCCGATGGCCAAAGGCTTCGCCGAGCAAAGCGGCGGTGCACTGACAATCGAAAGCGCGCCCGGGCGCGGCACCACCGTTACTCTGTGGCTGCCGGTGGCCGACGCGCGCAGCGAGGCGTCGCAGCCGCAGCCGGGTCTGGCGCCTGTCGCCGGCCTGAGCCGCCGTGTGCTCGTGGTCGACGACGAGGACGTGGTGCGCGAGACGCTGGTTGCCTCGCTTGAGGAAGCCGGCTTCGCCGTTCTGGCCGCCGGCAACGGCGCCGAGGCGCTGGCGCTGCTGGAGGCCGGAGAACCCGTGGATGCGCTCGTGACCGACCTCTCCATGCCGGGATTGGGTGGACTGGCGCTTATCAGCGAAGCCCAGGCCCGGCGCCCCGGCCTGCCCTCGGTGCTGTTGACCGGCTACGCCGGAGAGGCTGCCCATCTTGCGGTCAGCGGTGGACGACCCGCCGGCTTTTCGCTGCTGCGTAAGCCGGTCAGCACCGCCCAGCTCGTGGATCGCATCGAGATGGTGCTCGCCGCAAAGGCCGGTGCCGCGGAATAAAGCCCATCGGCGGTGAGTTTGACCCGGAAGCAACGCCGCCTTTATCGTCGTGGCGGGCGCCGCCCCCGCCATCCACGCCTTCGGCCCGAACGGCACGGGGGATGGCTGTCTAGCCTGCTCCGGCCAACGTTAAAAGGCCAGGCGGCTCGGTTCGGAGCGCAAGACCGGGAAGGCGACCAATGCCGCAACTCGCCGACGCTCTCCGATCCTGGCACGATTTCTACACCCTCTTCGGCACCGCCTCGGCCACTCTCATCGGCCTGCTCTTCGTCGCCGCCTCCGTCGGCACCGGCGTCTTCTCAGCCGATCGGCGGGCGGCGCAGCGGGTGTTTTTGACGGCGAGCGTGGTGGATTTCAGCCTGATCCTGGCCGCCTCCCTGATCATCATGGCGCCGCTGCCGGGATGGATCGCGCCCGGCGGGATGATCTTGGCGTGCGGCCTGTGCGGCCTGGGCTACTCCGCCGTGGTGTGCCGCGACACGCTGCGCGACGGGTTGCTCCACAAGCTCGATCTGGAAGACCGGACCTGGTACATCGCCCTGCCGCTCGGCGGCTACCTCTGCCTGGCGGGGTCGGGCGCGGCGTTGGCCCTGCAATCGCAGCCGGCCTGCACCGCGCTGGCCGTCTCGATGGGGTTGCTGCTGGCAGCCGGCATCCGCAACGCCTGGGACATCACGCTGTGGAGCATGTCGCGCCGCGGCCAGCCTCCATCTCCGCCAGAAAACCCGCCGCACGCGCCCTGATGGCGGCGCGGCGCTCCGCCGGCATGCGCTCCCAGTTGCGCAGCGGCATCGACATCCGCACGTTCGAGGCGAACCGCTCGGCATGGCGCGCAATAAAGTCCCAGTAGAGGAAATTGAACGGACAGGCCCTCGGCCCGGTCGCGTCCTTCACCTCATAGGCACAGCCGCGGCAGTAATCGCTCATGCGGTTGATGTAGGCGCCCGAGGCCGCATAAGGCTTCGAGCCGAGCACGCCGCCATCGGCGAACAGCGCCATGCCGCGCGTGTTCGGCATCTCCACCCATTGATAGGCATCGGCGTAGACGGACAGATACCACTCATCGACCGCGTCCGGATGCAGCCCCGCCAGCAGCGCGAAGTTGCCCGTCACCATCAGCCGCTGGATGTGGTGCGCATAGGCATCCTGCCGCGTCTGCCCGACCACGTGCCGGATGCAGGCCATGTCCGTCCGGCCGCTCCAGTAGAACTCCGGCAGCGCCCGGGTCGCGCCCAGCGCGTTCAACGCCCCGTATTCCGGCATCCGCAGCCAGTAGATGCCGCGCACATACTCGCGCCAACCGATGATCTGCCGGATGAAGCCCTCCGCGGCGTTCAATGGCACGCGCCCGGACCGCCACGCCGTCTCCACCGCGCGGCACACCGCCGTCGGGTCGAGCAGCCCGATATTCAACGCCGGAGAAATGACCGCATGAAACAACACCGGCTGCCCGCTGTGCATCGCATCCTGCCAGTCGCCAAAGCCCGGCAGCCGGCGGGCGATGAAATCGTCCAGCCCCGCCCGGGCATCCTTCGCCGTGACCGCAAACCGGAACCCGTCGAGCTCGCCGAAGCCGTTGGTGAAGCGCCGCCGCACCAGTTCGATCACCTCCGCGGTCGCCGCGTCCGGCACGAAACCCTGGGCGTCCGGAACCGCCACCGACTCCGGCAGGCGCTTGCGGTTCTCCGCGTCGAAATTCCACCGCCCGCCCTCCGGTTCGTTATCCGGAGTTATCAGCAGCCCGGTGCGCCGCCGCATGTCGCGGTAGAAGAACTCCATGCGCAAACCGTTGCGGCCGCCCGCCCAGCGGCGGAAATCCGCGATCGAACAAACGAACCGCGTGTCCGGCCGGATCTCCACAGCGTCGGCCCAGCCGAGCATGTCCTGCAGCACGCGATACTCGCCCGGCTCGGTCGTCACCACCTGGCGCGGCTGCAATGCCGCGATGGCGCGGCCAACCTCGCCGCGCAAGCTGCCGGTGTTGTCCGGATCGTCCAGCGTCACGTAGCGCACACGCACCCCGCGCGCCGCCAGCGCCCGGGCGAAATGCCGCATCGCCGCCAGCACCAACACGATCTTCTTCAGGTGGTGCGGAACATAGGTGCATTCGTCCAGCACCTCCGCCATCAGCACCACGTCGTGGCGCGGATCGAGGCCCTCCAGCGCCGCGATTTCCGGCGACACCTGGTCGCCAAGTATCACCCGAAGCGTCTCGATCGGCTTGTCCATTCCCGTCCCGGCTATCATACCGGGCACACATGGGCCGCCTGGCGGATTGGCAAACCCCGGGTCAGTGCGGGTAGCCCGGCGCGCCCGCATAGCCTATCGGGATAACGGGCGGCGAGAGAACGGTTTGGCCGGGGCGTCGTTCTCTCATCGTCATGGCCCGGCTTGTCCGGGCCACCTATCGGGGCACTGTGCTGGAATAGGTGGCCCGGACAAGTCTGGCCACGACGAATGGGGAGAATGCCATCCTCTGCCTAGTCGCTTGTCCTCATAGTATGGGCGCGCCCGGCTAACTCGGGTCGTCGCTCGCTGGCTCGTCGGTCGCTTCCGCTGACCGGTGGTTGCCGCGTGGCGGAACCACTCGTCGGCGCGGCGCCGGTTGTCGCGTATCGTAACTACCTGGGCGAGCGGGTCGAGCCGCGCTATCCGCTCTGCCGGTTGCGGATTCAGTGTCCGATGGCGCCAGATTGAGCTTCAGAGTTCGCTCAAAAAACTCGCTGTCGTTGCGAGCGGCGATGGCGGCGTCCGCTTCACTGGCGCCGGACATGTAAACAAACGCGAAACCGCGCGCGCGGCCGATCGCTTTATCGATTGGCAGTTCAACCTTGAGGACTTCGCCAAAGCGAGAAAATGCCGCCGCAAGAGCTTGCTCGTCCGCGTAGTGGGAGAGGTTACCGACGTATATTATGGTTGTGCTCATTATTGCCGTCCGGATAGCAAGGTCAGATATAGACCGGTTTTTAACGATAATGTATCTGCAATTTTTGCCTCCGCCGCTCCCGAGGCGGATGCCCGGGTCATGATTCCGTGCAGCAGAATGAAAAAATTGCGGGCGGAGCCGCTTGCGGTTGAACCGGCGCCGATCGTCGGCCGCTGCGGCGATTGACGATAGTCGGGACCTCGTGGCGGGAAAGACCCACCCGCGGACGTGCCAACATCCCGTCGGAGTTTTTCATCGTCCGCGGGGGACGACAAGCCGCGCGCGGCATGCCATGATGAGATCACGATGCGCCAACTTCTGCTCCTGCGGCACGCCAAGTCCTCCTGGGATGATGCCGCACTGCCCGACCGGGACCGCCCGCTTAACCCGCGCGGGCGGCGCTGCGCCGCGGTAATGCGCAAGGCGATGCACGATCTCGGCCTCACCCCCGACCTCGTGCTGGTGTCCAGCGCCCGCCGGACCATGGAAACGCTGGACGCGCTGGAACCCTGGGACGACACCCCGCTGATCGAGCCGATGGAAAGCCTGTATCTTGCCAGCCCCATGCAGTTGATCGCCGCTTTGCACGGCGTGCCCGAAACCGTCCGCAGCGTCCTGCTGATTGGCCATAACCCCGGCCTGCACGACCTCGCCTTGTCCCTGGCCGAACCGCGCGGCGGCACCGCGGCCGAGCGCGCATTGGCCGAAGGCTTTCCCACGGGCGCACTGGCGGAACTGGTGATCGCCGGATCATGGTGGGATCTGCGCGAAGGTGGCGCGAAGCTGGTGCGTTTCCTGACCCCTCGCATGCTGGAGGCCGCCGGCTAGTCCGTATGGAATTCGAACTCGCTGCGGATGCGGATGCCGCGGCGCTGCTCGCGCGGCTGAAACCTCTCCTGGCCAGCCGCGACGGACGTCCCCGCAACCAGGCGGTGAAAATCGTCTGGCATGACAGCCCGGAACACGCGCTGCTGGCGGAAGGCCTGACCCTCGCCGAACATCGCGGCGCATGGCGCCTGGAACGAGTGACGCCCGGCGCCGAAACCTGGCTGCCGGCCCAGCCGCCGCCGCTGCTGTCGGACTCGCCTGATCCGGCCGCGCTGCCGTCCCCGCTGGCGCCCCTGGCGGCGTTCGAGGGGCGGCGCAGCGTCAGCCTGCACCGCCTCGCCGATTCGACGGTGACGCTGACCATCGACAAGGGAATTCTGCGCGCGGTGACGGCGGAGCGCGCGGTTGCGCGCATCGGCCTCAGGGGCGATGAACCGGCGGTGCGCGTGGCGGCCACGCTGATCGCGGGCGCGGTGCCCGCCGCGGTCCCCGGGTGCTCACTCGCCGCCGACGCGATCGCCATGGCGATCGGCGGGACGCCGCAACCCCGCCATCTGGGCGCTCCGGTGCTCCCCGGTGCCGTCCGAACCGTACCGGAGGCGCTGGCGCATATCCTCGGCCATCTGACCGACGTGATCCTGGCGCACGCGCCCCGCGTCGCCGAGGCGCATGACGACGGCGTCCACAACGCCATCCATCAGATGCGCGTCGCGGTGCGCCGCGCCCGCTCGGCGGTGTCGATCTTCCGGCCCGCGCTGGCCGAGGGCGCGCTGGACGCTGTCAGTGACGGCCTGAAGACGCTGGGCGCCCGGCTCGGCCCGGCGCGCGACTGGGACGTGTTCGCCGATGAGACGGTGCCGGCGATCCAGGCGGCGATCCCCGGCGACGAGCGGCTCGATCGGCTGGCCGCCGCCGCATCGCGTCAGCGCAACACGCATCGCCGGGACCTGGCGCAGTATCTCGCCAGCCCGGCGTTCCGCCAGCTCGGCATCGAGCTCGCCTGGTTCGCCGCCGCAAGCGGCTGGCGCGTGCCGCAGCAACCGCCCGCTGAGGCGGAACCGGCTGCCGCGGCCGAGCCGCTGACGCTGGCGCAGTTCGCCGACGCGGTGCTGCTGCATCGCTGGAAGAAGCTGCTGTCGGCCGGCAAGCGAATCGAGGAACTCGACATCGCCGCCCTGCACGGCGTGCGGCTGCGCGCCAAGCGGGTGCGCTATGCGGCGGAGATGTTCGCCACCCTGCACGACGCCAAAGCGGCGAAACGCTTCATCGAGCGGCTGAGCGATCTGCAGGAGCGCCTCGGCGTGCTGAACGACGGCGCGGTGGCAAGTCATCTGCTGCTGGAACTCGGCGGTCCCGGCGGACGGCATGCCTACGCAGCCGGAGCAATCGCCGGATACATGGCGGCGCGGGCGGGAAGGATACGGCCGCGGATCGTCAAAGCCTTCCAACGATTCAGACGCCAACACGCTTATTGGGCTTGACTTTCCGCGTCCGGCTTTGGCATCCCAGCATCGAATCGGGTTGAGGACCGTGCACGCACGCACACCGGCAGCTCCGACAACCGGAGTGTGGGCCGTGTCGTTGAACCATAAACGGCGTATTTTCCGTTCGGGCGCCGTCGTTGTTCCACGCCGGTTGCCGGGTTTGCCGTCTCCGGGGGTGTGGCTCGCCGCGGCGGGCGGGACAGCGACCCTGTTGGCCGCGGCCTGGCTGTTCGTGCGGTCTTCCGACGCCCCCGCCCATGCGCCGCCTAGCCGTCATATCACCGCATCGCCCGGAACCCTGGCGGTGCTGGACGGGGATACCTTGCGCATCGGGGACCAGGTCATACGGCTCGATGGCATCGCCGCGCCGCCGCGTGGCTCGGTCTGCCGGGCTGGGGACCGGGATGTGGATTGCGGCGCCGCATCGGCAAATGCGCTGGCCGCGCTGGTGCGGGACAAGCCGGTCGACTGCGGCATTACCGGGCATGACGGCTATGGCCGCCCGGTGGGCGACTGCATGGCCGGTGGTGTCGCATTGAGCGGCGCGCAGGTGCGGGACGGCTGGGCCCGGGCGCAAAGCGCGGCTCTGCGCCAGAGCGAAGAGTCGGCGCGGTCGTCCGGCCGCGGCCTCTGGAGCGCGCAGAGCCGGCTGTAATCCCGTTTCGGTTGGGATAAAGTGCGAGTCGCCTCGCCAGTGACCCTTCGGCCGCGCCGCATCGTCATGCCGGCGGAGGCCGCATCGACGCCGTTGCCTCGATCGGCACCGCAAGGCGTGGATGACGGGTGTCCGCGCACCATGACGACGAGGCGATCATGCGCCCGCCATAACGATGGCGCCGGCTGCGCCGGAACCTCGGCGCGACTGGTGTCAATCCGCTCCAGCGATGCCGGCCGGAGCGGCGTGATCGCTACCAGCGCCGCTCCGGCGACGATGCCATGATCGCTGCCGCCCGAATCAACGCCGCGCGATGCCGCTCGCCGTCCGCCAGCACACGGCGCGCCTCGGCGCACAGAACATCTCCCGCAACCGGCTTTTGCAGCACCCTGATGCCATGCTGCCCAAGCGCCCCGACGGCATCGAAGCTGCCGCTGATCAGCAGGACCGGCGTTCCTATCGTGGCGGCATCGACACCGACATCGATCCCCGATCGGCCGCCGGGCATCAGCATATCCACCACCGCGAGCCGAAATACAGCCGATGTCAACAGGTCCGCAGCCGCAGTTGCGGTGAATGCACAAATCACCCGGGGAAAGGTGGTTCGCAGCAAAGCAGCCAGAACCTCGGCGACAAGCGGGTCATCGTCGACAACAACAATCGTTTCCGAAGCATTGCAAGGCATGCCGTCAAGTAGCGCACCTGCGTTATCCAGCCGTTATCGGTTACTATTTAATATTAATGTTAGTTCGCAAATTAGCCGGCGTCCTGATTTCGTCCATGCAGGCCGCCGGCGATGCGTCATCTTTCGGTGGCGTCCGGCCATGCCTTCGGCAGCTTCTTCTCGGTGATCGCCGCATACAGCGCGACGCCGTAGGGAATCGTCTCGTCGTTGAAGTCGTACTGGTGATTGTGCAGCGCCGCACTGTCGCCGTTGCCGACATTGATATGCGCGCCGGGCACCTGCTCCAGCATGAAGCTGAAATCCTCCGAACCCATGCCGGGAGGCGCGTCGCGGCGAACGTTCTCCTCGCCCACCAGTTCCGCTGCGGCATCGCCATAGGCTTCCGCCTCCCGGTCGTCATTGACCAGCGGCGCGAACAGCAGCCGGAAATCGAGTTTCGCCTCGGCACCGAAGCCGGCCGCGAGGCTGGTGGACAGCCGCAGCATGGTTTCGCGGATCGTCTCCATCACGTCCGGCTTCAGGGTGCGTACCGTGCCGGCCAGGACCGCCGTTTGCGGGATCACGTTATACGCCTCGCCGGCCTGGATGCGGGTGATGCTGAGCACCGCCGTATCCGACGCGGCGACGGTGCGGGAGACGATCGATTGCAGCGCGGTGCCGAGGTGGCAGGCCACGACCACCGGATCGATGGCGTAGTGCGGATGCGCGCCGTGCGCCCCCTTGCCGGTGATGACGATGTCGAAGAACGCCCCGCCCGCCATGCGCGCCCCCGTCCCGGTCATGTAACGGCCGATCGGCAGGCCGGGGCGGTTGTGCATGCCGTATACATAGTTGCAGGGGAAACGATCGAACAAACCGTCGTTCAGCATCGCCTGCGCGCCGCCGATGCCTTCCTCGGCGGGCTGGAAGATGAAGTTGACGGTGCCATTGAAGTTGCGCGTCTCCGCCAGGTATTTCGCCGCGCCGAGCAGCATGGTGGTGTGGCCGTCATGGCCGCAGGCATGCATCCGGCCGGGGATGGTGCTGGCATGCGGCAGCCCGGTCGCCTCCAGTATCGGCAAGGCATCCATGTCGGCGCGCAGGCCGATGGCGGCCTCGCCGTTGCCGTTGCGCAGCACGCCGACGACGCCGGTGCGGCCGATACCGCGATGCACCTCGATGCCCCATTCCTCCAGCTTGCGCGCGACCAGATCCGCGGTGCGGTATTCCTCCAGCCCCAGTTCCGGATGGGCATGGATGTCGTGGCGGATGGCGACCAGTTCGTCCTGAAACAGGCGGGCACGATCGAGCGCGGATTCGGTCATCAGGCGGTTCCCCGGGGCAATGGGTCAAACCCCGAGCATACCACGCGAACACCATCCTGCCAGAGCGCGCTGCACCCCGGTCCCGGCGTTCAGGTCCTGGCATTCAAATAACGAACCGGCAAACCGGGCCTTTCAGCCCGGCTCACCACTAAAGCAATGCTATTTCCCCGGCGGTTTGACTGCGGCCGGAGGATACGCCGTCAAACAGACGCACGATTCCACCGCGCGCCTCCTGTTGGTGGTTTATTGCTTAGAGAGGAAAACAATACCAATCGCAGGAGCGATCAATATCCACATCCATACTGAGGCCATTTCGTTCTCCTTTATCAGTCGGATTGCGCAGCAGTTCATTCGCCGCGTTTGCATGCGACAAGAGTGACGTCCCGGCGGGAATAGTGTAAGGATTTAACCGGTTTGGAAGGCCGTCTTGTAAAGATCGCCCTGTCAATCCGGTATTTTGAACTTCTCCCACCACGCTATGCGATACGACAGATTCCTTCGGTTGTCCAGCCGCTGGTTGCGATCTTTCTTGCCCCGTGGCCTTTGCGCAACTAATACAAGCCCAGCCGGGCCCGGAACGGCTCATCCTTCAGGCTGAACTCCTGCCCGTTCAGGTCGTCCGCGTCCGGCGTGCACAGATAGACGATCGCCGCCGCCGGATGCGCCACGGGCGTCAGCTCCTCGCGCGGGATCCGGCTGACCGGATTGATCCCGGAGGCGCGCACCGGCGCCTGCATGTCGGTGTCCGTCGGGCCGGGCGAGAAGCCGAACACCCGGATCCCCTGCCCCGCCGTCTCCAGCGCGATCGCGCGCGTCAGCATGTGCAGCCCGGCCTTGCCGCTGCAATACGCACTCCACGCCTCCAGCGGCCGCACTGCCGCGCCGGAGGAAACATTGACGATCGTGCCGCCGCCGAACGCGATCATCCCCGGCAGCACCGCGCGGATCGCATGGTAGGCGCCGATAAGGTTGATCTCGATGCTGCGCGCCCAGGCCGCCGGGTCGCCGCTGGCGATCGAGGCGATCGGCTCGATCACGCCGGCATTGTTGATCAGGGCATCGAGGCGGCCGAAGCGCGACCGGGTCTCCGCCACCAGCTTCGCGACGGCGGCATAGTCCGTGACGTCGCAGGCGCGGGCCGAAGCCGACGGGCCGATGGACCGCGCCACCGCCTCCGCGCGCGCCCCGTCCCGCGCCGCCAGCACCACCGTCGCCGACGACTTCGCGCAGGCCGCGGCGGTGGCGGCGCCGATGCCGCGGCTGGCGCCGGTGACGATAATGACCTTGCCGGCAAGTCTCTTCATGATCCGCTCCTTGTGTCCCGTCCGCTTTACGAGAGTCTGGCCCCGCCGCAAACTCTAGTGCAGAGGAAATCAGCGGGGGAAGCCGATGCGCGTATCATGCAGCCTGCCGTGCGAGGACTGGGCGGCCTGCGGCCCCGCTGCGTCCCGGGCGGAGGATGACGGATTTGACAGCGTCACTACCCACGAGCTGAAGCACGATCCGTTCACCCCGCTGGCCTTCGCCGCCCTGGCGACCGAGCGGGTGCAGCTTGTCACCTCGGTCGCCATCGCCTTTCCGCGCAGCCCGATGATCGCCGCCAACCAGGCATGGGACCTGCACAGCCACGCGAAGGGCCGCTTCGTGCTCGGCCTCGGCAGCCAGGTGAAGGCGCATAACGAGCGGCGGTTCAGCACCCCCTGGGTCGCCCCCGCCGCGCGGCTGGGCGAATACATCGAAGCGGTGCGCGCGATCCACCGCTGCTGGGAGTACGGCGAAAAGCTGAACTACCAGGGCCAGTATTACCATTTCTCGCTGATGACGCCGGAGTTCTCGCCGCCGCCGCAGCGCCGTCCGCTGCCGCCGGTGGCGATGGCCGCCGTCGGCCCGCTGATGTTGAAGACCGCCGCGCGGGTGGCCGATGGCGTCCGGCTGCACGGCTTCGCCACCCGCGCCTACCTGGAGCAGGTGGTGCGCCCGCTGCTGGCGAAGGAACTGGACGCCGCAGGCAAGTCGTTCGAACACTTCGAGGTCTCCGGCGGCGGGTTCATCGCGACCGGACCGGACGCCGCCGCGGTCAGGGAAGAAGTGGAGAAAGTGCGCTATCGCGTCGCCTTCTATGGCTCCACTCCGGCCTATCGCGGCGTGTTCGACCTGCACGGGGTGTCGGATCTCGGCGTGAAACTGACCGAGATGTCCAAACAGGGCCAGTGGAACCGGATGGCGGCGGAGGTGCCGGACGACGTGCTGGATCTGTTCGTCGCCCGCGCCACCTACGACGAACTGCCGGCGGCGATCGAGCAGCGCTACGGCGGCATTGTAGACACGGTGTCGATCGATTTCGCCCCCGGCACCCCGGCCGCCACGCGGCGGGCGACCGTCGCCGCGATACAGGCGATCCCGAGCCGGTTCAAATCCTTCAGGTAGTCAAAGGTCGATGGCCGGCGACGGTCGCGTTTTCTCCTCGCCATCGCGGTCACAGGGCCCATAGGCACGCCTAAGCATGCCCCGGCGAAGGCCAGGGAGCCAGCATGATGCAAGAAAACACGGCGAACAACCAACAATCACATTGATGTGATTGTTTTGACTACGTTAAATACAATGACAAACCCGTGATTTTAGCCGATATCACACCATCGCAACCATCGCCCCGTAGGAACCGGCATGAACAGTCTGTTGGCACGATTGCTGACTGTCGTCGCCATCGCTCTCCTCCCCGCCCTGGCCTTCCATGCCTACTCGGAAATCCGGGCGCGTGAAGTCCGGCAGCAACTTCTGGAAGAAGAGGCGCTGCGCCTCGTCCGCCTGGTCGCAGCCGCGCAGCAGGGCACCATTGAAGGCGCCGATCAGATGCTGGCCGCGGTCGGCGCCGCGCCATCGGTGGAGGATAGCCCTGCGGGGCTTTGCCAGCACTTTCTGTCCCGGCTGGGGGCGCAAATCCCGCGATACCGTGCCGTCGCCGTGATCGGCATCGACGGCCGTCCGCTTTGCGCGCCGCAGCAAGCCGGGCCGGATGTCGATCTGTCCGGTCAAGCGTATTTCAAAAAGGCGCTTGAGACCGGCGGCTTCGTGCTCGGCGATTACACGCTTGGCCCTCTGTCAGGCAAACCGGCACTGCCCATCGCCCGGCCGTTCCGGCGGGGCGATGGAAAAGAGGCGGGCGTGGTGGTTGCCGAGCTCAACCTGGACTGGCTCGCCGAGCAGCTCGTGGCGCTGCCGCTGCCCCCGGGCGCGACGGTGAATGTGTCAGATCGCTCCGGCACCATCCTGGGCCGCTACCCGGACACCGCCCGTTTCGTGGGAACCAGGCTGCCGCGGCGAAACTTTCCCCTGCTTGAAGGGACCAGCCCGGCCGTGGCTTCGTTGATCACGGTGGACGGCCACTTTCGGATTGTGGCATTCATCCCGCCCGCCGTCGGGCCGGGCGGGTTATATGTATCGGTCGGACTCGATCCGAAAACCGCTCTGCTACCCAACGAACAGGCCAACCGCATCGGCATCCTGCTGATCGCCGCCGGGGCGGCGTGCGCGCTTATGCTGACCGCCCTGCTTGGCACGCGGTTGATCCGCCGGCCGGTCAAGCGGCTGCTCCGCTCGGCCGATGCGTGGCGAACCGGCGACCTGTCCGCCCGCACCGGTTTGCGCCATGACCGCAGCGAATTCGGCCGCCTGTCCGCCGCGTTCGACACCATGGCCGATGCCGTGCAGACCCGTGAGCAGGCCCTGCGCAACGCGCTCGAAAGCACCACCGACGCCGTCATCGTACTCGACCATGACTGGCGGGTCACCTACCTCAACCGGCGGGCCCGGGCGAAGTTCGGGCAAGGCCGCGACCTCGCGGGACTGGCGATCTGGTCCGCCCTGCCGGGATCGTCCTCCGGCGCTTTCGGCGAAGCTTGCTGCACCGCAGTCAAGACCGGTGAGCCGGCGCATGCTGACGCCCGGGACGATTCGCTCGGTGGTTATTGGGAAGTGCATGCCTATCCATCCGGCGATGGCGTCACGGTGTTCAGCCGCGATGTCACCGAGCAGCGCCGCGTCACCGCCGCGTTGCAGTCCAGCGAGGAGCGGCTGCGCCTGGCCATCGACGCGGCGCGGCTGGGCGTGCGGGACTTCGACATCGCCGCCGGCACCGTGGTCTGGACCCCGGAAGCCGAACGGATCTTCGGCAACGAGTTCGTCGGCAGCACGAGCGTCAAGGCGGCGCTCGCCCGCGTCCACCCCGACGATCATCCGACGGTGAAAGCCGCCTGGAAACGGGCGTCGGAAGGCCCGGGAAACGATTACCAGATCGAGTATCGCATTCACGACCCGACCGGAAAATGGCGCTGGGTTTGCGTCTACGGCCGTCCGGTTTTCGAAGCCGGACGGATCAGCCGGCTGATCGCCGTGGTCCAGGACATCGATGCCCGCAAGCGGACCGAAGCCGAGCTGATTCAGACCACCGCACTGCTGCGCGCTATCGGCAACAGTTCGCCCGAATCGCTCTATGCAAGGGACGGCGAAGGCCGGTTTCTCTATGTCAATCCCGCCGAGCTTGCGGTTATCGGCAAGCCGCTGGACGAGGTCATCGGCCGCACGGTCGCGGAGATTCATGCCAATCCCGGGCAGGTTGCCGCGGTGATGGCGAACGACCGCCGCATCCGGGAGACCGGACGGACGGAGATCATCGAGGAGGAGTATGACGCGGCCGATGTGGGCAAGCGGGTGTTCCGCTCGGCCAAATCGCCGCTCCGCCTGGAGGACGGCACCGTCATCGGCATTGTCGGCGTGTCGAGCGACATCACCCGGCTTAAGGACGCCGAAGCGGAATTGCGGGTGTTCAGCGCCGGGCTGGAGAACCGGGTGCGTGAGGAAGTGGCGGCGCGGGAGGCGGCGCAGATGCGCGCCGCGCATGCCGAACGGATGCAGGCGCTCGGCCAGCTTGCCGGCGGCATCGCGCATGATTTCAACAATGTGCTGCAGGCGGTGTCCGGGGCGATGGCGTTGATCGAACGACGCCCGGACGACCAGCCCGGCATTCGCCGCCTGACCCGGCTGGCGGGCGAAGCGACCGGGCGCGGCGCCGCCATCACCCGCCGCTTGCTCGCGTTCGGGCGGCGCAGCGACCTGCGGGCGGAAGCGATCGACGCGGCCGTGCTGCTGCCCGACCTGCGGGAAATCCTGACGCACACCCTGGGCGCCGGCATCGAGATCCAGATCCGGGCGGAGCCCGGGCTGCGGCGGTTCGTGGCCGACAAGAGCCAGCTTGAGACGTCGCTCATCAACCTCGCCACCAATGCCCGCGACGCGATGCCGCACGGCGGCACGATTGTCCTGGCGGCGGCGAGCCAGTCGGTATCCCGCGGCTCACCCGGTCACACGGGCGGGATCGATCCGGGGCGCTATGTCCGGCTGAGTATCGAGGACACCGGTACCGGCATGGACGCGGCCACTTTGGCCCGGGCCACCGAGCCGTTCTTCACGACCAAGGCCATCGGCGCCGGCAGCGGGCTCGGCCTGTCGATGGCCAAGGGTTTTGCCGAGCAATCCGGCGGCGGCATGAACATCGAAAGCACGCCGGGGCGGGGCACGACGGTGACGCTTTGGTTGCCCGAGGCCGGCGTTGAACCGGCGGCATCGGACGGCGCCGCGCCGAGGGCGTCTGCCGTCGCGGCCTCGGCGGACGCCGATGAGCCGGGGCGGGTGCGGGTGCTGCTGGTCGATGACGAGGATGCGGTGCGGGAAGTCCTGGCGCTGCAGTTGCAGGATTTCGGCTTCAACGTGCTAGCCGCCGCCAGCGGGGTCGAGGCGCTGGCGCTGCTCGCCGCGGGCGAGACGGTGGAGATCCTGGTAACCGACCTGTCGATGCCGGGTATGGACGGGCTGGCGGTGATCCGCGCCGCGCAGGAGCGGGTGCCCGGGCTGCCGGCCCTGCTGCTGACGGGGTATGCCGGCGACGGCGCCGCCCTGGCGCTGGGTGGCGCGGTCAGCGGTTCGTTTTCGCTGCTGCGCAAGCCGGTCACCGCGGCCAATCTGGTCGATCGCCTGCGATCTTTGTTAGCCGGGCAGGGGCAGCGGTCCGGCCGGTTCGGTACGGCGCTGCGCGTCTGATACCCCGCCGCATGTATATGTCGGTCCTTGAGTTCGGCAGCATCGGCCGCCACCGCGGGCGATGGCCCGCGATCCACGGCCTGCTCTCGACCGGCGAACAGCGTTCCCGGGCCATCGGCCTTGTTGCGTCGAAAGCAGGATTAGCCTTCGCGCAAAATTGCGCTAGCATTGCCTTGCGAAGGCGCACCGAGGAACCGAACCACATGGCCCGCGTCTCGGCTGGCGCCTTCGGAAACGAAGGAGATGCGGCCATGGCCGGAACAGAAAACGGCAGAAGTCCTCGCTCGGTGGCTCTGGTGGGCCCCTACAGCAGCGGCAAATCGACGCTATTCGAGGCTCTGCTTGACGCCGCGGGATCACCGGTCAAGCGGCCGGCGGACCCGCGTAACCGCCCGATGACCACCGAGATCCGCCTGGGCCACGCGACTTACCTGGGGGACGAATGGTCGATTCTCGACTGTCCCGGCTCGATCGAGTTCGCGCACCAAACCTGCGCCGCTCTGGCGATGGTCGATTTCGCGGTCCTGGTGTGCGAGCCCACCACCGCCAAGGTGGCCATGGCCGCGCCGCTGCTGAAGATCCTGCGCGAGGAAGGCGTCCCGCATATCATCTACGTCAACAAGATCGACACGTTGGACGGCAGCATCTCCGACACGCTGTCCGCCTTGCAGGAATTCGCCGCCAGCCCGCTGGTGCTGCGCCAAATGCCGATCTTCGAGGGGCAGACGGTCACCGGTTTCGTCGATCTGATGAGTGAGCGGGCCTACCGCTACCGCAAGGGCCAGCCATCGGAACTGATCCAGATCCCCGACCACATCCTGGCCGATGAGCAGGCGGCGCTCGGCAAGCTGGTCGAGACCCTGGCGGACCACGACGACGCCCTGCTGGAAAAAGTGCTGGAGGATCTGAAGCCGACGCCGGAAGAACTGTTCCGCGACATGCACAAGGACCTGCTCGAAGGCAGCGTCATCGAGGTGCTGGTCGGCGCAGCGGAACACGGCAACGGCATCCGCCGGCTGTGGAAGGCGCTGCGGCACGATGCGCCGGACCCGGCCGAGACCGCGGACCGCAAGGCGATCGACACCAGCGGCGCGGCGCTGGCGCAGGTGTTCAAGACCGTCTACGCCGGGCATACCGGCAAGCTGTCCTACGCACGGGTCTGGAGCGGCTCGATCGCCGACGGCGCGCAACTCGGCGGCACGCGCCTGGGCGGGATCTATCATTACGTCAGCGGCGAGCTGACCAAGGTGCCGGAAGCCAGGCAGGGCGATATCGTCGCGCTCGGCCGTCTCGATGGCGTGCGCACGGGCACGACGGTGTCCCCGGGCGCCACGCCCGACCCCCTGCCCTTCCCGCAGCCCACGGCGCCGGTCTATGCGCTGGCGATCACCACCACGGACCGCAAGGACGATGTGAAGCTGTCCGGCGCGCTACAGAAGCTGGCGGAGGAGGACGGCTCGCTGTTTATCACCCAGGACCAGGAAACCGCCGAGACGGTGCTGCACGGCCAAGGCGAAATCCATTTGCAGACCACGGTGGAGCATATCGCGCGCGACTACGGCCTGAAGCTCGCCACGCATAAGCCGGCCGTGGCGTACAAGGAGACCATCCGCAAGGCGGTGAACGAGCACGGGCGGCTGAAGCGGCAGACCGGCGGGCATGGCCAGTTCGCCGACGTGAAGATCGAGATCGCTCCGCGCAAGCGCGGCGAGGGCTTCCAGTTCATCGACAAGGTCGTCGGCGGGGCGGTGCCGCGCAACTACATCCCCTCTGTCGGCGAGGCGGCCGAGGAGGCGACGCGCAAGGGTCCGTTCGGCTATCCGGTGGTGGATCTCTCGGTGACGCTGGTGGACGGCGGCTTCCATTCCGTGGACAGTTCGGACATGGCGTTCAAGACCGCGACCCAGTTGGCGATGAAGGAAGGACTGGCGAAAGCCGATCCGGTACTGCTGGAGCCGGTGGATCATGTGACCGTCATCGTGCCCAACGACTATACGGCGCGGGCGCAGCGGCTGCTGACCGGGCGGCGCGGCCAGATCCTCGGGTTTGCCGAGCGCGAAGGCTGGCCGGGCTGGGACGAGGTCCAGGCGCTGGTGCCGGAAGCCGAGTTGCACGACCTGATCATCGAGTTGCGGTCCCAGACGATGGGTCTGGGGACGTTCCAGCGGCATTTCGACCACCTGGCGGAGACCAAGGCGGAGCTGAAGACCGCCTGATTTCGTCTGATTAACGGCGTTTATTCCGGCCGGGGATTGTGATCCCCGGCCGGATACGGCACACTCGCTACGGTGCGCGCAATGTTCAGACAGCGGTCTGAAGCCGCCACCGATACTTAAGCAGCCTCCAGCAGTAGCGCACCCGAAGCAGACTCGGAGTGATGCCGATGAGTGGAACGACGCCGCCGCCCGGCGAGATGCACAGCTGGGATGAGGTCTATAAGTGGGAGTTGGAGGAAGTCTATCTGCTGCTCGACTTCATTGCGGGCAGGCCGGATAAGCGGCTGGCCTCGCTTGAGGTCGAGGTGCCGGAGGAAAACCCGGCCGAACCCGGCAAGACGACGATCCGCAAGGTCGGCGCACCTGAGATTGCCGCCCGGATTTCGGCGCTGCGCTTTCCCCCCGAAGGAACCGACCTGAAACGTTCGCAGGAAGCCGCGTTCCTGCTGCTGGTCAAGGATCGGCTTTGCGCCCTGGCCTATCCGGCGACCGCGCAGTCGATCGCGTTCACCGACATCGTTGCGTCGAAAACCGTCACCCTGGCCCAAACCATTTGGCAGCCGCTCCATCGGTTACGTAAACCGCGCATCCAGCCGGAGCGTTCTCCCGTGCGGCCCCGCGTCTCGGTCGGGCTGCGGGCGTTTCCCGATCTGGAAGATATCGCCATAAGCTTCTGCGCCTTTCAAAGACGCGCGACCTGGACAGCAATACTTCTTGCCGGGGTCGGCACGCTTCTGCTCGCCGAAGTAACCTATGGCGGTCAACTCACCGCGCGATTGCAGGGGGCGAAGCGAGACGCCGGCGGGGCGGCGGCGGCGATCTATTCGGCCTATGCCGAGAAGCATCCGTCCACCGGTCAGGGCGGGACAGCCACGCTCGCCCGCGTGCAGAATATCTGTCCAGTGCCACCGCCGGGTTCAGGCATCGGCACCGAAGGCTCACAGGAAAAGCCGAAAGCGCAGCCGCCGAGCACGGTCTTGCCAACTTCCGCGGCAACGGACCCGACGCAGCAAGCGGATCTGGCGGGAAACGTGGACCCGAAATTGATCCAGCTCTGCGATGCCTATGCCTACGATGAAGCAACGTTTGAAAACGCCATCGCCGACGTGGATGCCTACGCAAGGAGCTGGCTCGGGCGCGGTGTCTCGGAGATCGTGCCGATCCATAGACTTGATCCGGAATGCAAGCCGAGCGGAGGTTCGGATCATTGCGGCCCGAAACAGGAGACCGGACCTTCGGTGTCCGGCATGGTCTCCGCTTTCGCGAATTATATTCTTCCGCTGATCTTCGGACTCGTTGGCGCGCTGGCGGGCACAACCCGCGTCATCCAGGACAAGATCCTGGACAGCGTGCTGGTGCCGCGCGACAAATCCCTGCTGTGGCTGCGGGTTTTGCTTGGCGGGATCGCTGGGGCAGCCGCCGGATTGTTCTTCGACCCGGCCAAGGTGGCCGCCGAGATCACCAGCGGCAATTCCGGCCTGTCCGTTTCGGCATCAGGCATCGCCTTCCTGGCCGGCTACGGGGCACCGGCGTTCTTCGGTCTGCTCGACACGGTGCTCGCCCGCGTCTTCAACCTCAGCGGCGGCCGGGCGCCGGGTGGCGCGACGCCAGAGGTCAAGGCAAGCTGAGCCGATCCTTGCGCGGTTTCCCGCAGCCTCGCAGAGTGTCCTGGCAATACGTGAGGGCTGGCCGGGAGTGGCACGACGTCCAAGGGTTGGTGCCGGAAGCGGAAATGCACGACCTGATCATCGAGTTGCGGCAGGCGATAGGTCCGGGAACATACGGGCGGCAATTGAGCACCTCGCCGAGACTAGAGTCGAGTTGAAACGCGCCTGCGGCGTCCGTTGATCTTTCGTTAAGCTTTTGCGGTCATGGTTCATGCCGTCACGACAGGACGGCTGGGCCTGCAACTGAACTTGTGGAACTTTTTTCTGGACGCAATTACATGTGGCGCTCCGGCGCACATCCGTCAGACTTTCATCCGTGAATCGGAGGACAAGAGCGTATGGCCGTCGTTACCGGGAAACGCGGGCTCTCGCCCATCTTTCTCGATCATACCGTTGCGGCGGACCAACCGGATATCAAGGCGAGGCGGCGGGGCGCGAAGCGCATCGTGTTCGGCTGGTATGGCGGGAAATTCAGCCACCTGGAGTGGCTGTTACCTTTGCTGCCCTACGCCCATCATTACTGCGAACCTTTCGCCGGCTCCGGCGCGGTGCTTTTGAACCGCGATCCAGCGCCGGTCGAAACCTACAATGATATTGACGGCGACGTTGTAAACTTTTTTCGTGTGCTCCGCGACGAACCTGAGCTTCTGGCCCGTCAGATCGGTCTCACCCCGTTTTCGCGGGAGGAATTCTATCACGCCGTGAGCACCCCGATCGGCAAGTTAACCGACCTGGAACGAGCCCGCCGTTTTTTTGTGCGGGCGCGTCAGGCGCGCACGGGCCTCGCTCAGACTGCGACGCTGGGACGCTGGGCGAACTGCAAGAACACCAGCCGATCTGGCATGTCCGGAGTGATCTCTCGGTGGCTTGGCGGGATCGAGGGGCTCGATGACATCGGCGCACGCCTGTTAAGGGTTCAGATCGAGAACAGGCCCGCTGTCGACGTGATCCGTCTGTACGACAGCAAGGACACGCTTTTTTACTGCGACCCTCCTTATCTGCATACGACCCGGGGCGACAGCAATGCCTACGGCTTCGAGATGGACGAGGAGCAACATCGCGACCTTGCGGCGGCGCTACGCCGCTTGGAAGGAAAGGCCGCAATATCCGGCTATCGCTGCGACCTTATGGATCGGCTTTACAAGGGCTGGCGACGATTCGACGCCGATGAAAAGCATTGCCATTCCATCAAGCAGTTGCGCCAGGAATCGGTTTGGATGAACTATTGACGCGCGTGGGTACACTATAGCGCGTCAAGCAATGTCGCCAGTGCACGGCGGTCTACCGCCAGGCCGTGATCGTCCAGCTCCCGCACAAGTTCCTGGACAAAATCCGGCAACAAGGTGTCATCCCGGTCCATGAGCGGTAGCCAAGCCCGGACGGTATCCAGCACATCCTGAATATACATGCGCCGGCCAAGCGCATCCTGGGCTTGCATAAACCGAAGGATCGCCGTGCCTTCGTCGCTGTTCGTGTCCGGCAGCCAGTGAGACCTAGTGAACAAAAAGCCGCGTCTGGCCTGGCGCTCCGCCATTTGACCGGTGAATTGGCGCACATGTCCAATCGTGACTGGTTGCGCTTTAACCTTGCCAACGGCCTGGTAGGGAATGCAATGGTATTCATCTCAGATCATACGAGGTCCGGCTGCCCTTCCCGTTCTTGCGCTGCTCGCCGCTGCCTCACAGATAGTGCGGGAATGTTTGCAAGGGGGTGTAGAATCCAATGAACCTGTTCAGCCTGAAAGGCAAAGTTGCCGTCGTCACCGGCGGAAATGGCGGGATCGGCCTGGGCATGGCGCGCGGGATCGCCTCCCTCGGCGCCGCGGTCGTCGTCGCCGGGCGGAACGAAGACAAGGCCGCGGTGGCGCTGGCCGCGCTGCGTGAGATGGGCGTGGAGACGGTCTTCATCGCTGCCGACGTTAAGCAGAAGGCGGAGTGCCAGGCTCTCATCGCCGCGGCGGTGGAGCGGTTTGGACGTGTCGATATTCTAGTGAACAATGCCGGGACCTCGGTCCGCAAGCTGCCGCAGGATCTGGCGGAGGATGAGTGGCACCACGTGCTGGATACCAACCTGAGCAGCGCGTTCTTCTGCTCGCAGGCCGCGTATCCGGAGATGGTACGGGTTGGTGGCGGCAAGGTGATCAATGTCGGCTCGATGATGTCGCTGTTCGGCGCGCCATATGCGACGGCCTATGCGGCGAGCAAAGGCGGCATCGTGCAGATGACCCGGGCCATGGCGACCGCCTGGGCGAAGGACAATTATGTAGACAGTCTGTATGAGGCTCATTTTTGAACCATTGGAATGAGACAATAACACGTTCAAGTTACTGGAAACGCTACATTTATCAAAGCGTCCCCATCCAGAGCCCATACTGGCGAATCAGAATCCAAAATCTGTGCATAAAGATATCGTAGACGATTGCCAGATGCTCATTTTGTGGTGAACACCACGATAGTCAGAGTTCTGTTGGGCGCTGACGATACAGTCCGTCGTTTCTCACCAGCCGCCTGCTCGGCACCGGACCCCTGCCACCTTCTTCGTGATGGGTCTTACGTGCGCGCCTATTCGGCACCGCTCGTGTTCGGTGTCGGCGCACACAGGCTGCGCGCGGCGGCCGCGATCAATGCGCTCGACCACCAGCCTCACATCGCCACGATGCAGGGATGGCTCGGCGCTCTGCATGATCGCGCTACCGAGACCGCCAGGCGCCAGCCCGATGTCTGATATGCCTAGTTCTGTCTTCGGATGCTGGGTTGGCAGCGCATAAGCGTGCTCCGGTGGCGCTTGGACGATCACGGCGGAAATATACCCCAATCGCACCGTCTTAGACGCCTCGTTAAATGCTGGCACAAAAATTTTTGCGTCTCATGGTAGGATTTCGTTCCTCTTTTGGTGTCGTGTTAGCACGGTTCTACTTGGGCGAATTCCTTGCCTCATATTTTCCATTTGAACTGTCGCGCATTTAATCACCATACAAGGATTTAAATCGCCGTTTGTGGCCATCATGGCCGAAAATGTAACTTCACCAAAATCGGTACGCCTCCGAGCGCCAAGGATATCGGGCAGGAGCCAAGGATATCGGGCAAGGACAGTATAGCTATAATAAGCGTATTTATTAATTCTTGTCCTTGTCGCACCGCCATTTTGGTCCGATTTAATACACAAGAATTCTGTCCTCTCCCCGAAGAAACGTCCGGCGGTCGGAATGATTTCTACTAATTTTTTTCTTGACGTGGCGCGAAGGGGCGGCATATCGAAAATGAAGTCAACGTAGAGGGTGCCTAAATTTTCGTTTCGAAAAACGTGCAGCACACAGTTCTGTTACTACCTAAGAGGCGTTTGCGATGGAATTGTTTATCATACGAAGAGCTTGGCTCGATGCCGAGATACTCGTCGATGGCTCGCCGCTGACCGTAGCGGGGGAGGTCTATACCTTGCCAGAGGCGGCACGTGCGGTCCTGGCGTACAACGCCATCCCGGACGGCATGCCTTTCGTGCTATCCGCCAACGCGGCCTATGAGCCGACGGTGAGCGAATGGCTGCTGTCCTTGCCTGGAAACGGCTTTCCCTCTGAGAATACATGGTCCAGCTACGGACGCGACGCCGTGGTGTTCGGGAGATTTTTGCGGGAGGTCCGCGGCAAGACGCTTCTCGAGGCCGACGCGGACGACATTCGAACCTACTACCGCGCCCGTAGGATCACGTCCGCGAAGCCTCTCAGCGCATCGTCATGGAACCGTGCGGTCTACGCGCTGGAGAGCTTCTATGAGCGGGCTGTCGACATGGAACTCATTCAGAAGCCGCCGTTCTCCTACAGGAAGGCCAAGGCGTCGTCGTTGCACCAGCGCTATGTCAAAGCCGGAGTTGTAAACGCGGCCTTAGAGAATGTGGGTTCCGGCCTGAAAATTAAATGCATTACCCTTGATGACTACCTGAAATTCCGGGACATCGGCCTGCGCGGTTTGCTCCCGGACGGGACCTGTGACCCTGAATTCAGGGGACGGAATGGCCTTCGGAATTCTGCGATCGCGGAATCCATGGTCGGGACCGGCATCCGCTTGTCGGAATGCTCCTGGATGCTACTGGCCGAGTTGCCGGACCCGACGGCGCCGCAGTGGAACGGGTTCAGGGCGTGCAAGATGCAACTGGCCAAGCCGACGACCAAGGGGATCAAAGGGCGGGTGATCTGGTTCCCGATGCGCGTGCTGAGGGAATACGTCCGCCCATACATCCGTGAGGACCGGGGGAACCAAGTCAGCAAAAGCAGCGACAGAGGCTTATATCGGACGGTCAGGGACACCATCCGCGTGACGGCATGGAGGTCCACCGATTGTGTGATCGCGACCCTCGCCGGTCGCGAACGGCGGGGCTATGACGCGCTTACCCAGGATCAGCGGCGCCGAATGTTTTCCATCGACCGCGAGGGGATGATAACCGAGCCGGGATTGCTTTGGTTGTCCGAGTCCGGAATGGGCATCGACGGTGGGAACATCGAGAAATTTTTTGAACGCGCATGTGAGAGGTGTCTTCGCTTCGGCATCCACTTGTACGTCACGCCGCACATTCTACGGCACACATTCGCGGTCTACATGCTCTCACATCTGATCAAAGAGGCCATCGGGGGCTTACCTGAGGTCAGGCGGCAGAAGCAAAGCCTTGATCAGCGGCTGTACCGAGAAATGTTCACCGATCCGCTTCGAACGCTTCAGCGACTTCTCGGCCATGCGAGCTACATTACGACTTTCGACTATCTAACCTACATCGAGGAAGCCGAGGATTTCGTTGAGAAAGCGGTCGCCTCTTGGGGCGATCGCCTTGGACCACCGAGCGAATTTCTCGCGGGGGACACAGTAGAATGAGCGTCCTGAATATCGGCACGGGACAAGATTTAGCCGGAGAGGACGAGCTCGACATTTCGCTGTATCCACGCAGAGCAGAATTCGGTGTCGTTTCGGACCTTGCGGAGACCGCTGAAGAGCGCGCAACCGCGCTGGCATCACTCACCTTCACCGCTACATTCGCAACCGGGCCAGTCCCATACGTCAACGTAAATTTCTCGACGTTTTTGCCACCTCAATTGGGACGCGAAATCGTCCAAATCCTGTGGGAAATCTCTCGTCCCAAGAGCCCGGCGGCGATGGCAGGTTCCAGTTTCGGCGGGCTGTACAATAGTTTAAGGAAATTCGGATGCTTTCTGGAGCAGGTGAACGGTGATGGCAACCGCCAGCCAGTGACATCGCTGAAGGATATTGATTCTGCTCTGATAGACATGTTTGAAGCAGATATGACCGCCGCAGGTCTGATTGAGAACACGCGATACAACACGTTATTGCGCGTCCGTACATTGCTTCTTATTGCCAAGCAAGGAGGGTTAACCTCAGAAAGTCTTGATGCTAGGCTGGCCTATGTCACCAAAACGGGTCACCCAAAATCCACTCCGAAAGATGACTATGACGACTATGTTGCAAATCAGGTACGGGAGACAGCCAGGCGGGTTATTGATGAGGCGGTTCAGCGCATCACCGTCACAGGATCCGATCTGCTGCGTGAAGGACAGAATCCCGAGGTATTCGGCTATCAACACCCTGGGAACATCCTCTTTGGCGTTATGAACGGCACTGTCCTGATTGTTCGTCCCCCTCTGGGGACGCCTCTGCGCACGGCGCTGCAGCCACCGGAAACAGCAATCGGTAGCCACAGCGCTCGCTCTCTTGAGGCTGCACAGAAGTTTGTCGACGTTTTGACGCTCATTTTTCCAAGCGCAGAGGATATCTTCGCAGCCCTGGCCTATCTTTGTCTCGAAACCGGGCTACCACCGACCAGCATTCGATTTCTCAAGGTCGACTGCCTACGGAACGAGAAGAACGGCTTCGCCGATCTCATGTATGTCAAGGCCAGGAAGGGCGTCATCACTGAACTCAAGAAGCGTGTCTCGACTAAGGGGAAGTACTCGGTCGGCGCCGTGATCAAGAAGTTCATCACCATTGGCCAAGCTGCCAGGGCGCGCGCTGCCGAGAGTGAGCGGGATTATCTCTTCGTCGGATGCGCTCGCGGCAACAACGCTGTGTCTATGGGCTGCCGCCATCTTACTCTCGTGGCGACGGGAACCGAACATTCGCGAAGGTTCGTTGAGAAGCATGGCATCGTTGGGAGCGATGGCGCGCCGCTAAAGGACCTTGCTCTCGATCGGCTGAAGAAGACCTATACGACCGATCGCTACCGGAAGGTTGGTGGAAGTGTCACTGACGCAGTCGGCATGGACAAATCTCCAACAACCGCGGCGCTGTATTATGTGAATATACCGGGAACGGCGGATCTACATGAGCAAGTCGTCGCGAACGGTCTCAAGTCTGGCCTGGACGCAGCGATGCAGCCATTCATTTTGGTCGCGGAGGACGAACTACGTCTGCGAACCGAGCCATACAAGCTGGCTGCTGACATAGGCATCAGCGGGGAGCAGGTGGACTCCATCAGGAATGAAGAGGGTGACGTCTGGTTCGCGTCCTGCCTTGATTTCCACGCCTCACCTTATGGTAGCCACGGTGAAGAGTGCCCGAGCCCAATTTGGGGCTGTCTGGAGTGCTTTAACGCGGTAATCGGGTCATCCAAACTACCGGCCATTTTGGCTTTTCTGAACTACGTCATTGGAAAGCGGCAAGAGATGAGCCTGACGGCCTGGGAGGCGCGATACGGGCAGGCGTATGCTAGAATCGTTGGTCAAATCCTGCCCAGGTTCCCCACCCCCGAGGTAGCCGATGCGAAGACGATCGCCCAAGCCGACGCAGACCTCCTTTGGCTTCCAGCCGAACTCGTTCAGGGATAGCCGACAATGGATCGCGTTGCTAGTTGTGCGGATGTCAGGACCGCGACGGAAGCTGAGATCGCGTCAGAGTTCTGGGCTAACGAAGACGTGGTGGTGAAGGGGCACAAGATCCGCGAGGATATGCTGGAGGCCTCGCTGCCTAGGTTCGGCGAAAGCCGATGGGACTGCTCTCCGATCGTGCACCGACTCAATTCCGATAAGCGGGTCATCCTGTTCAACGACTTCGAGGACCCCAGACTTCTTGTCACCGCCAAGGAATACGCGGCCTTTCAACTTGATCTCGTGGGGCGTGGCGAACAAGGTTATTCCGTAGGGTCGATTATCAGGATGGTGGGCTGTATCCGCGACTTGTTTGCGTTTATGGAAACAAGATCGATCCAACTTGCAGACCTGACCCAGCAGGACTGCGATATCTGGGTTCGCTACCTTGGCTTAAAGGGGTTGACAGCAGAAAATATTGCAGTCCACATCATGGCAGTGCGATCGCTCTGTGAGGCTGGAGACTTTCTGACTTACGGCCGAGTGACGTTCAGGCCATGGGGCCTCAAATCGGCTTCTAAAATTGCCAAAGCAGACACATCGAGACGCGAGAACAAAACTCCGCGCATCCAAGAGAGTGTCATGGCTCCCCTCCTTCGATGGGCGCTTTTATACGTCGAGGTGTTATCAACCAACATCATCGCGGCCTGCCAAGAATGGCAGGGGCGCGGGTCGTTTGAAAACGTGGTAAAATCCACATCTCGCAGAAGTCGCGATGACGTGTCGCGTATTCTCGAAGACTACGTTGCCGAATTGAGGGCGTCTGGCAGGTGTTTGCCAGGGAAAGATTGCGGCGGCCCCGGTTTTCTGGACAGTCGGATAAGCTAAAGTCTGACCGGTCCAAAGAGGCAGAGACGTGGGTGTAAAGAGAAAGCAGCACAGCGCCGACTTCAAGGCGCGCGTGGCGATGGCGGCGCTGTCGGGCGAGAA
>NZ_CAIWTY010000068.1 GCF_903915725.1 uncultured Rhodopila sp.
CCGAAGGGCATCGTCGTCTCGGATGAGGAGATGGCCTCCTTCAACATCGTCCGCGCCGAGTTCCACGGCGAGTGGAATTACACGATCCGACCAGGCAACCGTTCAGAAAGAGCGGTTGATTCCTGACGCGCCCTTAGGGCCGGACGATATTCCGTCGTTCGCACCAATTCGATCAGCGTCGGCGTAAACGCGAACCGCTGCAGAATCATTGGCTTGCCGAAGCCCCGGTCCCAGGCGCGGCGCAGCAATTGCTGCCGATCGGCGTTCGGTTTCGGTGGCAGGCCGAAATTCCGCAGCAGGTGGGGACGGGCCGAGGAGGGATCGAACGGACCATCCGGTACCGGAAAGCCGCCGAAGCGCTGCCGCAGATCCGCGATGACCTCCGGCGATACGTTCCTGATGCCAGATTCGCGGCCGGCCTCGACGCTCATGGGCCGTCCCCGGCTTGCCATTCGGCCTGGGCGAGAGTGACGGCGTGCTGGTATAGTGTCGTTCCGGTCAACGACTGTGCGCCCAGCGACGTTCCATTCAGGAATATCGGCACGGATTGGTGTATTTGCGGCAACGTGGCGGTTGCCACGGCCCTGCCCGCGTCCGAGTCGCTGGCGTAGTGCAATCCGGCGATTTCCCGGTTGCGTGCCAGCCGATCGGCGAGCGACCAAAGGTCATCAGCCACTTGCGGAAATTGTGGCAGTCCGTTGAACACGTCGCCGAGGCAAAGCGCCATCAGATGAGCCTGGGTCGAATGTCCGCTCGGAAACGATGCGTGGCCCGGCACCTGGATCGGCGGCAGCAAGGCCGGGCAGAGTTGCGAGGGTCGTGGCCGCTTGTACAGGCCTTTGAAATACATTGCGACGAACGCGCCGATCTGGCTGGCGACGGTCAGCAGCTTGGTGGTTTGCGGGTAGGCGCCGGGGGTGGCGGTCAACAGGTTCAGGAAATAGCTGATGAACTCCGATGACTGCGAAAGGATCTCGCTCAGCGCATCGGCGCGCTCGTTTGCCGCGGCGGTTACCAGTCCGGCAATCTCATTCGTCACGACCGCGGGATTTAGCGTCGCCCAGTCGATCAGCGGCGCCGGCGATTTTGGCGCAGCCGGAACCCAGTTCGGCCACCACGCCACGACCGCAACGGGATCGATCGTCTGCCAGTTGGATGCCGCGAATTCGATCAGCGCCAACCAGGAAAACCACTCGGCAGACCAGTTGCGGGCCGGGAAACGCGCGATGTCGGGAATAATGGTCAACTGACCGAGCGTTACGGGTCCGGGCACATTGGGTCCGGTATCCTGTAGCGTAACGAAGGGCAAGTCCACCCGATCTGCGAAGAACCATCCACCGCTGGCACTCGTCGCATTGCCGCCGCCACCGGCGTTCGCGGCATTGCCCTCGTTGCCCTCGTTGCCTTCGAAGCTTGCACTCATGTTCGGTTTCCTCCATTGGTTGTGGGTTTCGCCCACGCATCGTTCAGTCGGGCACCCCGGCCAGTCTGAGGCGTTCCGCGAAAAGATCGCGGACGTCGCCGCGCAGCGGTGTCCGGGACACCCACGCCGCCAGGTTGAATTTTGGTGCAAGCCGAAGCAGTTGCTGTGCCAGCGTTTGTGCCTCGGTGGTTTTTCCGGCCGCGACGAGGCTGGCGATCAGGCAGCGCAGGTTGGACGTATTGGCCTCGAAATGAGCGGCCGACATCCGGCCCCAGGCTATCGCGTCGTCGTAGCGGCCAGCCAGATAGTAGGCCTGGGACAAAAAGTGCTCCAGCCACGAGGCATCGGCGCCGAGCGGCGACAGGCGCATGGCCCGCTCGGCACGCGCCACCGCTGTCGATACCTCGCCGAGATAGCCCTCGGTAAGCGAACTGTACGCCCAGGCCCAGGCACAACTCGGGCCGGCGGCGAGCGCGCGTTCGAGGTAGTCCCTGGCAACGTCGTAATCCTTCATCAGGTAGGAATGGAGATGGCCGTAAATCGCCAGTCCGAGCGCGTCGTTAGGATCTCTCTCAAGCGCCATGCGTGCGGCTTCGGCCGCCATCGTCCGATCCGCCAGTTCGTCCTTGGACCAAGCCTGGGCGATCCAGCGCATGCGGAGCGAGGCCATGTATGAATAGGCGGGGGCGTAGTCGGGATCATGCATGGAGGCTTGCTCGAGCAACTGCTGTGCCCGTTCGATCGAGGATCCGTCCAGGCGATGGAACAAATCGAGCGCCTGCAAGGTCAGGTCGTACGCGGTCATGTTGTCCGGATGCTTGCGCAGCGAGAAGTCGAGTTCCCGTTGACGGAGATGCGGCGCGATGGAGGTTGCGACCCGCAGGGCAATACGGTCTTGCAGATCAAAGACATCGCTCAACTCGCCATCGAACCGGTCGGCCCAGATAACGTCCCCGCTTTGCGTCGCGCTCAGTTCGACGGCGGTGCGAAGGGACGCTCCGGCGCGCCGGACGCTGCCGTGCAGCACATAACGCACGTCGAGTTCATGGCCGATGCGCCGAACATCGAGCGGCGCGCCAGCGTAACCAATCGTCGAGCTGCGGGCGATCACCAGAAGATCCTTGAGGCCGCCGAGCAGGCGAATGATGTCGTCCACCATGCCCTCGGCGAAGTACGCGTCCGACCTGTCAGCCTGCAACGTGCGGAATGGCAGCACGGCGAGCGATGGACGATAGTCTTCCTCGGTCAGCCGCGGCGGGCGGGAGACCGGATACGATAGAGCCGGGTGCGGCAGCGCGGGCAGGCCATGCGACGACATGCACGTCTCGGCGGCGATTCGGTAGACCATCACCGGTTGCCGGATATTCTTGAGCCGCCGTTCGCCGAGAGCTTCGTACGATGTCGTGACGACGTCGGCAACCTGCTCAAACACCGCCCCAGAAATGAATATGCTCCCCGGATCGGCGATCTGCTCCAGCCGCGCCGCGACGTTGACGGCGTTGCCGCCTGCCCGCCCCTGCTGCAACACGACCTCCCCGGAGTTGATGCCGATGCGAAAATCAATGCGCCGTTCAGCGGGCAGACGGGCGTTGCGCTTGCCGCCGTCAGCCTGGACGCGAAGCGCACATTTCATGGCTTCGACCGCACTCGGGAACTCCGCCATCAGGCCATCGCCGGCGTGGGAGATGACCCGGCCGTGCGACCTGCGGACCTCCCGCAACAGGCGGTTCATCGTTGCGTTGACGCGACGATGAGTGTCTTCCTCATTCACCGCCATCAGCCTGCTGTAACCTCGGATGTCGGCGCCCAGGATTGCCGCGAGCCGGCGGCGGATATTCCGTCGCTTGCTTATACCATCAATAGAAAACGGGATCTCGTCAGGTTCGATCATGGCGGCCCGTGGCGAATGATACACCTGCCTATCCCTTCCAGTCGCTGATGGAAACCACCCGCAGGTCGTCGATGAGCTCATTTCGCGACGACGACCCGATCGAAGCATAGAACTGAACCTGTACTTTCGCCGGACGAGTGAAAGGTGATTTCATGGAGCTCGCACACGGCCGGCGTCCAAGGCTAAATCCCGGCGGAGACGTAAACTTTTAACCTATTCCCGGTTAGCCGCTTTTGCGTAACAGAAAATACCTCGCTTGGCCCTTGGATACGCGGCAAACAAGTCACAAGTAACTTAGTCGTGATACATTTTAGCGCGGCCGACGCTATCCCGGCGGAACAAGCGGATGATTAACCGATGCGGCGTTATCTGATCGTCAAAGGGGATGCGCGGTTGTCCGCTTGACCGCCGTGGCCGGCATCGCTTTGATCCGCCGGCAGGGAGCCGCCGATGCCACTTAAACAGCCTGTAGCCATCGTATTCGACACCTTCGGCACCGTCGTCGATTGGCGGTCCAGCCTGATCGCCGATCTGGTCGCGTACGGCGCGGCACGGGGGGTGAAAGCCGACTGGGCAAAGCTGGTGGACGCCTGGCGCGCCGCCTACAACCCGTCCATGGACCGCGTCCGCAAGGGCGAGCAGCCCTGGACGACACTCGATGGCCTTCACCGCGCCTCGCTCGATCGCCTTGTCGGCGAGTTCGCGATTGGCGGACTGTCGGAGGACGACCTGGTCCACATCAATCTGGGCTGGCACCGGCTGAGTCCCTGGCCCGATTCGATCCCCGGCCTGACCCGGCTGAAATCGCGGTTCATCATCGGGCCGCTGTCCAACGGCAACGTCTCCCTGCTGCTGAACATGGCGAAGTTCGCGCGCATCCCGTGGGACATGATCTTCGGCTCCGATCTGTTCGGCCACTTCAAGCCCGACCCGGAGACCTATCTTGGCGTCGCCCGCCTGCTGGACCTGCGGCCGGACCAGGTGATGATGGCGGCGGCGCATAACGGCGATCTCTCCGCGGCGCGGCAGTGCGGGTTGTTGACGGCGTTCTTCCCGCGGCCCGCGGAGTACGGGCCGTTGCAAGAGCGCGACTACACCGCCGAGCAGGACTGGGACATCATCGCTACCGATATTGAGGATTTGGCGGCCAAATTCGGCGTTTGATCGAGTCGTTTTCCGGGCGCGGCCACCGGATCGGCTCCGCTGGCGCCCTCATTCCGGTGACTCCGCCACATGAAATGCGGCAGCGCAACGCCGGACAGGTCCTCGCGGCTCTGTGTATCGGCGGGGGTATGGGCGTCGCGCACTGTCCGGAGCGCTAATCGCCGCAAAATCGCGCACTCGAACGGCGATATGCTGTCCAAAGGCAACAAAACCGCCTTCTGCGGCGTTTCGCCCCTTTGCGCGCGCTCTGGAAGTGGTAAGAAAGCGTCGGTTCTAGGCAACAAACAGGGAGGGACCTATGGCACGCGTCGCACTGGTAACCGGCGGCACAAGAGGCATCGGCTTGGCGATTAGCCTGGCGCTGAAAGAGCAAGGCCGCAAGGTCATCGCCAACTATGCGAGCAATGACGAGGCCGCGGCCGCCTTCAAAGCCGAGCACGGCATCGATGTCGCGAAGTTCAACGTTGCGAGCTTCGAGGATTGCGAGAGAGGCATCGCCAAGGTCGTCGAGGAACACGGCAAGATCGAGATCCTGGTGAACAATGCGGGCATCACCCGCGATGGCACCCTGGTGAAGATGCGCCGCGACATGTGGGACGCGGTGATCGATACGAACCTCGGGTCCTGCTACAACACCGCCAAGCTGACGTTCGAGGGCATGCGCGACGCGAAGTTCGGGCGCATTGTGAATATCGGCAGCTTGAACGGCCAGGCCGGCCAGTACGGTCAGGTCAACTACGCCGCCGCGAAATCCGGTATTCACGGCTTCACCAAGGCGCTGGCGCTGGAAGGCGCGCGCTACGGCATCACCGTGAACGCGTTGGCGCCCGGCTACGTTGATACCGAAATGGTCCGCGCCGTGCCGGCCGAAGTCCTCAAGAAGATCGTCGCGAAGATCCCGGTTGGCCGCATTGGCCATGCCGAGGACATTGCCCGCGGGGTTGCGTTCCTGACCGCGGAAGACGCCGGGTTCGTTACCGGTTCGACGATTTCGATCAACGGCGGCATGTTCATGTACTGATGCAGGCGGGGTGGGCTTCGGTCCACCCCGGCTCTTCCCACGCCGCGCGGCCTCGGCCCCTATGCCGCGGTTCCCAGATATGCCTGGATAACAGCCGGATTCTGCTGCACCTGCTCCGGCCGTCCGTCGGCGATCTTGCGGCCGAAATTCACCACAACAACCTTGTCGGACACCGACATCACCAGGCTCATGTGATGTTCGACCAGTAGCACGGTGACCCCCTGTACGTCGCGCACCCGCCGGATCTGGCTTTCAAGCGTGTGAACCTCTTCGTGGTTCAGTCCGGCCGCCGGCTCATCCAGCAGCAACAGCTTGGGTTCGGCCGCCAGCGCGCGCGCGAGTTCGACCCGCTTACGAATCGGAAACGGCAGGCCGGCGGCGATGCGGTGGGTGAAGGCGCCGAGGTTCATGAACTCGATCAGTTCCATGGCCTTGTCTCGCGCCGCCGCCTCCCCCCGCGATACGAACGGCAGGCGCAGCGCGTTGGCCGCGAAGCCGCCGCTGGTGCGGCTGTGCCGACCGATCATTACATTTTCCAGGACGGTCAGGCGGTCGAACAGCGCCACGTTCTGGAAGGTGCGTCCGATGCCGATCGGCGCGATGCGATGGCGGACAAAAGAGAGGATTGATCTATTTTCGAACAGGATATCTCCTGCCGCGGGCTGGTAGAGCCGGCTCAGGCAGTTGAACAAGGTGGTCTTGCCGGCACCGTTCGGGCCGATAAGACCGGCGATTTGCCCGGGTGCGACATCGAAACTGACGTTGTCGAGCGCAACAACGCCACCGAAGCGAAGCGTAACGCCCTGGACTGACAAGAGCGGTTCGGCGGCGTCTATCATTGTATTATCGCACCATTTTCGGCCAGAACATTAGCCTGCACGCGGCAACGCCTTCACGCAAGTATCGCCACGAATGCCCGCCACGGCAACGTGAAAGAACATCTATGGGAGGCGCATTGGATTGTCGTTTCGGTATAATATCGGTATGCGGGACGCCGGGCAGATCGGGATTCCAATCGCGCCGCCTATAAAGTAGCCGCGATAGCGGGAAGATGCGGGACGGATCGATGCAACCTGGCGCGCCCGTTCTTTGGTCGATACAATCGGACTGGCTGCACGTCTGGACAGCCGGCGTTCAATCGGCATAGCCTTGCCGCACGGCTATCAAAGGAGAATTCAGGGACCTGCTAACCCTGCACAAGTGGTAGAGGAAACAACAAGAATGCAAGACTGCGACCCCAGGAATGTCGCCTGGTCCCGGCGTGCCGTGTTGGGGGCCGCGCTGGCCGCGGCACCTCTGCTGATGTCCGCGGCACGCGCGGACGACGCACCGGATCCCTCGGCCGAACCACCCCAACCTGGCGACCACTTCGTCTATTTGACCGGCCCCAAGATGGGCGAACCTGTCCGAAGCCAGGATCTGCCTCTTGGGGGGCCCCAGGTGCAGGTTTATCCCGCGGCGCCCGACGGCACGGTGCGGAATGGGTCTCGGCTTAACCTCGTGATTCTGGCACGCATCGGAGACGACGGTGTTGACGATGAAACCCGCGCGCGGATGGCCGACGGCGTGGCGGCGTATTCCGGCGTCTGCACCCACCAGGCCTGCCCGGTGAACATGTGGTCGGCCGAGGCTCATGCCTTTGTTTGTTCTTGCCACGGATCGGTCTACGACCCGAAGGCTGGCGCCGAGGTGCTCGACGGTCCTGCACCGCGGCATCTCGCCGCGCTGCCGCTGAAATCGGTAGATGGCATCCTGACTGCCGCCGGCGGCTTTACCGGGCACGTCGGAATGCAAATGGGTTGATGCTAATCGGCAACGGCCGAGGGACCCGCGCTGCCCGCCTGCATCATGATCACGTCGCGCGAATAAACTGACCTGGACGACATCAAGGGAGAAAAAACAATGAAGAAGCTACTTGTTGGGTCAAGCTTGGCAGTCCTGATGATGGCGGGTACGATCCGCACAGCGAGCAGCGCGGATTACACCCCGGTGACCGATGCCCGTCTGGCCAACCCGGAGCCGCAGAACTGGCTGATGACGCGCGGCAATTATCAAGGCTGGAGCTATAGTTCTCTCGACAAGATCAATACCGGCAACGTCAAGAAGCTGACGCCGGTGTGGGCGGTGTCGACCGGGGTCGATTCGGGGCATGAGTCGCCGCCGATCGTCAATGACGGGGTGATGTTTGTTAGCACGCCGTATAGCCAGGTGATGGCGCTGGATGCGGCGTCGGGTACGTTGCTCTGGCGCTACAAGCGCAGGCTGCCGGAAGGCTTCAGCGCGCTGCACAACACCAGCCGTGGCGTAGCTTTGTATGGCGACAAGGTTTTCTTCCCGGCGCTGGACGCGGTTCTGGTGGCGCTTGATGCCAAGACCGGAAAGGTCGCATGGCAAGCCAAGGTCGAAGACTGGAAGACCGGTTACTACATGACGATGGCGCCACTGGTGGTGAAGGGCAAGGTGCTTGTCGGCGTCGCGGGCGGCGAGTTCGGCGTGCGCGGCTTCGTCGAGGCGTTCGATGCCGACACCGGAAAGTCGGCGTGGAAGACCTATACCATTCCGGCTCCCGGCGAAGCCGGCAGCGAAACATGGCAAAAGCCCGATACCTGGAAGACCGGCGGCGCATCCACCTGGATGACCGGCAATTACGATTCAGCTACGAACACGGTGTATTGGGGCACCGGCAATGGCTCGCCGTGGTTTGGCGATCAGCGGCCCGGGGATAACCTGTATACATCTTCGACGGTCGCCCTGGATGGGGATACCGGCAAGATCAAGGGGCACTTCCAGTATCATCAGAATGAATCGTGGGACTGGGACGCGATGAACGCGCCGATGCTGGTTGATTTCCAACAGAATGGAGCGACCACGAAAGGCCTGCTGACACCGCAGCGCAACGGTTACCTGTATTGGCTTGGGCGCAACGGTGACGGCAGCATTTCCTACCTGAAGTCCGAAGCCTATGTCCCGCAGAATGTGTTCAAGGGCATCGACGAGGAAACCGGCCGCCCGGACGTTGACCCGGCGCACAAGCCGGGGACAGGCAAGTCCGCACAGTTCTGTCCCGGTTTGTGGGGCGGCAAGGACTGGCCCTACGAGGCGTATAATCCGAAAACCGGTATCGTTTACATTCCGTCGAACGAAAACCACTGCAATACACTTGAGGGCAAAGTGGAGCAGCGGGTTCCCGGCCAGTGGTGGACGGGCGTGGCGATTCCGGACCTGCATTTCTCGGTCGATACGAAGGCGGGTTTCTACGGCGAACTGCAAGCCTATGACGTCAACACCGGCAAGCGCGTCTGGCGGGATACATTCAAGGACTCGATGATGTGGGGTTCGGCGCTGACAACCGCGGGCGACCTGGTCTTCGCCGGCGGCACCAACGACCGAAAGTTCCGCGCCTATGATGCCAAATCAGGTGAGGAACTCTGGCAGTTCACCACAAACTCCGGCATCATTGCGCCACCGTCGACATTTGAGGTGAACGGCACGCAATACATCGCTGTCGCCTCCGGCTATGGTGTCGATCCGGCGTTCCAGGAGGGCTTGATGGCCAATTTGGTTGGCTGGAATGCGGACGTGCCGCAAGGCGGCGTGATCTGGGTGTTTGCGGTTTCGAAGTAAAATAGCTATGCCAGCCACCACAGAAAATGGCGGCTGGCCTTTTTCCTATGGGATTGGGATAGGTTCATGCGCACCATCATTTTGCCCCGGCGCCGCGCCCTGGCGCTGGCTGCCGCCGGTTGGACGGCCTTGGCCGTTGACCGGACCATTGCTGCCGAGGAGTCGGCCGCCTATGTCGTCGATGTCAGCGATGTCACCGTTAAAGTCGGTGAGCCCGCGGTCATGCTTGCCACTGCCAGAGTCCGTGACGGATACCGGATACTCACGGCCTACAACAACCGCGTTATCCGGCTGTCTTCGTACGACGATGGCGTCATCTTCGATAACGATATGGTCCCGGCCAAAGTCGATGACCGGGCCCTGGTGTTTCCGGTCGGGTTGCGCGCCGTCAAACCGGGGACGCATCCGATCAACGGGCTGCTGCGCGTCGGCTACATCCATGGCACTGATGAAATGGCCATGGTGTCGATGCGGCTGATCGCCAGCGTTACGGCAAAGGACTAACCTGCTACCCGGGCGCCTTCAGGATCGTCAGTTGGGTCGCGTCGGTGAAGTCACGCAAATCCTTCGCCGGGTCGCGAAACAGCTGACGGTCAAGCAGGAAGCGGCGCGATTCCGTCAGCTTTTCGCAATGTTCGTTGACGAACACCCCACCGACCGGCTGCTCGGTTGCTGTTGGCTCAGTCTTACGGCAGGTCCACCCATCGTCGCCGAACCTTGCTCGTACTTGCAGGGCAAACAGATAAGCCTTCTTGTGCAGATACAGCCGGGTGTGCGGATCGGTTTCGATCCGAAGTCCCGCAACCCCGGCCGAGTCGTCGATCAGCAAAGCCAGAGTAACGGGCTGACCGCCAACGATGGTCTGGCCGTCGTCACTGCCGGTATCGTAGCGGAAGCTGACGGCCCGCAGACCGTCAGATGCCGCCGGACACGCCTTGTAGTCTTGCCAGTCCTCGATTTTCCGCGACGAATCGTTGGCGCAGGCGAACGCGCCGTATCCGCTCTGCGGCAAGGCTGACACCGGCATGCCAACCCGGAATTCACGCAAATCGTTCTGTGGCGCAGGGCCGGCGGCGGCGCATAGCGGCAGCAAGATGGCGGCGGCCAGTACGGGTCCGTGCGATTTCATGACCTTACTTCTCCGCATCCTGATGGGGGGCGTTTGAATCAGTCGCCGCTTCGACTTTCATATGATGATGGGTCTCAGCCGTTTCCTGTTGTTCCGCTGAGGCGTGCTGGGTTCCCCCCTCGTCCTGCTTCGCATACATGTCGCAGACTCGGCTTCCTGCACCGAAGAAGGAATGACACTGATCGAGCGTCGCCTCGCCCTGCCCCTTGATGTTCGCAACCACATATTTTGCGACCGCGTCGATATCTGCCTGACGCAGCGGGTGATCGGCTTCGGGCGGTATCCGGCCGGGCTCGAGCTGCGACGCCTTCATTCCGTAGCAGCGACCATCCGTGTAAGCGTCGGGATCGAAATGCGGCATGCCTTTCGAAATGCGCCCGCAACGTATGGTCAACTCGATCTGCTCCAGCGTCAGCTTGGTCTTCCGCAGATTGGCTGCCGCGCCACCATAGCCGCCGCCGCCGGCGCCGGTCCATTTATGGCACCCCACGCAGTTCGCTGCCTTGAAGACCCGAAGCCCCTCGTCTGTGGAGTTGGCATCCGCCCGCGCAATGCCCGAGCCAGCCATCATCGCCGCGAAAACCGCAGCCGATACGTAACGGAAGCGTTTCATCATGATATGAATCCTTCCTGCAATGAGGTCTGGCGGGACGGGTTTGAAACCCGCCCCGGCGAAAACATCAGTTCAGCGAAAAGACGTAGAGCGATGAACCCGGAGGCATTCCCTTGAGCTCCGGCGTCGACTCAATAAACCATTTGTCCCAGGCGCCGCCCTGGCCAACGAGAATCGCAACATATTGCTTGCCGTCGGACGTAAACGTCATCGGCGGCGCGTTGACCCCCCCGCCGGTATTGAAGCTCCAGAGCTCCTGAAGAGTCTTTGCGTCCAGAGCTGCAACTTTGCCGTCGGGTTGGCCGTAGAACACCAGATCCGGCGTGGTCAGCAGTCCGCCCAGCATCGGAAAAGGTGTCTCGTGCTTGCCGACTTCCTTGCCTGTCGTTACGTCGATCGCGGTGACGCTGCCGGTAATCCGCACCGGCTGGTCCGGTCCGCCGCCGGTGAAGAATTCCCGCTTGCCGACAGGCTTGCCCGGCGTTTCCGGTTTAACCGTGATGCGGTTGCAACTTTCGATAACCGGAATATACCATTGCTTCAGCACCGGATTATACGCCGTCGGTGGCCAGTTCTTGCCACCCATGTTGCCCGGGCAGATCATCGTCACCGGGTTTTCCTTACTCGGTGTGACGGACGCGTTGTACTTCTGTACCGGCAACTTCGGATCGTACTCCACCGGCTTGCCGGTTTCCGGGTCGAGTCCTTTCGTCCACGTCACCTTCTTGACAAATGGCAGACCCCAAACGAACTGTCCATTGTCGCGATCAACCGCATAGGCAAACCCGTTGCGGTCCGCTTCCAAATCCAGGTGCCTCGGCTGGCCGTGCACCGGCGCGTCGGCCAGCACGTTTTCCGCCACGCTGTCATAATCGAACGCATCGTTTGGTGTATGCTGGAAGTGCCACTTGATCTTGCCGCTATCAACATCAAGCGCCAAAGTGCTGTCGGTATACAGATTATCGCCAGGCCGGTATTCCGAGTCCCAGTCTGGCCCCGGGTTGCCGACACCCCAGAACAGGGTATTCGTCCGGGGATCATAACTACCGGTCACCCAGGTCGAGCCACCGCCGGTGGCCGCCGCATTGTTGCTGTCCTTCCAGGTCTCGCTGCCGGGCTCGCCCTTTGCCGGAATCGTGTATGTGCGCCAAACCTCCTTCTGCGACGTTAGATCGGTGGCGGCGATCCAGCCGCGGATGCCATACTCGGCGCCCGCTACCCCCGTAATGACCATATTCTTCACGACCAGCGGTGCGCCGGTGATAACCTCGCTCTTATCCGGGTCCGCAACCTGTCTCTGCCACGCGATCTGGCCAGTGTCCTTGTTGGTGGCGATCAACCGTCCGTCCAGAGAGTGCGACAGCACCAGGTTGCCCGACAGCGCGACCCCTCGATTGTCTACGCCGCAGCAGGCCACAGCGCCGGCCCAGTCATGGTCCGTCTTCGGGTCCATGCGCCACAGCACCTTTGCCTGACCGCCCTTCGTATCGATCTTGTAAACCGATCCCCAGCCGTCCGTCACATACATAAAACCATTCTCGACGAGAGGCGTGCCTTCCAGGCCGCCATGCGACCAGATTCCCCCCCCTTCGATTCCACCGAGCTGAAGTGTCCAGGCGACATGCAGATTCTTGACGTTATCCTTATTGATCTGGTTCAGCGGAGAAAAGCGCTGTGCTGCGTAATCTCTATGATGCGTCAGCCAGTTCCCCGCATCCGAATCCGCGTTCAGCAATTGCTCCGGTGTCACCCCATCGGCGGCGAAGACGGCCGGCGCGCTGCCGAGGATCAGCGCGACGGCCGCCGCCACGCATGTGTTTTTTACCATTCGTTTTCCTTCCCTTAGCTGATTGAGCTGTTATTTCCCGTTGGCTTCGACTTTCGCTTTTTCGCTGTTGTTCATTCCCTTAACTGTTTTGTCCTGGTCGGTCGCTCCTGTCGTGCGGGTCGTGGTGGCAGCCGGTGCCGACGACGGCACCGACTTTTCAACCGCTGGCCCGTTGCCGATATGCGGTTTGGATACAGCATCATCTGCCAGCACGGCCCTGCCTGAGAGCAACAGGGCAGCAATACCGAAGGTCAATGACGATTTCCTCACAGATTCGTCCCTGTCAAGCTGATTGCAATTGTTTGCCGATGGGCAAGCTGCGGATTCTCTTGCCGGTCGCCGCGAAAATCGCGTTGCACAGCGCGGGAGCGAATGGCGGCAGACCCGGTTCGCCCGCCCCGCTCGGCGGAACGTCCGGCCCGTTCGGCATGATATGAATGTTTGTAACCATCGGTCCTTCGTCGATCCTGGCAAGCTTGAAGTCGTCGAAGTTTTTCTGGACGACACGGCCGTTCTTGAAGGTGATCTCCCCGTATTTGGCCAGGCTGAGCCCCATGATCGCAGCGCCCTCGACCTGCGACTGGATACGCTCGGGATTGACGAAGGTGCCGCAATCGATTGCGGTATCCACACGCGGGATGGTCAGCTTACCTTTGCCGTCCACGGCGACTTCCACAATCGTTGCGATGTAACTGACGAAGCTGCGATGTACGGCGATGCCGAGCCCGTGGCCTTTCGGGACCTGGCGGCCCCACTGGCCCCGTTCGGCGACCAGTTCCACGACGCGGCGTAGACGTCCTGCATCGATCGGGTAGCTGCCGACGGGCTCGCCATAATCCCAAAAATCCTTGACCGTCGGCCCAATATCCACAATGCGGGCCGGGCCGATAAGTTCCAATAGCATCTCCTTCTGATCGCGTCCGGTGGCGTGGGCGATCTCCGCAACCATTGTTTGCACGGCGAAGGCGCGCGGAATGTTGGATACGGAACGGAACCAGCCGATCCGGGTATAAGCCGCCGCTTCGGGGTTTTCACAGCGGATGTTAGGGATATCGAACGGCAAATCGACCAGCCCCATTCCGAGTTCGAACGGAGCCTGGTGCTTGGCCCCGGCCGCAAACGTGGACATGATCGTCGGCGCGACGCTGCGATGCCGCCATGCAATGACCTTGCCGCTCTTGTCCAATCCGGCTTCGATCCGTTCGGCCGACACCGTGTGGACGAAGTCGTTATGGATGTCGTCCTCCCGCGTCCATTGCACCTTCACCGGCGCACCGACGGCCTTCGAAAGCAGCACGGCCTCCAGAACGAAATCGCATTTCGACTTGCGGCCGAACCCGCCGCCCAGCAGCGTCACGTTGACGGTAACGTTCTCCGGCGAAATACCCAGAGTCTTAGCGATGTCATCGCGTGTCCCCTGCGGGCTTTGAACGGGCGCCCAGACCTCTGCCTTGCCATCGGCGACCTGTGCGGTGGCGACAGGGGTTTCCATGCTAGCGTGGGCCAGATGTGGAAGGTAGTACTCGCCGACGATGACCTTGGCGGCGGATTTCATTGCCGAGTCCACGTCGCCGTTGTTGCGAACCACCTCTCCGGGCTTGCGCGATGCGTCTTCGAGTTCCTTGCGATAGGCGACGGAATCGTAGCTGGCGTTCGGCCCGTCGTCCCAGACGATCTTCAGGGCATCGCGGCCCTTGATCGCCGCGCCGGTGTTACGGGCGATGACGGCGACGCCGCCAAGCGGCTGGAATTTCGATGGCCAGGGCCAGCCTTGTACCTGGATCACCTGCTCCACCCCGGATACCTTCAGCGCGTCGGACGGATCGAATGAAACCACTTTGCCGCCGGTCACCGGCGGGCGGGCGATCACAGCGTATTTCATTCCCGGCAGCCGCGTATCTATTCCATACATTGCCCTGCCGGTAGTGATGTCGTGCAGATCGACAATGCCGATCTGGCCTTTGCCCATATAGCGGAAGTCTTTCGGGTCCTTCAGGCGCAAAGTTGCGACGTCGGGAACCGGCTGCGCTGCGGCGTCATCAGCCAAGTCTCCGTAACCGAGCTTCTGACCGCTACCGACATGGATGACTTCGTGATGCGCCGCCTTGACTTCGCTGACTGGAACGTTCCAGCGCTTTGCAGCAGCGGCTTCCAGCATCGTGCGGGCGGAAGCGCCAATCTGTCGCATGGGGATAAGGAAGTGACGGGTGCTGCGGGATCCGTCGGTGTCCTGGTTGCCGTACTTGACTTCATCACCCGGAGCCTGCTGGACCTTAACCATCTCCCAGTTCGCTTCCATTTCATCGGCAACGATCATCGGCAGGCTGGTGCGCACGCCGGTGCCCATTTCAGACCGCGCCGCAATGATCGTAACCACGCCGTCAGGGGCGATGGAAACAAAAACCTTTGGATCGTTGACTGTGCCGTGCGGCATCTTGTCTGCGCCGGTGGAATAGGCAGCCATGCCGCGGCGCGACATCACGGGCACGGCAAGCACCAGACCGGCGGTCACACCCAGGCCGCGCAATACGCCGCGCCTGGAGACATTCTCGATGCGATTGTCGAACATAGCTCAGGCCCCCGTCGTTGCGAGATGCACAGCCGTCTCGATCCGTTGGTAGCAGCCGCACCGGCAGATGTTGCCTGCCATGGCCTCGCGGATTTCCTCGTGCGACGGATGCGGATTGCGCGCGATGAGAGACGAAGCCTGCATGATCTGCCCGGATTGACAGTACCCACATTGCGGCACGTTGACCTCCCGCCATGCCTTCTGGACGGGATGATTGCCGGCCGGGTCGAGGCCCTCGATCGTGGTGATCCGCTTCCCAGCCGCTTCCGCGAGGGTGGTACTGCATGATCGAACCGCTATCCCTTCAAGGTGTACTGTGCAGGATCCACAAAAGCCATGTCCGCAGCCGAATTTGGTTCCGGTCAGGCCCATCTCGTCACGGATAAACCAAAGCAGCGGCAGAGACGGATCGCCATCCCAGTGCTGTTCACGTCCATTAACTACCAGCGTTATCATTGGTCCCCTCTTCCTCTGTTCTGAAAAACGGGTACAGTAAAGTGTTGCAGCGCAGCATTGCGTAGACTACGGTTAGGCACTTTTAGAATCACAATTTCAACCGCACGTGCAACTCCTCCCGCTGCAACCCTTGTCGGCTTTGATTTGGTTGTCAAGTTTTAGACCGGTGGACGACCCCCAAGGGTTCGCCGCGCAGGGCGGCTTCATTACTTCATCAGTAGAGAAACGGAAACCGGTCCATACAGCGGTGTCATCTGAAATCAATGTATGGAACGTCGCAATGCTTGTTCTTTCAACCGAAGCCAGCACAAGCATCCGATCATGAACCCGATGGCTCCCGCCACGAAATCATGATCGGAAGATGCGGTTATTTAGCCCATCGTTTGGGTAGCGGACGGGGTGATCTCATAGATCACCCTTACGTCCTTGTCGTTGTGCCAGGGGTAGACGTCCTTATCGAGGTACTTCTTCGCCAGGCTGTCGATGTGCGCGACCGCACCGTCCTCGGTCTGTTTTGTGACGGTCCCACGTATCTGGATGTAGCGATAGGCGTTGTCCGGATCGAGGATCGACAGCGCCACCTTCGCTCCCACCGATAGATTGCGGGCCTTGATCCGGCCCTTGGCCGTATTCACTCGGACGACGCCATTGGTGTAATCGAACCAGACCGGCGTCACCTGCGGCGAGCCGTCGGGCTGGATCGTCGCGATGTTTGCGAAGGCTTTTTTCTCGGTCAGCAGATCGAGAAAACCGGCGGGAATGTCAGCCATTGCACGCTCCTTTTGGGGTATAAATTACCGCCTGACATACTACGGCCGGGCGGCAAACGCCGCAATCAGCGCAAGGCTCGCTTCGCAACCGCAGCAAGATAACCCGATGCCGCCGGCAGAATCGCATCATTGAAATCGTAATTGGCGTTGTGCAGTTCCCTGCCTCCATCCGACGGACCATTGCCGATCCAGACGAAGGCGCCGGGGCGGTGCGTGAGGAACCAGGCGAAATCCTCTCCGGCCATCGCTGGCGCCATATCCCGGCGCAGTTTCAGGCCCGCCGCCGCAGCCGCCTCGGCGGCAAGATCCCGTTCGGCCGGGGTATTCTGTGTAACCGGGTTGCCGTACGGAACCTGCACATCGATATCGACGCCAAAACTGAGCGCAACACCCGCCGCGATGCGGCGAATCGCTTGCTCAACCTGCTCCCCGACCTCGTTGCGCAAGCATCGCATGGTGCCGCGCATCACCGCCGTATCGGGGATCTGGTTCGCCGCCGAACCGGCCTGCATCATTGCAATCGAAACCACGGCCGCATCCAGGGGATCGACCGAACGCGATACGATCGATTGGAGCGCCAGCAGCAAATGCGCCGAGGCCACCATCGGGTCCCTTGTCAGATGCGGCAGGCCCGCGTGGCCGCCATGGCCGTTCACTGTGAACCACAACCGGTTGCCCGCCGCCATGACCGGGCCGTCGTGCACCGCAACGGTCCCGGCCTCCAGACCCGGCCAGTTGTGATATCCGAAAACGCGTTCCATCGGAAAACGATCGAACAGGCCGTCAGCGATCATCGCCCTGGCGCCGCCGCCGCCTTCTTCCGCAGGCTGGAAAACAAATTGTACCGTTCCGGACCAGGACGTATCCGACGCCAGCAGCGCCGCGGCGCCGAGCAGGGAGGTGGTGTGTCCGTCATGGCCGCAAGCGTGCATCACCCCCGGATTACCAGACGCATAAGCCACCCCGGTCGTTTCCATGATGGGCAGGGCGTCCATATCCGCCCTCAGTCCGACGCAACGATTCGATTGGCCGCGGCTGATTGTTGCGACCACGCCATGGCCGCCGACGCCGGCGACGAAGGGCACGCCAAGTTCGCGCAAACAAGTTTGGACGAAAGCGGCCGTGCGGCCTTCGTGAAGGGTCAGCTCAGGGTTCGCGTGAAGATGACGCCTCCATCCTGTCAGTCTGACGTGCAGGGTGTTGTCCAACAGACGCTCCGGTGCTCCTGAGAAGTGCTGGGTAGCGTTTCCCTGCGATTGAGGCAATCACACTGCCCTGCTTTCAGGGATCCGCGGAAACCTTGACCAGCAGCTTGCCGAAGTTCTGCCCGGTCAGGATACCGCTCAGCGCCTCCGGGGCGTTTTCCAGGCCGTCCACAACATCTTCCCGATAGACCAGGCTGCCGCCCGCCACCAGAGGCTCGGCAATCGCCCGCCATTCGGTCAACCGCTCCGGACGGTCGGAAACGATGAAGCCCTGAATCAAAACTCGCTTGCCGATAACGAAGCCCAAATTCGGGCCCGGTGGCATGGTCCTAGCGTTATATTGCGAGACCATTCCGCACATTGCAACCCGGGCGAACGAATTCAGGTTGTCGAAGACAGCCTGCTGCACCGCACCGCCGACATTTTCAAAATACGCGTCGATCCCGTTCGGGCACGCCGCCTTCAATTCCTGTCGCAAATCCAAAGACCGATGATCCACACAATCGTCGAAACCCAGGCTGTCCTGCACCCAGAGGCACTTATCCGGGCCGCCCGCTACACCGACGACCCGCGCCCCGGCCCGCCTGGCAAGCTGGCCGGCAATCGAACCGACAGCACCGGATGCCGCCGACACCACGAACGTTTCACCGGCCTTCGGCTTGCAGATTTCCGTCACCCCCGCATAGGCAGTGGCACCCGGCATACCCAGCACGCCGAGATACGCTGAAAGTGGCGCCGCGCCCTTCTTGATCTTCACCAGTTGCCTGCCGGTCGAAACCGAATGGGTCTGCCAGCCACGCGCACCCACCACCAAATCGCCCGGCTGAAAATCCGGATCGGCTGACGAAACGACCTCGCCGACGGTTTCACCGGTAATAACCTCGCCGATCTGGATGGCGACGGCGTAAGTTTGTTCCTCCCGCAACCGGCCGCGCATGTAGGGGTCGATGGACAGCCAGATCGTACGGGTAACGACCTCGCCGGCCTGCGGATGCGGAATGGCATCCTCTCGGATATCGAAGTCAGCCTTAGAGGGCTCGCCGGAGGGCCGGCGTTTCAGAACGACCGAGCGGCGCAAACCCTCGGTACTCATCACGCCGCCTCCGCTTTCAGAACGAGGCGTCCGGTGACCTTGCCGTCCTTCAGCCGCATCAATGCCTCATAGGCGTGGCTCTGCGGCACCGTCTCCACCGGCAAGGCCAAAAGCTCCCCATCCTGCGCCAGCTTTACCAATTCCCGCAGATCGTTCGGGTTCCCCACATAACTTCCCTGAACGGTCAACGCCTTTATCGCCATGATCGGCAACGGCAACATCAATTCGCCACCGAAAAGTCCGACCTGGATCAATTTGCCGCCCTTGGCGAGCGCGCCGAAAGCGAAACGGGCCGTTGCGGTGCCGTTCACCAGATCGATCACCGCCAGCACAGGACAACCCGCGGCCTCGACGATTCGCTTCGTCACCGCGGCCCCGTCGCCGCTGCCATCCACCACCTTGTGCGCGCCGGCCTTCAGCGCCGCATCCCGTTTTTCGGCGCTGACATCGACGGAAACGATGTGCTCATGCTTCAAAGCCTTCAGCACGGAGATCGCGTTCAGGCCCACCCCCCCTGCCCCAACCAGCACGATCGCCTGGTCCGGCTTAAGCGGCATCGCCTTCTTGATGGCGGAAAGAACCGTGACGCCGGAACATGCGTAGGTCGCGGCGACCGCCAAATCGAGCTTGCCCGGGTCAACCAGATGCCGCGGATGCGGCGCAACGACATGGCTGCCGTAACCGCCATTCTGGTAAACGCCCAAACTGCGGTTGGTAACCGCGCACATATTGTCTTCTTCCGCCAAGCACTTTTCGCACTTTCCGCAGCCCAGCCATGGGAACACGATGCGAACATCGCCGATATTCACGCCTGTCGCTTCCGGACCAAGCTTGACGACTCGGCCAATGATTTCATGCCCCATAGCCAGGGGCAGGACGACGCCCCGATCCGTCAACGACATCTTCTGGCCGCCGCCGACGTCGTAATAACCTTCCCAGATGTGCAGGTCGGAGTGACAAACGCCGCAATAGGTGACCTCCAACAGCACTTCGGTGCCCGTCGGCTCCGGGGTTGGCAACTCGATTTCCTGGAGCGGTTCTCCGTTCTTGACCACCGCGTAGGCTCGCATCGTTCTCTCCCGCTGTCCGACGTTTACGCGATGGTTAGCGAGTGGCGCGGAATACGCAAGACCGGCGAGCCTACGCCACCACCTTCCGCGGCGGCGACTGGACGATTGGCTCCAGGTCGGCCGCGCTGAACGAAACCACGCGCCTTTCGTTTCCCACAGGCCGGTACAGCGTATCCCGCTGCTGCGGGGTGCGGACCAGCGAGCCGATCAAATGCTCCATGGATTCCGGCGGAAATTCCTGACCGTGCTGGGTGCCGGCGGCGCGAGAGATGCTTTCGTTCATCAACGTCCCGCCCATGTCGTTGGCGCCCGCATTCAGACACATCGCCGCCCCTTCCGGCCCCATTTTTACCCACGATGTCTGGATGTTGGTGATCAGCGGATGCAGCACCAACCGCGAGACAGCATGCATCAGGATCGCCTCCCGCAACGTTGGCCCCTTCCGGGCCAGGCCGCGCAGATACATGGGCGCTTCCATATGAACGAACGGAAGCGGAACAAACTCGGTAAATCCACCGGTTTCCAACTGCACATCGCGCAGCACAAGCAAATGCCGCGCCCAGTTCAGCGGTCCCTCGACATGGCCGTACATGATAGTGGAGGTCGTTCGCACGCCGATCGCGTGCGCGGCGCGAACCACATCGACCCATTGTTGCGTATTGATCTTGTCGGGGCAGATAACCGCCCGGATCTCGTCGTCCAGGATTTCGGCCGCGGTGCCAGGCAGAGTTCCCAGACCGGCGTCCTTCAGGCGCGCCAGGAATTCGCTCAGCGACAAGCCAAGGGTTGCCGCACCCTGGGTAACCTCCAGCGGTGAGAAAGCATGAATGTGCATCCCCGGAACGGCGGCTTTGATGGCTTTGCAAATGTTGATGTAGGTTTCACCGGTATAGTCCGGGTGAATGCCGCCTTGCAGGCACACCTCCGTCGCGCCGCGATCCCAGGCTTCGCGGGTGCGGCGGACGATCTCTGTGATTTCCAGATCGTAAGGCGTACCGCGCAAAGCTTCGTGCGTCTTGCCCTTGGAGAAAGCGCAGAACTTGCAACGGTAATAGCAGATGTTAGTGTAGTTGATGTTGCGGTTGACGATGTATCGCACCGTGTCGCCGCTGACCGCCTTGCGCAACTGGTCCGCGACCTCAATCACGCGTTCATAATCGGCGTCCCGGGCCGCGAACAGCCGAACGATCTCGGGTTCGTCGAGACGGGTTCCGGCGACGGCGCGGTCGATTATCCTTTCCAGCGCGGGATCAGCCCTGTTCAGCAACACCGCTCGCGGCTTCGGCGCAAAAGTCAGGCCGGGCGCCCAATCGTCGTCACGCGCCCAGCTTTCGGCGTCAGCTAATTGCATTACCCGTGTTGCGACCGCCGAATGTAACCAACGCTCCGCCGTCCAGGCGGGATACACCGGCAGCCGCGGCACCAGGATCTTATCCATTTCCGCTGTGCGCAGGCCCAACGCTTCCAGTTCAGGCCATGGCGCTTCCGGATTGACGTGGTCTGGCGTCACCGGCGACACCCCCCCCCAATCATCGATGCCGGCATCAATAAGTTTCTGGTAGACGCCGGGCGAAAGATTTGGCGGGGCCTGGACATGCACATCCGCCGGCAGGATCAGCCGGGCCGCGGCAATGGTCCATAGCAGGTCCAGCAAATCCGGCTCGTCGGCGCCTGCAAGTTTCGTGTCCGGCTTGGCGCGAAAGTTCTGTACGATCACCTCCTGGATGTGGCCGTATCGCGCATGCAGATCTCGCATCGCCGCCAGCGAATCGAGTCGTTCTGCGCGCGTCTCGCCAATGCCGATCAGGATGCCGGTGGTGAACGGGACTGCAAGTTCGCCGGCCAAGCGGATTGTTTCCAGCCGCGCAGCAGGAAGCTTATCGGGGGATCCGTAATGTACGCCGCCGGGCGCGCACAGCCGTTCGCTGGTCGATTCCAGCATGATGCCCTGGCTGGCGGACACCTCTCGCAGGCTGGCGATTTCCTGCCGGGTCATGACGCCGGGGTTCACGTGCGGCAGCAAGGTCGTTTCTTTCAGCACCAGCGCACACATTTCACGCAGGTAGCCTATGGTGGTTTGGTGACCGAGTTCAGCCAAAGCTTCCCGGGCCGCGCGGTAGCGCAGTTCGGGTTTGTCGCCGAGGGTGAACAGTGCCTCGGTGCAGCCGGCGGCCTCACCGGCGCGGGCGATGGCAAGGATTTCATCCGCTGTCAGATACACGGAATGTCCGGCGCGGGGGCGTTCGGCAAAAGTGCAGTAGTGGCAAACGTCGCGGCACAGTTTAGTTAACGGAATGAATACCTTGCGGGAATAGGACACGGTCCGCCCGAACGCCTCATCACGGCGGCCCGCGGCTTGCGCCATCAGCTCCGCCAGAGGTGCGGATTCGAGCCAGTTCAGATCGGTCATCGCGACTTCCATGCTGCGTCGCCGTGCAGTGTTGGCTGTTGCGGGCCGGCGATCAAGTGGCACCCGCTGTTGCCTGCTGACGCGGCTTCGTGTGCTATCAGGTTTCACCGAGCAGGAGAAAACCATGCAGATCGGTTGCAGCGCCCCCACCAGCGGCCCATTGATCGGCCCCGACAGCCTGTTGCGCATCGCTACCGAGGCGGAAAGCCTGGGCTACGACTACGTCACCGTCAGCGACCATGTGATGATCCCCACCAGCATTGCGTCGCGCTACCCGTATTCCGATTCGGGCGAATTTCCTTCGGGTGCCGCGGCGCCGCGGCTGGAGCAATTGACCGCGGCCACGTTCATCGCGGCGGCGACATCCAAACTGCGTATCGTGACCTCGGTGATGGTGGTGCCGCATCGGCCAGCGGTCCTGACGGCAAAGATCCTCGCCACGATCGACTACCTGTCGAAGGGCCGCCTGACCCTCGGCATCGGCGCCGGATGGTGCGAAGAGGAATTCGTTGCCATCGGCGCGCTTCCGTTCGCCGAACGCGGCGCGGTCACGGACGAATTCATGGCGGTTTGCCGCGAACTCTGGACCGCCAACGAGCCGAAGTTCGATGGCAAATACGTCCAATTCAAGGACGTTCTGTTCCCGCCGAAGCCGTCGCAGGGCGCGCTGCCGATTTGGGTAGGCGGAGAAAGCGGCCCCGCGCTCCGTCGCACCGCCCGTTACGGCGACGCATGGTATCCGATCGGCACCAATCCGCAGTTCCCGATGGATACGCTGACTCGATTCAAAGCCGGTGTGGCCAGGCTGAGGGATCTGACCGAAAAAGCCGGCCGCAACCCGAAAGCGGTGGGCTTGGCGTATCGTGTATCCTCGCATCCCGAAGCGCAGCCGAAAGGTTCCGTCGATGGCGAACGGAAACTGTTCACCGGCAGCGCAGCCGACTACGTTGGCGATATCAAGGCGCTGAGAGACGTTGGCGTAACTGCGTTCGATTTCGGCCTGTTCGGTCCGGACCTTGATACGACCATCGATAAAATGAAGCGCTTCCGTGACGACGTTGTAGAGAAAGTTCGGTAGCCATGCGGCTTGGCATCACGGCGGGGATGACGGGAGCGCACCCGACGCTCGACATGGAACTGATCCTGGAGGCGGAGCGTCTGGGGTTTTCCCAGGTCTGGACCGGGGAATCCTACAGCACCGACGCGGTGTCGCCGGCGGCGTGGATTCTGGCTCGGACAACGAAGATCAAAGCAGGAACGGGAATCATGCAGATGCCCGCCCGGACTCCGGCCTGTGCGGCGATGACGGTGCTGTCGTTGCAGGCGTTGTCGGCCAACCGGTTCCTGTGCGGTGTCGGCCCGTCGGGGCCGCAGGTCGTGGAAGGCTGGCACGGCGTGGCCTACGGTAAGCCGGTCCAGCGGACGAAGGAATATATTGGGATCATCAGGCAGATTCTGGCGCGCGAGAAACCGCTGGAATTTCATGGCGACCAGTATTCGATTCCTTATGAAGGGCCGGATGCCACCGGGCTGGGTCGGCCGTTGCGCAGCATCGCGCACGGTGATCCGAATGTTCCATTTTATACCGCATCGATCACCCCGGCCGGCCTTCGCATGGCGGGCGAAGTCGCCGATGGCAATCTGCCGATTTTCTTTTCCCCGGACGCGCCGGACGTGGTGACGGGTCCTACCCTGGATGGGCGCCGGAAAGTGGGCAAGACGATGGAGGGGTTCGATACCGCTCCGTTCGTGCGGGTCAGGCTGGGACCGGATGTGGCCGCCTGCCGCGACGCGATCCGGCCGGAACTCGCGCTTTACATAGGTGGCATGGGCGCGCGGTCGAAGAATTTCTACAACGCCATGGTTTCGAAGATGGGCTTTGAGGCCGAGGCGCGCGCTGTCCAGGATTTCTATCTGGATGGAAAGAAGAATGAAGCCGCCGCCGCGGTGCCGGATGCATTGATCGACGCAATCTCGCTGTGCGGCCCGGTCGAGCGCGTCAAAGACCGGCTTGACGCCTGGAAGGACGCGGCCAAGGCCGGGCATGTCGGCACGCTGATAGCGCTCGGCGCTAATGTGGATGCGCTGCGTGTGCTGGCGGAGGCCGTTCTGTAGGCCCGGGTGTTGCGTCCGTAAAGGCTAATTGCCTGTCGGCGTAACGCAACGGTCCCCGCGGCGTAGCGCCGGCTGCCGTGAACACCAGGCCCTTGCCTTACGAGATTATTCAACCTACGGCTGACGTAATATATAGAAGCCGTTTCGTCAACCCGGCCTGTACAATAGCTAACGACCATCCAGTGCCGCGCATAGTCCAGACGCGTAAGCCGGGCCTTGGCATGCATAAGCTCCCGAACGCCGCGACAAAGCGGATTGCCTATTCGCGTGAAACTTATATAACACGATATCAGATAGCACTTATAGAATGAGAACGCGATGCCGCCGACCGCTCGAAAGCTTAACCTGAACCTGTTCATCTACCCGGGCGGCCACCATGAGGCCGCCTGGCGCTACAAGGATTCGCAGCCCGGGCGGGCGCTCGACATAACCTTCTACCAGCAGCTTGCCCAGCGAGCCGAGGCGGCGAAGCTGGACGCGGTGTTTTTCGCCGACGGCCCGGCGCTGGCCGACAACATCCGTTTCGCCAGCCGGTTTCGCCTTGAACCGCTCACCTGGCTTTCCGCCATCGCTGCCGCAACCACCCGCATCGGGCTGATCGGCACCGCCTCCACCACCTATACCGAGCCTTACAACCTGGCTCGGCAGTTCGCGTCGCTGGATCATCTGAGCGGCGGCCGTGCGGGTTGGAACATCGTTACGACCAGCGCGGCCGCCGCCGCGCCGAATTTCGGGTTGAGCGATCATCCGGTCCACGCTGACCGCTACGACCGTGCGCGGGAATACCTCGATGTCGTCAGCAAGCTCTGGGATAGCTGGGAAGACGACGCGCTGGTTGTCGATCCAGAGTCGGGCATTTTTGCCGAAACGGACAAGATTCACACGATCGACCATGTCGGGCGTCACTTCAAGGTCGCCGGCCCGCTGAATCTGCCGCGCAGCCCGCAGGGACGTCCGGTCTATGTCCAGGCGGGATCATCGGACGAGGGACGCTCGTTCGCCGCCCGTTATGCGGAGGCGATTTTCACCGCGCACCAGACGCTGGAAAACGCTCAGGCGTTTTACGCCGACATCAAGCGGCAGGCCGCCGCTCTGGGGCGCAACCCCGATCACATCAAGATTCTTCCGGGCATCAGCCCGTTTATCGGCGGCACCGAAGCCGAGGCAAAACGGTTGGAGCAGGACTTCAACAATCTGATCCAGCCTGAATATTCCCTCGGCCAGTTACGCCGCATGATCGGCATCGATCTTTCCGGCCACGATTTGGATGGACCGTTTCCGCGGCACCTGGTGCGAACGGAAAGCGAACTCGGTGTCGCCAGCCGTTTCAGGGTGGTGCTGGATATCGTCGACCGGGAAAAGCCGACGATCCGGCAGCTCATTCAACGACTGGCTGGCGCTCGCGGCCATCAGGTTGTCGCCGGCACCCCGGAACAGATCGCCAACACAATCCAACTTTGGTTCGATAACGGCGCGGCCGACGGTTTCAACGTCATGCCGCCCTACCTTCCCGGCGGCTTCGATGTATTCGCTGCCGAGGTGCTGCCGCTCCTGAGAGGACGGGGAATTTTCCGGGAGGACTATGAGGGCACGACGTTGCGTGATCATTTCGGCCTGCTGCGGCCGGACAGCGTGTTCGCGCATCGGCTGAAGGCATCCGCATGAAACGATGGCTCAATCTTGGCGCGGTGACCGCGGTCTTCATTGCGTTCTCGCTGATCGTGGTGAAGAACGCCCCCGGAAATGTCGGCCAGACACTGGTGAACGTATCTTATGATCCCACCCGGGAGCTCTATGCGTCGCTGAATCCGCTTTTCGCGGCATCATACGAGAAGGAAACCGGCCATCGCCTGGCGATCGTTCAATCGCATGGCGGGTCGTCCCGCCAGGCTCACAGGGTGATCAGCGGTGAGCAAGGCGCCGATGTTGTTACGCTCGGCATGTTTTCCGATGTCGATGCCCTCCGCAAGCGCGGCCTGATCGCCGCAAACTGGGCCGATCGGCTTCCAAATCACTCGATGCCCTACACGTCGACGATCGTATTCGTCGTGCGGAAAGGCAATCCCCTTCATATCAGTGACTGGCCGGACCTGTTGGCACCGGGACTGGAGGTCGTAACCCCCGATCCGCGGACCTCCGGCAATGGCAAGCTGGCAGCGTTGGCGGCCTGGGCCGCGACTACCAGCCGCGGCGGAACCGACGGTGCGGCCAGCGCCTATCTGACGGCGCTATATCAACACGTCAAAGTCCTGGATGAAGGCGCCCGCGGTGCTGCAACGACCTTCGCGGTTCAGGAAATCGGCGATGTCCACCTGACCTGGGAGAACGAAGCCCTGCGGGAGGTCGACGCCTCCAAAGGCAGGTTGCAGATCGTTTATCCGCCGGTCAGCATCCTGGCGGAACCTTATGTCGCCTGGGTCGATCGCGAGGTGGCGCGCGACGGGAATCTCGCAGCCGCCAAGGCGTACCTGAACTTCTTGTTCAGTGACAGCGCCCAGGAAACGATCGCCCGCCTGGGTTATCGCCCGAGCAAGGGCGGCGCGGCATTTCCCCCGATAACACTCGTTCCGGTCACATCGATCGCCCGAAGCTGGGAAGACGCGAACGAAAAATTCTTTGCCGAGAACGGCATCATCGACACGATCATGGGCGGACGGCCGCGATGAGGCAGTGGATCGACAGCTACAGAAAGAGCTTCCGGCAGGACCTGGTTGCGGCACTGACAGTTGCCGCGATTTCGTTGCCGCAGGGCATGGCCTACGCTCTTTTGGCAGGCGTCGATCCGCGGTTCGGGCTTTATTCTGCTATTGTAGTAACCGGTATTGCTTCTATTTTCGGATCCTCATCGCATCTGATCAACGGGCCGACCAGCGCGATTTCGCTGGTGGTTTTCAGTGCGCTGTCGATTTTCGATCCCGACCAACGGGTCGAGGCCGCCGAAGCAATGTTTCTGCTGGGCGCCATGGTCGGCTCGATCCAGATATTCATTGCGGTTTTTCGGCTCGGCGATCTAACCCGTTACATTTCAGAATCGGTCATCCAGGGTTTCATGAGCGGGGCGGCTTTCCTGCTCGCCGTGGGCCAGATCAGCAATGCCCTGGGCGTCCGGGACAAAGGAACTGGCGCGCAACATATCCTCTATCGGCTTTGGATGACGCTTAGTGCGGGCGACGCTGTCAATTCGAAAGCGCTGACTGCGACGGCGGCAACGCTGGTCCTGGCCTTGTTGTTTCGGCATCTGGTTGGCAGGTACCGCCTACCGAAGTTCGACATGCTTTGCGTGCTGGTCATTGTCGGTATCGGCACCTGGCTCGCCGGCTGGACGATTCCGGGGCTTGACGGCAAGACCGCCATCGGTGTGGCCGGGACAGTCCCGAGCAGCCTGCCGGGGTTTCACATACCGGCGATAAAGCTGAGTTGGGCCTGGGACTTTGCGTCCGACAGTGTCGCGATCGCCTTTCTCGGCTTGCTGGAAGCGCTGGCGATTGCGAAGGCGATCGCCAATCAGACACGCCAGCAATTGGACTTCAACCGCCAGTGCCTGGCCGAGGGAATCGCAAATCTGACAGGCGCCTTCTTCCAATGCCTCCCCGGCTCCGGCTCGCTGTCGCGCTCCGCAATCAATTTCCAGGCCGGCGCGGCGACGCGATTCTCCGGAGTTTTGACGGCCGGGATTGTTGCTATCGCAGTTATCGCGCTCGCACCGCTGGCACGGTTCGTGCCAAAGCCGGCGTTAGCGGCGCTACTGCTTCTGACGGCCGCTCGGTTGATCGATTTCAAGCGCCTGGCATTTACGCTGCGGACGTCGCGAATGGATACGTTCATCGTCGTCGCAACCTGCTTGTCCGCGTTAGCCTTCGGCCTCGATCTGGCTATTCTGATTGGTGTTGCGCTATCGATCCTGCTGTTTGTGCCGCGGGCGGCGAAATTGAAAGTCACAGAGCTGGTCATCGATCCCGACGATGTGGTTCGCGACAGACTGCCAGCCGATCGGCTGAACTTCGGCTTCCTGATTTTCGACCTGGAGGGGGAGTTGTTTTTTGGCGCCGCCCCCGAATTGGGCCGCACTTTTGAACGCATCGAAGCCCGGGCGCATGAGCAGGGCTTGGACCACGTGCTGCTGCGCCTGAAACGAGTTCGCAACCCGGACGTCGTGAGTATCGAGCAGTTCGAGCATTTTCTGAAGCACGCTCAGGTAGCCGGCATCGAGGTTTGGCTGGCAGGGGTGAATCCCGATTTGCTGGAAGCTTTTCGGCGGGCGGACTTTTCGGCCTGGTTTCCGGTTGATCATGTGTTCCCGCAGGCCGCGGACGAAGAAACCGCGACGCTGGCGGCCATACGGCGCATTCGGTGCGAGATTAGAAAGGGCGAACCCGCCGAGGCGGACGTGCTGTTCTATTCCGTATAACCAACGATACCCGGCGAAAACATGCCCACTCCCCCGATCTGCCGCGCCGATCGACCATTGGCGCAGCGCCCGGGGTTCGAACGACGGAACCATGGAATGCCGTGATTCACGTCAACACTTGAGCAGAGGATGCCAACGCGCTACTGACGCCGCTTACGGATGGGTGGCCGAGCGGTTTAAGGCAGCGGTCTTGAAAACCGCCGTACGTGTAAGCGTACCGTGGGTTCGAATCCCACCCCATCCGCCACCAGAACCATTCTAAACCATTGCCCCCGGCACAACCGGGCCAAAGACCTGATCATTGACCGCCAACCCCAAACCCGGCGCGTCCCGCTACCCGACCGACGCATAAACCGCCGCCTCGAACCCATCCAGCGCCTCAAGCACGGTTCTATCGGCAAACGGCAGCACCTGGGTCATCAGCACCCCGGCCACCTTGCGTACCGGATCGAGCCAGTAATACGTGTTGTTCAACCCCGCCCAGGCCAGGCTGCCCGCACTTCGCCCTGCCGGACCCGGCTCAGTATTGATCAGAAAACTCAGTCCCCACTTCTTCGCCATCCCCGGGAACAGCTCGACATCGTTGGACATGCGCGGCATCCCGCTCACCATTGGCTGCACCTCCAGCGCGCCCATGTGGTTCTGCCCCATCAGCGCCACCGTCTCCGGCCGCAGGATCCGCGCGCCCTCCAGCTCTCCCCGGTTCAGCAGCGCCCGAAGGAACCGGATGTAGTCGGGCGCGGTGGAGAACAGCCCGCCTCCGCCGGTATAAAACTCCGGCCCCGCCGCCCGCGGCAGCGCAATCGGATGCAACGATCCGTCGGCCTGCCGCGCATGCACCGCGGCCAGGCGACTGTCCCACTCGGGCCGCTGGATGAAGCTGGTATCGGCCATGCCGAGCGGCGCGAAGATGTGCCGCTGAAAATAGGCCTCCAGGTCCAACCCGCTGGCCGCCTCCACCATCCGGCCGGCAATATCGATGTTGGCGCCGTATTCCCACCGCTCCCCGGGATCGAACGCCAAAGGCGCGTTCAGCGCCGCGAGTCTGGCCGATCGAATGCCCGGCAGGTGGGTTACGTCCTGGTAGCGGTTCATTGACGCGTTCCAGATGTCGTAGACGAAACCCGCCGTGTGGGTCAGCAACCGCCGCAGCGTAATCTCCGTCCGGGGCGGCCGCAGCACGGGCTGGCCGGCGGTGTCGAAACCCTCCAGCACTTGCGTTTCGGCCAGAAACGGCAGGATCTCCCGCGCCGGCTGGTCCAGCGACAGCGTCCCCTGCTCGGTCAACTGCATAGCCGCGGTGGCGGTGATCGCCTTGGTCATCGAGGCGATGCGGAACACGGTATCCGTCGTCATCGGCTCGGGCAGCGCCACGCCGCGGCGGCCGAACCCGGACTGATAGATCACGCCCCGGTCGTCCGCGGCGGCCGCCACCAGCCCGGCGATCCTGTTGCCGCTGACAGCCGCCGCGAGGCCTGAATCAATAGAAGATAGGCTGGTCACTGGGCTGTGCTTCCTGATGCCGGCTCGGGCTTTGAACTAACACCGGCCCCCCCGGCTCGCAAACCCTCGCCCAGCACCGGCCGATACCGCTCAATTGCCTTCGAATACCGGCCGCTGCTTGTCCACGAACGCCCGATAGGCCCGGCCGTAATCGCGCGTCTGCATGCAAATCGCCTGAGCCTGCGCCTCGGCCTCGATCGCGTCGTCCACCTGCATGCTCCATTCCTGGTGGATGCAACGCTTGGTCATGGCATGAGCGAAGGTTGGCCCCGCGGCCAGCGACGCCGCCAGCTTCTGGGCCTCCTCCAGCACCGCCGAAGGCTCGCACAGACGGTTGTAGAAGCCGAACCGCTCGGCTTCGGCGCCGTCCATCGCCCGGCCCGTATACAGCAGGTCGGCCGCCCGGCCCGCCCCGATGATCCGCGGCAGGATGTTGCAGGCGCCCATGTCCGCGCCCGCCAGGCCCACCCGGGTGAACAGGAAGGCGACCTTGCTGGCGGGTGTGCCGAGCCGCAAATCCGAGGCCATGGCGATGATCGCACCGGCACCGGCGCAGATGCCGTCGATGGCGGCGACGATGGGCTGCGGACAGGCGCGCATCGCCTTCACCAGGTCCCCGGTCATGCGGCAGAAATCCAACAGTCCCTGCATGTCGCCGGCTTCCTGGAGGCGCACCAGCGGACCAATGATTTCGTGCACGTCGCCGCCCGAGCAGAAATTGCCGCCGGCGCCGGTGACCACCACCGTCTTCACCGCGTCGGCATAGGTCAGGCGGCGGAAGGTGTCGCGCAGTTCGGCATAGGATTCGAAGGTCAGCGGGTTTTTCCGCTCCGGCCGGTTCAGCGTGATGGTGGCCACCTTGCCGTCCAGCGACCACCGGAAATGCTTCGGTTCGAAGCTGGCGGCGTCGATGCGGTCATGGGTCATTGGCATTTCTTGTTGCTCCCGTGTTGTGGACGGAAGGCGGCACCGGATGGCTTCGGGTGTTCGCCATGGCCGCCTCCCTGCCTTGCCGTGACGGGACCGGTTGATTCCGGCCCGGCCTCCGCATACACTGAATGAACGTTCATTCACAAGCGGATCATGCCTGACCTCGTCATGCAAATCCGGAGGCCGGGCCAACCGGCGACGCAAGCCGCAGCAGGGAAAGGAAACAGATCATGGCCGGCATCGACCTCGTTTCGGTAAGCGCCTCTGGCATCGGCCGGGCGATGGGGGGCTGAACAGATGCCGGACGTCTCTTTTATCGACTGGCCGTTCCTGGACGATCGGCACCGCGACTTCGCGCAGCGGCTGGACGCCTGGGCAGCTGCGCATATCGATCCGCGGCCGCACCATCCCGGCGAAGACATCGATGCCGCCTGCCGCAGCCTGGCCTTGCAACTGGGGGAGGCCGGCTGGCTGGACGCCTCCGTTCCGGCGGGCGGCGCCGCGGCGCTGGACGTGCGCACGCTGTGCCTCGCACGCGAGATCCTGGCGCGGCATTCCGGCCTCGCCGACTTCGTGTTCGCCATGCAGGGTTTGGGCAGCGGGCCGATCACGCTGTTCGGCAGCGCGGAGATGCGGGAGCGGATATTGCCGGCGGTGCGCGCTGGCCGCTCTCTGGCCGCATTCGCCCTCAGCGAGCCCGATGCCGGCTCGGACGTCGCGGCGCTCGCCACCACGGCGGTGCGCGTGCCGGGCGGCTGGCGGCTGGACGGCGAGAAGACCTGGATCAGCAACGGCGGCATCGCCGGGCACTATGTCGTATTCGCCCGCACCGGTGAGGCGCCCGGTGCGCGCGGCCTGTCGGCTTTCCTGGTGGAAGCGGGCACGCCCGGGCTGACCATTCCGCACCGCATCGAAGTGATCGCGCCGCACCCGCTGGCGACTCTGCGCTTCGACACCTGCATCGTGCCGGACGCCAATCTTCTCGCCTCGCCGGGCGAAGGCTTCAAGGTGGCGATGGCGACCCTCGACGTGTTCCGCACCACCGTCGGCGCGGCGGCTTTGGGGTTCGCGCGGCGCGCCCTCGACGAGGCCACCGCCCGCGCGCGAGGGCGGCGCATGTTCGGCAAGACGCTGGCCGACATGGAGACCACCCGCGCGCGCATCGCCGACATGGCGCTGGCGATCGATACCAGCGCGTTGCTGGTCTACCGCGCCGCCTGGGCACGAGACACTTCGGGCGGCGGCCGGATCACGCGCGAGGCGGCGATGGCGAAGCTGCACGCGACCGAGTCGGCCCAGCGCGTGATCGACGATGCCGTGCAGATCTTCGGCGGGCTCGGGGTCACCTCCGGGGTGAAGGTGGAGGAACTGTATCGCGAGATCCGGGCGCTGCGGATCTACGAAGGCGCTTCCGAGGTGCAGAAGCTGATCATAGCGCGAGAAGTGCTGGGCTGAAGGGCACCTCGCCCCTGCCTAACCGCCGATCGTTGACGGCTAAATCATCAAATGCCGTCGGCGGCCTCAATTGCGGGGCGAATTAGGTTGAGACACGCCAGCCCGTCGATATACGCATCGAAGGCGGCCGATAGCAGCGGCAGATCCGCAACCTCTTTGCCGACACCGCGTTCCAGTTCGGTCTCGGCTGAGGCCGCGAGCTGCGATAGCCGCAAGGCGCCAACCGTCCCCGCAGTGCCCTTCAACGCATGCAATTCTTCCCGCAAATCGCCCGCATCAAGCGAGCCGCCGGCGAACCGCGCCAACCGGGCCTGCGTCTCGTCGCGGAATATCTCGACCATGCGCAGCACCGTTTCGTGGCCCAGAGTGTCGGACAGCATATCAAGCGCCGCCGCGTCGAGCACGGCCGGCGCCACCTGCGCGGCCGGCGGCTCTATCGGCCGATCGGCGCCGGGCACCGCCGTTGCGCCGCCACTGCCGGATAACGCACTCTCCAGCGCCTGGAGCAACAGGTCCCGGGCTATCGGCTTGGCGACGAAGAATTGCATACCGGCGTCCATGCACGCCTTCACGTCGCTCGGGAAAGCATTAGCCGTGAGCGCGATGATCGGCATTGCGGCGGGGGCGCCCTCCAGGCGGCGGATGCACCGCGTGGCCTGCAACCCGTCCATTTTCGGCATCCGCATATCCATGCAGACGGCATCGTAAGCGCGCGCCGTAGCCGAAGCCACGGCCGCCTCGCCGTCGCCCACGATGTCCACCACGATATCGAATTCCCGCAGCAATTGCTCGAGCACGAACTGGTTGGTCGGATTGTCCTCGGCGATCAGCAGCCGCGCCGATCGGCCAAGCTGCCGCAGGACCGCCCGCAGGCCGGCGGCATGATCGCGGCGCGCCTCCACCGCGGCGGCCGTGGCCGCGGCGTTGGCCCGCTCCAACGCCAGCCGGAAACGGAACAGGCTGCCCAGTCCCGGCTGCGATTCCACCTCGATTTCGCCGCCCATCTGCTCCACGATCCGGCGGCTGATGGCGAGACCGAGGCCGGTTCCGCCGAAGCGGCGGGTGATCGAATCGTCGGCCTGCACGAACTCCTCGAACAGCCGCCCCAGTTTTTCCTTGGATATGCCAATGCCGGTGTCGCGCACTTCCCAGGACACCGACACCTTGCCGTCGTGACTGCCGATGCATCGCGCCTGGATGACCACTGCGCCGGTATCGGTGAACTTGATCGCATTCGACACGAGGTTCATCAACACCTGCCGGATCCGGCCGGCATCTCCCAGCAGCGTCTCCGGAAGATCGGGATCCACGGCGGCACTGATGCTGAGTCCCTTGGCGATCGCCGCGGGGCCCTGCACGCTGACAGCCTCATGGGTGAGTGTCGCCGGTGAGAACGGTATCGGCTCGAGCGTCAACCGCCCGGCATCGAGCTTCGAGTAGTCGAGAATGTCGTCGAGGATGCGCAGCAGCGCCTCCCCCGACTCGCGGATCACCGACACCATCTGCTGCTGGCCGCCTGACAGGTTGTCGTTCAGCAAGACCGTCGCCAGCCCCAGCACGGCGTTCATCGGGGTGCGGATCTCGTGGCTCATCATCGCCAGGAAGGCTGACTTGGCCCGGTTTGCCTCGGCGGCGAGACGGGCGCGTTCGCGCAGTTCGGCGGTTTCACGCTGCAAATCCGTCATCCGCTGGCGGTCGCGTTCGCTCTGCTGCGCCGCGCGCCGCTCGCGAATGTCGCGCATCGCCGCCACCCTGGCGATGCCGTCGCCGAAGGATATGTCGCGCGACAGCGTTTCGACCGGAATCAGCTCGCCGTAGCGGTTGCGCAGGTCCAGCTCAATCGGCTGCGAGCCGACACCGGACCGCAAGATGCTCAAGCCGCCGAAGTCGTCCAGTTGACGGCCCTTCATGTCGTCGAGCGACAGGCCGACCATGGCGCATAGCGCACGGTTCGCGTCGAGCACGATGCCGTCGCGAAATACCAGAATGCCCTCGAACGTGCTGTCGGTGAGCTGCCGGAGACGTTCGTTCTCCTGCGTGGCACGCATGGCCTGACGGCGGTCCACCGAGCTGCCGGCACGCACCAGCAGCAGCGCGGCCAGGAACTCCGAGAAGAACACCACCGTTATCGGCTGAAGGGCCAGGGCGTTGGGCGTTCCCTTCGCGGCCTCCCATTCCGAGAGCGGCAGGATCGCGGCGAACGAACCGAGATTCACCAGCGTCAGGGTTAAGCCCATCAGCGTGACCGGCACCAGCCGCCGCCGCCGGGTGGTGACACGCCGCAAGCCGCGCAGCCCGAGGCTGAACAGCGCGGTGGCGGCGATCATGACCGTCAGAACAGCAGCGAGATCGTACGCCAGCACCAACGGCTCGGCGATGCCGCTCATGCTGACAAACAGCGCGCAGGATGCAGCTGAGGACAACAGCGAACCCGCCAGCAACGTATCGCGCGCGCCGCCGGCCCCGTAGGCAACGACGAGCATCGATCCGACCGCGCCACCAATGCAGAGCAGAACCGAGATTGCCGCCGGCACGGTTGGCACGTGCAGGTTGAGATACGGGAAGAACCCGTTCAGCGAGATCAGGAAGACGCCCCATGTGACTGCGCCGAGTGCCAGGCCCGTCAACATGGTGCGCGGCAGCCGCCAGCGATCCGTCGCCGCCTCGTTGGCGGGTAGCAGCAGGAAGGCAATCTGGCTTCCGGCGAGTCCGAGCAGCAGGGCACCTGCGAGGCGAAGATAGTCGTGCGCCGCGATCAGTTCTCTCCACAGGTCCAACGCCTCGTTCCTTTCTCACGCCGGCGCGCATTAGCCGCCGGAAACTCGCCGGCCCAAGACACGCGTTATGCAGCGTTTCAGGAAAAAATACAATCTTTGAGTGTATGATGCGATATTTATGTTTGATTTCGATGTATATTTTGCTACTTAACAACCTAAATATGAAGTCGATCAGTTTCTGAGACGCCTCTCCATGCGCTTAAGCCACCGTCGAAAGAAAGCGTTCGTGTGACTGCTCCGCGCGCCAAACGCCCGGGGTTGCGGCGGCGAGACGTGCTGGGGGTGCTTTCCCTGGCCCTGGCGGCCGCCCTGCCGCGCGCCGCCGGCGCCGCTTCGCTATCGGCCAAAAGTCTCAAGGTCCTGGGCAGCGCATTGTCGTGCCTGCTGCCGGAGCCGAGCGGACAGCTTGTCATGGCGATCGCCTACGTCGCGGGTGACGACGCATCGCAGAAGGATGCCGAGGCGCTTGCCGCTCTGATCGGTGATGGTCTGCACGCCGGCAGGGCGGTGTTTCAGCCCAGGCTTGTGGACACCGCCTCGCTCGGCGCGGGCGGTTACGCCGCGATCCTGGCCGCTTCGGGGGCCGATGGCGAGCGGCTCATGGGCGCCAGCCGCTCTGCCCGGGTGCTCTGCGTTACCGCCGATTTCGCCGCCGTGCAGGCCGGGCGCTGCGTCATGGCGATCCGCGCCGAACCGCGCGTCGAGGTTCTTGTCAACCATGCCGCCGCGGCGGTCACGGGTGTCGAGCTTGCTCCAGCCTTCCTCATGATGATCCGAGAGATATGACGATGTGCACAGCACCACGGTCCGGCATGTTCCAAATCCGGCGATTTGTTGCCTTGCCTTTGATACTGCTGGTGGTTCCGTTCGGTGCACCCGGCGCCCACGCTCAATCAGTCAACTACGGCGTCATGGAGCAGATGTTCGGTGAGCCGGTCACCACGTCGGTCACCGGCAAACCGCAGCGTGCCGCCGACGCGCCGGCCAACATCGAGATCATCACGCAGGACGACATAAGGCGCTCCGGCGCCACCACCATTCCGGAGGTGCTGCAGTTCGTCACCGGTGTCGATGTCCGGTTTAACGGCCTGGGAGGAGCTGATGTGGGCATTCGCGGCTACAACCAGACAGCGAACCCGCATCTGATGGTGCTGGTCGATGGCCGGCAGGTCTACATGGTGGACTATGGCCGCGTGGTCTGGGAAGCGATCCCCGTCCAGTTGGCGGAGATCCGTCAGATCGAGGTTATCTATGGACCGAACTCCGCACTGTACGGATTCAACGCCGCGGGCGGCGTGATCAACATCATCACCTACGATCCGCGCAAGGATCCGATCAATACGGCGACAGTGGCAGGCGGCACCCAGCAATACCGGGCGGGTTCGGCCGTGGCCACGGGCCGTATCGGCGAGGAGTCCGGTCTGCGGCTGTCGCTCGGCGGCTTCGCGGCGCATGATTTTGCTCCCGGGGCGTTGAGCCTCGCCGACAGGTTGAGCCGGCAAACCCCGTTCACCGGGACGTTCAACGCCGATGGACGAACGAAGATAACGGATGATGTGGAGGCGTTCGCAGGTGTCAGTGTCGGCGACACCCGCTTGTCGGGGCCGTCGCCCGCCGGCGCCTACCTGACGGAAGAGCAGCACTCCAACTCATTCCGGCTCGGCGTCAACGCCACCACGCCGATCGGCCTGCTCAGTCTGTCAGGATATCGCAACCAGGCCAACGTGAACATTGCCAACGTCATCACAGACGATTTCGGCGATCTGTTCGCCGCGCAAGAGTTCGAGACCCAGACGGTCAGCGTGGTGCAGGCCAGCGATCTGGTGAAGCTCGGGCCGGACCACACCGTCCGCGCCGGACTTGAATACCGCTTCAACAGCGACGGCTCGGCCCTGCTGGCCGGGAGCATGTCCAACACCATCTACTCGGCCAGCCTGATGTGGGACTGGCAGGTGACCCCGGTGGTTTCGCTGACCAATGCGGTGCGGCTGGATCACGTGCAGATGCAGTATAGCGGGTTCCTGGTGCCGGGCAGCGGCATCACCGCTGCCGACTACAGCAACACGACCTTCAACCAGCCGAGCTTCAATTCAGGTCTGGTCTGGAAAGCCACCGATCTCGACACGCTGCGCCTGACCGCGGCGCGCGGCGTGCAACTGCCGACGCTGATGGACCAGGCGCTCCAGGTCGCCCCCGGAGAGCTGGCGCCCGTCGGCCTGCTCGGCCGTCCCAATGTGCTTCCGTCGGTGATTTACAACGCTGAGTTGGATTACGATCGCACATTGACCGAAATCGCATCCACGCTTCGCACGGCGGTGTTCGGGCAGCGCACCGACAACGTCATTTCCTGGCCGTTCGGGGGGCAGTTCGGCATCACCCAAGCCGGCATCCCCGCCTTCTTCTCCGCCAATGTCGGCTATACCACCGCCGCAGGGATCGAAATCGGCTTGAAGGGCCATTCGGAGTCGGGCTGGCGATGGAATGTCAGCTACGCGTTCACCGCTACCACCGACAACACGTCGCTGAACCAGGGCGGGGTGCTGACCAGCACGGTGAACTATGCGTGCAGCGCGCCGCGCAACGTCGTCGATGCCGGCATCGGATACAGCAGGGAAAAATGGGAGCTGGACCTGATCGGGCGGTGGCAATCGAATTTCTGCGACTTCCGCGCCACCGGCTCGAATCTGGGGCTGGAGCGCGTCTCGATCGACAACTACGCCACGCTCAACGCGCGCATCGGTTACGCCGTGATCGAGCATGTGACCCTGGCGCTCGCGGCACAGCAGCTCAATCAAGCAACGATAGTACGGACCGCGGGACCGCCTTATGAGCGCAGGATTATTGCCAGCGTAACCGTCCATTTCTGAACACAACGGGATCCGTCAGGCAAACCGAATGCTGCGAGGCCGCTCCAATACCCGGCTATCTCAGACGGACCGCCCGAAGCCGCTGCTCTAACACCTAATCCGCGGCGTCGTCCGCGACGTTGCCGCGCAGACGCTCTTGCAGCGCCGCGGCGGCCAGCGGCGGCGCGAACAGGTAGCCTTGTCCGACCAGGCAGCCCAGCCGTTCCACCTCGATGGCCACGGGTTCGGTCTCGATGCCCTCGGCGACCAGTGTCAGGCCCAGATCTCGGGCCACCGAGACGATCCCGCGGATGATCTTTGGCGCCTCCGGATCGACCAGGCAGTCGCGCACGAAGGACTGGTCGATCTTCAACTCGCTGAAGGGCAGCCGCATCAGGGACAACAGGGACGAGTGGCCGGTGCCGAAATCGTCGATCGACAGCTTGACGTCGCGGATGCGCAGGCGCGTCAGAATGTCCGCCGCGGCCACGCAGTCGGTCATCACCGCGCCTTCGGTGACCTCCAGCACGAGCGCCGCGGCGGGCACGTCCGCCTTTGCCAATGCGTCAGACACCTTCTCAGGCAGTGACAGGTCGGTCAGGCTGAGCGGGGACAGGTTGACCGCGAGCGTCATGTCCCGGCTGACCAGGCGCCAGGCGCGGAAGGTGGCGAGCGCCTCGTCGAGAATGTACCAGGTCAGCCGATCGATCAGGCCCGACCGTTCGGCCACAGGGATGAACAGGCTCGGCGGCACGCTGCCGAGCGTCGGGCTTTGCCAGCGGGCCAGCGCCTCGACCCCGATCAGCTGCCGTTCAAGCAGCGTTACTTTCGGCTGAAATGCGCAGGTCAGTTCACCGTGCCCGAGTGCGGCCGCGAGCACGTCCGGTTCGATCGCCCTGATCTGCTCCGGATGGTCCGGGCCGGCCGCTTGCGGCACGCGGCGCAACAGCGCGATCAAATCATCGACCCGCATCGGCTTGCCGAGCGTGCCCGCGACCCGCAACCCGAGCGACATCGCCAGACGCGCCGCGGCCTGGCGAACGCGTTCATCGAAGGCCGAAATGAAGATCAGAACCGGATCGGATTTTGAGTCGCAGAGGCGGCGCAACAACTCGATCCCGTCATTCTTGCGCAGACCGAGATCGAGCACCACGACATCGTAGGCAACCGCGCCGACGCGGGCGACCGCGGCTTCCAGAGTAGCCGCGCTGTCGGCGGCGAAGCCCGCGCGCGCGGCGGCGCTGGCGACCACCAGGCGTTGAACGGCCTCGTCATCCACGACCAGGAGGCGTCGTTCAGTCATGCCGGTTCAGCCGCCTCCTCATACCGGCCAAAATCAGCCTCCACACATTTGCATCCACAAACCCGGGTGTGGATGGCGGGCCACCGCCCCATAGGCATTAAAATACCGCCCGTCGCGCGCCGCTTCCCCTCGTCATGCCGACGAAGGTCGGCATCCACGGCTTTGCCTAAACCCGCACCGCAAGGCGTGGATGGTGCGCCTCCGCGCACCATGACGGGGAACAAGCGCAGCCGCCGCGGCACTATTTTAACGCATATCGGGCCACCGCCCGCCATGAAGGCTGATATGTCCGTGCGGATGGGGCCGGCAGCCGCGCGGCACGCTCTTGGCCAATTCCCCGAAGGGCACAGGCGCCGGGATATGTGCTGTACAGAGCGACAGTGTCTTCCCCGGGTACCCCGGCCTGCATGGCAGAGTTTTGGCCGGTCCGCCGCTTCGCCCGAAGGTCGTTCGCCGGGTGACGGATTCACCGGCCATAAACTGTCGCCGCCTGGCAATGACGGGGCGGCAGCCGGACAATGGGACCGGCTCCGGGCATCCGGTAGCGCTGATAGAAACATCTGGCTGCTGGCCATGTATGTCACCCATTGCGGGAAGCCTGTTGGACCGTCGTCTTTGCAACTCCAGTAATGCATATAGATTAACGCAGAGTTAAGATTGCGGCCTCAGCCGCACAATTAGAATTCATTTTTGATTCAGTAACGTGACGGGCTTGGAGAACCCGGTTTACGACCTGTCCAGCGCCACGCCGAATGGCGGCAGCTCCAAAGACTGCTTGCCGTCTGCCTCCGTCAGTTGTGCGAGCAGGGTCTGAACCAACAGCGGCGGCCCCGGGGTCGGTGGAATGCGCTGCCCGACCGGGCGTCGCAGCCGGGACGGTTTGGCCGCTGGCCGACCGCGGCCGCTTCAGCGCGCCGCCGCTATCGCCGCGTTCAACGCTTTCACGCCCGCGGCCGGGCCGTCCGGGTGGTTCCAGACGCAGCCAACGACGGCGAGAAAATCGGTCCCGGCGCTGACCAGGGGGGCGCAGTTCTCCGGCGTGATGCCGCCGATGGCGCAGCTCGGCAGTTCCATCATCTCGGACCACCATTGCAGGATCTCGGGGTCCAGCAACGCCGCGACCTGCTTGGTCGAAGAGGGATAGAAGGCGCCGAACGCAACGTAGTCGGCGCCGTCCTCGCCCGCCTGCATTGCCAGGTCGCGGCTGCCGTGACAGGTCACGCCGAGGGTCAGGTCCGGCCCCAGCAGCCGCCTCGCGTCCCGCGCCGGCATGTCGTCCTGACCGACATGGGCGCCGTCGCAGCCGTTTGCGCGGACCAAATCGGCGCGGTCGTTCAGCAGGAACGCGACGTCGCGGGACTGGCAGACCGGACGCAGCGTGTCGATCGCACGGCGCCAGGCATCGTCGTCCGCGTCCTTCAGCCGGAGCTGCACCGCCGCCACGTCACCGGCGTCCAGCGCCGCCGCCAGAAGACCGGCGAACGGCACGGGGTCGAGCGCAGGCGGCGTGATCAGGTAAATGCGGCAGGCATCCGCCGGCATCGGCGTCAGGCCTTGCCGCGGAGGCCGCGGAACGGGGTCTCGCGCACGGGATGGTGTCCTTTTCTGAAGACGGTCCCGGTCACTAGCCCGGGCGGGCACGCCTGTCACCTTTCGGCGAACCGGTCGCCCGGCGGCTGCCATGTCCGCGCCAGGCCGTTACAACGGACAGCGGAAACCCGAACGGACCCGCAACAATGAAACTTCTCCCGATTACTGTCTCTGCTGTTTTAGCCCTTGCGGCTTGCGCCGCCGATACGATGAAGGGCTATGTCGGCCAGGATATCCGGGCGGTTGAACTGGCCTATGGGCCGCCGGCGAATCAGATCGACCTCGGCGGCGGCGTGCGAGCGTTCCAGTGGCAGAAGATCTCTGTCGATACCACACCCGTTTCGGCGGTCACCACGACCGACAAGGACAAGAAGGGGCGCAAGACCACCGAAACCGAGTTCATCGGCGGCGACCAGACTGTGACGAAATGCCTCTACACATTCCTGACCGCCCGCGACCCGGCGACCAACGGATGGATCGTCACGGGTTTTCGTCAACCGTCGTTGGACTGCGCCGTTGGCGGTTTGAGCTGAGGTCGGTTACGCTGCGGAACCGGCCGGACCTTCCTGCCGGCGGGGAGCCTGGCGAGCGCCGAACGGCCGGGGAACAGTGCGCTTCCCTACCCGGCACGCCGCGGCGAAGGATTGACCTCGTTGATGAAGTTGGGATCCACCAGCAGACGCCAATAATATGCTGTGCAGACAGCGCCCGGCGGTATCGAAGGATATCTCTGCTGGACGACCGCCGAAACAACCGAATCTCCCAGCAGCTTGGCGAGGCCCAGGGCGAACGGCGCGCCCGGGCCTTTGTCGTGTTGCGATTCTATCCGCACCGCCTGCGTTGCAAGCGCGCCGCACGGGCCACCGGCTCCTTCTATCATCAGCGGAACGAACCAGATGGCGATGACGATGACGACAACGGCGAGCAAGGTCTTCATAATTCCTACGTTAACCAAACGGACGGGATACGCAACCGTGTTTGCTGCGAACCGTCACCCGGGATCGCGGCGACTTGCCCGCTCGCACCAGAGGTCTGTCCCGGGAAATTTCCTATCATCGCCCGTCAGATTCCACGTTCGGTTATTGTGAAATAACGTCGCCTCAACCCGCGTTACGACCCCGGCGTTGCCAATCCGTCACGTCAAAACCAATTGCAATAGCCTGCTTCTGTCGTCCGCCGGCCACCCCCTGACGGTCTCGCTTTCGCTGTGCTAGGACGTCGGAGCGAAAAATACCGCACAGTAGGAGTGGAATATTGCCTGCATTGTCCCGACCGATTTCCCGCCGCAGCGCGATCGCCGCGACGCTGGGACTGATGGCCGCATCGCCGCGCCGCGCCGCCGCGGCGACCACCCTGCTGAACGTTTCATACGATCCGACGCGTGAACTTTACCGCGCCATCAACCCCGCCTTCATCGCCGCCTGGAAGGCGAAAACCGGGGAGGAGATCAGCATCAATCAGTCGCATGGCGGCTCCGGCGCGCAGTCCCGGGCCGTGCTGGAAGGGCTGCAGGCGGATGTCGTCACGCTGGCGCTGGCGGCGGACATCGACGCGCTGGCCAAACGCGGGCTGATCGCGGCCAACTGGCAGACGCGGCTGCCGGACAACGCCTCCCCCTACACCAGCACGATCGTCTTCCTGGTGCGCGCGGGCAATCCGAAGCGCTTACATGACTGGCCCGACCTGCTGAAGCCGGATGTGGCGGTGATCACACCCAACCCGAAGACGTCGGGCGGCGCACGCTGGAATTTCCTTGCCGCCGTTGCCTGGGCGCAGCGCCAGCCGGGTGCCACGGAGGCGACCGTCGAGGCGTTCACGCGGCGCCTGATTCACCAGGTGCCGGTGCTGGATACCGGCGCGCGCGGCGCCACCAACAGTTTTGTCCAACGCGAACTCGGCGACGTGCTGCTGGCGTGGGAGAACGAGGCATGGCTCGCCCGCCAGGAATTCGGCGGCGGCGCTTATGAGATCGTCTATCCCTCGGTGAGCGTGCTCGCGGAGCCTCCGGTTTCCGTGGTGGATAGCGTTGTCGCCAAGAAGGGTACGCACGACGTGGCCACCGCGTATCTGGAGTTCCTCTACACGAAACCGGCGCAGGAGATCATCGCGAAGAATTTTTACCGTCCGCGCGATACGGCCGTGGCGAAGCAAAATGCCGACACGTTCCCGGCTTTGCCGATGGCAACGATCGAGGATTTCGGCGGCTGGGACCGCGCACAGGCAAAATACTTCGCCGATGGCGGCCTGTTCGACCGCATCTTTACTCCGGGAAAATGACTCTGCCCTCCCGCCGATCGGCTTTGCCCGGATTCTCGTTGACGCTGGGCATTACGGTGGTCTGGCTGTCGCTGATCGTCTTGCTGCCGCTGACCTTGCTGGCGCTGCGGCCGTGGACGCTCGGCTTCGCGGGCGTCTGGCAGTCGGTCACCGAGCCGCGGGTGCTCGCCGCGCTGCGGCTGAGTTTCGGCACCGCGGCGCTGGCCGCGGCGGTGAACATGCCGCTCGGGCTGCTGGTGGCGTGGGTGATGGTCCGCTACCGCTTCCCGCTGCGCAACCTGGCGGATTCGCTGATCGACATGCCGCTGGCCTTGCCCACCGCGGTCGCCGGCATCGCCCTGACCGCCCTGTTCGCGCCGCGCGGCTGGATCGGTGCCCTGCTGCTGCCGCTCGGCATCCGGGTCGCCTACACGCCGCTGGGCATCTTCGTCGCCCTGGTGTTTGTCGGCTTGCCGTTCATGGTGCGGACGCTGGAGCCGGTGATCATGGAGATGCCGCGAGAAGCCGAGGAAGCCGCCGCGACCCTGGGCGCCACGCGGCGGCAGACCCTTTTGCGGGTGGTGCTGCCGGCGCTGACCCCTGCCCTGCTGGCCGGCTTCGGCGCGGCGTTCGGACGCGGCATCGGCGAGTACGGCTCCGTCATTTTCATCGCCGGCAACATGCCGATGGTGAGCGAGATCGCGCCGTTGCTGATCCTGATCCGTCTGGAGCAGCTTAATTACGCCGGCGCCGCCGCGCTGGCGCTGGTGATGCTGCTGGCGTCGTTCGCCGTGCTGCTGTCGCTGAACCTGCTGCGCGCCCGCATGCGGAGGCGATCATGACGACCCCGGCGGCGCAGGAAAGCGTTGCGACGCGCGTCGTGTTGATCCTGCTGACGGCGGCGCTGCTGATCATCCTGCTGGTGCTGCCGCTGGTGGTGGTGCTGGCAGAGGCGTTCCGCAAAGGCATTCCGGCGGCACTGGCGACGCTGAGCGACCCGGACTCGCTAACGTCCATCCGCCTGACCCTGACGGTGGCGGCGATCAGCGTGCCGCTGAATACGGTATTCGGGGTGTCGGCGGCCTGGTGCATCAGCCGGTTCCGCTTTCCGGGGCGCGGCGCACTGGTCACGCTGATCGAGCTGCCGTTTTCGGTCTCGCCGGTGATCTCCGGGCTGGTCTGGGTGCTGCTGTTCGGCATCAACGGCTGGCTGGGGACGTTCATGGACCGGGCCGGCTTGCAGATCATCTTCGCTTTGCCGGGGTTGGTCCTGGCCACCGTGTTTGTCACGTTTCCGTTTGTCGCCCGCACGCTGATCCCGCTGATGCAGGAACAGGACGCCAGCGAGGAGGAAGCGGCGATCACCCTGGGCGCCACCGGGTGGCAGATGTTCAGCCGGGTGACGTTGCCGAATATCCGCTGGGGACTGATCTATGGCGTGCTGCTGTGCAACGCCCGCGCGATGGGGGAGTTCGGCGCGGTCGCCGTCGTCTCCGGCCATATCCGCGGCCAGACCATGACCATGCCGCTTCAGGTCGAGGCGCTTTTCAACGACTATGACTGGGTGGGCGCTTTTACCATCGCCAGCCTGCTGGCGCTGCTCGCGCTGGCGACGCTGGCGGTGAAGGCGGCGCTGGAATGGCGGCTCGGACGCCGCGGGAGCATGCATTGAACGTCGAAATGCGCGGGTTGACGAAGTCGTTCGGGCCGACTCCGGCACTGAATGCCGTCGATCTTTCGGTCAGCAACGGGGAGTTCCTGGCGATCCTGGGGCCTTCGGGGTCGGGTAAGACATCGTTGCTGCGGGTGCTGGCGGGGCTGGAGTTTGCCGAGTCGGGGACGATCGTTATCGGCGGCCGGGCGATGGAGGGGGTGCCGGCGCGCGAACGCGGGGTGGGGTTCGTGTTCCAGAACTACGCGCTGTTCCGCCACATGACGGTGGCGCGGAATATCGCTTTCGGGCTGGAGATCCGGCCTCGGCGCTTGCGGCCGCGGGCGCATGAGATCCGCGACCGGGTGGCGTCGCTGCTCGACCTGATGGGTATCGGCGATCTGGGCGGGCGGTATCCGGACCAGCTTTCCGGCGGGCAGCGGCAGCGTGTGGCCCTGGCGCGGGCGCTGGCGATCGAGCCGGCGCTGCTGTTGCTGGACGAGCCGTTTGGCGCGCTGGATGCCAAGGTGCGCAAGACGCTGCGGGTGTGGCTGAAGGACCTGCATGACCGGATCGGGCTGACCAGCATTTTCGTCACGCACGACCAGGCCGAGGCGATGGAGATGGCCGATCGGGTGGCGGTGATGCAGGCGGGGCGGATCGAGCAGGTGGATACGCCGGATTGTTTGTACGCCGAACCGGCCAGCGCGTTCGTGCATGAGTTTTTGGGCGAGGCGATCCGGTTGGATTGTCTTGTGGCGGACGGTGTGGCGCGGTTTCCGGGGTTGCCCTCGGCGGTGTTGCCGACGGCGTGCCGCCCGGGCGCGGCGATCGCTCTGATCCGCCCGTACGAGATCGGCTTTATCGTCCGTCCGGGACCGGCGCATGTGGTGAGCGTGCATGCGAACGGGCCGTTGAAGCGGGTGCGGCTGCTCATCGGCGGGGTCGGGATCGAAGTGCTGAGCCCGGCGGAGGGGTGGACCCCGGTGGTGGGGGAGAACTGCGATCTGGAGTTGTCGAAGGCTCGAGTTTATCCGGTTTAGGGCGGCGGGTCGTCGGCCCTCGTGCGGTGGACCCGGCAGCGGTGGGCTATCTGGTCAAACTCGGGCGCACGAATCCATTCATGCAATGTGCGGCCCATGAGGTCCATAGAGTCATTTGCGTCCTGCATGATGGCAAGCCACTTAGCCTTCGAGCCGTAGTTGCCGGTGCAGTCATGCATTTCTCGCACGCCAAGTCTTCGCGCGTTTTCTATAACATCAACAGTTGCAGCCAACCTTTCTAGCTGAGAACCCAACGCTATTATTTGCTTTTCGACGGGATTTCCTCCCGCGAGATGAAACATAAGTTCGTGTAAAGAAACCGAGGTTACCACCACGCCAACGGCGATAAGGATCTCGTGGGCGTCGGGATGGGAATTACGATCAACAACCAGAGCGGCCAAAAACGCCGTCACGCCAACGGCGATGAAGACAGTCGCTCTGGTTCGCACTGGGGCCGCTGCATTTTTCATTCACGATAATTATCGATTTGCGTGATTTTGGTCAACCGGATGGCGGGCCAGGGGACTATACAATCGGCCAGCGGCACGGAATCACACGGTAATGGGTCGAGCGAAACCACCTACCGAAGCATTGGTGGCTCGATTTCACAATTCTCACCGAATGAGTGGCGCCAGGTGCGGCTGAAAAAAAGTTTCTCTACGCAATCGCATCCAACCCCTTAACCCGCGCCAGCACCAGCAACTTCAACGAAGGCCCGCTCGGGCGCTTAACCCCCCGCTCCCAATCGCTCACCAACTTCGTGCCCACATTCAGGTGCCGAGCCAGCACGGCCTGACTCACCCCCTCCCGCTCCCGCAGCTCCCGGATATCCTCCGCGCCGATCGGCTCCATTGGCGTCAGGCAGAACGCGTCGAGATCACGCATCGTGGTCTTATCCAGCGCGCCCACGCGATGCAGGGCGGAGGCTGTCCTGTGCAGCGATTCCAACCGCTGAGTCCGATACCCAAGTTCAGCCATCGCCGACCACCTCCACCATTTCCTGTTCGTCCAACAGCGTCCGCAACCGGGCATCGTCCATCGTCACGAACGCCCCGGCGACCTTACGCCAGAACTCAAGTTCCTCCGGCCCGATATTGTCGCGTTCGTTCTTCGCGAAGCCATAGACGAACACCGTCCGGCCCCCGGCCCGAAACGCCATCAGCGTGCGATAGCCGCTTCGCCGCCCCTGCCCCGGCCGCGCGACCCGTTGCTTGATCAGGCCGCCGCCGAGATCGGCGTCGATCAAACCCCGCTCGGCGCGGCTGGCGGCTTCAAGCAGGGTGGCGTCACGGATGGTTTCGCGCCGGGCGGAGCGTGCAAATTCCTTGGTCTTGAAGACACGCACTTTATCTCGAGTGAATCCAGGTTCGTGCTCCACGATCTATCACACTGTGGGGGATAGTTCAAGACACTGCCACGCGACAGACACTGCCACGCGCCGACGATGACGCTGATAGGCCTAGGCCAACGGTTCAACCCATCGCGTATCGGTGCGACTACCGCGACACACTGGTCCAGATCAGCGACACGCCGGACATCCCCAAAAGCACAAGCACGACCTCATGGAAGCGCTGGTCGCTCAACCGTTGATAGGTGCTGGCGCCCAGCCAGGCTCCAACAAAAGTCCCCGGAAGGGCAATAAGAACCAACCGCCCGACCTCGCCCGTCAGCCTGCCGGAAACCGCATACACCAGGACGGCAGCGGTCAGGATCGCAAGGTTGAAAGCCTGGAACACACCGCGCCGCTCGTCTTTGCCCCATCCGCGCAGCGCCGCCCAGACCGTCGGCAACGCACCCGACAGGCCGGCGAGACCGCCGAGAATGCCGCCCGCGAACCCCACCGCGGTGTCGGCCCAACGGCCGCCTTGCGCTATGTGCATCTGCCGCCCGCCGAACAGCATGAAGCCGGAGAACGCGGCCAGCAGCACGCCCATGCAAAGGCGGAACGCGTTCGGGTCAACCCGCAGCAGGAGCCAACTGCCAATCGGCACGCCGAGCAGGCCGGCCGCTATCATCGGCCCGACCCGGGCGCGGTCGATAGCGTGCCAGACCGTGCGGATGGTCAGCGACTGCGCGACCACGGAACAGATGACCACAAGCACCGCCGCCGTGGCGGGGTCGAGGACGTGCAGCCAGATCCCGAGCGCCATGAGGGCCGTGCCGAAGCCGGCAAGGCCCGAGACGAAACCGCCGGCGAACGCGCCACCCACGACCACCAGGACGGCGGTCGTCAGCATCGCCGCGGATCGACTGACGGAGGCATTTCGAGTGCCATAGGGTGAGGATTAGGCCGGCGGAGCAAGCTATACTCTCAATTCGTACCACCAGGCCTGTCCGGGCGATACGAAATCCGTTGGTATCCGCCCTTACGCCATCATCAGGCGCAGCGCCCTGCGGTCCTTCAACATGACCCGCCGCGCCGTCGGCAGGCCGATGACCCCGTCGCGCTCGAGATGCGACAAGGTCCGCGACACCGTTTCGATGGTCAGTCCCAGATAATCCGCAATATCCTGCCGGCTCATGGGCAGGTCGATCGCGTCGTCGCGCTCGTCCCGCTCCGACATCTCCAGCAGGAAGGTTGCGATCTTCTGCGCCGCGGTGCCGCGGCCCAGCAACAGCGAGTGTTCCTGCGAACGCGCCAGGCAGGTCATGGCATGGGCGAAGAACTGCCGTGCCAGGCGGTCCTCCTGCGCAGCCGAACCGTCGGTGCCGCGGCGGCGATAGGCGATCACCTGGCATTCCGACACTGCCTCGGCCGAGAGACGGTACAGGCTGCCTGCCTCGAATCCGAACACGTCGCCCTCGCCATGGAAGGCATCGATCTGGCGGCGGCCGTCGCTGAGGAAACGGCAGGTCCGCACCATGCCTTTGACGACCTTATAGAAGCAGCGTGCCTGGTCGCCTTCCTCGTAGATCGCGCGATCCGGCACGAAATGATGAACCGTCCCACTGAGTCCGGCATCGCCGGTGAAACTGTCCTCACTGAAGCCCGACGATATCCAGGGCATCGACGACGCTGCTCGGGATGATTTGGCAGCGATTGCGAGGGAAGCGGACATCGGAGGCTCCTGTCATGGAAAGACCGTAGCCCCGTTGTAATGGCCTGCACGCCCCTGTGAATTCGGTTTAATCCTACGGGAATTTACGTATTCGAGGCCGCATGACGGGCCGGTTCCGGCGCCGAGCCGAGGATCAGCCGGATGTTGTCCGCCAGGGCATTGTCCATCAGCGGCTTCTCCAGCACCATCCGCACCCCCGCGGCATTGGCGCGCGCCTTGATCCGCGGCGTCGCGTGGCTGGTCAGCAGGATCGCCGGCACGTTCAGGTTCAACGCGTTCAGCCGGCTGAGTAGCGCAAACCCGTCCATGCTCGGGTTGCGGTCGTCCAAAATCACGCACCGTGCGTGCGACAGATCCGGATCGGCCAGCAGCCCGAAGCCGCCGCGATGAACATGCACGCACAGACCCTCAAGCTGCAGGGCGAACTGCAGCGAGTCCCGCACAGCCTGGTCTTCATCGACGATCAATATGAGATCTCGTTGGAAGGCCATTCCAAAACTCCAGCACCCCACGAACCACGCTCATCGCGAGGACCTGTGCGGATCGTATGGAAAGGCCTCAAAATACGCTTTGATCTAGCGCAAACCAGAACGGATCACGAAGGCCATGCGCACCAGTTCGGCCAGGCTGCCGGCCCCCATCCGGGCCATCAGGTTGGCACGGTGCACCTCCACCGTGCGGGCGCTGATCTTCAGGTCGTAGGCGATCGTCTTGTTCGGCAACCCGGCCACAAGCCCGTCCAGGACCTCACGTTCGCGCGGCGACAGGGCGTCGATCTTGGCACGGATCGCGGCGATTTCATCCTCCCGGCTGGCATCGCGGGAGTGCCGATCGATGGCGATCCGAATGGCGGAAAGGAGCTTTTCGTCGTTGAATGGCTTTTCGATGAAATCGATCGCACCGGCCTTCATCGCCTCCACCGCCAGGGGAACGTCGCCGTGGCCGGTGACGACGATCACCGGCAGCCCGATGCCGCGCTGCGTCAATTGCCGTTGCAGTTCCAGCCCGTCCATCTCCGGCATGCGAACATCGGTGACGATGCATCCCGGCTGCACCGTCGGCAGCGCCTCCAGAAAGGCGGCCGCCGATTCGTAGACCCGGACCGCGTAGCCCGACGTGGTCAACAGGAAGGCCACCGCGCGGCGCACCCCATCGTCATCGTCTATCAGGTGAACCACGGCATCACGCGCCATTATGGATTTCCTCCTTGCTCAGCGACTTGAGCGTGAGGCGGAAGATGGTTCCGCCCGCCGGATTGGGTTCGGCCCACAGCCTTCCGCCATGCGCCTCGATGATGGTGCGCGAGATCGACAGCCCCACCCCCATGCCGTTCGGCTTGGTGGTGACGAAGGGCTGGAACAGTTGCGACAGGATTTCCGGCGCGATGCCGGCGCCGGTGTCGGCGACGCTGATCTCCGCCATCTCGTCGTCGCGCTGCGCGGTGGAGATTTTCAGTTCGCGGGTGGCTTTTTCCTGCATCGCCTCGATTGCGTTGCGGATCAGGTTCAGGATCACCTGCTGCACCTGGATCTTGTCGGCCAGCACGAAGCCGGCGCGCGGATCGAAGTCGAACGAGACGCGCACCCGGGACTCTTTGACGCCGACAAGCGCCAGCGCGCTGGCTTCCTCGATCAGCTTGGTCAGGCTTTCGACGTTGCGCTCGCTTTCGCCGCGCGCGACGAACTGGCGCAGGCGGCGGATGATCTGGCCGGCGCGCACCGCCTGGTCCGCCGCGCGGTCGATCGCGTCGCGCAGCATCAGCGCATGCACGTGGGCGGAGCCGTCGAGCAGCCGCCGGCAGCCGTTCAGGTAGCTGGCGACGGCGGTCAGCGGCTGGTTCAGCTCATGCGCGAGGGTGGAGGCCATTTCGCCCATCGCGGTGAAGCGCGACATGTGGATCAGTTCGGCCTGGAGTTCCTGCAGCCGCTGCTGAGTTTCCTGCCGTTCGGTCAGATCGCGCACGAATCCGGTGAAGGACCGCCGTCCGCCGGAAATCATTTCGCCGACCCACAGTTCCATCGGAAAGGTGGAGTTGTCGCGGCGCAGGCCGACGACGACGCGGCCGCGGCCGATGATGCGGCGGACGCCGGTGGCGAAGTAGCGCGCCAGATAGGTGTCGTGCTGCTCCCGGTACGGCGACGGCATCAGGGTGCAGACGTTTTGGCCGATGATGTCGTCCGCCGGATAGCCGAACAACCGTTCCGCCGTTGCGCTGAACGATCGCATGATGCCCTTGTTGTCGATGACGATCATCGCGTCCGGCACGGTTTCCAGCACCGAACGCAGATGCGCCTCGCGTTCCTCCAGCGCAAGCTGCGCCCGCTTCGCTTCGGTGATATCGCGCGCCACGACGGAGGCGCCAATCAGGCGGCCGGTGCTGTCCCATAACGGAGAGGCAGTCAGCGACACGTCGATGATGTCGCCGTTCTTGCGGCGGCGGCGGGTTTCGTGGTGCTCCACGCGTTCACCGTGGCTGATCCGCTCGAGGATCTGCATGGTGTCGTCCTCGTGGCCGGGGGGCACCAGGGCCGAGATCGGACGGCCGATGATGTCGGCGGCCGAATAGCCGTACAAGGCTTCGGCGCCGCGGTTCCAGTCGGTTACGCTGCCATCGGCGGCCTCGCCGATGATCGCGTCGTCCGATGAGGTTACCATGGCGGCGAGGCGGATGTTTTCCGCGGTTCCGGCGGTGCGATGGCCGGCGTCGATCAGGATGCCGATGGCCTCCCCGTCCGCGACCCGGCCGCGCGCGCGCAGCCATTGGCCGGTCGCGGCGGCGCGGACATCGAAATCGAAGCCGTGCTCCCCGGCGGCGCTCTGCCGCAGGATGGTGTCAGCGAAGTTGCGGTCCTCCGCGTGGAGTTGGTCCAACAGGTCCTGGTACGTCGCCGGCACCGCGGCGGCGCAATCGAGCAGCCCGGCGGCCTGCCGCGACAGGCTGACCGTGTCCGTTGCAATGTCCCAGTGCCACGGACCGATGTCCGCGGCCTCCAGCGCGTGGCTGAAGGCGGCGTTGGCCAACGAGGGAGGCGCCGGACGGGCGGACGGTTCGTTGGGGCCGGAGGACATGATGGAATCGCTACCGAGATCTGTGACCGGCGAGCTTAGCATGGATGTTCGGCAGGCGATATGTGGTCGAACAAACGGCCGAAACGTTGACGCATATCAATGCTTTTCCCGCTGCGGTGCGGCATGAAAACCACTTGATGGTTTGACCGATGGAGGACAACCATGGCGCTTCATGATCTCGTCGTGCTGCTGGACGGGTCGCCGCGCGACGATGCCCGCCTGACCGTGGCACTGAGCCTGGCCCGGCGGGACGATGCGCACATTACCGGGCTTTGCCCGCTGGAGCTGCTGCTGCCGGCCGACATGTCCTTCGCGCTGGGCGGCTATCCGGATCTGTGGGCGATCCCCGAGTTCGCCTCGCAGATCGAGACCGAGGCGAAGGCAAAGGCCGGGATTATCGAGCTGAACTTCCGCGAGCGGCTGCGGCGTGAGGGCGCGCGCGGGGAGTGGGTGTTCGACAAGGGGCCGCTGGTGCCTGCGGTGGTGCACCGGGTGCAGGCGGCGGATCTGCTGGTGGTTGGACAGAACGATCCGGAGAACCCGCCATCGGTGGTGGCGCGGGCGCTGATCGAGGACGTGCTGATGGTCGCCGGGCGGCCGTTGCTGCTGATCCCGTATGCCGGCACGTTTGAGACCGTCGGCAAGAACGTGCTGATCGGCTGGACCCGCACGCGGGAGTCGGTGCGAGCCGTGCACGACGCGCTGCCGCTGATCGCGCCGGGGGCGACGGTGACCGTGCTGACGGTCGAGACCAAGACGCCGGACAGCCGGTTGCTGCCGACGGCGGATATCGCCGAGCATCTGGCGCGGCACGGGCTGGCGGTCTCGGCGGCCCGGACGGTGGTCACCGACGGCTTGTCGCCGGCGGATGCGCTGCTGGATTATGCCTCGGACACTGGCGCCGACATGCTGGTTGTCGGCGGATACGGGCATTCGCGGACGCGAGAGATGATCCTGGGCGGCGTGACCCGGGACCTGCTGCGGTTCATGACGGTGCCGGTGCTGATGTCGCATTGAGGTGACGGGGGGCGGCGTTGGGCCATCGGAGTGGTGGCCTGGCGCGGTCCGCAGCCGTGCGGGTTTTGCCCCGGCTATTCGTTCAGCACGCGTAGCGTGAAACCGGAATAAGGCAGCCCGCCCTCGAGAAACCCCGGGGCGTCGAAATGCGCCTGCGCGGTGGCGAATTGCCGCTTTTCGACGGCGATCCTCACGTCCGGATAGGTCTCGAGATACCATCCGGCGTCGACGTCGATTTTGTAGGGCTGCCTGTGCTCGTAGAAGCCGAATCGGACGTAGTGCTGCCTGGCCGTCGCCACCAGGCCCTGTTCAATCGCCTTTGCCACGTCCGGGTATTTCATCAAATACCATCGCTCGTCCGGATCGACGCGAGCCACGATCCGGCCGAAGCAGTCAAGAAAAAAGCCCTGCTCGACAGCAACATAGGATCCCGACGCCGAAGGAACAATCGCCTTGCGATCAAGTAACGCTGCGTAGGTCGGCATTCCCGCCGCAGCACCATCGGTTTCCACGAACCTGGCGAGACTGTCAAGCATGGCTTATTCTTTTCGGCAGAGAGTGTTCTGGTTTACCCAGTTGATTGCCGTAACGAGGTCCAGGTTGCGCATATTGGATGAACCCCCCTTTCCAACAATGAGGATATTGCATCGCAAAACGATTTCACGTCATCGTGAACCGCATGTGTGTATACACCCGTATTGTTACTTATCCGTTGACAGTACAATCCGATGCCGAAACAGTAAGTCGATCGGGCAGGCCCGGCCGGGGCGGATCTGCGTACGATCAATCGCGTCCGATTTGACTTTACTGGAGAGTATCAATTGCCCGCACGGCCGCCCGCCGCAGCGGACTCAGCCAGACGGCAGCCTTCGCGAGGCGCAATGCCGCGCCCGGCCTACAGCGCGGCGTCCGGCCCCTCGATCACCGTTCCGGTATACGGCTCGATATAGACCAGATGATCGTGCACGGCCGTCACACCGGGCGTGTTCTCCACCACGACGCGGATCGCATGACGTTCCGGCTCGTTGGTGATGGTGCCCCAGATATCGACCACCCCTTTGGCGACCGTCACGTTCAGGGTCGTCATCGGCGCCCAGGATTGCTTTTCCAGCGTATCCAGGATCGCCGCGCGGATCGCGGTGTCGTCACTGCTTACCGGCTCCGCCCCCCGCACGCGGCCGAGCAGTGCCCGCAGCAGGTCCGCCCGGCTGACAACCCCGATGACGCGGTTGTCCCTGGTCACCGGCACCCGCTTGATGCGGGCCTTTTCCATCGTCGCCACCACCGTCTCCAGCGGCGCGTCGTCCGCGACGCTGATTACGTCCCGCGTCATCACGTCGCGCACATGCCGCCCGTGCGCCCGGGTAAAATCGGCGGCCTGCCGCGCCGGGGAAAGCAGCAGCTTCAACCACCACGGCCGCCCGCGCTCGGTGCCAAGTTCGTCGCGCCGCAGCAGGTCGCCCTCGGTAATCACGCCGGCAAGGTCGCCGCCGGCATCGACCACAAACAGGCCGGAGATGCGGTGCAACAGCATCAGATTAACGGCGTCCACGACGGTCGCCTCCGGCGCGATCGAGATCACGTTCCGGGTCATGACGTCGGCGACGATCATCGCATCCCCCTATCGCGAACCGTCACATCGGTTCGCACGACAAGCCTACGCCCAATCGTTGCGGCGGTCAGCCCCGCCCTATCACTGCACCCCGCGCCTGACCTAGACTGCGCTACACATGGATGGGGACAAAGCATGGGTCCGCTTGTGACGACGGAATGGCTGGCCGCGAACCTGGGGACGCCCGGCCTCGTGGTGTTCGACGCGACGAAATATCTTCCCAACGAGCCGAAGGACGGCCATGCCGAGTACCTCCGCAGCCACATCCCCGGTGCGCGGTTTTTCGACATCGACCTGGTCGCCGATACCGACACCGACCTGCCGCACATGGTTCCCACGCCCGGCCGTTTCGCCAAGCTCATGAGCGAACTCGGCGTCAGCAACGACTCGCGCATCGTCTTCTATGACCAGAAGGGGCTTGCCTCCGCGGCGCGCGGCTGGTGGCTCATGAGCCTGTTCGGCCACGATGAGACCGCCGTGCTGGATGGCGGCCTACCGAAATGGATCGCCGAACACCGGCCCATCGGCGACGGCCAGGGCGCCGCGCCGCCGCCGGGGTCGTTCGTGCCCGATTTCCGGGCGAAGCAGTTGCGCGGTATCGGCGACATCCTACGCAACGTGCTGACCCGGCATGAGCTGGTGCTGGATGCCCGCGCCGCCGGCCGCTTCACCGGCTCAGTGCCGGAGCCGCGCGCCGGGATGCGCAGCGGCCACATCCCGGGGTCGGCCAGCGTGCCCTACACTGATCTGCTGAACGCCGACGGCACCTTCCGCCCGGCCGGCGAAGTTCGCGCCAGGCTGGAAGCCGCGGGCGTGGACGGCAAAAAGCCGGTTGTCACAAGCTGCGGCTCCGGCGTAACGGCGTGCATCCTGACCTTGGGACTGCGCGTCGCCGGTTTCCCGGAGGGCGCGGTGTATGACGGGTCATGGACGGAATGGGGCGGGCGCCCCGATACGCCGATAGAGGTGGGCTAAGCATGACTGAGGATAACCGGAAGCGCGGCTTCCGCACGACGCTGTCGCATATCGGGCGGATCACCAAGAACGAGCATGGCTTCGTCAACCCGCCGCTGCTGCGCGGCTCCACCGTGCTGGTCCCGACGGTCGCGGAACGCCTGAAGATGAGCGCGCGGCGCGGCGAGCAGGTGCTGACTTACGGCACCGGCGGGTCCTCCACGCACTGGGCGCTGGAGGATGCGATGGCGGCGATCGAGGGCGGCACGCGCTGCTATATCGTCTCCACCGGCCTTGCCGCGATCACCACGCCGCTGCTGGCCTGGCTCGGATCGGGCGATCATTTGCTGATGCCCGACCATGTCTACGGACCGGCGCGAAGTTTCGCCTCCGGGCTGCTGCGGCAATACGGCGTGGAGACGACGTATTATCCGCCCGAGGTGGATGAAGCCGGCATGGCGGCGCTGATGCGCCCGAACACAAAGGTTGTCTTTACCGAAAGCCCCGGCAGCCACACCTTCGAGGTCCAGGACGTGCCGGCGATCGCCCGCGCCGCGCATGCCGGCGGGGCCAAGGTGATGATGGACAACACCTGGGGCATCCATCACTTCCAACCGTTCACGCATGGGGTGGACATCTCGATCCAGGCCGCGACCAAATATCCGGCCGGACACTCCGACGTACTGATCGGCGCGATCACGGTGAACGACCCGGACGACTGGATGGTGCTGCACAACGCCGGCCGCGCGCTGGGGCAATATGCCAGCCCGGACGATTGCTGGCTGACTCTGCGGGGGATCCGGACCCTGGCGGTGCGGTTGCAAGCTCAAATGGAATCGGCGCTGCTGGTGGCGCATTGGCTGCGGCAGCAGCCGGAGGTCGCCCAGGTGCTGCATCCGGCGTTGCCGGGCGCCCCGGGTCACGAGCTGTGGCGGCGCGATTTCACCGGGGCCTGCAGCCTGTTCGGGGTGGAGTTCAAACCGAATTTCACGCCCGCGGCGACGCACCGGTTCGTCGAGTCGCTGGCGCTGTTCGGTATCGGCGCCTCGTGGGGCGGGTATGAAAGCCTGGCGATCCCGACCACCGGGTTCATCACGCGCACGGCGGGAACCGGCAAGTTTGCCGGGCCGGTGGTGCGAATCCATATCGGGCTGGAGGATGTGGACGACCTGATCGCGGATTTGCGCCAGGGGCTGGGACAGATGCGAGCATTCGAGGGGTAATTCCAACCGCCGCAGAGAACGGCAGATGGACATGTGCGGCTGAATCGTTATGGCGGGCGGAGGCCCCATAGGCGTTAAATTAGTGCCGCGGCGGCTGCGTTTATCCACCGTCATGGTGCGCGAAGGCGCACCATCCACGCCTTGCGGTGCGGGCTTTGGCAAAGGCGTGGATGCCGATCTTTTTCGGCATGACGGGGAAGCGGCGCCCGACGGGCGTTATTTTATCGACTATGGGGCGAGGGCCCGCGATCCACGTCTCTGTTTGCTTGGATTCCGACCTCCGCCGCCATGACGCGGCGGTGTCGCCGAGAAGTCGATCTCAACGCCCGTTACCGTCCGCTCCAGGCCACCCGGATTGGCGCCGAGCGATACATCTCAAGCGTCCGCCCCGGTGCGATCGTTCCGGCCGCTCCGGCGGCTTGGGGAATGATCCGCCCGATCGATTGGCGCGCACCAACCGGCAGCGCCGGCGCCGCAAACATCGCGCTTCGGAACGAAGACCACGGCGGCGGCACCCCGGCCAGCCGCTGCTCCTCGGGCCAGGCGGCGTACACTTTGCGCTGATACTCCAACCCCAGTTCCGGCGTGGCCGAATGGTACAGTTCCACCGCCTTCGGCCAGGATCCCGTCTTTTCGTAAAGCTGCATCAGGAACCGCGCGCCATAGTCGGCATTCGACGACGGCTCGAAAGCCTGCGCCATACCGGCGAACGCATCAGGATGGTGCACCAGGCTGATCTGCATGCAACCGACATCGATCGAGTGCTCAACGCGCGGACGCATCGCCGTTGCGGCGGCAATCGCCTGCGCCTTGGTGTCATAGAAACTGCCCTGGCCGTCCATATTGATCGTCCAGGGCCACGGGTTGAACGTGCCGGTGACCTGATCCCGCCGCCCGCTCTCCACCCGTGCGACCGCGGCGAGCAAATTGGCCGGAATGCCGTGCGCACGTTCGGCTACAGCAATAGCCTGGCGGCACAGCCCATTCGCGGATGGGGATGCCGGCGGACCGGGGATATCCGCCCGGGCCTCGGATTGAACCAGCAGGGCCAGGACGGCCGGAACGATGCGCCACTTCATGCGCGCGGTTCTAACCGCCAAAGATGAACAAACCGTTTACGGCGGCCGCACGGAATGCGGTTCAGTCGTCCTCGTCATCCCGGCCGGCACCGTCGATCACCGCGAGCAGGCGGCGGGCGCCCATGCGATCGTCTGGATCGAGTTCGGTCACTTTCGTCAGCGCCGCACGGCCTTCCTCGATACGCCCCAGGCGCGCCAGCACATATCCGTAGGCAACCAGCGAAAAAAGCATCATCCGCGGTTCCGAGTCCAGCGAGGTGAACGCGGCGTCCGCCGGACTCACATCCCGCCAATCCGCGGGGAGTTGGTTGCGGCGCAAGGTCTCGGCGAGGCAGGCCCGGGCGTATGGCAGCGCTTCGTTCAAACGATGCCGGTAGAAGTAGAATTTATAGGCCGCGATCTGGACGGCGAGATGCCCGGGGGCAAGCTCGAGCGCCTCGTAGATGTGCCCCTCGGCGGCAGCTTCATCCTGCCAGTCCAGGCCGACTGCGTGCAGCGCGCGCTCGGCGGCGGCGGGAAGATCCCCACCGTAGTAGCGCCGCTCTAACCAGGCATCGTCTTGCACGCGGGCAGCCTCCGGATGGGAGACGCAGCCTAACCCGGGACTCGGTGAGACCAAAGCCCGGGCAGAACGTCAGCCCGAAGCGGTGCACATCAGCGCCATTCTGACAAAGCACACCGCCAACCGCCGATCGTCCCCGCCGTCCGAAACCAGCATCGGGCTGGCGGCATCGGGATGGTCCAGGATGATGTCGATTGTCTCCTGCCCGGCGATCAGGCGCCCGGGCACCACGCATCCCACCGTGCCGCGCGGCAGCGGATCGAAACTATGCACCAGCGTCCCATCGATACGCACGTCCAGCCGCTGATGCGGCACCCAGGGCAGGGCGAGATAGGGGATGACCTCCATCTCCAGCCAATATTCGCCGGCGTCGCCGGGGTTCCGAACGGTAATCAGGCTCCGCTCGCCAACCGACCATTGATAGCCCGGTTCGGGACCGGACCATCCGTAGCCCAGCGACGGGGCGGCGTTGCCCTCGAAGCCGAACCTCAGCTCGGTCCTGCCTAGCTGGCGCCAGGCGGCGCGCGCGGCTTCCTCCCTGGCAGCGCCGGACAGGGCGGACAGCGCGAAGGCCCGCCGCAGCACCGTCAACCAGGATTCGAGGTCCAGATCCGGCACATACTCTCGCGCCGCCAACCGCCGGACATAGCCGATCATCAGGCGATCATCGGCCACATCCACCGTTCCGGCCGGATGCCCGGGACAGGCCTCGCGGACCCAAAGCAGAACCCCCGGTCCATAGGCCGAAAGGGCGATGCGCAAGTCGACCAGATCGCCCGCCGATAGCCGCTCGTTCTGCCGGAACACCAGTATCTTGGAGGGGGTTTCCAGATCGCCGATGAGCTTTTTGGCGAGGAATCCGACCGTGCGGCATTGCTGCTGGTGAATGGCTTCCGGCGTCATGTCGCCGACTTTGACATGGGCGTGGTAGTAGAAATCGTACTTGGTCAGCTTCACCATGTATTCGCCGGACTCTTCATGAATCCGTATATGCGCCGGATCGTCGATGCCCTCGAACCGCGCAGCCATGGCCAGCAACAGTGCTGGCAAGGGCGTTCCGGCGAAGCGCAGCAGGCCAAGCGGTTCGGCGCCCGCCAGGCGTTGAACCAGGCCCAACTCGCAATTGTCGCCGATGCTCTCGAACTGGAGCACCAGATCGCGGTCGCTCAGGGTGCTAATGGCGGTTGGATCAAGGTCCATCTCGATAATTTCGCCTCCGAAGCGCGATCGGTATCACACCAACCGGCGATGACGTTGACTCTCAGCCGCAGGCGCCCCGTCATGCCGACGGTGGTCGGCATCCACGCCTTTTCTCTGTGCAAACAAAGACGTGGGTGGCGGGCCTGCGCCCACCATGACGATGCGGCGGCCTGCCGGCCGGTCAACGTCAACGCCGGTTGATATAGGGTGGCGGAAAGTCGGTGCCCACCCGAAAGCGGCGTCGGGTGCTCGCATGAAATATTACGAAGGCAAGCAGGCAGGACGACCCGCCGGAATGGCAGACGGCTACTACCGGAACAGCACTCCGGCCGCCGCCTGGGCCGCCGATACCACAGGTGCCGGGAACAGAAAGAAGAACGTCGTGAACAAGCCGGTCCCCGCCACCACGAAGGTCAACGGAAGCGGGCGCGGATCGAACCGCTCGGCCGGGGCGTCGAAATACATCACCTTGATGATGCGGATATAATAGAACGCGCCCACCACGCTGGTCAGCACGCCGATAATCGCCAGCGTCCACAACCCGCCCTGCACGGCCGCCAGGAAGATATACAGCTTGGCGAAGAAGCCCGACATCAGCGGGATGCCGGCCAGGCTGAACATGAACACCGCCAGTGCCAGCGCCAGCGCTGGATCGTTGGACCCAAGACCGGCGAGGTCGGAGATCTGCTCCACCGCCCTGCCCTTGCGCCGCATCGCCAGGATGCAGCCGAAGGTGCCGGCTGTCATGAACACGTAGATCACCATGTACAACAAGGTGCCGCGCACCCCCGCCGCGTTGCCCACGGACAGGCCAATCAGCGCGTAGCCCATGTGGCCGATGGAGGAATACGCCATCAGCCGCTTGATGTTGGTCTGCCCGATGGCGGCGAACGCGCCCAGCACCATCGACGCGATGGAGACGATGATCACCAGCACCTGCCACGCCCCGACCAGGGAGGCGAAGGACGTCCCCATCACTCGCAGCAGCAGCGACATCGCCGCGACTTTCGGGGCGGTGGCGAAGAATACCGTCACCGGCGTCGGCGCGCCTTCGTACACATCCGGCGTCCACATGTGGAACGGCACGGCGGACACCTTGAACGCCAGGCCCACCAGCACGAACACGATTCCGACGACCAGCCCCGGCGAGGCGCTCAACGGCTGCACCAGCAGATCATGCAGCGCGGCCAGGTCCATGGTGCCGGAGAAGCCGTAGATCAGCGAAATGCCATAGAGCAGCAGTCCGGAGGCCAGGCCGCTCAAGACGAAATACTTCAGCGCCGCCTCGGAGGATCGCAAATTGTCGCGGGCAAACCCCGCCAGCACGTACAGCGCCAGCGATTGCAGCTCCAGGCCCAGGTACAGCGTCATCAGGCTGCCCGCCGACGCCATGATCATCATGCCGACGGTCGAGAACAGCATCAGCACCGGGAACTCGAACCGGGCGATGCCCTCCGACTTGTTCCAATCCAACGCCAGGATCGTCGCCAGGGCTGCGCCCGACAGGATCAGGATCTGGTTGAACGAACTGAACGCATCCTTCACGAACTGTCCGTGGAAGCCGTAGCCGTAGGTGCGGGTCAGCACCAGCAGCCCGGCGATCAGGAAGCCGCCGATGGTGAACATCGTGCAGGCCAGGGTGCTGTCCTGCTTGCGCAGCACACCGAAGACAAGGATCGCCAGTCCGATGACGGACAGGACAATCTCGGGAAGCGCCAGTGTCCAGTTCATCAGTGCACGATCCCGGCAAGCTTGGTGGTCGCGGCCAGTGCGGCGGTATGGTGCTGCACCATCGCCCCCACGGTCGCATCGAAGTAGCTGGTGAAGCTGGACGGGTAGATGCCCATCCAAAGCGTCAGGGCGATCAGCGGCGCGAACACCACCCACTCCCGCGTGCTGAGGTCCAAAATCCCCCGCAGATCGGCGTGCGTGATGCGGCCGAAGATGATCCGGCGATACAAGTACAACATGTAGGCCGCACCCAGGATCATCCCCATGCCGCCCAGCAGGGCCAGCCAGAAGTTCACCTGCAACGAACCGATAATGACCAGGAACTCGCCGATGAAGCCTGCGGTGCCCGGGAGGCCAACGGAGGCCATCATGAACAGCATAAACACCAGCGCGTAGCCCGGCATGCGGTCGCCGAGGCCGCCGTAGCGCGCGATCTCCCTGGTGTGGATGCGGTCATAGACGACGCCGACGACAAGGAACAACGAGCTGGCGACGATGCCGTGCGACAGCATCTGGAACAGCGCGCCGGAGATGCCCTGCACGTTGAAGGTGAAGATGCCGATGGTCACCACGCCCATATGCGCGACCGACGAGTACGCAATCAGCTTCTTCATGTCCTCCTGCGCCAGCGCGACCAGCGAGGTGTAGATCACCGCCACCACCGAAATCGCGAAGATGAACGGCGCGAAGTAGGTCGAGGCATCCGGCAGCATCGGCACCGAGAAGCGCAGGAACCCGTACGCTCCCATCTTCAGCAGCACGCCCGCCAGTATGACCGAGCCGGCCGTCGGCGCCTCCACATGCGCATCCGGCAACCAGGTGTGCACCGGCCACATCGGCACCTTCACCGCGAAGGAGGCGAAGAACGCCAGGAACAGCCAGGTCTGCATATGCGGCGAGAACGCCGTCTGCATCAGCGTCGCGATGTCGGTGGTGCCGGCCTGCACCCACATGGCGATCAGCGCCAACAGCATCAAAACCGAGCCGGCGAGCGTGTAGAGGAAGAACTTCACCGCCGCATAGACGCGCCGCGGGCCGCCCCAGATGCCGATGATAAGATACATCGGGATCAGCACGCCCTCGAAGAACATGTAGAACAGCACGAAGTCGGTGGCGCAGAACATGCCCACCATCATGGTTTCCAGGATCAGGAAGCTCATCATGAACTCCCGCACCTTCACCTTGATGGCGTCCCATGCCGACAGGATGCATATCGGTGTCAGCAGGGTGGACAGCAGGACGAACAGGACCGAGATCCCGTCCACGCCCATTTTGTAGCCAACCTTGAACTCCGGCATCCAGATCACGCTCTCATTGAACTGGAAGCCGGGATCGGATTGGTCGAAGCTCACCCACAGCACCAGCGACAGCACCAGGACCAGCAGGCTGGTCCACAGCGCCGCCCAGCGGGCGTTGGTGGCGACGGTTTCCTCGTCCCCGCGCAGCATTGTCGCGATGACCAGGGCGCCCACCAGCGGCAGCCAGGTGATCAGCGAGAGGATCGGGAAGCCGGCGATATTGGTCAAAGCGGGCATGATCTCACCGGCTCAGCATGAAGATGGCGACCAGCACGACAACGCCAATCAGCATGGCGAAGGCGTAGACGGCCAGGGATCCGGTCTGGATTTTGACGATCTGCTTCGATCCGTCGCTGGTCAGTTCGGCCAGCCCGTTGGGGACGCCGTCGATCAGCGTGGCATCGCCAACCTGCCAGAGGATGCGCGACAGGCGGATCAGCGGCTGGACGAGGACGCGGTCGTAGAACTCATCGAAATACCATTTGTTCAGGAACAGCCGGTAGATTGGCCCGAACACCTGCGCCATGCGCACCGGCAGCAACGGGTTGACGATATACATGACGAAGGCGATCAGGATGCCGGCGACGGCGAGCACCAGCGGCGCCTGCTCGACCCAGTCGGGCACCTTGTCGATGGCCTCGATGATGTCGCTGCCCCGGCCGTTATAGATCGAGCCGTTCCAGAAATGCTGGAAGTCCGCGCCGATGAACCACTCGTTCAGCGCCCAGCCGGCCCCGATGGCGCCGACGGACAGCACCAGCAGCGGCGTCAGCATCACCCACGGGCTTTCATGCGCATGCTCCAGCGCATGGTGATCGGCGCGCGACTTGCCGTGGAAGGTCATGAACAGCAACCGCCAGGAGTAGAAGGCGGTGAGGAACGCGGCCAGCAAGGTGCAGACAAAGGCGTAGTAGCCGATGGCGGTGCCCGAGGCGTAGGTCGCGGAGATGATCGCGTCCTTGGAATAGGACCCGGCCAGCGGCGGGATGCCAGCCAGTGCGAGGTTGCCGATCCACATCACCAGGCAGGTGACGGGGATGATTTTCCAAAGGCCGCCCATCTTGCGCATGTCCTGCTCGTCCGACATCGCGTGAATGACCGAGCCGGCGGACAGGAACAGCAGCGCCTTGAAGAAGGCGTGCGTGATCAGGTGGAACACCGATGCCTCATACGCGCCCACGCCCGCGGCGGCGAACATGTAGCCGAGCTGGGAGCAGGTCGAATAGGCGATCACCCGCTTGATGTCATTCTGCGCGCAGCCGATGGTCGCGGCGAACAGCGCGGTGGAGGCGCCGATGAAGGTGACGAAGCCCAGCGCATAGGGCGCGTACTCCATCAGCGGCGACATCCGCGCCATCAGGAACACGCCGGCCGTGACCATCGTGGCGGCATGGATCAGCGCGGAGACCGGCGTCGGTCCTTCCATCGCGTCCGGCAGCCAGACATGGAAGCCAAGCTGCGCCGACTTGCCCATCGCGCCGATGAACAGCAGGAAGGCGATCACCTCAATGGACGAAAAAGTCGTCCCGAACAGCGCGTAGGTGTCGGAGCCATGCGCGGCGACCGCCGGGAAAATGGTGGAAAACTCCAGCGAGCCGAACTTGAAGTAGATCAACGCCAGCCCAACAGCGAACGGCAGATCGGCTATGCGATTGACAATAAAAGCTTTTATTGCGGCGGCGCAGGCGCTTGGGCGGTCATACCAGTAGCCAATCAGCAGGTAGGAGCAGAGGCCGACGCCCTCCCAGCCGAAGAACAACTGCACCAGGTTGTCGGCGGTCACCAGCATCAGCATGGCGAAGGAGAACAACGACAGGTAGGCGAAGAAACGGTATTTCGGCCGGGCGTCGTGACCCATGTAGCCGATGGAATAGACGTGGATCAGCATCGACACGAACGTCACCATCGCCACCATGACGGCGGACAGCGTGTCGTAGCGCAGCGCCCAGTTGACGTGGAAACGGCCGGACTCGATCCAGTTGCCGAGGTCGAGCACGCCCGGTTCGGCGCCTTGCGTCAGTTGCCAGAATGCCAGCGGCCCGCAAATGGCGGCCACGACCATGCCGAGGATGGACGCACCCATGGCGTTCTTGTCGCCGATGATCCGGCCGAGCAGGCCGGAGACCAGGGCGCCCGCCAGCGGCGCGAAAACGGCGAGAGCGTACAGCATGGTCAGCCCTTCATCAGGTTGACGTCTTCAACCTGGATCGATCCGCGGTTGCGGAAATAGATCACGACAATGGCGAGCCCGATCGCCGCCTCGGCCGCCGCGACGGTCAGCACCAGCATCGCCATGATTTGCCCCGCCATGTCGTTCAGCGCGGCGGAGAAGGCGACGAAGTTGATGTTGACCGCAAGCAGGATGAGTTCGATCGACATCAGGATGACGATGACGTTCTTGCGGTTCAGGAAGATGCCGAAGATGCCCAGCACAAGCAGGATGGCGGACACGGCGAGGAAGTGTCCGAGACCGACGGCCATCATGGCGTGTACTCTCTCTGTATGGGCGTGCGGCCGGTGCCTGGCGCAGCGGTCACCGCCCTTTGTGTCATGGCCGGCCTTGTGCCGGCCATCCACGACTTGCGATGCTTAGACGAAGGAAAGTCGTGGATGGCCGGGCTAAACCCGGCCATGACACAATCTACGCCAGCCATGACGCAAGAGGAACTAATGCCCATGACCGTGCCCCCCGGCATCCGCTTCTTCCTCAACCGGTTCCGGCTCCGCGACAATCGGCCGCAGGATCCCGCCCGATGCGGTCGTGCCAGCCCCAAGCTTCACCGACACCAGTTGCAGCGTCTCCGCCACCGTCCGCTCCGTCTGGTGGCGGATGTTCTGGTGCCGCGAGGTCTTGCGATCACGCAAGGTCAGAACGATCGCGCCGATCATGGCGACGAGAAGGATCAGGCCGGCGGTCTGGAACTGGAAAATGTAGTCGGTGTAGAGAATCCTGCCGATCGCCTCGGTATTCGACATCCCCACCGGCGTTGGCGACATGCGCAACTGCACCGCACCCGGCGCCAGTTCCCACCCGCCCAGCACAATCGCCAGTTCCAGGAGCAGCACCACGCCAACGGTCGCGCCGACGGGCAAATACCGCTGGAACCCGCCTCTTAGCTCGGCGAAGTCCACATCCAGCATCATCACCACGAACAGGAACAGCACCGCGACCGCGCCGACATAGACGATGACCAGGATCATCGCCAGGAACTCCGCCCCGGCAATCAGGAACAGCGCCGCGGCGTTGAAGAACGCCAGGATCAGGAACAGCACGGAGTGCACCGGATTGCGCGAGCTGACGACCATCGCGGCCGATGCCAGCAATATCCCGGCGAAGATATAAAACAGGATTGCGGTGATCATCGGTAGGGCGCGTCCAGTTCCAGCCGCCGGGCCAGTTCCGGTTCCCACCGGTCGCCGTTCTCCAGCAGCTTGTCTTTATTGTACAAAAGCTCTTCACGCGTTTCGGTGGCGAACTCGAAGTTCGGGCCTTCGACGATCGCATCCACCGGGCAGGCTTCCTCGCAGAGACCGCAATAGATGCACTTGGTCATGTCGATATCATACCGCGTCGTCCGGCGCGAGCCGTCGTCCCGCGGTTCGGCTTCGATGGTGATCGCCTGCGCCGGGCAGATCGCCTCGCACAGTTTGCAGGCGATGCAGCGTTCCTCGCCGTTCGGGTAGCGCCGCAGCGCGTGCTCGCCCTTGAAGCGGGGGCCGATGGGACCCTTTTCGTAGGGGTAGTTTATGGTCGCCTTGCGCCCGAAGAAATAGCGCAGGGTCAGCCCCATGCCCGAGACCAGTTCCCCGAGCAACAGGCTACGCGCGGTGCGGTCGATGAACGCCATGTCAGGACTCCGCCGCTGGTATTTGAATTTCAAGCATTCGGCAGCCACCCGAAGGCCATCAGCGCGCCCGCCGTCAGCACCAGCCAGATCAGCGAGAACGGCAGGAACACCTTCCAGCCCAACCGCATGAGCTGATCGTAGCGATAGCGCGGGAAGGTGGCACGGACCCACAGGAAGACGAACAGCAGGGCGCAGATCTTCAGGATGAACCACAGCACGCCAAGCTGCGGCCACAGCCCGAACGGACCCATCCAGCCGCCGAGGAACAGAATCGCCGTCATCCCGCTCATGAGGATCATGTTGGCGTATTCGCCGAGGAAGAATAGCCCGAAGCTCATGGACGAGTATTCGACGAAGAACCCGGCGACGATCTCCGATTCACCTTCCGGCAGATCGAACGGGGAGCGGTTGGTTTCCGCCAGCGCCGAGATGAAGAAGATGATGAACATCGGGAACAGCGGGATGCAGAACCACATATGCTGCTGCGCCCGCACGATGTCCGACAGGTTCAGGCTGCCGACGCACAGCATCACGGTGACCAGGACGAAGCCCATCGAGACCTCGTAGCTGACCATCTGCGCGGCCGACCGCATGGCGCCGAGGAAGGCGTATTTCGAATTCGACGCCCAGCCGGCGATGATGATGCCGTAGACGCCAAGGGACGAAATCGCGAACAGGTACAGGATGCCGACATTGATGTCGGCGCTGACCCAGCCGTCGTTCACCGGCACCACCGCCCAGGCCAGCATCGCCAGCATGAAGGTCAGCATCGGCGCCAGCAGGAACAGCACCCGGTTGGCGCCGGACGGGATGATGGTCTCCTTGGTGACCATCTTGATCGCGTCGGCGAACGGCTGAAACAGGCCGAACGGACCGACGACGTTCGGCCCCTTGCGCATCTGCATCGCCGCCAGGACCTTGCGTTCCGCATAGGTCAGGTAGGCGACGCCGATCAGCAGCGGCACCAGCAGCGCCAGGGCCTCGGCGACGGTCAGGATCACCAGGCCGATGTTGGTATTGTAGAAGAAGTCGTACATCGGTCTACTCCGCCGCCAGAGCAGGTGCGGCCTGCGCCGCGACGCAGGCGGCCATGGTCGGGCTGGCCCGGCTGATCGGGTCGGTTTGGTAGTAGTTGGCCACCGCCGAGACGAAGGGGGCAGCGGACAGCACGGTCGGGTCGCCCGCCGGGCCGGTGTGGTCCGAGCAGCCGAAACGCGGCAGGAAGCCGACGCGGCCGAACACCGGGTTGACCTGCTCCAGCCGTGCGCGCAGCGCATCGATCGTGTCGTACGGCAGCGTCTTGCCGATGACGGCGCTAAAGGCGCGCAGGATCGTCCAGTCCTCGCGCGCCTCGCCCGGCGCATAGACGGCCTTGAAGCCGTGTTGCGCGCGGCCTTCGGTGTTGACGTAAGTGCCTGATTTTTCGGTATACGCCGCGCCCGGCAGGATCACGTCCGCGCGGTGCGCACCGGCATCGCCATGATGGCCCTGGTAGACCACAAACGTCCCCGCCCCGATATGCGAGGCATCGAAGCCGTCCGCGCCGAGCAGCCAGAGGAACTCCACCCCGCCGCCGAGCATCGAGTCCAGCGTCTTGCCGTTCGGCCCCGGCACGAAACCGAGGTCCAGCGCGCCGACGCGGGCCGCGGCGGTGTGCAGGACATTGAAGCCGTGCCACTCGGAAGACAGCGCCCCGACATGCGCGGCCAAACGCCACGCCGCCGCAAGCACGGCGCTGCCGTCCGGACGGGCGAGAGCGCCCTGCCCCACGATGATCATGGGCTTCTTCGCCGCGGCGAGAACCTTCGCAAAATCATGCGAGTCGGACTGCAGGTCCTTCAGCACCGATGGTCCGGCGCCGAGATGCGCAGCGGGATAGGTCAGGTTCGTGGCATCGCCAATCACACCGACGACCGCGCCGCCGCTCGCCCAGCGCTTCCGGATGCGCGCGTTCAGCACGGGCGCTTCCTTGCGCGGGTTGGACCCGACGATCAGGATCGCGTCCGCCTCGTCGATGCCGGAGATCGAGGTGTTGAAGCAGTAGAAGTCCCGCCGCGAGGCATCCAGCTTCGCCCCGTCCTGCCGGCAATCCAGGTTCGTGGACCCCAGGCTGACGAACAGGTCCTTCAGCGCCAGCATGCTCTCGGCGTCGCACAGATCGCCGGCGATGGCGCCGATTTGCTCGCCTTTCAGGGGCTTCAGTTTGGCGGCGATGGTGTCGAAGGCCTCGGTCCAGGTGGCGGCGCGCAGCTTGCCGTTCTCGCGCACCCATGGGCGGTCGAGGCGGCGGCGCTTCAGGCCGTCGATGGCGAAGCGCGACTTGTCGCCGAGCCACTCCTCGTTCACGTCCTCATTGATGCGCGGCAGGACGCGCAGCACTTCCGGACCGCGCGCGTCGATGCGGATATTGGTGCCCACGGCATCCAGCACATCGACGCTGTCCACCTTGGCCAGTTCCCATGGCCGGGCGACGAACGCGTACGGCTTCGAGGTCAGCGCCCCAACCGGGCAAAGGTCGATGATGTTGCCGGACAGCTCGGAACCCAGAGCTTTCTCAACATACGTCCCGACTTCCATATGCTCGCCGCGCGCGGTGGCACCGAGGTCGGGAACGCCTGCCACTTCGGTGATGAAGCGGATGCACCGCGTGCAGTGGATGCAGCGATTCATCGACGTCTTCACCAACGGGCCGAGATTCTTGTCCGGCACCGCACGCTTGTTCTCGGCATAGCGCGAGTGGTCCATGCCGTAGCCCATGGCCTGGTCCTGCAGGTCGCACTCACCGCCCTGGTCGCAGATCGGGCAATCCAGCGGGTGGTTGATCAGCAGGAATTCCATAACGCCGCGGCGGCCGTTGCGGACCATCGGGCTGTCGGTATGCACCACCATGCCCTCGGCCACCGGATACCCGCACGAGGCGATCGGCTTGGGCGGCGCTTTTTCCACTTCCACCAGGCACATGCGGCAGTTGCCGGCTATGGACAGGCGCTCGTGGTAGCAGAAGCGCGGGATTTCCACGCCGGCCTGCTCCGCCGCTTGCAGGATGGTCGAGCCGGCAGCGACTTCGACCGTGATGCCGTCGATGGTGACTTTGACCATGTCTAGTTTATCCCGGCGAAGTGCGGTGCGTTCCGGCGGATGGGCGGCGCCGACTTGTGAGCGGCGGCGCACCGGCCTCTCTCCGTCATGGCGGGGTATGACGACCGTGCGCCGCTGGAAGCCGTGAATCTCTGCAGCATCGCCCTACTCCGCCGCCAGCGGCACAGGCCGATTGGACCCGCGCTTGTACGCCGTGATCCGCTCCTCCATCACCGGACGGAAATGCCGGATCAGACCCTGCACCGGCCACGCGGCGGCATCGCCGAGCGCGCAAATCGTGTGGCCCTCCACCTGCCGCGTCACCTGGTCCAGCGTGTCGATCTCCTCCGGAGTCGCGCGGCCCTCGACCATCCGCGTCATCACCCGCCACATCCAGCCGGTGCCCTCCCGGCACGGCGTGCATTGACCGCAGCTTTCATGCATGTAGAACTTCGACAGCCGGGTGATCGCCTTGATCACGTCCGTCGACTTGTCCATCACGATCACCGCCGCGGTTCCCAGCCCACTGCGCGCCGCGCGCAGGCTGTCGAAATCCATCAGCACGTCATCGCAAATCGATTTCGGGATCAGCGGCACCGAGGCGCCGCCCGGGATCACCGCCAGCAGATTGTCCCAGCCACCACGCACGCCGCCGGCATAGCGGTCGATCAGCTCCCGCAACGGAATGCCGAGTTCCTCCTCGACATTGCAGGGCTTATTGACGTGGCCCGAAATGCAATAAACTTTCTGCCCCGTATTGTTCTGGCGGCCGAGGCTGTTGAACCAGGTCGCGCCGCGCCGCAAAATCGTCGGCGCCACTGCGATCGATTCGACATTGTTCACCGTGGACGGACAGCCGTACAGCCCGACGCCGGCCGGGAACGGCGGCTTCATCCGCGGCATGCCCTTCTTGCCCTCAAGGCTTTCCAGCAACGCCGTCTCTTCACCGCAGATATACGCACCCGCGCCACGATGCACGAAGACATCGTAGTTGTAGCCGGTGCCGCAGGCGTTCTTGCCAATCAATCCGGCATCGTAAGCCTCATCCACCGCCCGTTGCAGTGCCACCGCTTCGTTGAAGAACTCGCCGCGGATATAGATATACGCCGCGCAGGCCCCCATCGCGAAGCCGGCAACAAGGCAGCCCTCGATCAGCTTGTGCGGATCGTGCCGGATGATATCCCGATCCTTGCACGTCCCCGGCTCCGACTCATCCGCATTCACCACCAGATAACACGGCCGATCGGCTTGCTTCGGCATGAAGGACCATTTGAGGCCGGTCGGGAAGCCGGCGCCGCCGCGGCCGCGCAGGCCGGAATCCTTCATCTCCTGGATGATCGCATCGCGCCCGCGCGCCAGGATCGCCGCCGTGTTGTCCCAATCACCGCGCGACCGCGCACCCTTCAGGAACGGGTCGTGCAGGCCGTACAAATTGGTAAAGATGCGGTCTTTATCGTCAAGCATCTCAACCCTCCGGAGCGAAGTGCAGCGTGGTCAATGTGTTCGGCCCGCCCTCGGGTGCCGAGGTCTGCCGCCCGGTCATCGATCCCGGAAACGGCCGCTCGCCCCGCCGCAGCGCGGCCAGCAATTCCGTCACCTTCGCGGCATCCATATCTTCATAGAAATTATCGTCCACCTGCAGGATCGGCGCATTCACGCAGGCCCCGAGGCACTCGACCTCGGTCATGGTGAACAACCCGTCGTCGCTGGTCTCGCCCCAGCCCTTGATGCCGGTTTCCTTGCGGCACGCCGCAGTAATTGCGTCCGAGCCGCGCAGCCAGCACGGCGTCGTCGTGCAGACCTGCAAATGATACTTCCCGATCGGAGTGGTATTGAACATGAAGTAGAACGTAGCCACTTCATAGACGCGGATCGCCGGCATGCCCAACCGGGCCGCCACCGCGTCCATCGCCTTCACCGGAATCCATGCGCTGCCGGTCTGCCGCTTCATCTGCCGCTGAGCGACATACATCGCCGGCAACACCGCGCTGGCTTGCTTGCCCGGCGGATACCGCGTAATGACGTGCGCAATTTCGGCCTCGCTTTCGGCATCGAAAGCAAAGCTCGCCGGCTGTTCGAACGCCGAACCGTTTGGAACTGACATCGCGTCTACCTATCGACTTCGCCGAACACGACATCGAGCGATCCGATGATCGCGCACATGTCGGCCAGCATGTGGCGCCTGGACATCTCATCCGTCGCCTGCAGGAAGGCGAACCCGGTCGGGCGTATCTTGCATCGATACGGCTTGTTGGTGCCGTCCGCGACCAGATACACGCCGAACTCACCCTTCGGGCTTTCCGTCGCGGTATAGGTGGCACCGGCGGGAACATGATAGCCTTCGGTGTAGAGCTTGAAATGATGGATCAAAGCCTCCATCGACCGCTTCATCTCCCCCCGCGTCGGCGGACTGAATTTTCTGTCCTGTACCTTGATGGGACCCGGCTTCATTTTCGCCAGGGCCTGCTTCATGATTTTCAGGCTCTCCCGCATTTCGGAGACGCGGACCAGATAGCGGTCGTAACAATCTCCGTTACGGGCGCAGGCAATATCGAACTCGACCTCGGCATATTTGTCGTACGGCTGGGCCCGCCGCAGGTCCCACGGCACGCCCGAGGCGCGCAACGGCGGGCCGCTGAAACCCCAGGCCAGCGCCTGCTCGGCTGTAAAGACGCCGATATCGACAGTGCGCTGCTTCCAGATCCGGTTGGTGGTCAGCAGCCCTTCCAGGTCATCGATGAATTTCGGAAATGCATCCATCCATTCGGCGATCCGGTCCGTGAGCCCCGCCGGCAGGTCCTTCGACACGCCGCCCGGACGGAAATAGTTAGAGTGCATGCGCGCGCCCGACGCAGCCTCGTAGAATTCCATCAGCTTCTCGCGTTCCTCGAACCCCCACAGGCTCGGTGAGAGCGCGCCAACGTCCAGCGCATAGGTCGTGATGTTCAGCAGATGGTTCAGGATGCGGGTGAGCTCGGCATACAGCACGCGTATCCACTGCGCGCGGTCCGGCGCGGTGATGCCCAGCAGCTTCTCCACCGCGAGCGCAAAAGTGTGCTCCTCGCTCATGGGAGAAACATAATCGAGGCGGTCGAAATACGGCACCGCCTGCATATACGTCTTGTATTCGATCAGCTTCTCGGTGCCGCGGTGCAGCAACCCGATATGCGGGTCCGCCCGTTCGACGATCTCGCCATCCAGCTCCAGCACCAGGCGCAAAACGCCATGCGCGGAGGGATGCTGCGGGCCGAAATTGATCGAGTAGCTGTCGATCTCGACGATCGCCGGCGTTGTGCCAGTGGGCGTGCCAGTCGTTTCACTCATGCGATCAGCCTTTCGCCTGTTCGGCGCGCTCGGTGAACACCTTTTCATCGCCGGGCAAGGTGGTCATCGCTTCCCACGGAGACAGGAAGTCGAAGCTGCGAAAATCCTGCGTCAGCACCACCGGTTCGTAGACGACCTGCTTGCGGTCCTCATCATAGCGGACCTCGACATAGCCGGTCAGCGGGAAGTCCTTGCGTAGCGGATGCCCCTCGAATCCATAGTCGGTCAGTATCCGGCGCAGATCGGGCTGGCCGTCGAAGACGATGCCGAACAGGTCCCAGGCCTCGCGTTCCCACCACGTCGCCGCCGGCCACACCGAGCAGACCGAGGGGACAGGTGTAGCGGCATCCGTGGTGACAATGATCCTGACGCGCTGGTTCAGCGACACCGACAGCAGATTGTACACGACGTCGAACCGTTCCGCCCGGTCAGGCCAGTCCACGCCGCAGATGTCCATGACCTGCTCGAAGGCGAATCGGGGGTCGTCGCGTAGCGCCGTCGTCACGGCAACCAGCGAGTCGCGCGCCACATGAGCAACCAGTTCGTTGCTTTCGATACGAAAACCGCTGATGCCGGGAACCGAGGCGACCGCCTGACCCAGCAGCTCCAGCGCGGACGGCGGCGGCGGCGCGGCTTCCACCGCGGGCGCTTCGTCAGCCACGAAGGATCGTCCCCGTGCGGCGTATTTTCTTCTGCAATTGCATGATTCCGTAAACCAGAGCCTCGGCCGAGGGCGGACAACCGGGGACATAGATATCGACCGGTACGACCCGGTCGCAGCCGCGCACCACCGAATAAGAATAATGGTAATAGCCGCCGCCGTTGGCGCAGCTTCCCATGCTGATCACCCAGCGCGGCTCCGGCATCTGGTCGTAGACCTTGCGCAAAGCCGGCGCCATCTTGTTGGTCAGCGTCCCGGCGACGATCATCACGTCGCTCTGCCGCGGTGACGCGCGCGGGATGATGCCCAGGCGGTCAAGGTCATACCGCGGCATATACGCGTGTATCATCTCGATCGCGCAGCAGGCCAGGCCGAAGGTCATCGGCCACAGGCTGCCGGTGCGCGCCCAGTTCACCACCTTGTCGATATTCGCGACCAGGAAACCCTTGTCGGCGATCTCACCGGTGATGCCCTTGATGACGGCATCCTGTTCGGGGCCGGGCGGCAGGTGATCGCGGTTCCAGGCCAACAGAGTTGCGTCGCTCATGCTGCTACTCCCATTCCAGCGCGCCTTTGCACCACTCGTAGATGAAGCCGACGGTGAGAACGCCAAGGAAGGCGATCATCGACCAGAAGCCGAATGCGCCGATTCCCTTCAGGGCGACGGCCCAGGGAAACAGGAACGCGACCTCGAGGTCGAAGATGATGAACAGGATGGCGACGAGGTAGTACCGCACGTCGAACCGGCGCCGCGCATCATCGAACGCCTCGAACCCGCATTCATACGCAGATAGTTTTTCGGCATATGGCTTCTGGCGCGCGGCGATCAATGACCCGGCCACCATCGCGATGGCGATGCCGATGGCGATGACCAGGAACACCAGTATCGGCAGATACCCGAAGAGAACAGGCTGCATGTTGGTCCCGCGCTATGTCGTTTGACTCCCGCCACAGCCCCGACCATGCCGCACGCCTTCGGCGAGGGCCTGTCCGGTTCCGCAGTGAGGCAGGTATTAGACTGATCCTGCCGGCACCGCCATAGGGGTAAGGCGGGAAAATGCCACCGCTGTGATGACGGCGGCGAAAAGGATTAACCCGGAGGGCGGTTTGACGCCATCTCCGGTGCCGTCGGGCGCGTGATGTTTGGAAGACGATGCTGGCGCGAGAGACGGGGCTCGAACCCGCGACCTCCGGCGTGACAGGCCGGCGCTCTAACCAACTGAGCTACTCCCGCATCGGCAGGACGCAGCGTTTAGGCGGGGCGATCCCGGGCGTCAAGGGCGTTTGGTTGAGATACCGGTCGGCAGGCCGTATATTGTGGCGAGAAAGGGGACGAGCGTCATGATCCTGCACGCGAAGAAGCGCAGCCTGCCCGCGACGATCGTCTGCAACCCCGAAATCATGGGCGGGGTGCCGACGATTCGCGGGACGCGGATACCGGTGGAGATGATTCTCATCCATTTGCGGGCGGGGTACAGCCGCGTGGATATCTTTAGTGACTACCCGAGCCTGCCGCTGGATGGGATCGAGGCAGTGATCGCATGGGCTGAGCAAACGATCGGGCCTCATTGGCGCGAGCGGCCTCGCGCAGCGTGAGATGGACCCGATCCTGATCGACGAATGCCTTACGCCATATCTGGCCGGGGTCGCGAGGCATGGTCGCCGGTATCGTCATGGCGGGCGCAGGCCCCATGGGCGTTAAAATAGTCCGCAGCAACTGCGTTTGTCCCCCGTCATGGTGCGCGGAGGCGCACCATCCACGCCTTGCGGTGCGGGTTTAGGCAACGGCGTGGATGCCGACCTGCGTCGGCATGACGGGGGGGAGGAGCAACCGCCGGGCGCTATTTTAACGCCTATGGGGCGCAGGCCCGCCATTCACGCCTTTCTTTACTCAGGCAGAAAGCGTGGTTGCGCCAATCTCCGTCGGCATGACAAGGCGGCGCGGCCGGAGAGTCAACGTCATCGGCGGTCGGTATGATACTAAGCGCCAACGGAAAAAGCGCCCTGCCATCCCTGCTTCGTCATGCCGACGAAGGTCCTCGCCTTGGTCAGCACACCGCAAGGCGTGGATGACGGGCCTGCCCCCGCCATGACGTTTGGGGCCGGTGCCGATGGCCCCGCTGCGAAATTTGTCGAGGATCCCCCGCCACCACATGGGAGGGCCATGACAGGAGTGGTGGGCGGTGACGGATTCGAACCGCCGGCCCTCTCGGTGTAAACGAGACGCTCTACCGCTGAGCTAACCGCCCCACCAATTCCGGCCGCCCGAGGCCGGGTGACGCCGGACAGGCGCCACCCCGTCCGGTTCAGCCGACGGAATCTTTCAGGCCCTTGCCGGCCTTGAAGCGCACGGTGGTCGACTCGGGGATTTCCATCTCCTCGCCCGTACGCGGATTGCGGCCCGTGCTGGCTTTGCGTGTGGCAGCGACGAAGGTGCCGAAACCGACCAGCCGGACCTCTTCCTTGTTCTTCAGCGCATCGGTGATAGCGCCGAAGACGCTATCGACAACTTCACCCGCCTTAGCGCGTGAGAGGTCGTTCCCATCGGCGACCGCTGCGATGAGGTCCATTTTGTTCACTGCGTTTCCCTCTCATGTCCATAGCCACGACTCGATTGACCGAACTGAAGGTCCGGAGAAGCGGGCGGACACTACTGGCGGGGTTTCCGGCGCGTCAATGCTTTGACCACGGATTCCGGGGGATAACGGCCCGCAAACTCGCCTTGCGGGCCGTTCCTGTTCAGTGTGGCAGAGAAGCCTGGGCTGCCGGCTGCGCCGCAGCGGCCGGCAGGGCCGCATCGGAGGGATCTTCCCACTCGATCGCCACCGGACGGCGAGCCAGCGCCTGGGCGATGACCTCGTCCACATCGGCCACCGGGATCAGCTTCAGGTGCTTTTTCACGTTGTCCGGGATCTCGGCCAGGTCCTTCTCATTCTCTTTCGGAATGAAGACCGTGGTGATACCAGCGCGCAATGCCGCCAGCAGCTTCTCCTTCAGGCCGCCGATGGGGAGGATGCGGCCGCGCAGGGTGATCTCACCTGTCATGGCCACGTCACGCCGCACCGGGATGCCGGTCAAGATTGACACGATGGAGGTCGCCATCGCCACGCCCGCCGACGGCCCGTCCTTCGGGGTTGCCCCTTCCGGCACATGCACGTGGATGTCCCGCTTCTCGAACAACGTCGGCTTGATGCCGAATTTGGTCGAGCGGCTGCGGACATAGCTGAGAGCCGCGGATACACTTTCCTGCATCACGTCGCCCAGCTTGCCGGTGTGCTTGACGTTGCCCTTACCGGGCAGCAGCACCGACTCGATGGTCAGGATCTCGCCGCCGACTTCGGTCCAGGCCAGGCCGGTAACGACGCCAACCATGTCCTCGGCTTCCGTCTCGCCGAAGCGGAACTTTTTGACACCGGCGAACTTTTCCAGGTTCTTGCGGGTGAACGCCACCTTGGCCGTCTTCTTGGTGACAATCTCCTTGACCGCCTTGCGCGCCAGGTTGGCGATCTCTCGCTCCAGGTTACGCACGCCGGCTTCGCGAGAGTAATACCGGATCAGGTCGCGCAGAGCGTCTTCCGTAATGCTCCACTCTTCCTTTTTAAGGCCATGCGCCTCGCCCTGCTTGTCGATCAGGTGCCGCTTGGCGATCTCGACCTTCTCATCCTCAGTATAGCCGGGGATGCGGATGATCTCCATGCGGTCGAGTAGCGGCTGCGGCATCCGCAGGCTGTTCGCCGTGGTGACGAACATCACGTCGGATAGATCGTAATCGACCTCCAGGTAGTGGTCCGCGAATGTCGAATTTTGTTCGGGGTCCAGCACCTCAAGCAACGCGGACGACGGATCGCCGCGCCAGTCGGAGCCGAGCTTGTCCACCTCATCCAGCAGGAACAACGGGTTGGAGGTCTTGGCCTTCTTCATGCCCTGGATGACCTTGCCGGGCATCGAGCCGATATAGGTCCGGCGGTGGCCACGCACCTCGGCCTCATCCCGCACGCCGCCGAGCGACATACGCACAAAACTGCGGCCGGTCGCCTTGGCGATCGACTTGCCCAGCGAGGTCTTGCCGACACCCGGCGGTCCAACGAGGCACAGGATCGGCCCGCGTACCTTCGGGCTGCGCGCCTGCACCGCCAGGTACTCGATGATCCGTTCCTTGACCTTCTCCAGGCCATAGTGATCGGATTCGAGCACCTTTTCGGCCTCGGGCACGTCGTTACGAATCTTGCTGCGCTTCTTCCAGGGGATCGACAGCATCCAGTCCAGGTAGTTGCGCACTACCGTGGCTTCCGCGCTCATGGGGCTCATGGTGCGCAGCTTCTTCAGCTCCGCGATGGCCTTTTCGCGGGCTTCCTTGGTGAACTTGGTCTTCTTGATCTTGGCTTCGAGTTCCGCGTTCTCGTCCTTGCCGTCCTCGCCCTCGCCCAGCTCCTTCTGGATCGCCTTGAGCTGCTCGTTCAGATAGTACTCGCGCTGGGTCTTTTCCATCTGCCGCTTGACGCGGTTGCGGATGCGCTTTTCCACCTGCAGGACGCCGATTTCCGACTCCATATGGCCGAACACGCGCTCCAGCCGCTCGCTGATGCGGGCGATCTCAAGCAGGTCCTGCTTCTCGGGGATCTTCAGGTTCAGATGGCTGGCGACCGTGTCGGCGAGCTTCGACGGCTCCTCGATCTGGTTCAATGAAACCAGCACCTCAGGCGCGATCTTCTTGTTCAGCTTGATGTACTGCTCGAACTGGGAGACCACGGTGCGGCCGAGCGCCTCCAGGTCCTTCTTCTCACCGATGACGTCGGGCATCGCCTCGGTCTGCGCTTCGAAGAACGCCTCGGTTTCCTTGAAGCCGGTGATCTTGGCGCGGCGGCCGCCTTCAACCAGCACCTTGACGGTGCCGTCCGGGAGTTTCAAAAGCTGCAAAATCGTGGAGACGGTGCCGATCCGATAAATGTCCTCGATCGACGGGTCATCCTGGGATGCGTTCTTTTGGGCGACCAGCAGGATCTGCTTGTCATCCTTCATCACCGCTTCCAGCGCGCGAACCGATTTTTCGCGGCCGACGAACAGCGGGACGATCATGTGGGGGAACACGACGATATCGCGCAATGGCAGCACGGCCATCACATCGCTATGTGCATGAACCTTCGCGGGAGGCCGCTCCGGAGAGGGCCGATCTTGTTCCGTCATTCTGTGACCTCCAATAGGACAGTCAGCGACTCCCGCCCGACAGCGGCACGGAAAGCGCTTTCTCCGGGCTTGCTACACCCCGTTTGGCCGATATGGCCCATGAACGGGTTGCCGCAAGCCCTTGAAATCCACAATCACGTCCCCGCGAGCCGAAGGTTCGGGTGCGCCGGATAATCAGGCGGTATTCTCCGCCCGCTCCTTTCCGTACAAATAAAGCGGATTAGCACGGGATTCCGCGACCTCCCGGTTGATAACGACCTCCTCGACGCCATCCAGGCCCGGCAGTTCGAACATTGTCGAAAGCAAGATCTGTTCCATGATGGACCGCAGGCCGCGCGCGCCGGTCTTGCGGGTGATCGCCCGGGTGGCAACCGACTTCAGCGCGTCGTCGGTGAACGACAGCTTGACGCCTTCCATCTCAAACAGCCTGCCGTACTGTTTCACCAAGGCATTCTTCGGTTTGGTGAGGATCTCCATCAGCGCGCTTTCGTCGAGGTCTTCCAGGGTCGCGACGACCGGCAGACGGCCGATGAACTCGGGGATCAGGCCGAATTTCAGCAGATCCTCGGGTTCCACCTCACGCAGGATGGCCCCCATGCGGCGTTCGTCCTGGGACCGCACCTCGGCGCCATAGCCGATGCCCGATCCCTTGCCGCGGGCGCCGATGATGCGCTCGAGGCCCGAGAACGCGCCGCCGCAGATGAACAGGATGTTGGTGGTGTCGACCTGGAGGAATTCCTGCTGCGGATGCTTCCGCCCGCCCTGCGGCGGGACCGAGGCAACCGTGCCCTCCATGATCTTCAGCAGCGCTTGCTGCACGCCTTCGCCGGATACATCCCGGGTGATCGACGGATTGTCCGACTTGCGGGAGATCTTATCGACCTCATCGATGTAGACGATGCCGCGCTGCGCCCGCTCGACGTTGTAATCAGCCGACTGCAGCAGCTTGAGGATGATGTTTTCGACATCTTCGCCCACGTAGCCGGCTTCGGTCAGCGTTGTGGCGTCGGCCATGGTGAACGGCACGTCGAGGATGCGCGCCAGGGTCTGGGCCAACAGGGTCTTGCCCGAGCCGGTCGGGCCGACGAGCAGGATGTTGGATTTCGCGATCTCGATGTCGTTGCTTTTTTGGCCGTGGGCCAGGCGCTTGTAGTGGTTGTGCACCGCGACCGACAGGACCCGCTTGGCATGATCCTGGCCGATAACGTAGTCGTCCAGAACCTTGCAGATCTCCTTGGGGGTTGGCACCCCGTCCCGGGACTTCACCAGATGCGTCTTGTGCTCCTCACGGATGATATCCATGCAGAGTTCGACGCACTCGTCGCAGATGAAGACTGTCGGACCGGCGATGAGCTTACGGACTTCGTGCTGGGACTTGCCACAGAACGAGCAGTAGAGGGTATTCTTCGAATCGCCGGACTTGCTCATGCGCACTCCTCCCCCGAACACAGGGGCTCAATGGGGAATCATAACTCCCTATACGCGGCAGGGACAAGAACCGCGAAACGCCAGTCCCCTGAACATGTCGATCATACGGCGAACCGTGCCGTATAAACCACAATGATTCGGCTGAAAAAGAAATTACCGAGACGGCACGAGGCCGCCTCGGCGGTTTGAAATACGATGGCGGTGATCAGCCCTTGGACGAGGAGTCGGCTGCCTCGACTTCCGGGCGGCGGTCGACCACTTCGTCCACCAGACCAAAATCGCGGCTTTCCTCGGCGGACATATAGGTATCGCGCTCCAGCTTGCGTTCAATCGCTTCGATCGGCTGGCCGGTATGCCGGACATAGATCTCGTTCAAGCGCTTGCGCAGGGTGAGGATTTCGCGCGCCTGGATCTCGATGTCGGTGGCCTGGCCCTGGGCGCCGCCGGAGGGCTGGTGCACCATGACGCGGGCGTTCGGCAGGGCGTAGCGCTTGCCCTTGGCGCCGGCGGTCAGCAGCAGGCTGCCCATGGAAGCGGCCTGGCCGATGCAAACGGTGCTGACCGGGCTGCGGATGTACTGCATGGTGTCGTAAATCGCCAGCCCCGCCGACACGACGCCGCCGGGGCTGTTGATATAGAACGAAATATCTTTTGAAGGGTTTTCCGATTCCAGGAACAGCAACTGAGCGCAGATCAGCGCGCTGACCTGGTCATAGACCGCTCCGGTGAGGAAAATGATGCGCTCCTTGAGCAAGCGCGAATAGATGTCGAACGCCCGCTCGCCCCGAGCGGTCTGTTCGACCACCATCGGAACCAGGGAGTTTCCATATACCTCAACAGGGTCACGGTCCCGCATGATCATCACCTAAAGGTTGCAAAAGTCGGAGAGAGAATCGAGTCATAAGTAGGTGCATGGCCGGGGAAGTCCAGCTACCCGGCCAAACAGCCGGATGATCAGGCGGCGGACGCCTCGGCGCTTTCGGGTTCCTTCAAGAGTTCCTCCGGCGTGACGATGGTATCGGTAACCTTGGCCAATTCAAGCACAAAGTCTACCACTTTATCCTCCAGCAGGGGCCCGCGGACGCTGTTCGTCAGCTGAGGGTATTTCCGGAAGAACTCATACATCTGCTGCTCCTGCCCCTGGTACTGCATCGCCCGCTGATACAGCGCGCGGTCCAGCTCCTGCTCGGAAACGCTGATGTTGTTGACCCGGCCGATTTCCGCCAGCAGCAGCCCAAGCCGCACGCGCCGCTCGGCAATCGCCTGGTACTCGGTCCGCAGGGTGTCCTCGTCCTTATTCTTATCGTCCTCGTCCATCGTGCCGGCTTTACGCGCCTGCTCGAGCTGCTGCCAGATCTGCTCGAATTCCTGCGTGGCGATCGACACCGGAATCGGGAAGTCCGACAGCTTGGTCAGAGCGTCCAGCAGGTCCTTTTTCAGCCGCATCCGGCTGACCGAGTCGTATTCCTGCTGCTGGCGCGAGACCACGATTTCGCGCACCGCCTCCAGGCTCTCGGCGCCGATCTTCTTGGCCAGTTCGTCGTCCATAGCGGGGATGACCTGGGTACTGACCTGCTTGACCGTCACGTCGAACGTCGCCGGCTTGCCGGCCAGCTCGGCCTTGCCGTAGGTCTCCGGGAAGGTGACGTGGAGGGTTTTGGTCTCGCCCGGACGCACGCCTTCCAGCTGCTCGGCGAAGCCGGGAATGAACCCGTCGCCGCCGATTTCGACCGGCGTGTCATTGGCGGTGCCGCCTTCGAACGGGACGTCATCGATCTTGCCGACGAAGTCGATGGTGACGACCTCACCGGTGACCGCGCCATGGCCGCGGGCTTCCAGCGCCTCCGCCGAAACCGGCTCCAGCGTGCGGTTGAACTTCGCGATCTGCTCCAGCGCCTTGTCCACCGCGTCGGGCTGGACCTCGGCCTTGGTGCGGGTCAGCTCGATGGCGCCGAAGTCCGGCATGACGATGTCCGGCATCACCTCCAGCTCGAGCTTGAATTCGAGGTCCGACGTCAGGGCGGTCGGATTTTCCGTCACCATGTCGATCTTCGGCTGCTGCACCGGGCGCAGGCCGCGCTCCGTCAGAACCTTTTGGGTCGCCTGGTTGACCGAATCCTCCAGCACCTCGGCCGACACCGCGGTGCCATAGCGCTGCTTGACGATCGGCATCGGCACCTTGCCGGGACGGAAGCCCGGGATGCGCAGCGTCTTGCCCAGCGAGGTCAGACGCTCGGTCCGGCGCGATTCCAGGTCCGCGACGGGGAGAACCACGGTGTAGCCACGCTTCAGACCGTCGGAGAGCGTCTCGGTAACCTGCATTGCTTCAGCCAATCCTGACAAAAATTCCGTTCAAACCAATTCGGCCGCCGTGATGGAGGCGGCGCGTGGTGCGGGCGAAGGGACTTGAACCCCCACGGCTTGCGCCACCAGAACCTAAATCTGGCGTGTCTACCATTTCACCACGCCCGCCCGATGCCGCGCGTGCGCCAAGCCCGCCCGCGACCGCGGGACGACAGCATCCGAACGCGGGGCTTTACCCCGGGCGGTGCGGAGCGGCAAGCAACATCGCGCACCGTCATCTCGTCGCGAAATTGTGATAATTTCTGCAGCGGCACATCCGTGGCTCCGGCTTACGCTCGTCCAGCGATCATCTGCATTATAATTCATCACGAATGCCGGATTGCATGGCACCCATGCAGCAACGCCTTTGACTGAAACCCGACGGGATGCAAATCTACTGCTAAGTAATTTTGCTGATGGTTCGACCGTTTCTGCGTATCAACCGATCGCGAGCGGCGGGCTTCACTCTAATAGGGAGAGGGTTCGGAAGATGGGGACAGCCAAAAGCAGCAATGGGACCGGCAAAACCAAGCTTAAGGCACCACAAGCTGCGGCTGATCCGTTTCCTCCCGCCACGCCTCCGGACTACAATATAGCTGCGGTCGATCGAACCCTCGATCTGCTGGAAGCGCTTTCGCGGCTGGGTCCGGCGTCGTTGGCGGCACTGGCGGAAAGTGCCGGATGCACCCGGACCGCGGCGTTCCGGCTTTTGCGCACCCTGAAGTCGCGCGGATTCACCATCCAGGATGAGGCACGCGGTCTGTGGCGGCTGGGTGCGCGATGGAGCGCCCTCGGACGCGCCGCGGCGGACCAGGGCGCGCTGGCGGCCACGGCGATGCCGTTCATGACCGCTCTCGGCAAGGCGACCGGGGAGAACGTGTATCTGCGCGTCCGCGACGGGATGGAAAGCGAGACGGTAGCGATCTACCAAACCGACCCGACCATCCGGGTGTATTCACAGATCGGCAATCGCGGCGCGCTGCATGCCGGCAGCAGCCGGGTCTTGCTGGCGTTTGCGCCGGAGGCGGTCCAGACCCAGCTTCTGGCGCAGCGGCTCAACCGGTTCACCCCCGCCACGCGGATCGACGCGACGTGGATCGCGGCCGATCTCCAGCGGATTCGGTCGCGGGGCTATCTGATCACATCCGATGAGGTCGTGGCTGGCGCCGTTGGCATAGCGGCACCGGTGCGGGATGCGTCCGGCGCGGTGGTGGCGGTGATGCATATCAGTTCGCCCTCCATGCGGATGCGTCCCCCCCGGCCGCGCACGGTATTGCCGCAGGTGATGGATGCGGCCGCGAAGCTGTCGATGGAACTCGGGGCCGTGGGCAAGCCGATCCAGGACGCCCTGCTGCGCGACGAGACGAGCGCAGCGAAGTGGGCGATGAGCGGGAGCGTGATCACGCATACGCGGCCGCACACGATTTTCCGGTAGGCCGGCTGTCGGGGCGCTCGAAAGCGCCCTGTTGGCCAACTGTATCGGTGGTCAGGGTCAGGCTGTTCGGCAACGACCTCAGCACTTTTGTCAGGCCTGTTGGAGCAGCCACCCCACCCTGACCGGATGGGCGGCCGCAGCGGTCCACCGTCGGGAGAAAACCTCCTTGATCGTCGTCCACCACCTGAACGATTCCCGTTCCCAGCGCATTCTGTGGCTCCTCGAGGAACTGCAAATTCCGTATGACATCCGGCATTATCAGCGCGACGCGACGACCCGGTTCGCTCCGCCGGAGCTGAAAGCGGTCCATCCGCTCGGCAAATCGCCCGTGATCACTGACGATGGGCGGGTCGTCAGCGAGTCCGGCGCGATCATCGACTACATCATCCGTCGCCATGGCCAGGGACGGTTGCAACCCGATCCCGCCACGCCCGACTATGACGAGTATGTCCAATGGCTCCACTTCGCCGAAGGTTCGGCGATGCTGCCCTTGCTGCTGAAGCTGTACGTCTCGCGGCTCGGTTCGGCCGGGGCGCCGCTAAGTCCGCGCATCGAAAGCGAGATCGCCAATCACCTGGGTTACATCGACAAGGCGCTGCGCGGCCGGGACTATCTGCTCGGCGCCGAACTGACGGGCGCCGACATCCAGTTGAGTTTCGTCGGCGAGATTGCCGGCGCGCGAGCCGATCGGCTGGCGTATCCGGAGTTGGATGCGTGGGTGCGGCGCTTTCAGGCGCGGCCAGCCTACCGGGCGGCGCTGGTGCGCGGCGGACCGTACAGCTACGCGGCGTAGCGTCCCGGTGCTACGTTTGCATGCCAACAAAAATGGGCGCCCGAACCGGGCGCCCATTTCGTTCCGAGAAAAACAGGTGTCTGCTGTCAAGCGGCGGATGGCTCATTCGACGGCGGGCGGCTGCGGCGCTCGGCCATGAACTGGTCGAACTCGGCCTTGTCCCTGGCGAACCTCAGACGCTCGAGGAACGAGGCAAATTCCCGCTGCTCCTCCTCCAGCCGCTGGAGCGTCTCGGTCTTGTATTCGTCGAAGGCGTGGTTGCCCGACGTCGCCGATCGGCTGTTGCCATAGGCCCAGGACTTCCAATCGTTGAACGGACCGGCCTCCTGCCAGTTCCGGTAGCGCGCCTTACGCGTCGTTGAGCATCCCATGCGACCGCTCCCTATCATGTAGAACAGCAGAGCCAGACCAACCGGCCACCAGAACATGAAGCCGAGCACGGTGGCGGCGATCGCAACCGGGCGGCTCATACCCGCCGGGTGCCAAAACGGTAGCGGCTCGGCGCTTTGGTAGCCGGCGGAGGGCGCCGCCCACGGGTCCCGCCGGCCGTCTCCCCTCGGGGTCTGACCCCAAGCGGGGTTGGCGTAGGCGTCTTGGTTTACCGCGCTCATCATCGAGTGCCTCGTGTGAATGTAAGCGACACTTAGAGTGGGAAAGGCGGGGCGGCAGGTCAAGCGCCGATTGTCCGCAAATAGTCCACCGCCCCTGTTGTGGCTGAAACTTAAGACTTTCTTTGATCCGAGGAGGCGGATGTCATTGCGATAACGTTTGCCGCTGCGGATGCCAGCCAGCTTTCGCGGGCGGCGTACCGAATTGTTATTTGGCCATCGGGGACAACAGACTACGGGCGAACTATCGTCTTACGTTATGATTCACCCACGCCGCCTACCGCGCCTTGGCGGCCTTCCGCCACAGCCCCAGCAGAAATCCGCCGACACCGCCCGGGATCAGGAACATAACCGCGATCAGGATCACGCCGTACACCGCCCCCGGCGCCGCCTTCGAGACCTTATCGGCGATGTTCGGCACGAACTCGATGAACGCTGCACCGATCAGTGTGCCGCCGATGGACGAAACCCCACCGACAACGAGGCCGACAAAGAGGTAGATCGAGACGAACACCCCGAAGCTGTCGGGTGCGACGAACTGCACCGCGATGGCGCCGAGCGACCCGGCCAACCCGGTATACATGGCGCTCAACGCGAACGCCCGGGTCTTTACCATCGCGAGGTTGATGCCCATCGCCTCGGCCGCCATGGCATGGTCGCGGATCGCCATCATCGCCCGGCCGATACGTCCGCGCACGATGTTCCAGGCGATGACATACAGCACCGCGGCGACCGCCAGCGTGAACAGATACAGCCACTGGTCCGGCGACAATGGCAAACCGAACGGCGCGTCCGGCTTGTCGATCACCAGGCCCTGAACGCCGCCGGTCCAGTCCTCGAACAGCTTGTATTTCAGGATCTGCGGGATGGCGACCGCCAACGCGAAGGTGGTCAGCGCCAGATAAAGCCCGCCCAGGCGCAGCGCCGGCAGACCCAGCAGGAACCCCACCAGCGCGCAGACGATGGCCGAGACCGGCAGGGTCGCCCAGTAGGGCACCTCCCACGTCGTCATGAGGATGGCGGTCGTGTAGGCGCCGATGGCGTAGAACGCGCCGTGCCCCAGCGAGATCTGCCCGTTGAACCCCGTCAACAGCGATAGGCCCAGGATAGCGATGGCATAAACCACCACCATGGTAAGCTGGAACAGGTGGTAGTCGGTGAACCACGCGACGGGGACGATCGCCGCCAGCAGCACCAGGACGGTGATCACCCGGGACGCGCGCATCGGCGCTACACCCGGCTATACACTTTGCGCCCCATCAGCCCGGTCGGCCTGACGGTCAGCACCGCGACGATGATCACCAACGCCAGAGTCAGTTTCAGCTCGGTCCCCACCAGATAGGCGCCTCCCAGGTTCTCGATCACACCCACGGCGAAGCCGCCCAGCACGGCGCCGAGCGGATTGTCGATGCCGCCGAGCAGCGCGCCCGCGAAGGCATACAGCAGGATGCCGGACATCATGTTGGGGTCAAGGAACACCACCGGAGCCACCATGCACCCCGCCACCGCCCCGATGGCCGCCGCCAGTCCCCAGCCGAGCGCCAGCATCCAGCCGACCCGCACGCCCACCAGCCGGGCCGAGGTCGGATTGAACGCGGCCGCCCGCATCGCCAGGCCGAGCCTGGTGTGGCGGAAGAACAGATAGACCAGGATCAGGACGATCAGGGTGACGGCGGTTGAGCCAAGCTCATGCCCCGAGAGATAGCCGCCCAGCATCGGGCGGTCCGGAAACGGCGACGGAAATTGCTTGATCGTGTAGTCGAAGAACCAGCCGCTCAGGCTGTTGATGATCAGCAGAAGGCCGACAAAGACGCCGACGGAGGCCAGCACCGGCGCGTTGGCGAGCGGCCGCATCAGGATGCGCTCGATTGCCAGGCCGATGAAGAAAGAGATCACGACGGCGATCGCGAACGCCACCCAATAGGGAAAACCCAGGTTGATGCAGGTCAGCGCGATGTAGGTCGAGAAGGTGGCCATCTCCCCCTGGGCGAAATTCACGTGATGGGTCGCCTGGTAGATCATCACAAGCGCCAGCGCGACGCTGGCATAGATGCCGCCGGTGGCGATGCCGGACATGATCTGGTGGATTACGCCTTGCAGCATGGGGTTCCCCGGGATGGCGGGTCCGGCTCCCAATCGTCATGGCCCGGCTTGTCCGGGCCACCTATGCCAGCACGTGCCGCGACAGGTGGCCCGGACAAGCCGGGCCATGACGGAGCGGGAAAGGGCGGCATCGATCCAACCATGCCCTAATACCCCAGATACGAGCGCCGGATGCCCTCGTCCTTGCTGATCTCCGCCGCAGGGCCGGACATCACGATCCGCCCGGTTTCCAGCAGGTAGGCGTCCTCCGCGAATTCCAGCGCCAAAGCGGCATTTTGCTCAACCAGCAGGATGCTCACACCGGCATCTTCCCGGATGCGCTTCAGAATGCGGAAAATCTCCTGCACGATCAGTGGCGCCAAGCCGAAGGACGGCTCATCCAGCAGCAGCAGCCGCGGACGCAGCAGCAGGGCGCGGGCGATCGCCAGCATCTGTTGCTCGCCGCCCGACAGAGTGCCCGCCTGTTGCTTGAAACGCTCCTTCAGGCGAGGAAAATACGCGAACATGTGTCCGAAATCGGCCGTCGCCTCGCGCGCGGGGCGGGTGTAGGCGCCGAGTTTCAGGTTCTCCTCGACGGTCAGTTCCATGAAGGTGCCGCGCCCTTCGGGGACATGGGCGACGCCGAGACGCACGATGTCCTCGGTCGCCATGCCGTCGATCCGCCGCCCGTCAAGGCTGATGTCGCCTCGGGCGCGAACCAGGCCGCAGATCGCGCGCAAGGTGGTCGTCTTGCCGGCCCCGTTGGCGCCCAGCAGAGCGGTCACGCCACCCTGGCGCACCGCGAAATCAATCCCATGCAGAACCTTGGTCTCACCGTAGGCGGCGTGGACGCCCTTGGCCTCAAGCAGGTTGCTCACGCACGAAACCCGGGTGCGATGCCCTTGCAGCCTGCCATGGACCTCCCCTGACCGTTGTTTTTGTTACAGCCAGCAAAACCTGACGAAGCGAACCGGCCAAGTCAATCGGGCGAAGCCTCACGACTCCGCCGGTTTGCCGCTTCCCCTTTGCGCCGCGGACGATCATACGGAAGCCGAACCGAGTTCCGGAGAGCGCATGACCGATCCCACCGCCGTGCATTTCATCTCGGGCCTGCCGAGGTCCGGATCGACCTTGCTCAGCACCCTGTTGCGGCAAAATCCGATGTTCATGAGCGCGGTCACCAGCCCCGTGCTGGATCTCTACACCACAGTTCTGCGGCAGTTGGGCGCCGCATCGGAATTCGCCTCGTTCTTCTCGGATGATCGGCGGGCGCGCATCCTGAAAGGGCTGATGCGAGACTATCACGCGCCCGGGCCGGAACAGGTGGTGTTCGACACCGCCCGTCTCTGGACCCGGCATCTTGCGCTGATCGATACGCTGTTCCCGGACGCGCGCATCATCTGCTGCGTGCGCGATGTGCCGTGGATCATGGACAGCGTCGAGCGGATGCTGCACCGCAATCCCCTGCAGACCTCGGCCATCTTCGAGCACATGGCCGGCCTGTCCATCGCCAACCGCACGTTGTCTCTGATGGAGCAAAGCAAGGGCTTCATCGGCGCCCCTTGGAGCGGTCTGCGCGAGGCCTGGTTCGGCCCGTTCGCCCGCAAGCTGATCATCATTCCCTACGAAAGCCTCGCCAACCGGCCAAAGGAAACGCTTGATCGGCTATACGCCTGTCTGGGGGCGGCGGCGTTCGCGCACCGGTTCGACGGCCTGGAAAGCGGCGAGGCGGAGTATGATGCCAGGCTGGGCATGCCCGGCTTGCATGATGTGCGTTCTCGGGTGTCGCTGGTTCCCCGCCAGAGCGTCCTGCCGCCGGAACTGATCAGTAAATATGCCGGAGCGAGTTTTTGGCGGGACGGGAGCGACAACCCCGGAGGCGCGGCGATACTATAGAGTCAGACCAGTTCGCCGGAATCGTATGACGGATTGTCCGAGCGCCCTAAATCAATCCCTTCCTCCGCTGCCATGTCTCCACCAGCTTCACAAGCTCGGTCGGGTTGATCGGCTTCGAAACATAGTCGTTCATTCCGGCCGACAAAAGAGCCTCCCGGTCGCCGTCCATCGCATGTGCCGTCATCGCAATAATCGGCAGGTCCGACTTCGGGGCGCCCATCGCCCGGATGGCGGCGGTGGCGTCGATTCCGTCCATCCGCGGCATCTGCACATCCATGAAAATCATGTCGTAGTCGGAAGCCTCGACCTTTGCCACGGCTTCCAGGCCGTCAGACGCGAGTTCGATCCGATGGCCCGCTTTCGCCAGGATGCGCGATGCCACGAACCGGTTGGTCGCCACGTCGTCGACCACCAGGATGCGAAGCGAAACCTGCAGCGGGATCAACGAAATCTCGGACACCCTGGCGGGTGCCGAGGGCGAACCCGGATCGCGGCCGACAACCTCCAATAGATGGGCAATGAGCGCCTGTTGCCGCACCGGTTTGGTCAGCACGAAATTGATTCCAGCCGTCTTCGCCTTGACCCGCAGGTTTACCGTCGAGACGGACGTGGCCAGAACCAGCGGCAGCGCTGCCAGCGCAGTGTCGGCCCTGATCGTCATCGCCAGTTCATAGCCGCTCACGCCGGGCATCTGATGATCGAGCACCGCGACGTCGAACGGCCGCCCATCCAGGGTCGCCTTGCGGGCCAATGCCAAACCGCAGCCGGCATCGTTCGCCGCTTCGACTGTGCCTCCCGCGGCCTCGATCTGACGCCGGAACACGTCGACGTTGACCGGATTGTCGTCCACCACCAGCACGCATATCCCGGCCAGGGACTGGACCCGGTCGATGGCAGAAGGAACCTCCCCGGTGCGCCGCAGCGGGATCGAGAACCAGAACGTGCTGCCTTTCGATAATTCGCTAACAAACCCGATCGTTCCGCCCATTGCTTCGACGATGCGGCGGGAGATGGCGAGTCCGAGACCGGTCCCGCCGTATCGCCTCGTCATCGACGAATCGGCCTGCGTGAACATCGAGAAAAGCTGCGGCTTGGCATCGTCGGCGATGCCGATGCCGGTGTCCTTGACCTCGAACCGCACCCGGTCGTCTCCATCCGGGTCAGCCGACACGTTCACGACGACGATGCCGTGCTCGGTGAACTTGATGGCGTTGCCGATGAGGTTCAGCAGAACCTGGCGAATCCGTCCGTCGTCCGCCATGAATCCGCCCTGGACGTCCGGCGCGACATACCCCGCGAGATCGATGTCCTTGTCGACGATGCGCGGCGCCAGGATATCCAGCACGCCCTCCACCAGCTGCCCCATCTCGAACGGGCGGTTGTCGAAATCAAGCCGCCCGGTCTCCATCTTGGAGTAGTCCAGCACGTCGTTGATAATCGACAGCAGCGATTCGGCCGAGCTCCGCACGGTATTGGCGGAGTGCCGCTGGTCATCGGTCAGTTCGGTGTCGAGCAGCAGGTCGGTCATGCCGATGACGCCGTTCATCGGCGTGCGAATTTCGTGGCTCATGGTGGCGAGGAAGTCTGACTTGGCGCGGCTGCCGGCCTCGGCCTGCTCCTTCGCGGCGATCAGGCTGGCGCGATAGGCGCGCGAACGTCTTGCCATTTCGATGGATATGAAACTCCCCCAGGCAAGCGCGCAAATCCCGCCGAAAATAATCGCGAATGCGCTGATCCGGATCTTCTCCAGCGACGCCAGGCCCTCGACCGGGGCGAGGACATAGGCTTCCATACCCTCCGTTGCCAGCGGCTGCCGCGCCATCACCGACGGGACGCCGCCGGCGCGGAACGGAAACGGCTCGCCCTCGGTGCGGACCAGCGGGAGCGTATCGATGGTCTCGCGCTTGTAGGCCAGCAGGCGCTGCTGCGCGGTCATGGCGGAGACCGTTGCATCCGGAACCGCTTTCAACAGCCAGCCGGGATTTGCCGCGATCACCACCACGCCATGCCGATCGGTTACGAAGCCGCCACGGGCGGAAACGGTGCGCTGGATGTTGGGGACGTTGATCTTGACGACGGCGACGCCGGCAAACTTTCCGTCACGCAGGACCGGTTCCGAAAAGAACAACCCGGGAATGTTGGTGACGCGGCCGACGGCATATTGCACGCCAGGCAGCCCCTTCCGCGCGGCCACGAAATATTCCCGATCCGCGAAGTGCTCGCCGATAAGCGAGTCGGGCGTGTCGAAATTGCTGGAGCCGATGCACAGCCCGGACGGATCGATGACAAAGGCAAGGTCGACGCTGACGGTTTTCGCGATGAAGGCGAGGTAGGCGTTCAGCGAGGCGGCATCGGCGGGGCGGCCGGACAGAACATTCAGAACGATGGTTTCATTCGCCACCAGAACGGGAACGGAGCGGATATAGCTGATCGATTTGGCGAAATCGCTGACGAAGCCGGTCAGCCGCAGATCGACCTCTTCCCGGGCGCGGCCGACCTCGGAGTTTGTGGCCCGGGTTTGCCATGCGCCGGTGAGCCACCAGACGGCGCCGGCAAGACACAGCAAAGCGGCCAGGATCGCCAGCCGGGGCAGAAGCTTACGCGTGGCGTCCCGTTCGCCGTCCGGTGCCATCAGCGGCGCTCACCCGCCACAGCCGATCGGCGGCACGCGTTCCGTGCTTTCGTTGGTTTGGCCGTCTGATCGATCATCCGACTGATTCTACCGGTAGAAATGGCTGGCGCCGGTTTATATCGTTTCGGGCCGCCTGTCTTTTGTAATATGGCGTTTCGGAGCCTCTCCCGGCTCAGATCCCACTTGACCGGCCGGGCGGCGCGCGGCCCTTTTGACCCATGCAGATCCTCCTCCAACTGGGCTGGCTCATCGGCTGGGTCCTGGGCATCATCGGCTTCTTCAGTGCACGGTCCGCCCACCGGGAGCTGCGGCGGCTGCGCGCGCCGGCCGAACCGGCACGGGAGCCGCTGGCCGTCCCGCTGGCCGTCCCGCTGGCCGTCCCGCCGGCCGAACCGCCGCCGCCGACCTCGCCCCCGCGCCGGGACCTTGAGGCGCTGATCACCATGAACTGGGGCGTCTGGCTCGGCTCCGCGGCGCTGCTGTTCGCGGGTGTCTTCCTGGTGCGCTATGCCGTGGAGCAGGAACTGCTCGGCCCCGCCGCCCGCTGCGGCTTCGCCGCGCTGCTGGGTGTCGTGCTGCTGGCCGGGGCGGAGTTCCTGCACCGGCACGAAGGGCCCGCCCTGCCCGGCCCGTTCCGCACCGACCAGGCGCCGAGCGGGCTGGCCGCCGGCGGCACGGCGTTCCTGTTCGGTGCCGCGTACGGGGCGGGGCCGTTCTATGGCCTGCTGCCGGCGCTGCTGAGTTTCGCGGCGATGGCGGCGGCGTCGCTGTTCGCTCTGGCCGCCGCGCTGCGCTACGGACCGCTGACCGCCGCGACCGGCATCGCGGGGGCGTTCGCGACGCCGGCCCTGGTGGCAACGCAAGATCCGTCCTTGCCGGGGTTGTTCAGCTATCTGTTCCTGGTTTCGGCCGCCGCGCTGATCGTGGTGCGGCGCACGGCATGGACCTGGCTGGGTTGGGCGGCAGCCATCGGCGGCTGTTTGTGGGTTTGTTTCGCCGGGCTGACGGACGCGCCGGACCGCTGGGCCGCCGCTTTGTTCGTGCCAGCCGCCGCGGCGTTGAACCTGGCGCTGCTGCCGGGCGCGGCGCTGGAGCACCGGATCGGGCGGCGGCTGGCGTGGCTGCCCTTCGCCGCGCTCGGTGCCGCCGGGCTGGTGCTGGATGCGTTCGCGCCCGGCCTGGCGCCTCAGGCGGCGCTGCTGGCGCTGTCGCCGATAGCGGTATGGAAGGGGGTTGCGGAGCCGCGGCTCGACCGCCTGCCGTGGCTCGCCGCGGTGCTCGGGTTGCTGTCGCTGCTGATTTGGGCGGTGCCGGCGTGGCAGCCGACGGGCGAGGTGATCCGCGCGGATGGGGTCGTCCAGGCGGTTTTGCCCGGGGCCTGGGCGCCTGCCGCGCTGGTGCCGTTGCTGACCGCCGCTTTTGTGTTGGCGGGATTCCATGCCGCCGCCGGGCTTTGGTTGGAGCGGCGGGCGGCTCACCCCCTGCCCTGGGCCGCTCTGGTCGCCGCGGTCCCGGTGCTGACGCTGGCCGTTGCCTATGCGCGTATTACCGGGTTCCAGACCGGAGTCGCCTGGGCCGCCGCCGCCTTGGCGCTGAGCGGGACGCTGACCGGCACCGCCACGCTGGCCGCAGACGATCGTCAGCGGGCCGGGGTGCATGCCGCCGGAGCGGTGGCCGCTTTGGCGCTGGGCTGCGGGATGCTGCTGCACGACTACTGGCTGACTTTAGCGGTGGCGCTGTTCCTGCCGCCACTGGCGTGGATCGAGACGCGGGCGGATCTGCCGGCGCTGCGGCCGGTGGCGTTGGTGGTGGCGTGCGTGGTGATCGTGCGGCTGACGCTGAACTGGTATGTGCTGGACTACGCGTTCGGGGATCTGCCGCTGGCGAACGGGCTGGTGGCGGGATACGCGCTGCCCGCCGCCTCGTTCGCCTTCGCCTCTATGCTGTTCCGCCGCCGGGGCGATGATCGGCTGGTCGCGACGCTGGAGGCGGGCGCGGTCACCTTTCTGGCGCTGTTCGTCGCGCTGGAGATCCGCCACTGGAGCGGTGACGGCGATCTGGCTCGCCCCGGCGGCTTCACCGAGGCCGCGCTGCATCTGCTGACGCTGGCCGTGCAGGCGACGGCGTATCTGTATCTGGCACAGCGGACGGGGCGCGCGGTGCTGCGTTGGGCGTGGCAGGTGCTGGGCGGGATCGCTTTGATTGACGCAGCGGCGTTGCTGGTGGCGAACCCGATGGTGACCGGCGCCCGCGCGGGGGTTTTGACGCTGGGCGCGGCGTATCTCGTGCCGGCCTGTCTCGCCATCGTGGCGCGGCGGATCGTGGGCGATGCCCGGGTTCGCCTGGCGCTGGGCGCCTACGCGGTGGCGGCCGGGTTCGGCTGGATCACCTTGCAGATCCGGCAGGTTTTCCACCCGGACGGGATGGCGTTTGCCGGCTCACGGGTGGAGGCGGCGGAACTTTGGGGCTGGTCCGGCGCCTGGCTGGCTTACGGTATCGGCCTGATGGTACAGGGTATCCGCAGCGGGCAGCGATGGTTGAGGCTGACGGCACTGGGGGTGATCGGGCTGGTGTGTATGAAGGTATTCGCGATCGACATGTCGGGGCTGACCGGGCTGTGGCGGGTGGTGTCGTTCCTCGGCCTCGGCCTGGCGCTGATCGGGCTGGGGGCGGTCTACCGGCGGTTCGTGCCGGTGCGGCAGGGGGAGGAGGCGTGACGGTCAGCTCTATCTTCTCGTCATGGCATGGGTTGATTTATTCGTCATGGCCCGGACAGGCCGGTCAATGACGTTGGGGCGGTGTTGGTCGGCGCCGCCTCATACGTCGCCCTGAAGATCGCGTCCTGCATCACACCGTGGCTGCCATCCTCGTAGCGCAGCAGCCAGTCGCCGGGGTGCCCGTGCAACGCATCCGGCTGCCAGCCGACGGGCACCCGTGTGTCGCGATCGAGTTGCAGCGCCAGCGCGACCGAGGGGCTCTTGCGATACAGTCCGTCCTGCCCGGCCTCCGTCGGCGGTTCCGGGGTGTAGCTGGCCAGGAACAGGTCCCGCCGCACCGGCCAGTGCTCCCCGTGCACGCCGGTCAGCAGCGCGTCGCCGGTGCGGAAGCGTACCGGACCTTCCAGGGTCTCGCACATGCCGTCATGTTGCGCAAACGCCACCTGCACCGGGATCGGCCGTTTGACCACCCGCTGCGCGCGGGGGTTGGTGGTGAGGTCAGGGAGTTCGCTCAGACGATCACGTCCTTCTGCCGTCGCACCTGACTGTGCCACGACGTGGTCTCCCGCGCCATCGCCTCCGCCGCGCGGGCCGCGAGAGTGCGCACGTTCGGCCAGTCTGCCTCGGCTTGGTCGATCATCTTGTCCAGATCGTCCTGTATCGGTTCGAGTTCGCCCGCAGCCTCCAGGCTCAGTTGAGCGCGATGGACGAAGCCAAGCCGCGTCGCCACGCCATGAATTGCCGCCGCGAAGGCCGGCATCGCGGCGGTGGCGAGCAGCAGCAGACTGCTTCCATAATCAACCAGCTCCGCGACGACGGCCACGACGGCCACGCCGAACAGGATGACCGTCAGGCGGATCAGCCGATCCTCGGCGCACTCCAGCCTGTGGTGGTTGTCGTGGTGATAGGTTGTCTGATCCTTCACAACGAGCTTCAGCCAGCGCGCGGCCTCCAGCGCGGATGGCGCCGCCGCAAGCTCCGGCAGACCCTGGTCGCGGACCGCCCGCTTGACCTCGGCCAAAGCGCGTTTGGATTCGTCCGCCCGGGGAGGCACCTTGTCCACGCTGCACAAGGCGCGGGGGACGACCAGAAGCGGCAGGCACATGCGGGCGATGCGGAGCTGCTCGGCGCCGAAGCGGCAGGCGGTCCAGCGATCCTGCAAGCGGACCCGGCGGCTGGAGAGGGTCGTCGCCAGGACGATGACGAGCATGGCCAGTTCGGCGACCGCCCAGGGCAGGTCGGGCAGTTTATGGAGTGATACGATATGCCCGGCCACGGCGAACAGCACCGCGGAGGCGGCGGCCAAGTAGGCGGCCCAGGCGAGGTCGCGATGAATGTACGACCCATACAGCGCGCTGCGGTCGAGCTGATCGAAGGCCGCGACGATGGGGCGGCCAGTATCCTGCGCGTCGCGGTCGGGTGCAAGATCTTCCCAGCCCTCGGGGGCGAAATACGGCGTGTGGGGCCACTCCGCTTTGAATGCGCAGGCGTGCAGCCTCCGGCGGCTTTTGGCGGCGCCGTCACGCTTGGGGCCTCGCCAGGCGAAAGCGGCGAGTTCCAGAAGGAACTGTTCCACCCGCCCCCAAACGCGCGGGAACGGGATGCGCGAGCCGGGTTGCTCCGGATCGAGGCGGTGGGAGATGCTTGGGTGCGGGTGGATGACAGGCGGCTGGCCGCCCGGGACAAGGAAGTGTTTGTGAAGCTCCTCCGCCAGTCCCACCAGACGCCGTTTCGGCCGATCGGCGGGGACGAGCAGGCAGTCGGACAGCGCCAGGGCAAGGTCGTTGGTTTCTTCCTTTCCGCTGTCCGGCGGCATGCGAACCAGCGGCAGCGCGGTGGGCGGGGGCGTTATGTCGGCGGGGACCAGGACCTGGACCGCAACACCGGCCCGGGCGACGGCCTCGGCCAGGGTCATATCGGCCTCCGAGGCGAGGCGTACCAACAGGCGGACACGCGCGTGCGGCTGCGTCAGGCTGGCGATTAGGGCGGCGGTGTCCGGCGGGGTGAGGAAGAGCTCCGGCGCCAGCAGCACGACGGTGGTGTTGGGATGCCGGGGTGGTTTGGTTTTGTTGGGCGATTCGGTCATGGTCGTTACTTCCGGCGCGGAGATTGCGGTGCTGGCTGAGAGAGGGCGGCGATGGCGCTGTCGAACCAGGCGAGATGCGCTTCGTAGTCAGTGCTGCTGGGATAGGATTCGCCGGTCACCGGATGGCAGGGGAAGCTATCCGGCAGCGTCGTGCCGAGACGGCCGCCGAAAATCTCGATGACGCTGTCGCACTCCGCCGCCTCCGCGATCTGCTCGTGCAAGCCGGCGTGGGAGGAGTAGAAATTTTCATCCCACAGGATGGCTTCGATGCGCACGTGCCCGGCGAATTCGCCGTTCAGCCGATCCACCGCCATGGCCACGCGTTGCCGCTCCGCGCAGACGTCCGCGGTGGAGGAGACGAACAGACGGATCACCGGTTCGGTCATGGCGGGGGCTCTGGCGGGTCACAACAATACAGCAACTATTGCGTGATTGGCAAACCGTGGCTAGTGGCCACGTTTCCCCTCATAGCCCGAGCCATCCCCGCCACCGCCTGCCGCGACGGGTGGCCCCGGGTTTCGCTGAACCGCCACCGGCAGCCCGGTCGAAGCGTTACCCCGGCAGCTCGGCTTTAAGCCTTGCAGCCTGCGGGTTGTTGGCGTGGCCCTCCAGAATCTGCCTGCCATTGACCTGCTTGCGGTAATACGCAACGTCCTCGGCCGTATTCTGGATGATTTCGGCCCTGTTGATATCGGCAGCGGCAAATCCGCCGGGCTGGTCGGACCACAGGATGATATCGCCCCCGGCCCCGGGTGCGCGCTCCGGCGCGGAAGCGTTCACGATCGTAAGGCCATCGCTGCCGTTCAACGAAAAACCGCTGCCGCGGGTGAATTCCGACACCGCCTTGGGGGTCATCAGGATCATCACCAGCGGCGCGGTCCTGGCGTCGCGTGGCCCAGCGATCGACACCCCGCCGATGGACAGAAACACCGGGTCGCTCCAGGGGCCGTTGCCGTCATGCGTCAGCAGAACGCCCTGCCCGCTTGGGCCGCCGACAAGGAAAGACCCGTTCACCATTTCAGGCACTATAAATACGCCTTTTGCGTGCTTCAGCACTGACTCGAAGCGCGTGTCGGCCATAATCTTCAGAACCGTCTGAGCGGCATGATCGACCAGCTGTTGGCCGCCTTCACCGTTCATGGCTCCCGATTGGGCACGCACTGGGCCGGCGCAGACAAATCCCCCGATGGCCAGAGCAGCGATAGGGAGAAGCAAAGACCGAGTCATCGCTTAACCTCCTCTGATGGTCAGAGGAAAACGCGGCCGCACCTTTCCAGTTCATTACCGCGAGTTCACGTTTCGCGGAGCAGGCCGCGGACACCATCAACGCACCCGCACCGGCACGATCTCCGCCGACAACTGCACCTCGTCGCCCAGCCCGTAATAGGAATGCGCCGACTGCGACAGTCGCCGCAGCACCATGAACAACCGCAGGCGGAGCCGCTTCAGCCGACCCATGCTGCGCGAGGGAAGCAGGTTCTCCAGCGAGATATGCACGATCCAGCGGTGCCGGTTCGTCGGCAAAGCGATCTTCTTGTGCCGGGCCATTTCCTCCAGCACGCGCTCGACATTGGGTTCCTCCATGAAACCGAACTGCACTTCCACGCCGATGATGCTGCCCTGGAACCGGTCGCGGTAGAAAACCGTCACTTTGTAGCGATCATCGTGAATATACGGCACCTTGCGGTGGGTCACTTCGACGAAGAACAGATTCCGCGGCAGGATGCCGTAGCGATCCAGCAGCAGTCCCAGCAGCGCCGGGGCGCGGTCGGTTGGCTGGCGCAGCGGCTTGGGCGCCATCAGGATGGCGTTTCGCTCCATGAACACCTCGCTGTCCCGGTGCAGCCGGACCAGCGCCTCCATGGTCATCGCCGGCCGGGCGGAATAGGCGGCGGACGTCGCTTTGCGGCCCCAGCGCCAGGTGATCATGATCAGGAAGACGATCGCGCCGATGGTCAGCGGCACGAACCCGCCTTCGAGGAACTTCAGCGTGCTCGCCAGCAGGAAGGTGCCATTGACCAGCGCCAGCGAGCCCCACAGCGCGACGATCCGCACCGGGCCCCAGTGCCAGTAGAACCGGGAAATCGGGATCATCGCGATCGAGGTGATCACCATCACCCCGGAAACCGCCAAGCCATACGCCGCGCCAAGCGCCGAACTGGAGCCGAACGCCAGCACCAGCAGGATGCACCCCACGTACAGGCCCCAGTTGACAAACGGGACATAGATCTGGCCGGCATGCGCCTGATGCGTGTGGGTGATCACCAGCCGCGGGAACAGCCCCAGCCGGATCGCCTGCGATGCCAGGGTGAACGCCCCGGAAATCAGCGCCTGCGAGGCGATGACGGTCGCCGCGGTGGCCAACAGCACCATCGGATACATGAACGCATGCGGCACCAGGCTGAAAAACAGATTGCCCTCGCGTATCGGCGCGCCGCTGAGCAGGTACGCCCCCTGCCCCAGGTAATTCAGCAGCAGCGCCGGATACACCACCGCAAACCAGCTCATTCGTATCGGCTTTGCCCCGAAATGCCCGAGATCGGCATACATCGCCTCGCCGCCGGTGATCACCAGCATCAGCGCGCCCAGGATCAGCAGCGCCTGATACGATCCGGTCTGCCAAAGGTAGCGGACGCCGAGCCAGGGATTGAAGGCGGCCAGGATCTCGGGCTGGTGGGCGATCTGGAACGCGCCGAGAGCGGCGATGACCAGGAACCAGACCAGCAGGATGGGGCCGAAGACCCGGCCGACGCGCGCCGTGCCGTTGAACTGCACGGCGAACAGCGCGGTGAGAAGCACGACTGTGACCGGAATGACCAGGCGGGCAAGCGACGGCGTGGCGACCCCGAGGCCCTCCACCGCCGACAACACGCTGATGGCGGGGGTGATGAACCCGTCGCCGAACAGCAGCCCGGCGCCGAGCATCAGCGACCATAGAATGATCGTCGTGCCGCGCCGCTTGTATTCGTGCAGCAGCCCATAGAGGGCGAAGACCCCGCCCTCGCCGTCGTTCTCGGCGCGCAGGACGAAGATGGCGTATTTGATCGCGACGATGACGGTGATGGTCCAGATCACCAGGGAGATGCCACCCAGGACGGCGTCCGGCGTCACCGCCAGTCCCGCATGGCCGAAGAAGATCTGGTCCAGGGCGTACAGCGGCGAGGTGCCGATGTCGCCGTAGACGATACCCAGGGCGCCGATGGTCAGCGCGGCGAACCCGCCCTTGTGCGCGGCGGCTCCGGTGTCCTTGGGGTGGGTCGTCACGATCGCGGCGGTGCCGGGGTGCCCGGTGAGTTTCATGGAGCAGCAAACCAAACTGGCGTTTGTTGCACCCTACGTCGGCTTTGCCGCGGTGGCGCGGAAAATCACACGCGGTTGGGGAATGGCAGGGGGGCACGGAACCTACGCCGGAACAGGCTTGGGCCCGTGGCGCATGCCCGCGCCGAAACAGCTATAGAAAACCCGGCCGCGATCGTTCGGGTCCGGCGTGACGGACCAGATGGAATTCTGGATCGGAAACGCCTTGTTGACCTGGAACGTCTCCCCGCCATCCACCGAGAACATCGCGCCGCCCGCTCCCCAGCCCGGTTGGCAGTCGCCGGAGAGATAAACGCGGCGCCGATCGCGCGGATCGATGATGACCGTCTGGCAGAAGGTGTATTGCTGCACGAGACGCCAGGTCGCGCCGGTGTCGTCGGAACGCCAGAGGCCGGTGGCCAGGTAGTTGCCAACGTGCTCGGCATCGGTGAGGAAATAGCCGGTGACCGCGCCGGCCGCATTCCGGATCAGTGCGAACGACGTCGGATAGAGCATCACCCGCACCGGGTCGGCGCCACTCGGCGGACGCGGCGCCTTGCCTCGCAACGGCAGCCACCGGCCGCCGCCGTGCGGCATTCGGTAAAGTCCCGAATTCTGCCACATCGCCGGGGGGTCGGTCGGATCGCTGCCAATCAGCGCGTAAACATCGCCACTGGCGTGGTCCACCTCCAGTTGAGCAACGATCGGCGCCGGATCGAGCAAGCCCTCATTGATCCAACGCCAGTTGGCGCCGGATGGCTCCATGACCGCCACGCCCGCGCCTTGCGATCCGGCGTAGAGCAGTCCGGTCTTGTCATCGCGGGCGAGGCTGAGGAATGGCATTTGCGCCTCCGGCGTATCCGGGCCGAGCCTCCGAAAACTGCGCCCGCGGTCGGGCGAGAGGTAGACGCCGCCTCGCAGGTTGCTACCGGGCCGGATGCGGCCGAAATTGCCCCAGTGCTGGAAATCATGCTTATCGCTCATGGCGGCGATCAGTGTGTTCGCATCGGACGGGTCGAAGACCACGTCGTAACAGGACTGGTGCGGCGCACGTATCCGCCCCCAGCGCCCCTTATCCGTGATGATGCGCCATGACACGCCGCCATCTTCCGTAATCAGGATGGAATTGTCGCAGCCGCAGGCGACACCGAACAGCGGCGCCGACGCGCTGAACGCCACCTTGCTGATCGAGCAGTCCTCCAGGCCGGTGCTGCGCCAGGCCTGACCGGGTCCGGGGACCTTTTCTACCGGCTCGCTGAACGGCGAGAGCCAGTTCGCCCCGCCGTCCTTCGTAAGATGCAGAAAGAAATTGCCGCCGCCACCAGCCAGCGCGGAGTTCCGCTGATTCACCGCGAAGGTGTGGTAGCCGCCGTCCCAATAGCCGATGTCCAGGCCGACGGCGCTTGGACGCAGTGTCGGCCAGGGGGAATTGCCGAACCCTTTGTCGGCCTGGCTGAAGACCAGCTCGAAGGCGCTGCCGCCGCGCGACCGCCACACGTCGGTGCCCGCCTGGTTCGGAGCGCCGGTTGCGCCGGCGACATAGACGACGTCGTCGTTCTCGGCCATCTGCACATGTTCGGCGCCGGCCAGAGCCGTGCCGCCCGTTGTCGCCGGCGCCATGCCGGACGGCCCGCCGATGAACACCGCGCCGCCGGCTTCCTTCGGATTGGTGACATAGGCGAAGACCACGGACATCCCATTCCGTCCCCCGGCAAAGCGATGCAGGAAGGTGGTGGGAATGATGAGGGTGAACGTGGCGCCACCATCGTGTGACACATGAATGCCGTAGCCGAACGCGAGATAAAGGGCAGCGTCGGCGGGATCGAGAAACAGGCCGCGGGCGCGCCCCATGTTGGTTGCCAGCCGGGTCCACTTCACTCCGTCGTTCTCGGTCACGGCGATGCCGTCGTCGAGTCCGGCGAAGACACGGCCCGGGCGTAGCGAATCCGGGTACCAGAACCGCACGCGCAGGCTTTTGTCGCCCAACGTCATCGGCGACCAGGTGATCCCGCCATCCAGCGAACGCAGCGGCGAGCCGGTCGCCGGAGCGTGAAACACGACGCTGGGGGTGGCGCTGTAGCCGATACCCGGGAGATCGGGATAATCCTGGTTGTTCAGCGTTTGCAGAAACACCGCGTTGGCGTGCGGGACGGCCTGCCAGCTCGCGCCCTCGTCCGTGCTGCGGAACAGCGTGCCCATGTCTGTGCCGACGAACCACAAACGCTGATACGGGCTCATGCTGAAGCCGATGAAGGCGCCGCCGCCACCCACGCCGCGGGCCACGTAGGGCTCCGGCAGCTTCGGTGGCGCTTCCGATGCCGCTGCGCGCACGTCGTCAGGGCGTAGTGCGAGCACAGCGCTAAATGCCGCGGTCTGGCATAGCGCCTCCCTCCTGGTGATCTCGATCATGGTGCCTGCCTCCGTGGCCGGGCGGGAAGGGCATGGGGCGTGTCACAGCGCAGGCTGGATAGCGAAGAGTGGGGCATGGCTGGTTGTCTACCCTCGCGCGGCTGGTCTGATCCGATTGCGTAATCGGATCTATGCATCAGGTGTACCGGCACGAAGGTGGCAAATACCGCCAAAGGCGTCGCATCCTGCGCGGCAGAAGGCGTTGCGATTCGCAAAGATATCGTTACGAATGACCACTCGGTCGGCGACAGATCGTGACGGACGCCACGGCCGCATGGGTTCCCATGAGTCCGCGAGGTCGTTAGGCGCGGGTCGTCAACCCGTAGCGGCTGCCATGGGCTTGAGCAAAGGCCTCGATATGGCCGTCATAGGTCACCAACGGGCACACCAACTCAATCGCCGTCGCGATCAGCAGCCGATCGGCCGGGTCGCGGTGTGGCAGGTGGTGGAGGCGGTAGGCGCGTGAAGCGGCCCGGGTGGTCAGCGGAACGGCATCGGTACCGGGACGGCCGGTAAACCGGTCGACCCAGGCATCGGGCGAAAGATCCAGGGAAATGCGCCCGGTATCGACCAGCAGGGCTAGCCGATGGGCGGTGCGGGCGTTCAGCGCCGCTGTTTTGACGGCTTCGCTCAGCCTTGGTTCTCGGGCCACCCCTCCGGCAACTCATCGCCCGGTATAGCCACGGGTGATCCCGCTTTAGCCAGAATGCGGCCAAGGTCGCCGGGCCTGGCGCGAGCGGCACGCTCCGCCAGATAGCCACGTTCCTGCAAAGCCGCGACTTTCTCGGCCGCGGCCTGGCCCGGGAATTGGTTGACGGACACCGTATCCTGCTTAGCCATCTTCTTCACATCTTCCATTAATAACGGAGGCAGCCGGAGCGCAACGTTGCTGACGGCAACGCTTAGGCCCGGCGCGAAGACGGCGGTGAGCGGCCGCCCGGCGCCATGTTTTGTGGCGGGAGAAACTCCGACACGGCGGTCTCATGCGCCTGATTTGCCGCTTTTTCGCTATCAAACTGGAGCACGGTTATTGTTTCTCCGGCAATCCGCGCCGAACCGGGCGCCATGTGTTGGCGGATGGCCTCACGCACGTGCCCGGCCCCTGCCATGCCGATGTAATTGATCCGTCCCCCGGCTGTCTGTATCGCGTAAACAATCGGCTTCCCCTCCGGCAACGCCGCCACCGCCCTGGCGGTGTAGGCGGCTTGCGTGCGCTCAACCGAGCCGTGCTGCCAATACTCGATCAGGGTGGCCTGGATCTGACGGCAAACACCCTGAAGGCTGGCAACGTCGCCCTGACCCGGCGCCTCGGTTGCGGTACCCCCATTCCATAGCGCCTCTTCCCGGGCGCCGATCCGTTCCAATACGGATAACGTCGCTTCGTCGATGACCCCTTGAAAGCTGAGTTCGCGAATAAGCGACTTCATGGAGCGGTTGGCCGTCTCGATTCCGCGCTGCCGGGCCGAGCGTTGCAACAGCCGCTGCACGATCGCGGCCAACGCTATCAACGAGATCGTCTGCGCGCCCGCATCATTCGTTTCGGAAGCTTTCGTCACGAAGCCGAGCACACGATCGAGCGGGTCAACCAAACGCCGGGAATGATCCGGGCCTTGGGGTGCCGCGAGGGCGATCAGTTCGAATCGCCAATCCGGGTTGTTGGCAACCCTGGCCGCAAGTTCCGTGATCTCGTTCGATCCCTTCAGCCGATCGGCGCGCCTGATCTCGACGACGACATGATCGCCGGCCTTGATTGCGATCAGGTCGGGCGAAAGGCCTGACAGGAAGGCAGGCATATTTGCGGCTGCCGGCGCTTCCACGACCTCGTAGCCCTGGCTCCTGTACTCGTGCGCGGTCTTGCGCTGAGTTTGCCGATAGTCCGCGTGATCGAGGTCAGCCATTCAACCGAGATCCCTTTCACCTGCCGCGCGCCAAACGCGCACATGGACAAATTCGCGCCCATCGCTGAAAGCCGCCGCCAAACGCGGAGACATATAGCGTACGCGAAACCGCCCGTTGATGTCCCTCCAATTCCCCGTCACGTCCACCCGGCCATCGTGCGGATAGCAGACGCCCTGCAATGCATCTTGTATCGGTTTGACCAGATTATCCATGTCAGCAATGCGCGCGCCGGCATAATGGGTAACCCGCAGTTCGATTTCGGCGGCAAACGGCTGTTGCCCGGACGGCCATGCGTCCAACGCAGCGGTTTTGACGGCGTGCTGCCAGATTGCAAGACGGTTGCGGTTGTGGGCCTGAGCCGATACCGGTCTGCCGTGGACGCAGATTTCGAAGTCGGGGGGGCGGCGGTCGTCCGGCCGCTCTCCGCCATCCGTCCGGCGGGCCATTCAATGGCCGCGCCACGAACACACGACCAGAACGCTGCCCGATAGCGGGCGCGAGGCCGGCATCGGTGCCGATCGGCCAACTTGTTTCCCGACCAACTGATACGGTCGCTCTCCGGGCACCACTCCCTCCGCAATCGAAAAAAATCGACTACAGAATTATATTGTTATTGTTAGGCTGGTTGCGTCAAGCGACGCGGCTCCACCCCACGGGCGACAGCCGGGGAAGGCACCCGCTTGGCTTCCTGGCGCCAAGCGGCAAGGATACCCCCAACAAACAAACCCCGGGGGAAACGCCGCTCATGCTGAAGCACCTGCTGACTGCCGCCCTGCTCCTGGCGGCCACCTCCGCCCAAGCCGGAACCCTCGACACCGTCCGCCAAAAGGGCCTCGTCACCTGCGGCGTCAACACCGGCCTCGGCGGCTTCTCCGTGACCGACAGCAAGGGCATCTGGCGCGGCCTCGACGTCGATGACTGCCGCGCCGTCGCCGCCGCCGTCTTCGGGGACGCCGAAAAAGTCCGCTACGTCCCCACCACCGGCACCATCCGCTTCACCGCGCTGCAATCCGGCGAGGTCGACCTGCTCGCCCGCAACACCACCCTGACCTTCCTGCGCGACGCCACCATCGGACTGCGGATGGTGATGGTGAACTTCTATGACGGCCAGGGCTTCCTGGTCCGCAAGGACGCGCATATCGGCAGCCTCAAGGATCTCGCCGGTGGCACCGTCTGCATGCTGCAAGGCTCGACGCACGAGATGAACCTTGGCGACTGGATGAAGCAGCACAACATCCAGTTCCACGTCGTGCTGCTCGACACCACCGACGTGCTGATCAAGACCATGCTGTCGAACCGCTGCGACGCGGCCTCCTCCGACAGTTCCAACCTCGCCTCGATCCGCGGTGCCGGCGTGCCCAACCCCGACGACTTCATCATCCTGCCCGACCGCATCAGCAAGGAGCCGCTCGGCCCGATGGTCCGCCGCGGCGACGACCAGTGGCTCGACATCGTGCGCTGGTCGATGATGGCGATGGTCGAAGCCGAGGAACTCGGCGTCACCTCCGCCAACGCGGCACAGATGCTGGCCGACAGCCCCAACCCGACGGTGCAGCGCCTGCTCGGCAAGACCGGCGACTTCGGCAAGCAGCTCGGCCTCGACAACGCCTGGGCCTTCTCGATCATCAGCCAGGTCGGCAATTACGGCGAATCCTACGACCGCAATGTCGGCCTCGGCAGCCCGCTGAAGCTGGAGCGCGGACCCAACGCGCTGTGGACCCGGGGCGGCCTGATGTACGCGTTTCCGTTCCGGTGACGGTGACCCGCCAACGCCGCAACAGCCGCTCCGACATCCTGGCACCGTTCGAGATCCGCGGCTTTCGCTTCCAGTTCCCGGCCGACTTGTTCACCTCCTGGGGCAATGAGATGGAGGTGCTGATCCTCGGCTGGTACATCCTGACCGCCACCGGATCGGTTTTGCTGCTGACGGTCTACGGCGCTTTGCAATACGGCGGCACCCTGATCGCCCCGCTGTTCGGCCTGGCGGGAGACCGCATCGGCCACCGCACCACGCTGGCCGCGATGCGCATCGTCTACACGGTGACCGCGGCAACGATGACAGCACTGGTCTTCGCCGACATGCTGACCCCTGCAGCCGTGCTCGTGGCCGCCACGGTCACCGGACTGATGCGCCCCTCCGACCTCGCCACCCGCAACGCTCTGGTGGCGGAGATCATGCCGGGCGACCGCCTGATGGCAGCGGTTGGCTTGGCGCGCACGACGGTGGATTCCGCCCGCGTCGTCGGCGCGCTGACCGGCGCATGGCTATTCGCCCTGCTCGGCATGGCGCCCGCCTACGCTTTCATCACGGCGTTCTACGCCGGAGGCTGCCTGCTGACGCTCGGCATCGGCAAGCCGCGTCCAGCAGTCGCCATGGCGCGCATATCGTTCTGGCGGGACCTGCGGGAGGGGCTGGCTTTTGTCTGGGAGACACCCGCATCCTTGGCGGCCATGTGGCTGGCGTTCCTGGTCAACCTGACGGCGTTTCCGCTCACCCTCGGCCTGCTGCCTTATGTCGCGCGGGACGTCTACCACGTCGGCCAGACCGGGCTGGGATCGCTGGTCGCCTGCTTTGCCTTCGGCGCCCTGGTGGGATCGATCGCCGTCGGCATTGCCGGCCGCTCGATCCGTCCGGCGCGGATGATGCTGGTCTACGCGGGCTGGTGGTATGCGATGCTGCTGGTCTTCGTGCATGTGCCCGGAATCAACGCCGGCCGCATCGCGCTCGTCTGCGCCGGGTTCGCACAAAGCCTGAGCATGGTGCCGATGACGGTGATGCTGCTGCATGGCGCCGGAGCGGCGTTCCGAGGCCGGGTCATGGGCGTCCGGATGCTGGCGATCTACGGCCTTCCCCTCGGCCTGCTGGCGGCCGGTGGTCTGATTGAGCGGTTCGGCTTTGCCGCCACGGCGTCGGGCTATTGTCTTGCCGGCCTGCTGCTGACCGCGGCTATCGCGCTACGTTGGGGTTCCGCCCTGTGGCCCGTCGGTGCCGCGGCCAACGCCAGCGGCGTTGCAGATCGGTAACACGGGACCATTAAACGATCCCCGTCTTGCCGCAATCCCGCCACGCCCAATCTCCAGCGTAGTCCTGGTTAAACAAGGAGTTCAGGCCATGTGGCGCTTAAAGTCCCTTCTCATCGCGGCCCCTGTCGCGGCAGGACTGCTGGCAGCCCCCGCCGCTCACGCCGAGTGGCGCGGTCACGGCGGCTACGGCCACTACAATGGCGGCTACGGCCACTATCATGGCGGCGGCTGGCGTGGTCCGGGCGTGGCCGGTGCATTGCTGGGCCTCGGTGCGGCCGCGGTTGTCGGCGGCGTGATCGCTTCGCAGGCTTATGCGCCACCGCCCGTCGTGTATGTGCAGCCAAGGCCATATTATGCGCCTCCACCCGTGGTGTATGCGCCGCCACCGGCCTATTACGCTGCGCCGCCGGCGTATTATCCTCCAGGTTATTGATCCGGAATATCCACTATCGCAACGGCGGGGCTGGTATCATCCCGCCGCAAGGTGCTCGGCTGAGCCGGGCGCCGTTTGCGTTCGATCGATACGTAATAATGCCATTTGAGCCATGGTGACGCCGGGGCGTTCACGGCACAGCGACAGTGCGGCGCAAAGCCAAGCCTCGATCTGGCTGAGATCGGAATAGTCTTCTAATCAATAGAATTGTACGCGTACTGTTGATACGCCCCCCGGGTTGTCACCGGGAGAGCGATACTCTTCACTATTCTCCTGATTAATACGGTATGATCTATACTTTGCCGTGCACGCCAACCGCTGGGTCCATGCGTGTCCCGCTTTCGGCGGTTGCCGTGCGAAACGGAGAATTCCATGTCAAACCTGACGAAAATCCGATTGAACGCGGGGGTTCCCCAGTTGGACAGCGACGACGCGTCGCTATCGACCTTCGGCGCCATCAGCGCGGACAATTCCGCAGCCTCCGGTGCGGCGGTTCTCGGCGCCGGAACGACCAGCGACACGGTTAGACTGGCCGGCAGCGGCATCGTGTTCAACAATACCTACGGCAGCGGTGTTACCGCCGCCTTCAAGGACGCCATTATTACGGCAGAAAACTTTTTCCAAAGCCATTTCAGCAACTCCGTCACCCTGAACCTGACGTTCAACCTTGCGTCAATCAGCAATCAGTTTTCCGGACAGAACAACTTTTCCAATGTGACCCGCGTCAGCTACGCCACACTGGTTGCAGCGCTCGACGCCCATGCCACCACCGCGGAGCAACAGGCAGCCGATGCATCGCTGCCGTCCGCGGATCCCAGCGGCGGCACCGGCTTCGCCATCCCGGCGGGCATGGCGGAAATCCTCGGGCTGAAAGGCACCAGCACCACCACGGACGACAGTATCGTCCTCAACGCGAACATGGCCTGGACGTTCGGAGCCGATGCCGTCGGCGTGCTGGAGCACGAAATCAGCGAAGGCGCGATGGGCCGCATCGGCGGACTCGGTGTGCAGAACGGCTGGTGGGCGCCGATGGACCTGTTCCGCTACTCGGCTCCCGGGGTGCGGGATTACACCGGCGGGACGGACGGCTTGCCGACCTACTTTTCGGTGAACGGAACGACCCTTCTGACCCAGTTCCATAATTCGCTCAATACCGCCGGCGTTTTTGACGGTCAGGACTTTGCCGACTGGAACGCCACCTCGGGAGACGCCTTCGGACCCGGCGGACCCGGCGACCCCGGCACGATGTCCGCCACCGACATGAGCGTGATGGACGTACTCGGCTGGACACCGGTCGCCGCGCCCTCCACACCGGCGAACTTCGTGGTCACGGATACGACGACGAACACCACGAGCGCCGCGTCGGGGACTCCCTATGCCGGTCCGGTCGCCGGCATCGATTATCAGTACATCAACATCACGCCTGATAACCTCAATATCACCTCCTCCGTCCCGAACGTCTTCATCCACAGCGGGGCCGGCATGGATGGCCTCAACGTGGCCGCGGCTGGCGGAAACAACATTCTGGACGGCTCCACGAACTCGAACTTCCTGATTGGCGGCAAGGGCAACGACACCTTCTATCTGGACGACCGCAACGCGGCATCGCCGATATTCTCGACCATCGTGAACTTCCATTCGGGGGACAGCGCGACCGTGTGGGGCGTCAACGCGACGGACTTCACCCTGACCCTGTTGGACAACCAGGGCGCCACCGGAGCCACGGGTCTGGACTATATCTTCAGTGCCCCCGGGCATCCGGCCGCCAGTTTCGTGCTGGCCGGATATACCAGCGCGGATCTGATCAACGGGCGCCTCACCGCGAGCTACGGCACCACGCCCAACCTGCCGAACCTGCCTGGCAGCGAATACGTGACGATTACCGCTACCTGATCGCGCAAACCGCCGGCGATTGTCACCCGCCCTGCTTGGCCAGCCGATCGAACGCGGCGAGGCGGGTGATCAGCGCCTCCATCTCGCGCAGCGGGATCATGTTCGGCCCGTCGCTCGGCGCGTTGTCCGGATCGGGGTGGGTTTCGATGAACACCGCCGCAACCCCCACCGCCAGCGCCGCGCGCGCCAGGACCGGGGCGAACTCCCGCTGGCCGCCGGATGAGGTCCCCTGACCGCCCGGCTGCTGCACCGAGTGCGTCGCATCGAACACCACCGGGTACCGTGTCCGCGCCATGATCGGCAACGAGCGGAAATCCGACACCAGCGTGTTGTAGCCGAAGCTGACCCCCCGCTCGCACAGCAGGATGTTGTGGTTGCCGGTGCTGGCGATCTTCGCGGCCACGTTCGCCATGTCCCAGGGCGCCAGGAACTGGCCCTTCTTGACGTTGATGACGCATCCGGTCTCGCCCGCAGCCAACAGCAGATCGGTTTGGCGGCACAGGAATGCCGGGATCTGCAGCACATCGACCGCCTGCGCCGCGGCGGCGCATTGCTCCGCTGTATGCACGTCGGTCAGCACCGGCAGTCCGGTCGCCTCCCGCACGTCGCTGAGGATCTGCAGGCCCGCGTCGATGCCGATTCCCCGCGCCGCCAAGGCGCTGGTCCGATTCGCCTTGTCGAAGCTCGATTTGTAGATGACCGGCACGCCGGTGCGCTGGCTGATCTCCCGCAGCGCCCCGGCAACCTCCAGCGCGTGAGCCCGCGATTCGATCTGACATGGCCCTGCGATCAGCACAAATGGCCGATCGTTGCCGATTTCGATGCCGCCGGCACGGACGGTGCGCGGTGCGTCAGGCTCCATGGGCTGGCTTTCCTTTCCGGGACCGGGGACCGGCCACGCTTTTCCGCGCAGGCATGGCCGAGGTCAAGCCTGTGGAAACTTTGTGTCCGCGGAGTCCGATCTCGCCGGAATCGTCTCAAAATCCGGCTACCCGTTACGATGCATAAAAGTCACAGTTGTGACATTTTCCTTAACGGATTCACATCAACGACCGGCTTATAGGACCATCATCCTAATTTCGTAGGCCGTCCACAGCCCGAAAACGACGAAATACGCGTGTATCGCCGAAACCCGGACGTTAAAGGATTGTCAGCTTTGCAACCCTGCTGTTACCGGCTGTGTTGTCTAGGCGTTTTGCAGGAGATGAACGAGATGCGGGTAGTCGGGACAGGAACACAAGCATGCCTTTTGGGGTCGGCACTCCTGTTCAGCAGCCCGGCTCTTGCTAGTGCATCGGGAGTACATCATAATACTCATGCACATAACGTTGCGTCGAGTCACGTGCACCACGTCAACCTGCGGACGACGGCAGCCTACCACTTCGGCCATCGGCAGACTGCCTATACAATTGCGGTCTCGTCGCGCGGCCACTCCAGGCGGGGTTATGTGAACCATGCCTACGGCATTTCCTGCGTGCCATATGCGCGTCAGGTGTCGGGTATCATGGTCCCCGGCAATGCGTGGCAGTGGTGGGACAATGCGGCCGGCGAATATGCCCGCGGCGACCAGCCGGAAGCCGGCAGCGTGCTGAATTTCCGCGCCAACAGCCGCATGCCGCTGGGCCACGTCGCCGTGGTGAGCAAGGTCATCAATGCGCGCGAGATCATTGTCGATCAGGCCAACTGGGGCGGCTACGGCATGCGCGGCGGCGTCTCGCACAACGTCGCCGTCGTCGATGTCTCCGAGGCCAACAACTGGTCCGCGGTGCGGGTGGCGCTGAGCCGCAGCGGCGATTTCGGCTCGATCTATCCGACCTACGGATTCATTTACAACCGCGCAGACAATGGGATGGTCTCCGCGAGCGTGAGCCGCCCGGCTCCGTTGCGTGAGATCAATCCGGTGCCGTCGGACCTGCGCCCAGCCGCCGAACGCGACTGGCGCACGATCGTGGAAGTGGCTGAAGCACCGGCGCCCCGGCAGCGGTAGATCTTCCTCGGGGCGAGGGTACGCACGGCGAACCAGGCCGCCGTTGCATGCCGTCCGAAGACCCGGCGACGAGATCGTATTCGCGGGACCTTATCTCCCCGCGACCATGTGGCCCGGCAACCTTCCGTATTGTGAGCCGTAAGCAACCCCTTGGTGTGGCCGCAGCGGCGGGTTGTATGCGGCGGCGGTCGCGTGGCCGGCGGGGGAACGCGCCATCGCCCTGACTTCAGCGGCGAATGCGGGCGTGTAGCGGCTGTAATCGGGCGATCCCGGTGCGCGGTGATCCGAACGGCCCGCTGGCGCCGACAGGGCGGACAGACGGGCAAAATCGGTACGCATCCGCTTGAGCTCGGCGACATATTCGGGTGTGTATCCGCTGAGATTCGGTTCCGATCCCAGGGCCCGGCTGCGCAACGCAAGCGTCGGGTCTGGAAACCGGCCGGCGAGCGGCCAGATCGCCATAACCCGGGTTTCGTAGCTTACGCCGAGATCCTGCGTGCGCGAGTGATAGGCGGCGGCGGCTTGAGGCCAGTTTCCGGTCTCTCGGTACAAGGCCGCCAGAAAGCGCGCCCCGTAGCGCGTGTTGGCCGGCGGATCGAACGCTTCGTCCAGCGAGGCGAAGGCATCGGGGTGGTGCACGAGGTTGATCTGCATGCATCCGACATCAATGGAATTGGTTCCGGCCTTCCGCAAATCCTCGACCGCCTCGATCGCGGATGCCTTTGTCGCGAAGAAATGACCGACGCCGCCGACGTTGATCGTCCATGGCCATGGCGCGACCCGCCCGCTTGTTGGATCCGGTCGTCCGCTTTCGACGATGCCGATGGTTTGCAGCAACTTCGGCGGTAAGGCGAACTGCCGCTCCGCCGCAATGATGCCGGGTTGGCACGCATCGATGGTCGGCAACCCGGAATTGTCGGCCGGCTGAGCGCTCGCCGCCGGCACGGCAACCGTGAGGATGCAGGCCAGTAAAGGGATGCAGTGATGAAAGTTATACTTCATCTAAACAGGTTGTAGTCCGATTCGACCACATTAGAATGCAAAGTTCCGTTTGATGCCAGCACAAGATGGTGAAGCGGTGTCCGCGCCAAGATCGGAATGTTGATCTTTCGTTCCGAGATCGATCGCGCTTGCCCCGGCTGGGGAAACCGGATAATAGTTGTATATTCGTTATGTTGTCGTGCAAAGGCTGCAATCTCCATGGCCGATCCTATGAACGCCACCTCGTCCCCGATTCAGGGATATGCGCCGTCGCTCGCAACGACCGAGCCTGTTCACGTTATCGGCGCATCCGGCCGCACCGGCCTGGCGCTGTGCCGAACCTTGCTGGCCGGCGGTGTGCCCGTGGTGGCGGTCGTTCGGAGCCCGGCGAAATGGGCGGCCACCGGACTGCATGCACAGGCTCGGCTCGCCGATGCGCGGCAGCCGGACGCGCTACGGGCGGCGCTATCGGATGCCACGCGGATCGTGTCCTGCGTCCATGCCCGCCACACCGCTTCTATCCTGGAGGCCGCTCCGCGGTTCGCGCGCCTGGTGCTGCTCGGCAGCACGCGCAAGTTCACGCAATGGCCGGACGATCACGGCAACGGGGTGCTGGAGGGGGAGGCGGCGTTGCTGGCCTCTGCCCGGCAGGGGGTGATGCTGCACCCGACCATGATCTATGGCGCGCAGGGGGAGAACAACGTCCAGCGCCTCGCCGCCCTGCTGCGGCGGACGCGGGTGCTGCCGCTGCCGGGCGGCGGGCGCTTCCTGGTGCAACCGATTCATCAGTCCGACGTGGTGCGCTGCATATGCGCGGCGCTGCAACGCCCGTGGCCGGACCCCGATAGTCTCGTCATCGCCGGGCCGGAGCCGGTGTCCTATGCCGGCTTCGTCCGGGCCGTGGCGGCGGCTGCCGGGTTGCGGCGGCCGTTGATTTTGCCTTTCCCCGCCGCGCCGCTGATTTTGGCGGCCCGGCTGACCCGCCACGTGCGGGCGATCCCGCCGGTGGAGCCGGGCGAAATCCGCCGCCTGGTGGAGGACAAGGCGTTCGACATCACGCCGATGGTTGCGAAACTGCACGTCAGGCCAATCTCCTTGCAGGAAGGTCTTGCGCTGACATTCCGTCCGCCGCAGGAAGACTGATTGCCTCCGGGAGACTGCCATTGCCAATCATCAACAGCATTGCGGCGTTCCATCATGAGATGACTGCGTGGCGGCGGGATTTGCATGCTCATCCCGAGTTGTCGATGCAGGAGAGCCGCACTTCGGCCATGGTGCGGGACAAGCTGGCAGCGTTTGGCGTCGATGAGATCATCACCGGCATGGCGACGCACGGCGTTGTCGGGGTCATCCGGAGCGGCTCGTCCGGCCGCGCCATCGGGTTGCGCGCCGATATGGACGCGTTGCCGATACAGGAGGAAACCGGGTTGCCGCATGCCAGCCGGACGCCCGGGGTGATGCACGCCTGCGGCCATGACGGACACACCGCGATGCTGCTGGGCGCGGCGAAGTACCTGGCGGAGACGCGCAATTTCGACGGTACGGTGTATTTGATCTTCCAGCCGGCGGAGGAGTTCAAGGGCGGCGCGGACAGGATGGTCAAGGACGGATTGTTCCGGCGCTGTCCGATGGATCAGGTATTCGGATTGCACAACTGGCCGCAGACCAAAGCGGGCACATTTCTGTGGCGCACCGGTCCGGTGATGGCGGCGGTGGCGTTTTTCGACATCACCGTCACCGGCAAGGGCAGCCACGCCGCGTTCCCGCATTTCGGGGTCGATCCGATCGTGGTGTCGGCGCAGATCATCAATGCGCTGCAGACCATCGTTTCCCGCTCGATCGAACCGGCCGAGGCCGGGGTGGTTTCCATCGGCAGCATCTCCGGCGGCGAGGCATCCAATATCCTGCCGGAACGGGTGACCATGAAGGGCACGGCGCGCTGGTTCACGCCGGAAGTTGGCGCTCGGATCGAGTCGGGGATGCATGCGCTGGTGAAAGGCATCGCCGCCAGCTTCGGCGCGACGGCGGAGCTGAATTTCTATCGCCATGCTCCGGCCACGGTGAACCATGTCGAGGCGACTGGCCTCGCGGTTGAGGCCGCTTCGGTGGTTGCGGGCCGGGAGCGTGTGGTGGAGATGGCCTCCCCAACCATGGGCGGGGAGGATTTCGCGTTCATGCTGGAGGCGCAGCCGGGAGCGTACTTGATGCTGGGCGCCGGCCGCGGGGCGGACGATCCTCAGCTTCATCACCCGTTATACGATTTCAACGACGAGATCCTGCCCATCGGCGCGTCGTGGTGGGCGGCGCTGGTGGAGCGGCAATTGGCGAAGGCCGTTTAAGGCCACGCTAGTCCTCGCCCGGCATGTCCATGCTGGTCGGATCGTCGGCCATTCGTCCCTGCAGCAGCAGCGCCACCAATGCCGTCCAACCGGTCTGATGCGAAGCCCCCAGCCCCTGCCCCGTGTCGCCATGGAAATATTCGTAGAACAGCACATGATCCCGAAAATGCGCGTCGTCCTGCAGCAGTGCCGTATCGCCAAATATCGGGCGCCTGCCGTCAGGCCCACGCAGAAACAGCCGGGTCAGCCGCGCTGACAGTTCATCCGCGATCTCCCGCAGGCTGAGCGTCACCCCGGACCCGGTCGGATACTCCACCCGGAAGTCGTCGCCATAGTAATGATGAAAGCCGTACAGCGACTCCACCAGCATGAAGTTCACCGGCATCCAAACCGGACCGCGCCAGTTCGAGTTGCCGCCGAAATCGGGGCTGTTGCTGTCGCCCGGCACATATCCGGCGCTGACATGCACGCCGTCCAGATCGAGCGTAAACGGCTTTTCCAGATGCGTCCGCGACACGCTGCGTATTCCATAGGGCGAGAGGAACGCCGTTTCGTCGAGCATGCGCAGCAGCAGCGCCTTCATCCGGTGCCCGCGCAGCAGCGACAGCAGGCGGCGCGCCCCCTGCCCCTCCACATCCCAATGCGACACCAGCGCGGCCAAATCGGCCCGGTGCGTCAGCACCCATTGCAGCCGTTCCGCGAACTCCGGTGAGTGTGCCAGGGTTTCCGGTTCCAGCACTTCCACCGCGAACAGCGGGAACAAGCCGACAAGCGAGAAATAACGCAGCGGGATGGCGGAGCCGTCGGGACGTTGCAGAACGTTGACATAAAACTGGTCGACTTCGTCCCAAAGCCCGCGCCGCCCGCTCTGGCGGGTCATGACCTCGGCGATGGCGAGGAAGTGCTCGAAGAACTTCGTCGCCGTCGACTCGTAAACGGAATTGTGTGCCGCCAGCTCCAGCGAGATGCGCATCATGTTCAGCGCATACATCGCCATCCAGGCGGTGCCGTCCGACTGGTCGATGCGGCCGCCGATCGGCAGTTTCTGGCTGCGGTCGAAGACGCCGATATTGTCGAGGCCGAGGAAGCCGCCCTGGAAAACGTTGCGGCCCTCGACGTCCTGGCGGTTCACCCAGCCGGTGAAGTTGATCAGCAGCTTGTGGAACATCCGCTCCAGAAACTCGAAATCCGGCTTGCCGATCAGCGCGGAATCCATGCGGTACACCCGCCAGGCCGCCCAGGCATGCACCGGCGGGTTCGCCTCGCCGAACGACCATTCATAGGCCGGCATCGACCCGTTCGGATGCATGTACCATTCATGCGTGAGCATCAGCAGCTGCTGCTTGGCGAAGCCGGGATCTATCAGCGCGAACGGCACCGCCTGAAAAGCCAGGTCCCAGGCGGCATACCAGGGATACTCCCACTTGTCCGGCATCGAGATGATGTCTCGGTTGTTCAGGTGTGTCCAGTCGCCGTTGCGGATGACGCCGCGGCCCGGCGGCGGCTTCGGCTGCAATGGATCGCCTTCGAGCCAGCGGCGAACGTCAAAACGATAAAATTGTTTCGACCACAGCAGGCCGGCGAGCGCCTGGCGCTGCACCAGCCTGGCGTCGGCATCTTCAAGATTGCATTGCAACGCGGCATAGAATTCGTCCGCTTCACGGATCCGCGCCGCCATCGCCCGGTCATAATCGGCGAACGGATCGCCGCCGGAGGCGGCGGGACGCCAACGCAGCCGGATCACGTGGCGTCCTCCCGCCGGAACGGTCAGCTTGACATGCGCGGCGCATTTCGTGCCTTGCCCGCGGTTCACCGCCCCGGTTTCGCCGTTCACCACGCAATCGTTGATGCCGTCCTTGAACGGTCCGTCCGCGGCGGCCCCGTAAAGCAGCGGAACGTTGGTTTCGTTGCGGCAGAACAGCCACCCGGCGTTCGTGTCGATATCGAGCCGGCGCTCCGGCATGCGGTTATGCCAGGCCTGCACGCCGCCACCCGCCAGAGACAGCTTCGGCTCCGGGATGCCCGGCCGCCAGATCCAGGTGTTGCGTGCCCAAAGCTGCGGCAGCACGTGCAACTCCGCCGCCTCGGGGCCGCGGTTGTCGATGCCGATGCGGATCAGGATGTCCTCCGCCGCCGCCTTGGCGTATTCCACCGTGACGTCGAAGTAGCGGCTCTCGTTGAAAATGCCAGTGTCGATCAGTTCGTATTCCGGCCGGTCGCGGCCCCGGCTGGCGTTCCCGTCGATCAGCGCGGCATAGGGAAATTCCGCCTGCGGATACTTATACAGCATACGCATGTAGGAATGTGTCGGCGTACCGTCGAGGTAATAGTACAGCTCCTTGACGTCCTCGCCATGATTGCCCTGAGCGTTGGTCAGGCCGAACATCCGCTCCTTCAGGATCGGGTCTTTGCCGTTCCAAAGCGCCAGCGACAGGCACCAGCGCAGGCGGTCGTCAGCCCAGCCGGCGATGCCGTCCTCGCCCCAGCGGTAGACGCGGCTTTTGGCGTGCTCGAACGGGAAATAGGTCCAGGCGTTGCCATCGGCGGAATAGTCCTCCCGCACCGTGCCCCATTGCCGTTCGGCGAGGTAGGGTCCCCAGCGCAGCCAGTCTTCCCGGTTGGCGAGGCGCTTGCCCTCGACGGTATCCAGCAGATGGTTCGGCATGCGGCATCCTCGCGGCCTGGCAGCCGTGGTTCATACCGCACATCCCTCCAGGCACGGTTCAAAACTCCCGGCAGCGCGTGCGGCCGGTTGGGAGCGAGCCATGACCTGCGGCCAGCCCTGCCGGCGCCGGGAATCCGGTTTTGCCGGGCAAAGGCGGGAACGGCAGCCTTAGTGCGGCGCGCCGGGTGCCCCGCCGCCCACGCCGGTGCTTGAGCTGGCGCCGGTCGGGTTGAAGCGGCCGATATTGCCCAGGAGCTGCTGCATGAACGACGCCTCGGTTCCCGGCGACGGCGTGGTCCGCGCCACCACGCTGACCGGCAGCGAATCGGCCTTGTCGAGCTTCTGCACCGTCTGAAGCACGCCGCTCTGGTCGAAGTTCAGCACCACGACGTTCTGGTCCAGCTCGCCCAGGGTGCGGCCGATGCGCGGCTGGGTGACCTCGCTGATATAGAGCCAGGTGTTGTCATCGAACGTGCCGCGCGCGGTGGGCGATCCGATGACCGCGGTGACGTCGGCCTTGGAGGAGACCCCGGGGGTGAGTTCCTTCAGCAAATCCGCGTCCACCTTGTTGCCGCGCATGGTCGGGTGCGGCCCCAGCCAGCTACAGGACGCCAGCATCAGGCAGCCAATCAGCGTCAGGCGGCGGATAGTCGGTGGCATGAACAAGGTGCTTATCCCGCGATCGTTGGTTCCCGGCTGGTGCGATCCGCTGCCGGTGCTATCTATGGGGTGCGTGTCACGGCCGCCCCGGCCGTGTCAATGAGCGCTTGGCATTTTCATCAGAGGCGGCATTGGCCGGTTTCTTTCGCAGACGCCCGCATGAGCGGGCCGGCTTCCAACTTTATGGCGCGGCGGTGGGTGCCGCGCGCGACCCCTGGCTGTATACCAGCCTCGGCGTGCCGGACACGCTGGACGGCCGGTTCGATGCCGTCGGTCTGCATGTGTACCTGGTGATCCGCCGGCTGAGCGCGGCCGAACCGCCGGGGCCGGCGCTGGCGCAGGCGGTGTTCGACGCGATGTTCGCCGACATGGACGTCAACCTGCGGGAAATGGGCGTGGGCGACATGTCTGTCGGCAAGCGCAACCGCGCCATGTGGGAGGCATTCCACGGCCGTTCGGCTGCCTATGCCGCGGCCTGGGACAATGATGCGGCGCTGGCGGCCGCCATCGGCCGCAACGTGTGGCGCGGCCAGGAACCGCCCGCCGGCTCGCCCGAGGCGCTGGCGCGGCTGCTGCGCTCGCGGGCCGGCGATCTGGCGGAGCAGCCACTGGATGCGCTGGCGCGCGGAGAGGTCAGATTCGCACCGGCGGAGGAGGGCGCCCGATGACTCCGGAGTTGCATCGTCCGCTTTCGCTGGACCGCATCGGCGCCAACGGGCTGGATATGAGCGTGAGTGCCACAGCCGCCGAGTGCGCGGCGCTGGCGGTGCGGATGAAGCTGCCGGCGGTGCTGGCGCTGTCCTGCACGTTCTACCTGATCCGGGAGGGCCGCGACCTGGTGCTGGCGCGCGGCCACCTGCAGGCGCGGGTCGCACAGACCTGCGTCGTCAGCCTGGAGGCGTTCGAGGCGGACATCGAGGAGGTGTTCCAGGTTCGCTTCGTCCCGTCGGGCGAGGAGAGCGACGACCTGGACCCGGAATCGGATGATGAGATCCCGTATGAGGGCAACCTGATCGATCTCGGGGAAGCGGCGGCCGAGCAGCTCGGGCTGGCACTGGACCCTTATCCGCGGATGCCGGGTGCCGCACTGTCCGAGGCGGGACCGGAGGAACAGCCGCACCCGTTTGCGGCGCTGTCGGGGCTGCGAAAGCTGAACTGACGTTGCCACGGCCCCGTCAGGACGTGAAATACCGCGGCAGGATAAAAATCGCGGCCGTTAACAGTTTATTAACCTGATCCTGATAGTCTCTGTATCGGCGTCCTCACCGGCCTCAACGACCAACCGGCTCTCAGGGCAATGTTCCGGGCTATTCGAGCCTCCGATTTTCAGCAAAGCGTTTACGATCGACCATGATTTCAGACGAACCCGATGAGGACGCCGACTGCCTTGACGACGATGCCCTGGTCGAGGCCTATACCGGCACGATTATCCCGCCGGAACCAGCCGCCGCTGCGATACCAACGCCCGCGGACTGGCCCTATCGCGCCGATCAGCGGATCGCTCTGACGGTCGATGCGGACGTCATTGCCTGGTTCCAGGCCAACCATACCGACTGGCAGAGGCACATCTCCGCGGTGCTGCGTGGCTGGATCGCCGCACAGCGTTCAGCCGGCGCGTCGCGGGCTGCTCCCGCCTCCCCGGATTAACAACAACCGGCACTGATACCGACATTCGCGCGGCACCGCCCCGGCATGACGGCTGACGCGGCCGGCGCCCGGGTCGATGTCTATGCGGACCGGCATAACACATCCCGCCGGCTCGCGTCTGCTTTGCCGGACGCGCCTGAAACGATCAGCGCGCCCGCTTGGCGATGCCGTTGCCGGAACGCGAGACCCGGGCGCCGGGCGACGGATGGGCAATGACATCGGCCCCTCCCCGCGCCTGCATGAAGGCTTTCAGCACTTCATTGATCCGCGTCTGGTAGCCGGCACCGAAACCGCGGAAGAACCGCAGCACGTCCGCATCCAGCCGCAGGCTGACCGCAAGCTTGGGCTCGCGCACATCGAACACCAGGTCGGTTGCCCAACCCGCCCGCGACGGTTCCGCCGCCACCCTGGGCGCCGCGGCCTTCACCGGTACTTTACGCGCCCGAGGCTTGGGCGCCGCCGGGCGGGACTTTGTCTGTGTGGTAGCGGTTCGATTCTGCTTGGCCATATTATACCTCCCAAATAAGTGGTCTGGTTGGTTCCAGTACCGATCGGACGCTTGTCGCGGGCATATGCTCCTGTAGCTACGCAGCCCGGCCAACGATGTACGCACGCCTGTCGCTACGGTCAAGTTAATCATGACAGACCGGAGGCTTCGGCAAGTGTTAGCGATAACAGCCTAAATCAGCAACTCGATCAGGAACGGACCCGGGCGCCGCACCGCGTGCCCGAGCAAGTCTGCAAAGCCTTCAGCCGTGCCGGCGCGCGCCGCTTCCACACCGAGCGATCCAGCCAGGCGCGGCCAGTCGATATCCGGGTTACCGATATCCATCATGTCGAGCGCGGTGCGCCCGGGATTGGCGCCGACCTGGGACAGTTCCCCGAGCAGGATCTGGTATTTTCGGTTCGATAAAATAACGGTAACGACATCGAGCTTCTCCCGCGCCTGCGTCCAAAGCGCCTGCACGGTATACATGGCCGAACCATCGGCCTGCAGGTTGATCACCCGCCGCCCCGGCGCGCCGAGCGCCGCCCCGGTCGCCATCGGGATGCCGCCGCCGATGGCCCCACCGGTCACGTTCAGCCAGTCATGCGGCGGCGCCGCCTTGGTGTTGGCAAAGAATCCGCGGCCGAAACTGACGGACTCATCGGCGATCACCGCGTGCTCGGGCATCAGCGCGGCCAGCGTCGCGGCCACGGACTCCGGAGTCAGTGCACCGCCGGCGACCCGCGGACGTTCGCCGTTGTCGGGCGGTGCAACCTTCGGGCAGCCGAGCGCATCGGCCAGGCGGGCCAGCGCCTCGACGATGTCCTGCTCCGGCCGGGCAAGCACATAGATATCTGCTTCGCGCGGCACCGAACTCTGCACCTTGTTCGGATAGGCAAAGAACGTCACCGGCTTACGCGAGCCGGCCAGGATGAGCTGCGTCGTGCCTTGCATGAACTTCACCGCGGCATCGACGACATAGGGCACCCGCTCGACGGGCAGCCGCCCCTGCCCGCGCGCCATGCGCGCGTTGGACCCCTGCGCCACGACGCGGCAGCCGGTCGCTGCCGCAATGCGGTGCGCCAGCGCCAGCCCTTCCTCATGCAACGCCACGCCGCCGAGCAGCAGCACCACGCCGGCGCCGCCGCGGCGCAAGACCGTGGCGGCGTCCTCGATCTGGTTCGGGGCGGCGGCAGGCGCGGCCAACAGCGGCAAAGCCTCGGCCACCACACCGCCCTCGTCCCAGGATGTGTCCGAGGGCAGGATCAGCGTCGCGACCTGGCCGGGCGCGATCATCGAAGCCTGCACCGCGGCGGCAGCATCGGCGCCGACGAAGCGCGCGTCGGTCGAGGTCCGCACCCAACCGGAGACGCCGCGCGCAAAGCCTTCGGTGTCAGCGGTCAGCGGGGAATCCAGCGGGCGGTGATAGGTCGCCTGGTCGCCGACGATATTGACCACGGGGGTCGCGGCGCGGCGGGCGTTGTGCAGGTTCGCCAGGCCGTTGGCGAGGCCGGGACCGCAATGCAGCAAAGTCGCGGCCGGCTTTCCCGCCATCCGCGCGTAGCCGTCGGCGGCACCTGTTACCACGCCCTCGAACAGGCCGAGCACACAGTGCATCCCGGGAATCCGGTCGAGCGCGGCGACGAAGTGCATCTCCGACGTGCCAGGATTGGAGAAGCACGTGGTTACGCCGCTTTTGAGCAGCGTATGCACAAGGCTCTCGGCGCCATTCATGAAGCGGATGTTCCCCCAATGTTGGCCCGGCGCGGGAAAATTGCGGTCGCTGCGCGGCAGACGAGAATCAGTAACCGGTTTGGCGCGGCTTGGCCAGCGACGCGGTGTACATACGGTTTGTAAGCAATTCGATCCGGCGTCGCCGGATTGGCGGGCCGTCCGGCTGGCCGATGCAGGCGAAGCGGCCGTCTTCGTCATAGTGGCAGAATGCAAGACCTCCTCGCATTTTGCGAAAAACCGTCCGCATCCGCGTCTCGCAGAGATCGGCGCACCCGAACCCCATGACCCGCGCCATGCGCCGAAGACTACGAAAATATTGAACTCCACACAGCACTTTCGAGCTTTGATACGGCTTCGGTGGTTCGCGGATAGTCCTCTCGTGAGCCTCGGATACCGTCCCCCGCACGCAAAACGCCCTGGCACGCGGCTTGCGACCACCAGTGCATGAGGCCCCAAACCGGGACCTCGGCCTGATCCGAAAACCGGGACCGCAGCCATGCAGACCATGATCGAAACCGCCACCGCCGCCGTCACCATGGGTGCCCTC
>NZ_CAIWTY010000069.1 GCF_903915725.1 uncultured Rhodopila sp.
GGAAACCGAGGCGTTCCTCCGCTCCGCCTACCACGACATCCCACTCGTCATCCCGGAGATCAGGACGTTCTGGCTGCCTGAGCGGTTACGCGAGGCGAAAGGTCAAGCCTGAACCCGGGTGGTCCCGCCGCATCGGTTACGATGGTGATGGGATACTGCTGGTCAACGGTCAGGCCGGCCTTGCGCAGTTCATGGACCAAAGCATTTTCGTAGACCTTTTCGAGAAAACCAACGCCGAGCGCGTTGGATACAGTCAGCGCGCAGCCGATGATCTTGTTCGAAAGCTGATCCTCGAAGAGCCTATTCGTGTTCATTTGCGTTCATTCGTGTTTCCGAATCTGCTTGCCCGTCACCGGCGGTGCCAGTTGTGATAAAGCAATGGAAACACGAATGAACACAAATGAACACGAATAAGTGGAGTCTGGTTTCGATGGGAGCTTTGTCAATCTCGCGCCGACCGGGCAGGTCGAAGGCCTGCGCCGTTGTCCGGACTGGTCGCGCGAACTGCTGATGCGCCGGGGCGCAAGAAGACTGTACCTCGGCGCATCCATCAATTGACCCTTGCCGCCACCCGCCACCTGTGGAACGATGCGGTTCCGCACCGCATCGGCGCCGCGCATGAAGCTGTTCATTTCCTACGGACACGACACCCACCAGAGCTTCGTGCGCCGGATCATGGCCGATTTGACGGAGCACACCTGTTGGATCGACTCCGAGCAGACCCACAAGCAGCCCGACTGGCGCCGCTCCCTGATGGACGCGCTGCATGACTGCGAGTGGACGCTCGGCTTCCTGACGCGACACTCCATGCGCCCCGGCAGCGTCACGCCGCAGGAACTGGCCATCGCCAACGACGTGAAAGCCGGCTGCCTGACCACCGTGCTGCTCGAACCGCTGGATGGCTGGCAGGTGCCCGTCGCCGTCGGCCACGCCCAGTGGGTGGACATGAGCGAGTACGCCACAAGCCAGCACGACCCGGCCTGGTACAAGGCCAAACTGGACGAGCTGCGCGAGCGCCTCAGCCCGGCCCTGGCCGAAACCTACCGGACCGAGATCGCGGCGCTGACGGACTGGCTCGACCCCGTGCCGCAGCAGGCCGACATCGCCCGCTATCTGGACGGCTTTGTGGGCCGCGAGTGGCTGGTGGACATCCTGGACGATTGGCGCCTGAACCGCACCAATACCCGTATGTTCTGGCTGACCGGCCTGCCCGGCACCGGCAAGAGCGCGTTCTCCGCCTGGGTCACCACGACCCACCAGGGCAACGCCGTCGCGCTGAACCTGTGCCGCTGGGACCTGAGGGAACGCTGCGACGCCGCCCGCGTCATCCGCACTCTGGCGTGGTTCGTCGCCCGCCGCGTGCAGGACTACCGCGCGCAACTGCTGCGGCTGATGCGCGGCTTCGGGCGGGAGGCGCTGGAAAGCACCGACGCGGCGACGCTGTTCGACCGGTTGCTGATCCAGCCTTTGACCCACTGCTTCGACGGCGGACGCACAGCCGATCGGCTGCTGCTGGTGATCGACGGGCTGGATGAGGCGGTGCCGAAACAGCATCAGGAGGCGCTGCACTCGCTGCTCGACCTGCTGCGCCGCCACGGCCCCCTGCTGCCGCCCTGGATCGGCCTGCTGGTGACCAGCCGGCCGGAGCAGCCGGCGGGCACCGTGTTCGGCGATCTGCCAATGCTGCGCATCGACGCCGATGAGGCGCGGAACCGGGCCGATCTGCGGCTGTATGCGCAGGGCTGGCTCGGCGCGAGCGGGCGGGCGGCGGCGGAGGTCGCGGCGCTGATCGACGCCATCGACGCCCGCGCCGACGGCAGTTTCATCTATCTGCGCAAGTTGCGGGAGGCGCATGAGAACCGCGGCCTGCCACTGGACAAGGACTCGCTGCCGGACGGGCTGAACGGGCTCTATGATGAGTGGTTCAGGCGGCAGTTCCCCGATGCGGGGTATTACCGGACTCGGGTCGCTCCGTTGCTGGCGCTGATCCTGGCGGCGGAGACGCCGGTGCCGGAGGCGGTGCTGGACGCGGCGATGCAGGGCGAGGACGGCTGGGACGAGGTGACCGCCGCGGCAACGCTGCAATCGCTCGGCAGCCTGTTCGAGAAGCGCGGCGACGGCTGGGCGCCGTTCCACAAGAGTTTGCGGGATTGGCTGACCGGCCGGGAGAAGACGCCTGCCCGGCATCTGGTTCCTGTCGCGGCCGGCCATGACCGGCTGGCCGCCCTGCTGTGGCGGCAGTTCGTTACGGCGGCAGCCGATCCGGAGGCGGTTCTGTCAGCCTTCTTGCTGCGGGAGTTGCCCGCCCAGGCCGCAAGCCAGACCGGCGCCACGCGGGCCGACTGGGTGCAAAAGGCCGGCAATTGGTGGTCTTTTCACATGCGCTGCGCAGATACAGTACAGATTCTGCGCGATGCCCGCTCTTGGTCAAGCATGCTAGCGTGGTGCACGCTTTCGGACCAACTTGCCACAGGAGCTTCGGAACCGGCGGCCTTGGACCTTCAACGATGGGTTTCGGTCGAGCGCGGCGACACACTTTGTTTGCTCGGTAAGCTGAGCGCAGCGCTGGGCGCCTACAACGCCGGCCTAGCCGCTCTCGAGCGCCTCGCCGGACCGGATTATGGCAGCCCTGCTTGGCAGAGGAATTCCTACGTTATCCAAAGCAAAATCGGCGATGTATTGCAAAAACTGGGCGACATGAGTGGTGCCTTAAAATTCTACTTATCGGTAAGACTTGCTAACGAGCGCATCGCTTCATCCGATCCCAACGTCTTGGAGTGGCAGCGCGATCTATGCGCAACCTACGATCGGCTCGGAGCGATGATGCAAATTCTAGGCGACCTAGCCGGCGCACTAGAGGCTTTCAACGCACTTATGACCATAAGCCGACGCCTCGCCGCAGAAGATCCTGACGACACGAAATTACAACGAGACCTTTCCGTCGCCCATTCCAACATTGGCGACGTACGGCTACGCCAGGGCGATCTGGATGCTGCGCTTGCCGCCTACCGAATAAGCATGGCGATACGTGAAAGCTTAGCTGAGTCAAATCGCGATAACACAGGGCGCCAGTTTGACTTGTCTATTGGCTATGAGCGTATCGGCGATGTGCTGCAAAGCCAGGGACAATTGGACGCTGCCCTCGCCGCACATAATTCCACCATGGCCATTCGCAAGCATTTGGCCGCGCTAGATCCCGACAATGTCGATTGGCAGCGCGGACTCTTCGTGTGCTACAATAAGATCAATGATGTGCTTGTACGTCAAGGCGATCTGATAGGTGCGCTAGGGAATTGCCGTGCCGGTATGACCATTATCGAGCGCCTCGCCGAATCGGATGGTGCTAACATTGAGTGGCAGCGCGACTTGGCGATTTGCAACGACCGTCTTGGGGACGTGCTACAACTGCAGGGCGACCTAGACGGCGCGTGGCGCGCCACCCAGACCCAAATTAGAATCACAGAGCGCTTGGCAATGTCGGATCGGGCAAATGCCGAATGGCAACGAGACCTTTCAGTCAGCTACAACAAAATGGGTAGCATACTCAAGCGCAGGGGCATGCTGAATGAGGCGGTGAGTGCGTATCGAGTCGGAATGAACATCCGAGAGCGCCTCGCGACGTCGGATAGTGACAACGCGCAGTGGCAGCGCGACCTGTTCATCAGTGAAGTCAATATCACGACGCTACTGCTACAAGTCGGTGACCGACAAGCAGCTTGCTTTGAAGCGCAACGACTGAACGCACAGGCAAGCCTTCTGGTCGACCGCTTTCCACAGGATCGGGAAAGCGAGCGGTACCTTCGCACCGCCGCGCAGCTGCTCGCGCGGGCCTGCGGGCCCGCCCAATGATTCACCGATTCTGGACCCGCAGCCAGTTGACGCAAAGCAATAGAAACACAAATGAACACAAATAAGTCGAAGCCGGATTTAGGGAGCGCGCCGTCGCGACGGCCAGGTTGTGCAGATCATGCGCCGCGTTTGCGAACGCCTCGTTGCGGGGATGGTGCTAGCTAGCCCGAATCGTGAGGTCTGAGTCTGCTTTGGATCAACCGTGCCATCGGCCGATGATCCTGTTTGATGAAGCCAACGCGCGACGCCTCGTTCCACCGCTTCCTGTCGCGGGAACCAAGTTCGAGATCGAACCCTGCATGATCCGCCAGCATACGAAGCCAGAAGCGTTGCGTTCTCCCGTTGCCGTCGATGAAAGGATGACACGCATTTATCTCATTGGCGTATCGCGCTGCCCCGGTGGCGAAATCTTGCGTGCTCCGTGCGATCAGGTAGTCATCACGCGCGAGCTGCCCGAACAGGTCTTCCATCCAACGCCTGATATACTCCGGGACAGCAAATGGCACCGAGCTTCTGCCTGTCGTATAGTTCCTTTCCCGCCCTGCCCATTCGTAAAGGTCTTGAAACAGATGGCGATGAATTGCCTTGAATCCCGCGTAGGTTCTATGATGGGCGCGGGCGGGAAATCCTTCGGCGGCACGGTCTTCGGTCAAGCGGCGTTCGGTTGCCTCAAGAATCGTCCGGTCTCGAATGCCGAACTTGTTGATGTAGACGTCGCTTTCCTCATAGAAAGTTCGACGATAGGTTTCGCGTTCATGCGCAGTCCGAAGATAGCTCACGACCCTCCCGATTTGGGAGTCTGACGCATTTGAACATATGCTTTAAGCTTAGCAATCCGCTGGCCCGGGCCAAGGCCAGCCGTTTCCATGTCGGCGGCAAATCGATCGATTCCGGCGTCACGGTGCAAGCCCTCGATGTCGGCATCAACCCGCGCCTGTTGCGCCCGCCACGCCGCGTCCGCGGGATTCCGGCTGTGCAGGCGGTCTATATGCCTGGCAGGGGCGGATCTAACCATCACGCATCCATCTTCAACGCCGCCAGGAACGCCGACTGCGGGATCTCCACCTTCCCGAACTGCCGCATCCGCTTCTTGCCTTCCTTCTGCTTCTCCAGCAGCTTCCGCTTCCGCGAAATATCGCCCCCATAACACTTCGCCGTCACATCCTTCGACAGCGCGCTGATCGTCTCGCGCGCCACCACGCGGCTGCCAATCGCCGCCTGGATGGCGATCTTGAACAACTGCTTCGGGATCAGATCCTTCAGCCGGGCGCAAATCTGCCGCCCGCGGTTCTCCGCCGCCGCCCGGTGCGCGATGAACGACAAAGCGTCCACCAGATCGCCGTTCACCAGGATGGAAATCCGCACCAGGTCGCTCTCGGCATACCCGTCCATCGCGTAATCGAACGAAGCATACCCCCGCGACACCGACTTCAGCCGATCGTAGAAATCGAACACGACCTCATTCAGCGGGATGCGGTAGACCGCCATCGCCCGGTTACCCACATACGTCAGGTCCACCTGCTGGCCCCGCCGCTCCGTGCACAGCCCCAGCACGCTGCCGAGATACTCGTCCGGCACCATGATCGTCGCCTTGATCCAAGGCTCCTCGACATGGTCCACCACCGATCCATCCGGCATGTCCACCGGGTTGTGCAACTCCTGCATCTCCCCGCTGGTCTTGAAGATATGGTAGACCACCGATGGCGCCGTCGCGATCAGATCCAAATCGAACTCGCGCGTCAGCCGCTCCTGGATGATCTCCAGGTGCAGCAGCCCGAGGAACCCGCAGCGGAACCCGAAGCCCAGCGCCGCCGACGTCTCCGGCTCATAATGGAAGCTGGCGTCGTTCAGCCGCAGCTTGCCCAGGCTGTCGCGCAGCTTCTCAAAATCATCCGCGTCGATCGGGTACAGCCCGCACCACACCACCGGGATGGAGGGCTTGAACCCGGGCAGGGCCTCCGTCGCCGGCACCCGGTCGTCGGTGATCGTGTCGCCGACATTGCAGTCCGCCACCGTCTTGATCGCAGCCGTAATGAACCCGATTTCCCCCGGCCCAAGGTCGTCCATCGGCACCATCTTGGGCGTGAACACACCCACCTGCTCGACCACGTGGACGGCGCCGGACGACATCATGCGGATGCGCTGGCCGCGCTTGAGCCGCCCGTCCTTGATCCGCACCAGGATCACCACGCCGAGGTACTGGTCGTACCAGCTATCCACCAGCAGCGCCTTCAGCGGCGCGTTGCCATCGCCCTTCGGCGCCGGCAGGCGGGTCACCAGGGCCTCCAGCACGCCCTCGATATTCAGGCCCGTCTTGGCGCTGATCTCCACCGCGTCGGAGGTGTCCAGGCCGATGACGTCCTCGATCTGCTGCTTGACCCGCTCCGTCTCCGCCGCCGGCAGGTCGATCTTGTTCAGGATCGGCACGATCTCATGGTTGGCCTCGATCGCCTGGTAGACATTCGCCAGAGTTTGCGCCTCGACGCCCTGGGAGGCATCCACCACCAGCAGGCTGCCTTCGCAGGCGGCCAGGCTGCGGCTGACTTCATAGGCGAAGTCAACGTGGCCGGGCGTGTCCATCAGGTTAAGCTCATACGTGATCCCGTCCTTGGCGGTGTAGCTCAGCCGGACGGTCTGCGCCTTGATGGTGATGCCGCGTTCCTTCTCCAGCTCCATGCTGTCCAGCACCTGGCTGGTCATCTCCCGCGCGGTCAGCCCGCCCGTGTGCTGGATCAGTCGATCGGCCAGGGTGGATTTCCCGTGGTCGATATGGGCGATGATGGAGAAGTTGCGGATTCGCTCGATGGGGGTGTCGGTCATGGGCCTGCGCTGTTGACCGGCGGCGGGGACGACGGCCGGAGTTGCCGCAGAGATAGAGAGTCCGTCACCCCGTGTCACCCATTCGTAGTTTGCCCGGCCGCGGGAACTTGTCGAGGAACTTGTCCACGCGGGCGCGTATCCGGCGCACGCGGCCGAGGCCGGCCAGCCGCCGATCGAGGAACTCCAGCGTGGCGGCGTCGTCTTCCGACGAATCGCGCAGCCAATACAGCAGGGTGGTCGTGTAGATCCCCGCCAGGATCGCCCGCTTGGTGTACCAACTGAAATCGGCAGACCGATCGCCGGCCGCGTGCAGGATGGCGTCCACCGTCCGCGCGGTAACCGCTGTTGCCGCCTTGGCGTTGCGCGGCAGGGCCAGCACCGCCAGGGCGCGGCGGATGGCTTCCTTGTGCGGCCGGTTCTGCTCGAGCCTTAACGCGATCACCGCGCGCACCCGCGCCGGCAGCCGCGTCTCCCTCACCAACCCCTCCGCCCCCTCTTCCATCCGCCGATCGGCCAGGTCGGAGAAGGTCTCGATCATGTCCACGGCGCCGAGGGGGAACAGCAGATCGGCTTCATCCGCCGGCATGCCGGCATCGCGAACGCCGGCTTTCAGCGCGCGCTTGGTCCAGCCGTCGAAGGCGATGTGAGGCAGCATCGCCTCGATCGCCTGGTCGCGTTCCGGCAGCCGTTCGGGGGGTGCGATCATCGTTCAGTGTCCTTGCGCCGCTTCGGCGCGGTTGAGTTCCTCGGTGAACCCGAAATAGCGGAAATCGGTCATCCGCATGGTATATAGGATGCCGTCGAGATGATCGTATTCATGCTGAACGACGCGTGCATGAAATCCACTGGCTTCCCGCTCGATCACGTTCCCGTCGCAATCGGTGCCGCTGTAGCGGATGCGGGCGGCGCGCGGCACGGCGGCGCGGAGGTCGGGGATCGACAGGCAGCCTTCCCAACCGAGCACCCGCTCCTCCCCGAGCAGTTCCACCGTCGGGTTGATCAGCACGGTGGTCGGGGTCTCGGTATCGTCCGGGTCGCGGCTGGCCCGGCCGCCCGGTACGCGGAATACGAACAGCCGCAGCGGCTGGTAGACCTGGGGCGCGGCGAGGCCGACGCCGGGGGCGTCCTCCATCGTCTCGATCATGTCGGCGACCAAGCGGCGGATCTCCGGTGCGCCCGGATCAGCCACGGGCTGGCATTTTCGCAGCAGGACCGGGTGGCCCATGCGGGCGATTTTCAGGATGGACATCGGCTCTCCGTGAGTCTTTCGGCTGAAAATGGGCTTGTAAGTCTGGGAAGCCGTGTTATAGCGCCGATCCCCGCGCCGGAGTCTCCGGGGGGCGGATCATTTTGCGTATCCGATCGTCGGGTGCGCCCTGAAAAGGAGCAGGCGGCCAAGTGCAAGTCCTCGTGCGTGACAACAATGTCGATCAGGCGCTCAAGGCGCTCAAGAAGAAGATGCAGCGCGAAGGCATTTTCCGTGAAATGAAGCTTCGGCGGCATTACGAGAAGCCGTCTGAGCGCCGCGCCCGCGAAGCCGCGGAAGCCGTGCGCCGGGCCCGTAAGCTTGAGCGTAAGCGTCTGGAGCGTGAGGGCTTCTAAACAACCCCGGCTTCCTCCTTTTCAGAGTCGATAGCGCGGCGCGGGGGGCCCCATGCCGCGCTTGAGTTGTGTACGGCTGCCGGCTAATGATTGGACTGATCATTAGCCTCGGTTTAAGATGCCAGCACCGGACCAAACCCGCCAAACCGCCGTCTTCGACCATGTGCGCAGCAGCATCCTGACGGGGGTCCTGCCCGCCGGAGGGCGTTTGCCGCCGTCCCGGTCGCTGGCGGTGGAACTCGGGGTTGCCCGCCAGACCGTCGTGCTGGCGTATGAGCGTCTGGCCGCCGAGGGCTATGTCCGTGGCCGCACCGGCAGCGGCACTTACGTCGCAACCGATCTGCCCGACCAGGCGCCGGTCGCCGCCGAAACACCCCGCGGCGCGGCTATAGCGTTGTCCAAACGCGGTGCCCGGCTCGCCGCAATCCCCGCCACCGCGCGTGCGTCGCCGGCGGGGTTGTTGCTGGCCGGTGGCGTGCCGGCGCCCGACCTGTTCCCGGCCGCGGCCTGGGCGCGCTGCTCCGCCCGGGTGCTGAAATCGGTGGCGGGCGAGTTGGCCAGCTACCCGCCGCCTCAAGGCCTGCACGTCCTGCGCGAGCAGATCGCCGCGCATCTGGCCGCCACGCGCGGACTGGTAGCCGAACCCGGCTGCATCGTCGTCACGGCCGGCACCCAGCAGGCGCTGCGCACGGCAGCGGACCTGCTAACCGATCCGGGTGATCCGGTCTGGGTCGAGGACCCGGGCTACATCGCCGGCCGCGGCGCCCTGCTCGCCGCCGGGGCGAACATTATACCAATCCCAACCGATGCCGAGGGTATGGATATCGCCGCTGGTGAACGGTTGGCGCCCGGGGCGCGCATGGCGCTGGTGGCGCCGTCGCATGCGACTCCGCTGGGCGGGGCGCTGCCCATCGGCCGCCGGCTGGCGCTGCTGGACTGGGCGCGGCGAGCCAACGCCCGGGTGCTGGAGGACGACTGCGACTCGGAGTTCCGCTGGGAGGGCAAGCCGCTGCCGCCCCTGGCGACGCTGGATAAGGCCGGGCACGTCATCTACTGCGGCACCTTCAGCAAGACCCTTGCCCCCGCCCTGCGCATCGGCTTTGCCATCGTGCCGGCGCCGCTGGTGCCCGCGTTCGTGCGGCTGCGGACGCTAACCGATCGCGGCACCGACGGGTTCACCCAGGCGATCCTGGCGGAGTTCATGCGGGAGGGTCTGCTGGCCCCGCATATCAGGCGGATGCGCACGGAGTATGCCCGGCGGCGGGATGCGCTGCTGGAGGCAATGCGGCGGTTTGTCTCGCGGGCGACGCCGCTGGCCGCGCCAGGCGGGCTGCACATGGTGCTGCGGCTTCCGGATGGCACCGACGAAGGCGCGGTGGTGCGCGCCTGCGCGGCGCGGGATCTGTCCGTCGCGCCGCTGCGTGCCTACTACGCCGGGACGCCACGCATGTCCGGTCTGGTGATCGGCTTTGCCGCCACGCCGGTTGGCTTGGCGAACGACGTCGCAAAACGTCTGGAGGTGGCGCTTGCTGCGACCGGGAGGGTCCTCGTCTCACCCGTCGTGGCGGGCCTCCGCCGGCATGACGAGGCGGCACGGCCGGAGGATCGCGGCCATCGGTAGGAGGGCCTTATCACGGACGAACCGATCCAGACCTTCGATAACGTCTGGGATGCGCTGGAAGAAACCCCGGAAGAAGCCGCGAGCATGACCCTGCGGTCGGATCTGATAACCGCGGTGCGGAACGTCGTAGAGAGTTGGCAGACAACCCAAACCCATGCCGCTGTCCGTCTGGGCGTGACGCAGCCCCGGCTGAACGATTTGCTTAGAGGGCGGATCAACAAGTTCAGCCTGGATGCGCTGATCGGATTGGCCCAGCCGGCGGGACTGACCGTGCATCTGCAGATCGAGCGGCCGGCAGCCTGAACCTCCTCCGCTTTGCAACGCCCCGCAAACTGCGCCATCGTCCCCATCAATGGCGATCAAGCCGACGATGCGGAGGCAGACGGATGGAGGAAGTCCCACACCTGGTCGCGCGCGCCCGGGCGCTGCAATCCCTGCTCACCCGGGACGGGGACGAGATCGACCAGCGCCGCGAACTCACTCCAGCGGTCGTCACCGCGCTAAAGGAAGGCGGTTTCTTCCGCATGCTGCAACCCCGCTCCATCGGCGGGCTGGAGCTGAAACCGTCCGAATTCGCCCGCGTCACCGAAGCCCTCGCCAGCGCCGACGGCTCCACCGCCTGGGTGATCTGTCAGAGCAACGGCTGCGCCATGTCCGCCGCCTACCTCGACCCGCGCATCGCGCAGCAGATGTTCGGGCCGATCGACGGCATCCTCGCCTGGGGACCCCCGGGCGGCCCGTTCGAGGCCGAACCGGTCCCCGGAGGCTACCGCATCTCCGGCACATGGCGCTTCGCCAGCGGCTGCCAGAACGCCATCTGGCTGGGCGCGCACATGAAGGTTGCCGGGACGCAGGAAATCCGCACCCTGCTGTTCCCCAAATCCAGCGCCCGAATGACCGACATCTGGCACACGCTCGGCCTGCGCGGCACCGCCAGCAACGAATACACCGTCGAGGACCTGTTCGTTCCGGCAGAACAAACCATGCTGCGCGACCAGGCGATCGACCGCCGCGAACAGGGACCGCTGTATCGTTTCAGCAGCAACCAGCTCTACGCGTCCGGGTTCGCCGGCGTCGGCCTCGGCATCGCCCGCGGGCTGATCGACGCGTTCCTGGCGTTGCCCGCAACCAAGACGTCGCGCGGCGCCGGGCGGCCGCTGCGAGACAATAACGTCGTGCAATCCCAACTGGCGCAGGCGGAGGCGAAATGGCACTCCGCCCGCGCCTTCCTGCACACCACGCTGGACGAGATCTACGCCCATGTCGTCCGGCACGGCGAGATGACGGAGCAGCAGGGGGCGATGATCCGCCTCGCCTCCACCTGGGCGATCAACCAGTCGCGGGAAGCCGTGACCGCCCTGTTCCACTGCGCCGGTTCCGCCGCGGTGTTCGAAGACCAGCCGTTCGAGCGCCGCCTGCGCGACATCCATACCGTCAACCAGCAGGCCCAGGGGCGGCAGCTTCATTACGAGTCCGTTGGCCAGATCATGCTCGGGATGCTGCCGGAAAACCAATTCTAGGAAGGAACGTCCATGCCGGCGCAGTCGCTCAACCATTACACGATCAGGGTCCGCGACCTGGAGCGCACCAAGGACTTCTACTGCGACATCGTCGGTTTGACCACCGGCGATCGGCCCCCTCTGCCATTTCCCGGCTACTGGCTCTACTGCGGCGGCGTTCCCGTCGTGCATCTGATTGGCTATCGCGCCGAGGATCCCGTCATCGACGACGGTCCATCCGCTCCCGCATCGACCGGGCGGCTGGACCATATTGCTTTTTCCTGCACCGGATTGAAGCAGATGCGATCCGACCTGGACGCGCGGGGCATCAGGTTCGATGAGCGCGTGCTACCGAGACTGAACATGACGCAGTTGTTCTACCTCGACCCGGACGGCATTTCCGTCGAATGCAACTTCGATGCGCAGGAGACGGAGACGACCGGCATGAAGGGGTATCGATAGACCGCTGCGGCTGCCAGGAGACCTGCCGTATACCAACCGACCGTGACGTTTACCCATAGGCATGATCGCTTCTACCGTCATGGCGGGCGAAGGCCCGCCATCCACGACTTTATTTGTGCGGGCAAAAAGGCGTGGATGCCAACCGCCGGCCTTCGCCGGGGCAGGCTCCGTCGGCATGACGAGGCGGCGCGACCGTATTATTCCGGACCGCGAGCCTCACCGGCCGCCAGAAGCGACATCACCCGCAGCACCGACGCAAGCTGCGAGTCCGGGCCGCGCGCCGCGTCCGCCTCCGCGATCAGCGCCGACAGGTTCAGTCCGCGGCGTTGCGCAATCCGCAGCAGGGCGTCCCAGAACTCCGGCTCCAACGCGATGCTGGTCCGGTGCCCGGCCAGCGTGAAACTCCGTTTGACCAGGCCGCTCATGGCCGCCCCCCGGCATCGTCAAGCACAGGCTGCATCTCGATCGACGCCGGCGGAGACAGCACAAAACGCAAATCGATACGCCGGTTGGCCGGACAGTTCGCCTCCGCGCTGCATGCCGCATCCGCCCTCGGCCGGCGTTCGCCATATCCCGAAACGCCGATAAGTGGCTGGCCGGCAGCGTTCACCACACGGTCCAACCCCGGCTGGGCGCGGCGCAGTTCCAGAAACACCGCCAGCGCGCGATCCGCCGACAGGCGATCGTTTCGGTCCTGAGAGGCCGCAATGTCCAGCCCTTCAAACCGCTGGCGATCCGTATGGCCTTCCACCAGGACCGTTTCCAAAAGCGAAGCAGATCTCGAACACGGGGCTGCGTCGGCGCAGGGCAGGGTTGTTACGAGAACATCGGCCAGGGTCCGCACCACGGCACGGGCGCGCGGCTCCAGCGTGGCGCTTCCGGTCGCAAACAGCGAATCAGCCGGCAGCCGCAGAATTCCGGTTTCCGGATCAATAGAAACCACGACATTGCGTTCGTGCATCATGCGCTGCAACGCGATCAGCAGGCTGGTGCGCGAGGCGGCGCGCTCACCAAGGTCCTGCCGTATCCGCGCCGTGGCCTGCTTCAGCAATGCCCGCAGCTGTTCATTCTCCAGCGACTCCCGCGCGGCTTCCGCCCGGGCCTGCCGCGCCAACGTTTGTTGCTGTTCCAGGTCTCGCTGAGCCGCTTCATACGTTGCCCGCTCGACCGTTTGGGCCTGTTCGGCATCCTTGTAGTTCAGAGCAAACACGGTCAGCATCAGAAGGAACATGAACAAAACGCCAACCATCAGGTCGCTGACGGATGCAAAATAGCCATCGCCGGCGGGTTCGTCTCCCGCCGCGCTTCTGTCGCGTGCCGCGCGCCGCCCGTTCATCAGCCCGGAACCCGTGCCGTCACCACCAACTGCCGCAGCAGGTCGTTCGTTTCGGCAAGCATCTGGATTGGCGTGATCATTGGGATGCGCTCATCCAGCGCCGCGTGAAACGCGTCCAGCGCGGCGTCAACCTTGTGCAGGCGACTCCGCCTGAACAGCGCATAGACAATCGACAGAAACAGCCCGGCGACCGACGTCCAGAACTTGAAAGATGCCGCGCCGAGAAGCTGATGCAGCGCGGCGTTCCGATCCGCCTGCGTCACGGCGTCGCCAACGAGGTCACCCGCGCCATGCAGGGCAACCGCCAGGCCAAGAAACGTGAACAGCAGACCGGCACCAACGAGCAATCCCGGCATCGCCGCGTGGTATCGCAGGTCCACGCCGATCGCCCGCGACCGATACAGTCCGAGATCAAACCAGACATCCGGGCGCTCGGTCGCGCGGATAAGTCCTTGCTCCGGAACAAACAACGACCGCCGATACTCCCGCCAGCGGACGCCGAGCACCGGATTTTCGCTCAGGTCGCGCGACAGCGTTGGAAAGCGCGCGCTAAAGGCACTGTCGCTGACCGCGTTTTTCAGGTGCCCGGTAGCCCTGTCCAGCTCATTCAGCAAAATATCCGTCTGCATAAGCAAACGATACGCCGATCGGCCGGCCCAGACGGTCAGGCTGGCGATGACGATGGCGATGGTCCAGATGCTGGCGACCGCCGGGGCGATAAGCGTCAGGATATCCATTAGCGGGAAGTGTCATGCATGCGCCGATCTTACAGAGGTGCCGGCCCCAAAACAAACTCCGCTACAGGTAGCCCGCGCCCGCCTCCTCGGCGAACCGCGCCGGGTCGCCTTCCCACACGATTCGCGCATGCTCGAGCACATACACCCGGTCCGCATGCGGCAGGGCGAAGGTCACGTTCTGCTCGCCCAGCAGCACGGTTATGTCGGTCGTCTGGCGCAGCGTCTCCAATGCCTTCGACAATTGCTCCAAAATCACCGGTGCCAGCCCCAGCGTGGGCTCGTCCAGGATGAGAAGCTTCGGCTTCATCATCAGCGCCCGCGCGATGGCCAGCATCTGCTGCTCGCCGCCCGACAAGGTGCGCGCCGCCTGACCCTGGCGAGACTTCAGGATCGGGAACAGCGCGAACAGCCACTCCAACTGCCGCTCCGCCTCCGCCACCGTCTGGTGCTGGCCGCCGAGGTCCAGGTTCTCCCGCACCGACATGTCGCCGAACAGTTCCCGCGTTTCCGGGCACTGCACGATGCCGCCGCGGGCAATCGCCCCCGGCGTCCGGCCGGTCAGGGTCTCGCCGCGCCAGTTGATCGTCCCGCTGGACGGCACCAGGCCGGAGATCGCGTTGAACAGCGTCGTCTTGCCCGCGCCGTTCAGCCCGACGACCGAAACGAACTCGCCCTCACCGACATGGATCGAGACATCCTCCAGCGCCGTCGCCTTGCCATACAGCACGCCGAGATTGCGCACATCGAGCAGCGGGGTGCGGTCTTTGCCCTCGCGCTCGGGCCGGGCGGAGGTTTCGATCTTGCCGCCAAGATAGACCCGGCGAACGGTCTCGTTCCGCATCACCTCCTCGGCGGTGCCTTCGGCGACCCGTTCCCCGAGGTACATCGCCAATACGCGGTCAACCAGCGCGGCGACGCCTTTGACGTTATGATCGACCAGCAGAACGGCGTGGCCCTCGGCGCGGAAACTGGCGATCAGGTCGGAGAAATCGGCAACCTCCCCGGAGGTCAGGCCGGCGAATGGCTCGTCCACCAGCACCACCTTAGGATTGCGCGCAATCGCCTTGGCGAGTTCCAGCCGGCGCAAATCCGCGAACGGCAGCGTGCGCGGCAGCCGGTGCATCACGCGCGACAGTCCCACCCGGGCGGCGATTTCCTCCGCCCGGCGGATCAGCGCGTGGTTGGTCCGCAGCATGAACAGGTTGTCCGGCAGCAGCGCGAGCTGGATGTGCTCCAGGATGGTCTGCCGGTGCAGTGGCCGAGCGTGCTGGAACACGATGCCGACGCCATGCCGGGCGATGCGGTGCGTCGGCCAGCCGGCGACATCGACACCGTCCAGCTTCACCTCACCGGCGTTGGGCCGCTCGATCCCCATGATGCACTTCATCACGGTGGATTTGCCGGACCCGTTTGGTCCGATCAGCCCGAGGATCTCGCCGGCCTGAATGGAGAAGCCGATATCGCGTACGGCGACCAGGCCGCCGAAGCGCTTGAACAGGCCCTTGACTTCCAGCAGCGCAGTCATTCGCGGCCTCCCGCCTGCAACAATCGGCCCATGAAGCCGCCCGGAAAGAACAGGATGACGATCAGCGCGACGGCGGACACCACGAAGGTGGACAACTGCCCGAGCGGCCGGAGGATTTCCCCCGCCCCGATCAAAAAGATAGCCCCGACAGCGGCACCTATAATGGTGCGCCGCCCGCCCAGCACGGCGGCGATGATGACGTTCACGCCGACGGCGATATCCACCACCGTGCCGACCGACGCGGTGCCGAGGTAGAAGATCAGCATCGCGCCGGCCAACCCGGAGAAGAACGCGCTGATGCAGAACGCCGTCAGCTTGTGCTTGGCGACGTTGAAGCCGAGTGCCGCCGCCTCGATCGCGTCCTGTCCGCTGGCCTGCAGGATCAACCCGACGGGGGAGCGCGACAGGCCGAACAGGATGCCGCCACTGACGGTCATGAAAGCCAGCGCGTAGTAGTAATTGGTGTTCTCGTCGATCGCGAGCACGTCCGGCAGGTCCAGCCCGATCTCTCCCCCGGTGATCCCGGCGAACAGCACCAGTACGTTCTGCAACAACAACACCGCAACCAGTGTCACCAACCCGAAATACGGACCCGTCAGCCGCAGTGCCGGGACCGCCAGCACCGCCCCCGCCGCCACGGCCGCCACAGCCCCCGCCGCCAGGCAAACCGGTATCGGCCATAGCCAGTAATGGTTCAGCAGCGCGGCGGTATAGGCGCCGACGCCAATCAGAAAGCTTGGGCCGAAATTGACCTCGCCCGCGAAGCCGAACAGCAAATCCCAGGACATCGCGAACACGGCGTAGTAATAGCCGAGGGTGAGAAGTCCGAGGATGTAGCCGCCGACTCCCAGCGGCAGCAGCGCCATGACCAGCAGGGCGGGCAAGACGATGAGAAGGACGCGGGTCATGGCCTATCTCCGCCCCAGCAGGCCCTGCGGCCGTACATAGACGACCGCCACCAGCAGCAGCAGAACCGGCACGGTGCGGATCGAGGGATTCACCAGATACGCCGTCATGGTCTCCAGGTATCCGACGACATAAGCCGCGATCAGCGAGCCGGAAACGCTGCCCAGACCGCCCAGCACGACGATTGAGAAGGCGCTGGCGGTCAGCACCCCGGCGTTGTCGGAACTGACCCCCAGGAACGCACCCAGCAGCACGCCCGCGATCCCCGCCAGCACGCCGTAGATCGCCCAGACCAGGACGTAGATGCTGGACAGCTCAAACCCCAGCAAGGTCAGGCCGCGCGGGTTCATCGACGCGGCCAGCAGCGACTTCCCGGTCCGCGTGCGGTTGACCAGCAGATACAGCAGCCCGATCGCGATCCAGGACAGCAACGCCGTCAGGATTTCGTTCAGCGGCGTGCGGACGCCGAGGATCATGATCACACCCTCAACCAGCGGACGCACCGTCTTGGGGTTGTTGGTGAAGAAGTAGGCCGTCGCCTCCTGGAGCATGATCCCCCACAGCAGGGTCGCGGTGAGGACGAAGATCTCCTTCTCCTCCCGCGGGATCGCCCGCGAGTTCTGTATCGGCCGCACGATCACCCGGTAGGTGAAGAAGGCGCAGGCCAGACTGGCGGCGACCCCCGCCAACGCACCGAGATACGGGCCGGAGCCGAAGCCCCCGACCCACCAGGCGATGACGGCGGCCACCACCATGATCGCGCCATGCGACAGGTTCAGCACCCCGGAAACGCCGAAGATCAGCGTGAACCCGATGGCGCCGAGGGCATAGAGGCTGCTGATCGCGAAGCCGTCGATCAGGATTTGTAAGCCGAGCATGGATCTCCGTCCGGTGGTGCAACCGTTACGCGCGTCATGGTGGCCGGAGGGCCACCATCCACGCCTTAGCCGCTACCACAACCGCAAGGCGTGGATGGCAGGCCTACGCCCGCCATGACGAGGAGGGGCGGGTGCCACTCCGCCCCGCAAGAACTTACTGCGGCAGCTTGATGAACTCCGGGAACGTCATCTTGCCGGACGCGACATTGGCGGGCCATACCGTCACCGGGTTGCCCTTCTGCCACTGCACCATCAGACCCGTGATATAGCCCGGCCCGATCCGCATGCCGTGTGCGAAGGTGTTGTCCTTCGGCAGGAACTCGATATGCCCGATGGTGCCGACGTATTCGGTCTTCTCCATCGCCTCGACAATCTTGTCCGGGTCGGTTGAGCCGGCCTTCCGGATCGCATCGGCCCACATGTAAACGTCGTCGTACGAGGTGTAGGCCGCATAGCCGGGCAGGTTGCCATATTTTGCCTGATACGCCTTGGCGAACGGAATGGTCTTCGGCGTGACCGCGACATCCGGCGCCGAGAACATGTTGAAGATCACGCCGTCGGTCGCACCGTTGGTGTCTTTCCAGAAGGTGCTGTTGGTCGCCTGGCTGGATACTCCGTACATCGGTATCGGCACCTGCTGCTGTTGCCACTGCACCGTCGGCTGCACGCCGACATGGCTGATCCCGGTGACGATGACATCCGGCTTCTCACCCTCGATCTTGTTGAATATCGGCGTGAAGTCTGTGGTGTCGGGCGACAGGCGGATATGGTCGAGCACCTTGATGCCGGCTGCCGGCAGGCATTTCAGGTATTCCTCGTCCAGCGGGATCGTCCAGGCGGCATCCTCGCTCATGATCACCGAGGTCTTCGCATGCAGGTCGCCGACCATCAGCGACTTGCCGGCTTCGCAGACCACGTCGGCGATCTGGGTGGAGGCCAGGTAGCCGTGGAAGACGTATTTCAGGTGGTCGTAGTCGTCATGCACCCGCTTGGTAATCTCATTGCTGGCCGCGCCCGGCGTGATCAGCGGCATCTTCAGCCGCCCGGCCCAGGGCTCCAGCGCCAGCACCACCTCACTGATATAGCTGGCGATGACCGCGGACACCTTGTCCTGCTGGGCGGCGCGCTGGAACGCCCGCACCGCATCCACCGCCGAATTATGGTCGTCATAGTCCACGATCTCGATCGGCCGCCCGTTCACGCCGCCGGCCGCGTTGATCTCCTCCGCGGCCATCTTGGCGGCATTGGGAATGCCGACTCCGCTTATTGCCGAGGTTTCCGCGATGACGCCGATCTTGATCGGGTCCGCCGCAAGCGCGGCAGGCGCAGCAAGCGCCAGCCCGAGCACGATTGTCCCGGACGAAATTCGCATGGTCCGTCTTCCCTTCATTAAAGCCTGCCGCCCCGTTGATCGGGCAACTGTACGCACCATGCTTGAACCGCGGTCGTTGCGCAACATCGCTCGACCGCGGCTTCCATCAACATGTCAGCACACCTGCCAGACGCCTGTAGTGCAACGGCGCCCGATGCGGCTCAGGCCGTCTTGCGCGCCTCCAGGTTTTGGTAAACCGCGGTTTCGAAATCCATATACCCCTGAAAAGAGACGGGATCCCCGAACGGCAGGACCTGGGTCGCCCAGAAGCCGCCGACACCATTCCGGCGATCGATCCAGTAAAACAGGTTCGCGAGACCCGCCCATCCCAAGGCCCCGGCCGGGCGACCCGTCGGCGCGGTCTCATCATTGACCATGAAGGTCAGCGCCCAGGACTTCGACAGCCCAGGGAAGAACTCCGCGTCGTTGGTGAATGCCGCGGCGATGCCGGGCAGCATTTTGATCTTCTTGTCGCCGAGGCCGTTCTTCTCGGCCATCAAAACCGTTTCCCGCTTCAGCACCCGGCCGTGCTCGCCCTCGCCGTCGTTCAGCCACATGCGGATGAACCGGATATAGTCGCCCACGGTCGAGTAGAGCCCGTGGCCGCCCATGTGGACCTCCGGGTTCGGCACCAGTTCGAAATCCGGCAGCGGCGTCAGCGACCCGTCCGCCTCCCGCTGATGCATCTTCGCCAATCGGGCGCGTGTCGCCGGGTTCAGTTCGAACGACGAATCGGTCATGCCGAGCGGGGCGAAAATCCGCTCCTGCATCACCTCGCCGAGCCGCTTGCCGGTGACGGCTTCCACCACCTGTCCCGCCCAGTCGATGTTCGATCCGTATTCCCATTGCTCGCCGGGGTCGAACAGCAGAGGCGTCTTCAACGATGCCCTGGTCGCGCTCACCACGCTCGGGTAGCCGTGGTCCGAGGTCAGGCGCAGGTAGCTCTCGCTGAAGAAATCGTATGCGAACCCAGCGGTGTGCAACAGCAGCATCCGCGTGGTGATGTCGCGTTTCGGCGCCCGCAGCTTCGGCCTGCCGGCGGCATCGAAGCCCTCCAGCACCTGCACGTCGCTGATCTCCGGTATGTATTTCTTCGCTGGCGCGTCGAGGTCGAGCCTGCCGTCCTCGACCAATTGCAGCACGGCCGTTCCGGTGATCGCCTTGGTGGTGGAGAAGATGGCGAACACGCTGTCGGTGGTCATATCGGCGCCTTCGCCGAGCTGGCGCTGTCCCGCCGCGCCCTCATAGATGGTCCCGTGCCGATCGGCTGCGAAGGCCACGACCCCCGGCACGCGCGGCTGGCCGTACACCACGCGCTGCAAGATTGCGTCGGCCGCGGTCGTCAGCTCCTGGCTCATTGTATTTCTCTCCCTGCTGCCGTTGTCTTTGCTTTTGTCGAGGCATCGAGTGCAAGCCCCAGCTGGCGTCGGCGCGTGAGCTAAAGTCATGTCATGTCAGCGGTAAAGAGGGTGGCGAACACGAGGCCGTGCTGAGTCGCTTCATCGGCACGCTCAGCGCAAGGGCCAATCGAAACAGGCAAATTTTTTCGGAGAGGGAACGCGAACGATCACGAAGCGTTTAAGTCGTGGGCTTAGTGTTGCTGATGGCAGCTTGTGAATTAGACGTGAGCGGTGGATTACAACGGTTTGGAATTGCTGTAACGGTTATCGACAAGCTCGGTGTTCGGCGACTTCGTGGTTCTGCAATGACTACGCCTAGGCCGGATTGGCCTTCTTAACGATGGCGGGAGCCCAGCGTCTGAACGCCTGGCTTCGCGATAGTGAGTGCAACCCGCCTCCCAAGCTGGCCGCGGGCTGGACCCCGAACCATATCAGGTGCACAATGCAACCAATCCTGTGCAGACAAACCTGAATGAGCTTCAGATGATGCGACTTATTTCGCATAACCCGCCGGGTGGTGAGTTCCTGTTATGTTTATTGCTCGTGCTGTCACGGTTATCTGCGGTTCGGTTGCGAAATCGGCGGCCCCATGACGGCCGCGCCTCTCTCTGTCGTGGGAATCGGCGCCTCCGCCGGCGGGATCGAGGCGTTCCATCGGTTCTTCGAAAACATGCCGGCGAACAGCGGTCTGGCTTTCGTCGTCGTCCTTCATCTGGCCGCGGATCGCAAAAGCATGCTGCCGGAAATCCTCGGGCGCTGGACCGCCATGCCGGTATCCGAGGCGCATGACGGCGAAGGCATCCAGGCCAACAAGGTGCTGGTCGTTCCCCCTGGCACGGTCGCATCGCTGACCGACGGTCATCTCGCGTTGCGGCAGCTTCTGCCCAGTGAGCCCCGGGCGCCCGCGCCGATAGATGCGTTTTTCGACTCCCTTGCCAGCACCCTCAATGAGAACGCCATCGGTGTCGTATTGTCCGGGACCGGCCATGACGGCGCCCTCGGCCTGAAAGCCATCAAGTCACGCGGCGGCCTGACTCTCGCCCAGGGCGTCGACGGTTCAGCTCCGGAATACTCCGGAATGCCGGACAGTGCCGTCGCCGCGGGAGGGGTCGATCTCCTGGTCCCGGTGGAGCAGATGCCCGCCAGCATTCTCGCCGCCCGTTCGAGCCGCCTGGCCGAATTGCCGGACCCGGGTGCCGACACCGTCCGGCTGGCGATCTGCGACATCCTCCGGTCCCGCCTCGGACACGACTTCACGCAGTATAAGCGCCAGACCTTCATGCGCCGGGTGCAGCGCCGGATGCAGGTGCTGCAACTTATCGCCTTCGACGCGTATCTGGCGCGGCTGGAAGCCGATCGGGACCAGGTTGTGCTGCTGTTCCGCGACCTGCTGATCAGCGTCACCAGCTTCTTCCGCGACACCGAGGCGTTCGACGTCATCGAGCGGAAGATCATACCGCGGCTGTTCAAGGGCAAGGACGCCGCGGGCGAGGTGCGGGTCTGGGTGCCGGGCTGCGCAACCGGCGAGGAGGCCTACTCCCTGGCCATCCTGTTGTGCGAACACCTCGACCACCTGACGATGAAGCCGAAGGTGCAGATCTTCGCCACCGACATCGATGAGGTTGCCATCGCCACTGCGCGGGCCGGGCGCTACCCTGCCACCTTGCTCGATGGCATGCCGCCCGAGCGGCGGTCACGGTTCTTCGTGGAAGGGCCAGCGGGCTATGGCGTGCGGGAGGATGTGCGGGAACTTTGTACGTTTTCCACCCACAGCCTGATCCGCGACCCGCCATTCTCCCGCGTCGATTTCGTCTCCTGCCGCAACCTGCTGATCTACATGGATAACGAGCTGCAGGACCGGGTGATCCCGATCTTCCATTACGCGCTTTCGCCCGGCGGCATCCTGATGCTCGGCATCTCGGAAACCATCGGCCGGCATGATCGGCTGTTCGAGCCGCTCGACCGGTCGCAATGCATCTTCGTCCGGCGGGAAGGTCCGAGCGAGGCGCCCAGCCTGTCGCTGGCCGCGGCGCGGGACCAGCGGCCCGCCGGCCCGGGCGCGGCGGCGCCGCCTGATCCGAAAGCGCATTGGCCGCGCGCGGTCAGCTACGCCACCCGTCGCATCCTGGAACGCTTTGCCTCGGCCTTCGTCGTGGTCAACGCCATCGGCGACGTCATCCATTTTTCCAGCCACACCGGCCGCTTCCTTGAGCCGGCTTACGGATCGCCGACAGCCAATCTGTTCGAACTGGCCCGACCCGGTTGGAGCCTCGCGCTACGCTCCGCCCTGCGCCGCTGCATCGAAACCGGACGGCCGGTCGAGCAGGACCGTTCGTTGATCGTGACGGACGGCAAGGTCTCGCCGCTGGTCAAGCTGATCGTCGAACCCCTGCCGGCCCCTTCCACCGACCCGCTGTTCATGGTGGTGTTCGTGGAGGTGGAACCCGCACGCCCGGCCAGCGACATCGACGCCGCCGTGGTCCAGCCGGACGGGATCCTCGCTCATCTCGAACGCGAAAACCGCGATCTGCGCGAACAGTTGCAATCGATCACGGAAGAACATGCCACGACGATCGAGGAGTTGCGCAGCTCTAACGAAGAACTGCAATCGGTGAACGAAGAGTTGCAGTCCACGAATGAGGAGCTGGAAACCTCCCGCGAGGAGATCCAGTCGATCAACGAGGAGCTGAACACGGTCAATGTGCAACTGTCCGGCAAGGTGGAGCAGCTCGACCGCAGCAACAGCGACCTGAAGAACCTGTTCGACAGCACGAAGGTCGCCACGGTCTTTCTCGATCCGTATTTGATCATTCGCAGTTTCACGCCGGAAATCGCCAGTCTCTATAACCTGATCCCCAGCGACCTTGGTCGCCCGCTGAGCGACATCGTAACGCGGCTGAACTATACTACGTTGCGCGAAGACATCCAAACCGTGCTGCAGTCCCGGGAGGCGCTGGAGAAGCGCGTCGAGCGCGCCGACGGCTCGGCGCATTACCTGATGCGCATCCTGCCTTATCGCAGCCCCGACAGCAGTATCGACGGCTCGCTGATAACTTTCGTTGATGTGACCAGTATCGTTCTCGCGGAACAACATCAGCGCCTGCTGGTCGATGAGTTGAACCACCGCGTCCGCAACATGCTGACGGTTGTCATTTCACTCGCAACCAACACGTTAAAGCGATCGAAGGGCCTTGAGCAATTCTCCACTGTCTTTCTTGGCCGAATCCATGCGTTAGCTGCGGCCTACGCTTTGCTCAGCCGGGACGGCTGGACGCCGATCGCGGTCGGGGAGATCGTAATGGAGGAGATGAAGCCGTTTATTTCGGGCGATCGTCCCAATGTCGTGCTGACCGGCGACAAAGTGAGTCTGGAGCCGCGCGCCGCCCTCGCGCTGGGTATGGCGGTTCATGAACTGGCGACCAATGCCGCCAAATACGGCGCGCTGTCGGTGCCGGAGGGTGTCGTGTCCATAAGCTGGACGGTGGATGCGGCCAGGCAGTTCGAGCTGACATGGGTCGAGCGGAACGGGCCGCCGGTGACGGCGCCCGCCGGAAAGGGCTTCGGCATGACCCTCGTTGAGCGCAGCTTCGCCTATGATGTCTCCGGCGCGGTCAATATCGACTTCGCACCGGAAGGAGTCACGGCCACGTTGCGTGCGCCGCTCCCCGGTGCCGTACGGGAAAGGAAACCGGCATGACAGCCGCGGAACGGGCGCTCGCCGGCAAGCGGGTCCTGATCGTCGAGGACGAACTGCTGGTGGCGCTGATGATCGAGGATTTTCTGACCGAGTTCGGCTGCACCACCATCGGACCATATGGCACTGTCGAGACCGCCTTGAATGCGGTTCAGACCGAGGCGCTGGATCTGGCCATTTTGGACGTCAACCTGAGCGGGGAGCGGGTTTATCCCGTCGCCGAGGCGCTCGCGGAACGGCATATCCCGTTCCTGTTCCTGTCAGGCTATGGGGAGGAGGCGATACCGCCCGACCATATGGATTGGAAGGTCTGTGCCAAGCCGTTCAGGGGAGCGGAGCTTGCCGGCATGCTCTGTGCCGTGCTGGGGACGGTCGTTACCTGACCCGGGGTGTGATGCTTCCGTGTGTCCGGTGGTGCCCTGCGCCAACACCAATTTCGGGTCGCTGACTGCGGCGGAGACGATTTTAGCCGGGTCTTGACGGTAGGGGGTTGCATTGCCGGGGAAGGTTGTTAGAAACCGCCCCTCGTTGGTGCGGGCGCTTAGCTCAGTTGGTAGAGCAGCTGACTCTTAATCAGCGGGCCGTAGGTTCGAATCCTACAGCGCCCACCAATGAATTCAATGGGTTACAAAGAATGGGGCGAGGGCAAGTGCCCTCCGTCAGACTCCTGGTGAGTCTGAATAGCGGTGGCACTATATCGGCCCGCGTTGAGTTTGTTTAATAGGCACCGCCGCCGCTGCCGTCATGGCGGGCGCAGGTCCATAGGCGTTAGAGCGGGTTCAGGCTGACTGGGAACGCGCCGAACGCGGCCACATCGTTATGGCCCGGCTTGTCTAAACACTTTCGGACCACAGCCGGGTGTCGGTTTCATGGAGATCGGGCATCGGACAACTCCCTGCCGTTCAACGGCCGAGAATGGTGGCCGCTGCCGCCGTGGTCGCGGCCTTGCAACGGCGTATCCAAGCCGCGGCTACACGCGGCGGCGGCGAATCAGGCCGAGACCGAACAAGCCGGTCGCGAACAGAGTCATCGAGGCGGGTTCGGGCAGACTTTCGGCAACATAGGTGAAATCGTCGTAGATAACCCAATCGCCCCCGCCCGTTGGGGTAAATACAACTTTGGAGATCCCGGAGGCCGCGATGCCATCGAAGGAACCGGCGCAGCAACCCGGATCGACGGTGATTGTCTCCAGGACGGTGTTGGAAGCGTCATAGGCGGTCCACGTCCAACTCGTGTTATACACCGCGCCAAGCACACCGAAGGCCGAGACGGGGGTTGCGAAGGTCACCACCCACTGGTTGCCGCCGCCGACGTTGTTCAGCGTATTACCGGAAACGCCGGATTGATAACCACCGTCATATTGATCGGACACCGTAAGATTGGCATTGGCATCTCCCAGAAACGTTGCATCGCCGATCGTCAACGATGTGTAGACGCCCTGCGGCGTGCTGTCGAAATCGATCACCGTCGCACCGGCCAGCGCGGGATCGGCCGGCGAGGTTATCTCGTAAGCGTTTGCTGTATTCGCAAAGCCCATTGCCAGAATGGCCGCAGCCCAGAGAGGCTTGGCCGACGCTACGTCCGTTGCGCTTCGATTGCTCATTTCCTGCCTTTTTCGGCCGGCGACGAACGCCGACGCGGCGGAATGATCACCGGATCGATTCCCGGAGGCCGGAGGTCCGGCGGAGATTGCATCGGTAGCCGTCAGTTTCTTTGCCATGGTCGTCCGTGTTCGAATGCGCCGCGGTGGGGAATATGATACGATCTCATCACATGCGCGATGTGTCAACGACTGTCGGAACGTGTCAGCGCGGAAGCGGTCGGTGTCACCATGTCAGGCGTGATGGATGCGCATTTGGCCCGGGCAACACGGTCCGGAAGCGACTCTGCACAGGCGAGCCGCGGAAGCGGACTGCGCGCGGCGACCCATTCAGGCACTCAAAAATGATCGGCTGCGGCATCGTGAAGCGACCGCATCGTCTGGTCCTGTTCGCAGTCAACCGCTTAAGGTCACACCACGCAATGAGGATGTGTCCATGCTGGCCAGTTTCAGGCAATGGTTCGGAGCGGCCGGCGTCTCGCCCGACCGTCCGGATTCGACGGGTTTTTTCACCATGACCCTGCCCGGCGGAAAGACCATCCTGATGGACCCGGTCAACGGGCGCGACCAAATCGTGTTGATGGCCGAGCGTTCATCCTGGGACGAGTTCGAACGCCCGCTCCCGGGCATTATCCGCGCCTGCGCCGAGACCCATCCGAAGGGTGTGATCGTCGATGTGGGGGCAAACACCGGCTTCTACGCGCTGATCGCCTCACGTGCAGCCCCGCGCGCCCGCGTCCTGGCCTTTGAGCCTTTTCCGCTGGCGTTTGAAACGCTCAGTCGAAACATCGCAGCCAATGCGGGGGTTCGCATCCGGGCGGTACCAATGGCGGTCAGCGACCGCAACGGCGAGGCGACACTATATGTCCCAACCCAGGAGCATGGCCTGGTCGAAACCAGCAGTTCGCTGGAGGAGGGGTTCAGGTCCGACTACGGCTCCACGCAGGCTGTGCCGATAACGACGCTGGATACCTACCTGTCCAACGAGCGGCTGGCCGGGGAGCGGGTAACGATGATCAAGGCCGATGTCGAAGGGCATGAAGCCGCCGTGATAGCTGGCGCACGAGCGACGATCGCCCGGTGGCGGCCCTTGCTGTTCCTGGAGGTGCTGCCGCACGGTGATGCCAGGGCGATGACCAGTTTTCTGGCCGAGGAGCGCTATGAGGACGTGCCAATCCGCGCCGGTGTGAAGCTGCGTGTCGAACCGCGGGTGGAGCATCACTGGGACGCCTGGAACCATGCCCTGGTGCCGGCGGAGCATCTGGACAGGTTTCTGAAGCTGGCCGGCAGCCTGACCTGAAAGCGATCATCCTGTCGTCAGAGGTCACTCGATGAACTGGCCCTTCCGCATCGCGGCAGGGCCGGTTTAATCCGCCAATACCCTTGCTTTACCGCCCGGCGTTAGGATCGTACGCGTTCGGAAGCTGCTGCGGCAGTGCCCCGGCGGCACGGGCGCATGCACCCTTTTGCTGCAGCGCATCGCGCGCGCAAACCGTACCATCCGAATACCCGCAGACCGAATAGCCGCTCGGCATCACCAGGCAGTAGTCGCCGATGCGGCTGGCCGCGACCTTCACTTCCGCCGGGTTCACCTCGCAGCTTCCGTTCTGCCGCGTGGCGTCTTTGGCGCATTGAGATCCATCGTAATACATGCATTGCGGCGCGGCGTTCGGAATGACCATGCAGAACGGGGCGGCGATCGCGCCGATTGGCGATGCAAGGCAAAGGGCAGCCACGGTGACGATCTTGAGCATGGGATATCCTTCGGTCTGACACGCGGTGGCAGGCCACGGCCACATACGCGTCGTTCTATCTGAAACCGCCCGCGGGTCCAACTGGGCGGCCGGCACACTGTATACTGGCCGCGACTAGCTCGTTACCGCAATTATTTGTGACTGTCCTTGCGGAAACCCGCACGACCCGGTGATGGCGTCCCATCCGATCGACCGCCACCGCCGTTTGATTGCGTCGGCGGTACGTTGGTCTGCGCCGTCCGCTTGTGAATGGTTCGAACCCCACGCTAAACTGTGACCGTGGCCAGGCCGGGTAAACGCCACCCTCGGTCGGCCGGACAACGCCGGACCCAATAACGCCGGACAAGGCAGCCCGCGGGAGGGGGCGCGGAGAATGGCAACCGACCAGGAGATCAGGCGTGGCTGCTCGCTCGCCCGAGACACGGTGCAGGCAGCGCGGGAGTTCCACGCCGCCGTCTTGCAGCCGGACGGCGCCGGCCTCGTGGTGTTCTTCTGCGCGCCAACCTACGATCTCGACCTGCTGGCCGCCGAAATGGCCCGCCTCTTCGCCGGCACGCCCCTCATCGGCTGCACCACCGCCGGGGAGATCGGCCCTGACGGCTACCTCGAAGGCTCGATCACCGGCTTCAGCCTGCCGGCCGCCGAATGCACCGCGGCGAGCGTCCTGATCCAGGGCCTGTCGGACTTCAACATGTCCCGCGGCCATGATGCCGCCGAAGCGGCGATCGACGGCCTCGCCGGGCGCAGCGGCCAGGCCGTCGATCCCGAGACGACCTTCGCCATGCTGCTCAGCGACGGCATCTCCACCAACCAGGAGGTGCTGATCGCCTCCCTGCAGGGCCGCATGGCCAATCTCCAGATGCTCGGCGGTTCGGCCGGCGACGACATGCATTACGAACGGACCTGCATCTATCACGCCGGGCGGTTCCATGCGGACGCCGCATTGCTGTCCCTGATCAAGACATCCCGCCCGTTCCGCATCTACCGCTGCCAGCACTTCTTCGGCTCCGACACCAGGATGGTGGTGACCGCGGCGGACCCGGTCGCCCGCATCGTCAGCGAGATCAACGCCGAACCGGCGGCCGCGGAATACGCCCGCATCATCGGCCTGCGCCCGGACCAGCTTACCTCCGCCCGGTTCGCGGAATCCCCGGTCATGGTGCGTGTCGGCGGCGAGTATCACGCCCGGTCGATCCAGCGCATGAACGACGACGGCAGCCTGACCTTCTACTGCGCCATCGACGAAGGCGTCGTGCTGACCCTGGCCCGCCGCCAGGACATCGTCGAGAACCTGGATACCTTCTTCGCCAAGGTGCGCGGAGAAATGGGCTCGCCCGGGCTGGTCGTCGGTTTCGACTGCGTTCTGCGCAGCCTGGAGGCCGAGCACCGGCAGACCAAGCACAAGCTCGGCCGCATCCTCAGCGCCAACAACGTCGTCGGCTTTTGTACCTATGGCGAGCATTACCGCGCCATGCACGTCACCCAGACCTTCACCGCCCTGGTGTTCGGGAGCACCGGCGCCGCATGAGGCATGCGCTGCCCGCACCATCGCGCGATGCGCTGGAAAACGACCTGCGAAAGCTGCGCAAGATCAACCAGGTGCTGATGGACCGCGTCGAGCGCAACATGGACGCCCAGGGCGGCGACGCGTTCTCATTGTTCCAGACCGCGATAACCCTGGAAGCCCGGGTGTCCGAACGGACCGACGAACTCACCCGGCTGACGCAGCGCCTGATGCACGAAATCTCCGTCCGGCGGGAAACCGAGCGGGCGCTGCTGGAGGCCAAGGCCGAGGCGGAACAGGCGAATCTCGGCAAGACGCTGTTCCTGGCGGCGGCCAGCCACGACCTGCGCCAGCCGTTGAACGCCGCGCGGCTGTTCCTCGGCGCGCTGGGCGACGAAGTCGGCGACGGGCGGCCGCGCGAGCTTGTCGGCCGCGTCGAGACCGCGCTGGATACGGTGACGGAACTGATCAACGCGGTGCTCGACATCTCCAAGCTCGACACCGGCGCCTGGGCGGTGTCGCCCGCCAGCTTCCCGGTGGCGCCGCTGCTGGCCCGGCTGGCGGACGAATACGGGCCGGAGGCGGCGGCCTGCGGACTGACGATGCGCGTGGTTCCAGGCAGCGCCTTCGTGCACACTGACCGAGCTTTGTTCCAGCGGGCGATGAGCAACCTGGTCAGCAATGCCATCCGCTACACCCGCAGCGGCAAGATCCTGATTGGCTGCCGCCGCCGCCAGGGCTGGATCAGCGTCGAGGTGTGGGACACCGGCATCGGCATCCCGGACTCGATGCGGCCTTATATCTTCGACGATTTCCGCCAGGTCGGGACTCCGCCGCGCAGCCATGAGAAAGGCTTCGGCCTCGGCCTGGGGATCGTCGAGCGAATCGTCCGCCTGCTTGGGCTGGAGATCGAGGTGCGCTCCCGCGATGGACTCGGTTCGTGCTTCGCGCTGCGCGTGCCCTGCGGCCATCCCGGCCACGCCGCACCGGAACCCGAACCCGTGCTGCCGCCGATAGCGCGGCGAGCCTTCGCCGGCCTGCGCGTCGCCTGTCTCGACCCCGACCCGCCGATACGCGAGGCCTTGGCGACGCTGCTGCAATCCTGGGGCTGCCGCCCGGTGATTGCCGGCGGCCTGGACGCCTTGCTGGATGGCCTCGCCCCGGAGCCGGGCGGCCCGGACCTGATCCTGTGCGACATCGAGCTTGCCGGGCACCGCCGCGGCACCGAAGCGATCCAGGCGCTGCGGCGGATCTTCGGCCGCGCGATTCCGGCCATCGTTGTGTGCAAGGACCGTGACGCGGCGCCGCGCGAGGAGATCGACGGGCTCGGCTGCGGCCTGCTCTTCAAGCCCCTGCAGCCTGCCAGGCTGCGCGCGATGATCGGCCATGTGCTGGATCAGGGTCCGGTCTGCTGACGGACGGCGAAGCTCTCGCCGCGCACCGCAACGATCGCCTGCGCCCGGGTTTCCACGCCCAGGCTGCGCAGAATGGCGGTGACATGCGCCTTGACCGTCATGTCGCTGATCGCCAATTCGCGGGCGATCTGCTTGTTCGATTTGCCCTCGACCAGCTTTTCCAGCACGGCCGCCTGACGGGGGGTTAGCGTCTCGCCGGGCGGGAGATCGCCCTCCCGCCGGTTCGCCACGGTGCCTGGCGGCAGGTAGACCCCGCCGCCCAGTATCATTTGCAGGCCCTCGATCATCGCATCCATGGAAGAGGCTTTCGGGATGAAGCCGACGGCGCCGCACAGCATGGCGCGGATCATCATCTCACGGTCCTCGATCGCGGAGATCACCACGACGGGCGTGGCCGGCAGCCTGGCGCGGAAGCGCAGCAGCGACGAAAGGTCGTTTGCGTCGGGCAGGTAGATATCGAGGGTGACGAGGTCGAGCTCCGGCACGGCGGCGGCGTGATCGAAGGCCTCCCGGAAGCTGGAGGCTTCGCGATAGGTCGCGTCCCATCCCTTCGCGGCGAACAACCGGCCGATGATGTCGCGGATCGCCGCGCGGAACAGGGGATGGTCGTCGATGATCAGAATCGTCTGCATTCCACCCCGCGGCGCGTTTTGAAGCTGCCGTTTCGGTCCGGATCGGCCTGCGGCGCCCGGGCATATGCGGCAAGGACGAAAATCCCGACGATGGTATCGTTTTACATCAGCGCCGGCAACACTGATATACGAAACGAGCCTGCGGCCGCCACATTCATGCAGCGGCAGTACAATATGGGAAAATTCCCTGACCGGCTTTGCGATGTTTCCAATCATGATAACGTCCTACATTGGCTCGGCGCGGTCGATTTCGCCGATCGGCTAAGCAATGGTATCGCTCGCTTGTTTCGGCTTACTGTATTTATTGTGCAGTTGCGAGACGCAAGATTCTATAAAATCCACCAAAAAGCACAGCATTGATCCCCCGAATTTCTTGAAAATATTCGCTGATACGACCTTTGGGTTATATCCGCGGGTGCCGGAAAGCTATCTTATATCAATCAAGGGTCCCGGGCGAAAGATGCCTGCCGAGAACGAGACCGCGGGGAGGCAGATAATGACTTCCAGTTATGATTTGTTATGCAATGCAGCGATTATCCGGCGGCTATCGAGGCCGGGGACCCGGTCGCGAAAACGACGTTGTTGTAAAATCGGCCAATCGGCAAAGACGCCTTCACCGTCATGGTGGCAGGTGGCTCAACATCCACGCCTTTTCTTGCAACAGTAAAAAGCGACGCCGCCCCGAGTCTTCGTGAAGGAGCGGCAATGCCGGGGATTTCGCAAAGCTTATGATAGCGACGCCCGGCATACGCAGCCATCGATAGACTGGTCCATCAACCGCAAACAATACGTTGCGGCCCCGGCTGGAAGACCTGTGCGCTTGCCGAAGTCGAAGACATCGGCAAACAGCCAACCGATGCGATTTCCAGCGGCGGGGCCACCTTCGTTCGCCTCGGAGCATTAACATGCAACACTATCAGATGTTAAGTCGTCTCACCTTTGGTATGGTTCTCGGTGCCGCTGCCGCCTGGCCGGCCGGGGCGCAGGCGCCCGGTTCCGACCCCGCCGCACCGGCGACGGCGCTGGCGGCATCGGAAAATACCGGCGATACGCAGCAGGCGATGCTGCAACCAAGCAGGATTGTACCAAAGAATTCCGAGCTTGAGATGATCGCCGAAGGCCAGAAGATCTTCAACGGCACCTGCTCGCACTGCCATGGTCCGGATGCCGTCCAGTCGATCAGGCGGCTCGACCTGCGCCAGTTGCGGCACCGCTACGGTGAGACAACGGAAACGGTGTTTGATGAAACGGTCAACAAGGGCCGACCGGCCAAGGGCATGCCGAGCTGGAGCCAGGTGTTCACCGAGGACAAGTTCCGCAAGCTATATGCCTACCTGAGCACGATCCAGGCGCCGTAACGGCCGAATCGGACATCCGCCGCGGCAGCGCGCGCCGACATATACCGTGGCTCATAACGCCGGAGGGTCCTGAATGACCACCATGCACCCCGCGCCCATCGGTCCGTCCGATGCGGTGCCGAGACGCGATATCCTGACGCTGGTGGCGCTGGCCGGCGGAGCCATCGGCGTCGCCGGCTACGCCTGGCCCTTGATCGACTTCATGAACCCGTCAAAGGATGTGCTTGCACTTGCATCCGTCGAGGTGCCGCTGGAGTCCATCCCGCCCGGGATGGGCGTCACCGTGGTCTGGCGCGGCAAGCCGATTTTCGTGCGCCACCGCACCGAGGCTGAAATCCAGCAGGCCCGCAACACGCCGCTCGACCAACTCAGCGACCCGCAGGACGATCGCGCCCGGGTCCAGCCCGGCCATGAACAATGGATCGTCGTCGTTGGCATCTGCACCCATCTCGGCTGCATCCCGTTGGGCAACAAGCCATCCGAGATGCGCGGCAACCTGGGCGGCTGGTTCTGCCCCTGCCACGGCAGCCAGTTCGACACATCAGGCCGCATTCGCGTGCCCCCCGCGCCGAGCAACCTGCCGATCCCGCCTTACACGTTCGAGGGCGATACAAAAATACGCATCGGCTGACCCCCTGTATTTCCGGAGGCCCCTATCATGTCCACCGCAACCCAAAGCGGCTTTGTCCGGTGGGTCGACACTCGCCTGCCGATCGTTACGCTGATGCAGAAGGAGTTCGGCACGTTTCCGGTGCCGAAGAATTTCAACTATTTCTGGAACTTCGGCGCCATCTCGATGCTGCTGATGGTGGTGATGATCAGCACAGGCGTGGTGCTGGCGATGGACTACATGCCGAACGCCGCCGAAGCCTTCGCCAGCGTCCAGCATATCATGCGGGACGTCAATTACGGATGGCTGGTTCGCTATCTGCACCAGAACGGCGCCTCGATGTTCTTCATTGCGACCTACATCCATACGTTCCGAGGCATCTACTACGGTTCGTATAAATCGCCGCGCGAGCTGCTGTGGATACTCGGAGTCGTCACGCTGCTGATCATGATGTCCACAGCGTTCATGGGCTACGTGCTGCCATGGGGCCAGATGTCCTACTGGGGTGCGACCGTCATTACCAACATGTTCGCCGCCATTCCGCTGATTGGCGATTCCGTCGTCACCTGGCTATGGGGCGGTTTCGGCGTCGATAGCCCGACCTTGAGCCGCTTCTACAGCCTGCACTACCTGCTGCCGTTCGTTCTGGTGGCCGTGGTTCTGCTGCACATCACTGCGATTCACAAGGTCGGGTCGAACAACCCACTGGGCATCGACGTCAAGTCGCCGCAGGACACGCTGCCGTTCCATCCGTACTACACCATCAAGGACTGCTTCGGGCTGTGCGTCTACCTGGCCCTGTTCGCGGTGCTGGTGTTCTTCGCGCCGGACCTGTTCGGCGATCCGACCAACTTCATTCCGGCGAACCCGTTGCAGACCCCGGCCGACATCCAGCCGGAATGGTACTTCCTGCCGTTCTACGCCATCCTGCGCGCGGTGCCGAACAAACTGGGCGGAGTCGCGCTGATGTTCGGAGCCATGGCCATACTGCTGGCTTTGCCGTGGCTCGATACGAGTCCGGTGCGCAGCGCCCGGTTCCGGCCGATATACCGTCCGCTGTTCTTCGTCTGGCTCGCCTCGATCGTCTTGCTGGGCGCCGTCGGCGCGCACAAGCCGGAAGGCATCTGGGTGATCCTCGGCCGTATCGGCACGCTGTATTACTTTGGGCACCTGCTGGTGGTGATGCCGCTCCTTGGACGTATCGAACGGCCGCTGCCGCTGCCCGACAGCATCAGCCGCCCGGTCATCAACCGGGGATCGCTGCCGCGCGGCGCCTCCGTAGCGGAGATCCGCCCATGAACAGGTTCGCTGTCATCGTTGCGCTGGCCGGTCTCGTGCTCGGCGCACCGGCCCGGGCGGAGGAGGCCGATACGCTGACGCCGCCCTCGCAAAGCTGGAGTTTCGCCGGACCGCTCGGCACCGTCGATCAGGCCGCGGCGCAGCGCGGCTTCCAGATCTACGCCGATGCGTGCTCCAACTGCCACGGGCTGAAGTATCTGCATTACCGCGACCTCAGCGGCATCGGCTTCACCGACAGCCAGATCAAGGAGATCGCAGCCAGGTTCACGGTTCCCGCTGGTTTCGACAATCAGGGCAACCTCGTGACCAAGCCGGCGACGCCGGCCAGTCCGTTTCGTCCGCCGTTTCCGAATGACGAGGCAGCGCGGGCGATGCTGAACGGGGCGCTGCCGCCCGACCTGTCGCTGATCGTCAGTTCGTTTCCGAACGGACCGAATTATATCTATGCGCTGCTGACTGGCTATCGGGATGCGCCGGCGGAGGTGAAACTCGCGGACGGCATGAACTACAACCCGTATTTCCCCGGCCATCAGATCGCCATGCCGCCGCCGCTGAACGAAGGCGACATCACCTATACTGACGGGACGGTGTCAACGGTCGCGCAGAACGCCCATGACGTCGTCACCTTCCTGGCCTGGGCGGCGCATCCGGATATGGTGCAGCGCAAACGCATCGGCATCGGCGTGGTGCTTTATTTCCTGGGAATGGCGGGCGTCACCTTCGCGCTCAAGCGCAGAATCTGGCACGGCGTGCACTAAACGCCCACCGCCTGGCGCCCAGCCAGGCCGTCGCCGCGGACCGCAACGATCGCCTGCGCCCTCGTCTCGACCCCGAGGCTGCGCAGGATGGCGGTCACATGCACCTTCACCGTCATGTCGCTGATCGCCAGTTCACGGGCGATCTGCTTGTTCGACTTGCCTTCCACCAGCTTTTCCAGCACGGCGGCCTGGCGGGGAGTCAGCGCCACCCCCGTGTCCCCGCCGGCATGATCGCTGTCGCGCCGTATCGGCTCGGTTCCGGGTGGCAGGTAGACCCCGCCGGCCAGCACGACCTGCAGGCCCTCGATCATCGCATCCATTGACGAAGCCTTAGGAATGAATCCGACGGCGCCGCACAGCATCGCCCGAACGATGGTGTCCCTTTCCTCGATCGCCGAAATCACCACGATCGGCGTGGCCGGCGCGATGGCGCGGAAGCGCAACAGGCCGGACAGGTCGTTTGAATCCGGCAGGCATATATCAAGGGTGACGAGGTCCAGGTCCGGCGTTGCCGCCGCGTGGTCGAAAGCTTCCTGGAAGCTGGAGGCTTCGCGGTACGTCGCGTCCCATCCCTTGGCGGCGAACAGCCGTCCGACGATGTCGCGGATCGCTGCCCGGAACAGCGGATGGTCATCGATGATCAGAACTGTCTGCATCCCACTCTGCTCCGTCACGTCCCGGCTGCCGCGCCACCTCTTAGCACGATCCCGCCCGCGCCGCGCGATACCGGAGATTTATTTTGCGCCGCCGCGCTTTTTCTCTCGGCGAGACAATTTGTTTTTGGCAGCCCTGTGCAACCGCCAGGTGGCTGATGCTGCACTGCACAATATACTCAATCTATACGACCTTTGGGCTATTTCACCTATAAGGGCCAAACGCTAGTGACCGGAGCCAAGATTGCCGGTCTGTGATCCCGGCGCCGGCGACACTCGGAGGAACGCAAAGAATGACGTCCAAATTCAGATTGTTGGGCAGCGCTGCCATTCTCGGGGCGATGCTGACGGGCTTCGGCACCGCCAACGCGGGCGATGCGCCCGGCAAGGCCGCGGACGCCAACGGCTGGGCCGTCTACGGGCACGGCTACGACAATACGCGGTACAGCCCGCTGGATCAGGTCAACAGCAAGAACGTTTCCAAGCTGAAATTGGCATATGCATTCTCGCTCGGATCGTTGCGCTCCAACGAATCAACCCCGATCGTCATCGGCGATACGCTGTATGTCTCCACCTCCTGGGGGCCGAAATACGTCTATGCGCTCGATGCCAAGACCGGCGCGCAGCGCTGGAAGTATGAGCCGGAAATTCCCGACGATGTGCTGCAATACGCCTGCTGCGACGTCAACAGCCGCGGCGTGACCTTTGCAGAAGGTAAGATCTTCGTCGGCCGCCTGGACGGCAAGCTGGCGGCGCTCGACGCCAAGACCGGCAAGGAGCTTTGGGTCGCCGACGTCGTAGACTATAAGCAAGGCTCGGTTATCACCTCACCCCCGGTCGTCGTGCATGACAAGGTCATCACCGGCTTCGGCGGCGGCGAGTATGGCGCGCGCGGCAGCCTGCAGGCCTATGACATCAACACCGGCAAGCAGGTCTGGAAGACCTGGACCGTGCCGCTGGCGAATGAGCCGGGCGGCGATAGCTGGAAGGGCGACAGCGCCCAGCACGGCGGCGGCGTGGCCTGGCTGGTTGGCTCATATGATGCCAAAACCAATTCGTTGTATTTCGGCACCAGCAACCCCGGCCCCTGGGCCACGGTCGTTCGCAGCACCGGCGACGGCAATTACGGCAAGCTGACCAACCTGAATACCTCCAGCACGCTGTCGCTCGACCCGGATACCGGTGCGATCAAATGGGCCTATCAGGGCACCCCGGCCGACGCCTGGGACTATGACGGCGTCAACGAATTGCTGCTGACCGATCTGAAAATCGCCGGCAAGGAGACCCCGGTCGGCTTGAAAGCAGACCGTAACGGATTTTTCTATGTGCTGAACCGCGAGACCGGCAAGCTGATCTCGGCCGAGAAGTTCGTCCCGACCAACTGGGCAACGAAGATCGATCCGGCGACGACACGCCCGGTGGAAGATCCCGACAAGCGTCCGGGACCGAACCACGCGGCGAAAAACATCTGCCCGAACCTGATTGGCGGCAAGAACTGGCAGCCGATGTCGTTCAGCCCGAAGACCGGGTTCGTCTACATCCCCTCCAACAATATCTGCCAGGATATGTCGGAGCTGAAGGACGTCGAATACCGCAAGGGCGTGTTCTATCTCGGCAAGGACTTCACCGCGCTGCCCGGGCCGGGCGGTTATCTGGGTGACATCGAAGCCTGGGACCCGGTGACGCAAAAGGCCGTCTGGCACAACAAGGAACCGCTGCCGTTCAACGGCGGCACCCTGGCGACCGGTGGCGACCTGGTGTTCTACGGCAACCTGCTGGGCTACTTCAAAGCGGTTGATGCCAAGACCGGCGCCGAACTCTGGAAGGTGCAGCTTGGCACCGGTGTCGGCGCCGGGCCGATCACCTACTCGATCGGCGGCAAGCAGTATGTGGCGGTTGTTGCCGGCCGCACCGCTGCGATCCCGGCCTTCCTGGGGGATATCGGCAAGCAGATGACGGACGCGACCCCGGAAGGCGGCACGCTTTTCGTGTTCTCGGAGTAACGTGATGCGGCTTGGTGTGCGTATCAGCCGTCTCGCCGCAGCCCTTGCCCTCGGTGCCGCTTTTGCGACGCCGGGCCGGGGCGGGGCGGAAACTCCCGCGCCGAACCAGGCTCAGCCGTTGCGGGTATGTGCTGATCCCGATGACCTGCCGTTCAGCAGCGCGCAGTCCGGGCCACCCGGGCTTTATGTCGAACTCGGCCGGCAGGTCGCCCAGTCGCTCGGCCGCCCGTTTGAGCCGGTCTGGGCGCTGAGCTATTTCGGCAAGCATGCGGTGCGCACGACGTTGCTGGCCAAGACCTGCGATGCCTATGTCGGGTTGCCGGGCATCAAGGGTTTCATGGGGCCGCAACTGGTCTATTCGAAACCGTTCCTGCACATCGGCTACGCGATCATGGCGCCGGCGGGCCAGCACATCACGCGGCTGGACGATCTGTCCGGCAAGCGGGTGGGCGTGCAGTTTTCCACGCCGCCGCAGATGGTCCTGGCGGAACGGGACGACGTGAAGTCGGTGACGTTCCTCAACCCCGAGGAAGCCGTAAAGGCCCTGGAGCACCACGAGGTTGATATGGCGTTCGTCTGGGGACCCGTGGCCGGCTACATGAACAAGACCTCGTTGCACGGCGCTTACGAAGTGACTCCCATCGCCGGTGAGGGCATGGAGTATCCGGTCAAGATTGGCTTCAACCGGGCCGATGCGGATCTGCGCGACAAGGTTGATCTGGCGTTGGAAGGTGCCCGGCCGGCGGTGGCTGATTTGGCGGCGAAATACGGGTTGCCGACGGCGGCCCCGATCGAACTGGCGAGCCTGGACGAACCCGTCATGATCCTGGCCTCCACCAGCGAACCGGCACCGCCCGCGGCGGCGGAACCCGCCAAGGAAGCGGCGGCGCCGACGGCAGACGATGTGGCCGAGGGCCATGCGATCTTCAACGGCACCTGCTCGCACTGCCACGGCCCGGACGCGGTGCAATCAGTCCGCAAGATCGATCTGCGCCTGCTGCACCACCGCTATGGCGATACCACCGCGACGGTGTTCCACGAAACCGTGACGAAAGGCCGCCCTGCGAAGGGCATGCCGAACTGGAGCGCGGTCTTTAGCGAAGACGACTTCAAGAAGATCTACGCCTACCTGAGCACGATTCAGACCGATTGAGTCTGCGCTGATCCAACCCGCACGGCATGGTGCCGGCGACAACCGAGTGGAGAGGAAATATGGTCGATAAAGCCCTGGCTGAACTTGCCCGCACCGTTTCGATCAAGCGGCAATACGACAACTTCATTGGCGGTGAATGGGTTCCCCCCGTGCGCGGCCAATACTTTGACAACGTCTCGCCGGTCAACGGCAAGGTGATCTGTCAGGTTGCCCGTTCGACCGCCGAAGACATCGAGCTCGCGCTCGATGCGGCGCACAAGGCAAAGGACGCCTGGGGCGCGACCTCCTACGCCGAGCGTTCCCGCGTCCTGAACAAGATCGCCGATCGGCTGGAGGAAAAGCTGGCGACCCTGGCACTGGTCGAGACGCTGGATAACGGCAAGCCGATCCGCGAAACGACCCATGCGGATTTGCCGTTGGGGATTGATCATTTCCGTTACTTCGCCGGAGTAATTCGGGCCCAGGAAGGCAGCACCTGCCAGATCGACAGCACCACGGTCGCGTATCATTTCCATGAGCCGCTGGGCGTCGTCGGCCAGATCATTCCGTGGAACTTCCCGCTGCTGATGGCGATCTGGAAGCTGGCGCCTGCACTCGCCGCCGGCAACTGCATCGTACTGAAGCCGGCCGAACAGACCCCGCTCAGCATTCTTGTGTTGATCGAAATTATTGCCGATCTGCTGCCGCCCGGAACGATCAACGTGGTCAACGGGTTCGGCGTCGAGGCCGGCAAGCCGCTCGCGCAGAACAAGCGGATCGCCAAGATCGCCTTCACCGGTGAGACGACCACCGGCCGCCTGATCATGCAATACGCCTCGGAAAATCTCATTCCGGTCACGCTGGAACTGGGCGGCAAGTCGCCGAACATCTTCTTCGCCGACGTGATGAACGAAGACGACGCGTTCTTCGACAAGGCGCTCGAAGGCTTCACCATGTTCGCGCTGAACCAGGGCGAGGTCTGCACCTGCCCGAGCCGCGCGCTGATCCACGAAAGCATCTACGACCGCTTCATGGAGCGTGCGCTCAAGCGCGTCGCCGCCATCACCCAGGGCAACCCGTTCGACGCCTCCACCATGATCGGCGCCCAGGCTTCCAACGACCAGCTTGAGAAGATCCTGTCCTACATCGACATCGGCCGTCAGGAAGGTGCCAAGGTGCTGGCCGGTGGCAATCGCGCGATCCATCCGGGCGACCTGGCCGGCGGCTACTATGTCGAGCCGACGGTGCTGCAGGGCCACAACAAGATGCGGGTCTTCCAGGAGGAAATCTTCGGGCCGGTCGTGTCCGTGACCACCTTCAAGGACGATGCCGACGCGCTGGCGATCGCCAACGATACGCTGTACGGCCTCGGCTCCGGCGTGTGGACCCGCGACGGCACCCGTGCCTACAACTTCGGCCGCTCGATCCAGGCCGGTCGCGTCTGGACCAACTGCTACCACCTGTATCCGGCGCACGCGGCGTTCGGCGGCTACAAGCAGTCTGGCATCGGGCGTGAAAACCACAAGGCGATGCTTGACCATTACCAGCAGACGAAGAATATGCTGGTCAGCTACAGCCCGAACGCTCTGGGCTTCTTCTAACCGGCAACGGGCCGGGACCCGATCCCGGGTTCCGGCCCACCACCGCGGAGGATGCGATGACTCAACGAGTTCTCATCACGCCCGAAGCGGAAGCTGTCGTGGACCGCCTGCGCGCGGTGCATGGTCCGCTGATGTTCCACCAGTCCGGCGGATGTTGCGATGGCAGCGCGCCGATGTGCTACGCCAAGGGCGAATTCCGCACCGGTGCGCAGGATATGCTGCTGGGTGAGATCGCCGGCTGCCAGTTCTTCATGGGCGCGGCGCAGTTCGAATACTGGCAGCACACGCAATTGATCATCGACGTGGTCAAGGGCCGCGGGGCCGGCTTTTCGCTCGAAGCCCCCGAAGGTGTCCGCTTCCTCACGCGTTCGCGCGTGTTCACCGACGCGGAGGTCGCCGAATTGGGAGCCGCCGGGGCGGTGCCGACAGGTGCCCCCTAGCTTGTGGTGAGCGGCTAACTTCACTACGAACGTCAGTATGGAACGTCCAAATGGAAATGCGCGTAACGGCATCAGCCGGCGCGGCGTGATGGCTGTGCTCGCGATCGGTGCGCTTGCAGCACCCGGTGCGCGTGCCGATAGTGGCGTGGTTCGCATCGGCTATGTCCGCTCCCTGATCCGCCGTCCGGTAATTTCGCTGCTGGAGCAACCCGGGCCGGATGCCGGCCTTGCGGGTGCCAAACTGGCGCTGGACGACAACAACACGACGGGAAGTTCTCTCGGCCAGAGTTTCGAAATGGTCGATGTGCCGGTGCGCAAGGGTGCGAACCTGCCGGCCGCGCTTGACCACCTGGCGGGGCAGGGCGTGCGGCTGGTGATGACCGATCTCGACGCCGACGGCGTGCTGCTGCTGGCGGATGGCGCTCGGACACGCGGCATGACGCTGTTCAACCTCGCAGCCCCGGACGATTCGTTGCGCCAGCAGGACTGCCGCGGCGATGTGATTCATGTCGCGCCGACGCGCAGCATGTTGGCCGATGCAGTAGCGCAATATCTGGTCTGGAAGAAGTGGAACCGCTGGCTGCTGGTGTATGGTTCGTATCCGTCGGACAAGCTTCTTGCCGACGCGTACCGCCGATCGGCCAAGCGGTTCGGGGCGAAGATCGTGCAGGAGAAGGTCAGCGAGGATACCGGCGGCTCGCGCCAGAGCGATTCGGGGGTCGTACAGACACAGCAACAAATCCCGGTGCTGACCCAGGGCGCGCCCGATTACGACGTGCTGGTCGCCGCCGACGAGAACCAGGTTTTCGCAGGCTATCTGCCGTATCGCACCTGGGACGCCCGGCCGGTCGCGGGTTCGGCGGGGCTGGAGCCCGTGACCTGGGATGCCAGCAGCGAATCCTGGGGCGGCACGCAGTTGCAGAACCGTTTCGTCAAGCTGTTCAACCGGCGGATGATGCCGCTGGATATGCAAGCCTGGACCGGCGTCCGGATGATCGGTGAGGCTGCCACCCACACCGGCAGCACCGATGCCGGCAAGCTGATCGCCTACATGAAAAGCCCGGAGTTCGGGATTGCGGCATACAAGGGGCAGCTTCTGACGTTGCGCGATTGGGATCTGCAACTGCGCCAGCCGATTTTGCTATCCGACGGGCGCACGGTCGTTTCGATATCTCCGCAGCCCGGTTTTCTCCACCAATCCAACGAGCTCGATACGCTCGGCATCGATCGGCCTGAAACCAAATGCAAACTGCAATGAATGTTCTGATGCGCCGACGTTTCATTCCCGTCATGGCGGGCGAAGGCCCGCCATCCACGCCTTTTGCTGGTCGCGACAAAGGCGTGGATGGTGCGCCTGCGCGCACCATGACGATGATGCGCCAGTGCGTCTGCCTCACTGCGTTCATGGTATTTGCAAGCCTCGCCCTGCCGCAACCCGCACGGGCGCTGACAGCCTATGTAACGAACGAACGCGACAACACCGTCAGCGTCGTCGATCTCGACGAGATGAAAACCGTCAAGACCATTGATGTCGGCCAGCGCCCGCGCGGCATCACGCTCACCGCGGACGGAAAATCCATCCTGGTGTGCGCCAGCGACGACGATACCATCCAGGTCATCGATCGAGCCACCTTGCAGATCACCGGCGAACTTCCTTCCGGAGCCGATCCGGAAACGTTTGCGTTGGGACAGGGTGGCGACAGGCTGTTTGTTTCAAACGAAAACGATCAGATGGTCACGGTGATCGACGTGCCCTCCCGCAAGGTCGTGGCGAAAATTCCGACCGGCGTCGAACCGGAAGGCATGGCGGTCAGTCCGGACGGCAAGACCATCGTCAATACGTCCGAAACCACCAACATGGCGCATTTCATCGACTACGAGACCCGCAAGGTCGTCGCGACGGTGCTGGTCGATCCGCGCCCGCGTATCGCGCAGTTCAAACATGACGGGTCGGAGTTGTGGGTGTCCTCGGAACTCGGCGGTACGGTCAGCGTGATCGATCCGGTTGCCCACGTCGTAAAGAACAAGATCCATTTCGAGGTTCAGGGCCTTCGCGACAAGGCGATCCAGCCGGTGGGGATTCGATTCACCAAGGATGACAGCCTGGCGTTCGTCGCGCTCGGCCCGGCCAACCGCGTCGCGGTGATCGATGCGAAGACCGGAACGGTCCAGAAATACCTGCTGGTGGGCCAGCGCGTCTGGCAGATGGCATTCACCCCGGACGAGAAATACCTGCTGACCACCAACGGGCTGTCCAACGACATCTCGGTCATCGATGTGGCCGCGCTGAAGGTGGTGAAATCCATCCAGGTTGGACGCCTGCCCTGGGGTGTGGTGGTCTCGCCGCAATGAATATCATGTCCGCCGAAACGCATGTCACTGTCTTTCCGCCTGCCCTGGCGGTCGATGGCGTCAGCCACGCCTATGGCCGGCGCCGTGTGCTGGACAAGGTTTCGCTGACCGTTCCGCAAGGGCAGTTCACCGCTGTGCTCGGCCTGAACGGGGCGGGCAAGACCACGCTGCTGTCGCTGATCACCCGGCTGTTCGATACGCAAAGCGGCAGCATCAGCGTGCTCGGCCATCGTATCGATCGTGAACCGGGCGAGGCGCTGCGCCGGCTGGGCGTGGTGTTCCAGGCGCGCACGCTCGATCTCGATTTGTCGGTGATGGACAATCTGCTGTTCCACGCAGCCTTACATGGCATCGGAGGGCGCGAGGCGCGCAGACGTTCGACGGCCGCGCTGGCCGATGTCGGTATGGCCGAGCGGGCGAAGGACAAGGCACGCGACCTGTCCGGCGGCCAGATGCGCCGCGTGGAAATCGCCCGTTCGTTGCTGCATGGGCCAAGCCTGCTGGTGCTGGACGAACCCACGGTTGGCCTGGATATCGCATCGAAGCAGGCGATCGTGACCCATGTTCGCAGCCTGGTGCGGGATCGCGGTGTCGGCGTGCTGTGGACGACCCATATGCTGGACGAGATCGAACCGTCGGACCAAATCCTGGTGCTGCATCTGGGGAAATCGCTCGCCCGCGGTGTCGTCAGCGATGTCGTCGCCGCCTCCGGCAAGGACAGCCTGCGCGCTGCTTTCGCGTCGCTGACAGAATCAGCCGCTCCGCGAGACGAATCATGAGCGATTTGCCTGCCCAACCGTCCCCATCGTCATGGCCCGGCTTGTCCGGGCCACCTATCGCCGCACGTGCTGGGATAGGTGGCCCGGACAAGCCGGGCCATGACTATGAGGAGACGCTATGAGCGACCTCACCCTCGACGCCCCGGCGCGCGGCTTCACCCTCGGCCAATACCTGACCTGCCTGCGCGGCATCATGTGGCGCGAGGCGTTGCGCTTCGTGCACCAACGGGAACGTTTCGTTTCCGCCCTGGTGCGGCCGCTGGTCTGGCTGTTCATCTTCGCCGCCGGTTTCCGCCAGATCCTCGGCGTCTCGATCATTCCGCCGTACGAGACCTACGTCCTGTATGAGGTCTACGTCACCCCCGGCCTGATCGCGATGATCCAGCTTTTCAACGGCATGCAGTCGTCGCTGTCGATGGTCTACGACCGCGAAATGGGCAACATGCGTATGCTGCTGGTCAGCCCGTTCCCGCGCTGGTTCCTGCTGGTGTCCAAACTGCTGGCCAGCACCACCGTCTCCATCCTTCAGGTCGCCGCCTTCATGATTGTCGCCTGGCTGTGGGGGGTCGACCTGCCGCCGTGGTCGTTCCTGACCGCGCTGCCGGCGCTGGTGCTGTGCGGCCTGATGCTCGGCGCGCTGGGGATGCTGCTGTCGTCGCTGATCAAGCAACTGGAGAACTTCGCCGGCGTGATGAACTTCGTCATCTTCCCGATGTTCTTTGCCTCCTCGGCGCTGTATCCGCTGTGGTTGGTGCAGCAATCCAGCCCGGTCGTCTACTTCATCTGCCGGCTCAATCCCTTCACCTATGCGGTCGAGCTGATCCGCTTCAGCTTATACGGCAAATTAGATTTTCTCTCGCTCGCCGTTGTTGCCTCGGCCGCCACAGTGTTTACCATCGCCGCCATTCTGGCCTACGACCCGGCTCGGGGGCTGCTCGTTCGCCGCGGAGGTGGGGCACCATGACACATATATCCCGGCGGGCGTTGCTCGCGGCCGGCGCGGCATCCATCGCTCTACCCGTGCGGGCAGATAACCCGTTGCGGCTTGGCACTTTGCAGTTCGGCACCGTCCAGTGGGTGGCCGACGTCATCCGCCGGCATGATCTCGATACAAAACATGGCTTCGCGTTGCGCGGCACGATGCTCGCCAACAACGATGCCGGGCGCGTATCGCTGATGGCCGGTGCGAGCGACGTCATTCTGTCGGACTGGGCCTTCGTCGCGGTGCAACGCGCCAGCGGAACGAAGCTGTGCTTCGCGCCGTTCTCCAGCGCCACCGGCGGCGTCATGACCGCGGCCGACTCGCCGATACGGCGGCTGGCTGATTTGAAGGGCCGCAGTCTGGGCGTGGCCGGCGGCCCGGCCGACAAATCCTGGCTTGTGGTGCAGGCTGCCGGACGCGGCCAGGGCATCGATCTCGCCACCGAGGCGAAGCCGGTGTTTGGCGCCCCGCCCCTGCTTGGCGCCAAGCTGCAGCAGCGCGAACTCGATGCGGTGCTGACATACTGGAATTTCTCCGCCCGGCTGGAGGCCGCCGGCTTCCGCCAGGCCGTTTCGGTGGCGGATTGCGCCAGGGCGCTGGATATCTCGCCGCAGGTCAGCATGGTCGGATTTGTCTTCCACGAAGACTGGGCGAACGCCAATCGAGCCGCGATCGACGGATTTCTCGCCGCCGTCGATGCAGCCGATGGGCTGCTGGCCGGTTCGGCCGAGGAGTGGGCGGCGGTGCGCCCGTTGATGGACGCCGACAGCGATGCGCTGTTCGTTCGCCTGCGCGACCGTTACCTCGCCGGCGTGCCGCGGGTGGATGCCGCGGAACAGGCCCGCGGTGCCGCCCGCCTGCTCGCCGTCCTGCACGAAACCGGCGGCTCGCAAGCGACGGGCGGCATCGAGACGCTGCCGCCGGGTGTCTTCTGGCCGGTCAAAGATGGGTCGAGCTGAAGCCGGCGCGCTATCAATCGCGGCTCGCGACCGCCTGCTGTCCCTGCTGGGCTTCATCGCCATCTGGTGGCTGGGTTCTTATTTATCGGCCAACCCGAACCTGCTTCCGGGTCCGCAGCGGGTTGCCTTATTCGCCTGGCACGAAATCGTAACGGGCGCGCTGCCGGCGGCGTTCGCCGCGACGCTGGCACGTGTCATCGTCGCCTTCATTCTCGCCATGCTCGGCGGGGGCGCCCTCGGCTACATCACCGGCCGATCGGCCAGGGCCAATGCATGGGTGGATCCGTGGGTAGTGATCGGCCTCAATCTCCCCGTCCTCGTCGTCATTGTTCTCGCTTACATCTGGATCGGCCTTAACGACGCCGCCGCGGTCCTGGCGGTTGTATTGGCGAAAGCCCCGACAGTTGTCGTGACGGTGCGGGAGGGAGCGCGGGCGCTGGATCCCGGCCTGGCCGAGATGGCGCAAGCGTTCCATCTGCCGCAATGGCGGCGCCTGCGTCACGTGGTGCTGCCGCAATTGCTGCCCTACATCGCCGCCGCCGGTCGCAGCGGCCTGTCGATCACCTGGAAGATCGTGTTGCTGGTTGAACTTCTCGGCCGCCCAAGCGGTGTGGGTTATGTGCTGAATTTGTTCTTCCAGAACTTCAACGTCACCGGAATTCTGGCGTACGGCCTGGCGTTTGCCGGCCTGATGCTGCTGTTCGAGGCTGCTGTTCTGCAACCGCTGGAACGCCGCGCAACGGCCTGGCGGTCGAATGCTTAGTGTTCGTATCGATCGCAAGGCGTATACGTCGGACTCCGGCGTCGAACGGACGATTTTGTCCGATGTCCATTTCTCGGTCGCACCCGGTGAGGTCGTTGGCCTGCTCGGCCCATCCGGGGCCGGCAAGAGCACGATGCTGCGGATTCTGCTCGGACTCGACACAGCCTACGAAGGCCATGTGCGGCACGATTTCCGCCGGGTGGGCGTGGTGTTTCAGGAGCCTCGGCTGCTACCCTGGCTGACCGTTGAAGAAAACATCCGGCTGGTCGTAACGGATGACATGCGGCAGCCGGATATCGGGTTTCTGTTGGAAACCGTGCAGCTTGGCCATGCCGCCGCGCTGCGGCCGCGGCAGCTTTCGCTCGGTATGGCCCGGCGGGTGGCGCTGGCCCGGGCCCTGGCGATTTCACCGGAACTGCTGGTGCTGGACGAACCCTTCGCGTCGTTGGACGCCCGGCTTGGCGCCGGACTCGCTGAAAGCGTGGCGCGCTGGGCTCGTTCCACCGGAGCGGCGGTCATCATTGCGACGCATGATCTGGCTCAGGCGATGGAGCGGGTCTCGCGGTTGCTGATTCTATCGGGCGTCCCTGCGCGCCTCTCCGCCGATCGGCCGGTTCCGGCGGCGGGCGATACGGCGCTGTACGCGAAGTTGTTGGCGGAATTCGCATTTCTCCGCGCTGACAAGCGCGGCACTGAGGAAGTGCAGCAATTGCCGTCCGAGCAGACCTCGGGTTAGTATCTGCGCAAGAAAATTGATGCGGGGAGACGAGATGCCGTTTCGGCTGGCCTGGTTGCTGTTGACGTTTGCCCTCAGCCTGCCGGCTGCGGCGGCTGATCGTTTCTTTATGTATAACCTCACTGACTCGACGACGTTCCCCGGTGTCTATCTGGCGCCTGTCGGAACCGGGCATTGGGGAACCAACCAGGCGCTCAACGACAAGGACAAGGCGATCGATCCGTCGGAGCGATTGCCGATCACGGAGGTCAGCCGTGGGTTGTTCGACGTCAAGCTGGTGGATGAGAAAGGCCGGGTCTGCATCGCGCACGGCATCGACCTGACCAAGGACACCACGTTTGCAATCCATGACGCGGATCTGGCCGACTGCCACTGAAACGCCTTCAACCACGGGAGAGAAACATGATCGTATCGGTGATTTACCAGCTTCAGCCGGGGCAAAAGCTCGATGTCGATTACTACCTGAAGACGCATATCCCGCTTGTCCAGGCGCGGTGGGGTTCGCTCGGCCTGAAGGGCGTGCAGGTTCTGAACGGCACGGGTTCGCCCGCGGGTTCGGCCCCTGCCATATTGATCACGTTGCTGGATTTCGAGTCGCCTCAGGCGTTCCAAACCGCAATCGAAACGCACGGCGCGGAGGTGATGGGCGACGTGGCGAAATTCACCGACACGCAGCCGTCTATCCAGTTCAACGACAGACTGGTCTAAGATCGGGTCGCGCGACGAACCGGCTTATCGTTCTTATAACCCATTTTTATCGGTCTGACCGCTTGCGGTCAGACCGATAATTTGCGGAATTGTTGCCCCTTCCTGCCGGCAAAACAAAATCTTCGGGGCACGTCCATGCTGATCCGGTTCCCGCGAGTCCTTGCGGGACTCCTCGTCATCGCGCTTATTCTGCCGTTATCCGCCCGCGGCGCCAGCCCCGAACCGGGCGATCCGACGTATCACAACCTGAGATACGATGATGACTTTTCCTATCTGGCCGACGCCTCCAAGGCGACCAGTCCGTGGGACAAATTCAAATACATGCCGCTTGGCGACGGTCAATACGGCGCCAGCTATGTCAGCCTCGGTGGCGAACTGAGGTTCCGGGCGGAATCCTACCTCAACCCGAATTTCGGCATCAACGCGCCGCCCAGCAACGGCTATCTGCTGGAGCGGCTGCTGCTGAACGCCGACGTGCATCTGACCGACTATTTCCGGATCTTCCTCCAGCTCGGCGAGATGGAACGCATCGGCGATCGCGGCGTCCCGTCCACCACGGATATCAACCAACTCGACATGATGCAGGCATTTGTCGACCTGCGTCCGCCGTCCCCGCTCGGCGACGCCCCGATTGTTCGCATCGGCCGGGAGGAGCTGTTGTTCGGTTACCAGCGCCTGATCGCCGTGCGCGAAGGCCCCAATATCCGCCGCGATTTCGATGGCTTCCGATTCGACGATAAAATCGGCGGTGCATCGGTCGATGTGATCGCCGTCCGGCCGGTCAGCAACGCCGAGGGCGTGTTCGACGACCACACCAACATGAAACAATACATCTGGGGACCCTACGTCACCGTGCCGCTGGGACCGCTCGGCAAGGCGGATATCTATGAGCTGAACTATGAAAACGAATCGGCGAAGTATCGCGGCCTGACCGGCACGGAAAACCGGGCCACCTTCGGGTTCCGTTTGTTTGGCGATTCAAACGGTTTCGACTGGAACGCCGAATTCGCAGGGCAGCGCGGCACGTTCCGGAACCTTGATATTCGCGCCGACATGCTGGCCGGCATTTTCGGCTACACGTTCCGAGACACGCTATGGGAGCCGAGGATCGGGATCGAAAGCAACTTCGCCACCGGCGACAACGCCCACGACCGCCACACCCTCGGCACGTTCAACGCCATGTATCCGCGCCTGCCATACTTTGCCGAGACCTCGCTGCTGGTGCCGGCCAATGTCTATGACATCCGGCCGGTGGTGAGCGTCAAGCCGGCGAAGGACGTGCTGGCGGTGTTCGGCTGGGATACGTTGTGGCGGGCTTCGATGACGGACGGCCTGTACGGCAGCGGCATGGTGCAATACCCCGGCACTGCCAAGGTCACCGGCATGCGGGTGGGCACTGAACTGTCGGCCGACGTGCGCTGGCGGGTCAATCAGCATCTGCTGCTCGGCGCGATCTTTGCCGAGTTCCTGTCAGGGCCGGCGGTGCAGGAAGCGCTGGGCAAGAACGTCTCCTTCTTCGTGTTGTTCGCAACGTTCCGGTTCTAGTCTAGAACAGCGACAACTGCCGGGACGTCGCCGCCGCCGCATCGGGAACCGCGAACCGCCCGCAATCCAACTGTGTCCGCGCCTCGTCGAACCCGAGGCGCCGTGACGCTTTCCCAAACCGCTGCCCCAGAAGATCGGCGTACGGTCCGTGGCCGGTGAACCGGTGATGGAAGCGCGGATCGTTCAGCTCCCCGGCGCGCGTTTGCCGGATCAGGCTGAGCACGTGCCGCGCCCGGTCGGGGAAGTGCGTGTGCAGCCACGCCTCGAACATCTGCCGCAGCTCCAGCGGCAGCCGCAGCAGGATGTAGCTGGCGTGGCGCGCGCCGGCTGCCGCCGCGGCTTCGAGGATTTTCTCCATCTCCGCGTCGGTCAGCCCCGGGATCATCGGCGCCGCCAGCACCCCCGTTGGCACCCCCGCCCGGGTCAGTTCGGCGACCGCCTGCAGCCGCCGCGCCGGAGTCGCCGCGCGGGGTTCCATCACCCGCGCCAGCCGCGGGTCGAGCGTCGTCACCGACATATGCACCCGCACCAGGTTCCGCTGCGCCATCGAGGTCAGGATATCCAGGTCCCGCAGCACCCCGGCCGATTTGGTGACAATGCCGACAGGATGGTTGTAGCGGTCCAGCACCTCCAGCACCGAACGGGTCAGCTTCAGCGTCCGCTCTATCGGCTGGTACGGATCGGTGTTCGACCCTAGCGCCAGTGTGCGCGGGACGTAACCGGGCTTGCGCAGCTCCTTCTCCAGCAGCTCCGCCACGTCCGGCTTGAAAATCAGCTTGGTCTCGAAATCCAGTCCCGGCGAGTAGCCGAGATAAGCGTGCGACGGCCGTGCGTAGCAGTAGATGCAGCCATGCTCGCAGCCACGGTACGGATTCACCGCCCGGTCGAATCCGATATCGGGCGAGGTGTTCCAACTGATGGCGGAGCGGCTCGAATCCCGAATCAGGCTGGTGTCGAGTCGCGGGAGGTCGCCGATATCTTGCGTCAGCGTCTCCCACCCGTCGTCGAACGGGAAGGCGGTATGCGCATCGAACCGGACGCCGGGGTTGCTGACCGCGCCGCGTCCGGCGGTTTGCCGCCCCGGCATCGGCCGGGTCGCCTCCGCTTCCGGCAATCCAGCGATTTCAAAGGCGGCAACGGCGTCGCGGTCGATCGTGGTCTGCATGGGATCGGGCGCCCCTTTTGCGTGTTCTTACTGCGTTCCTCCCTCCATCTCCCACACGCCAGGGGGTGGAGTCAAGAACACAGTGTGAACATGCGGGCGCCGGGGATAAAGGCTTGACAATACCCCCGCCGCATCCTTTTTTGCGGCCTCGTCGCGTCCGATCCCATGGGTTGAGCGCCGGCCCGCTGTAGGGGTGTAGCTCAATTGGCTAGAGCGCCGGTCTCCAAAACCGGAGGTTCAGAGTTCGAGTCTCTGCTCCCCTGCCAGCACCTTGGGCAACGGCTTGGTATCGTGGCGGCGATCTTCGAAGGATGTGGCAAACGTGGCGTTTAATCCGGTTAAGTTCGTGCGTGAAGTCCGGCAGGAAGTGGCCAAGGTGACCTGGCCCGGCCGCAAGGAAACCATGGTGACCACCGGTCTGGTCTTCGCCATGGCCGCCGTCGCCGCCATCTTTTTCTTCGTCGTCGATCAGGTGATCGGCCTTGGGGTGCGCGCGTTATTCAGTGTGGGCATCTGAGGGCATCACATGGCGAAGAACTGGTACGTCGTCCACGTATACTCCGGATTCGAAAAAAAGATCGCCCAGCAGATCACCGAGCAGGCCGCCCAGAAAGGCCTGGCCGAGCAGTTCGAGGCAGTCCTGGTGCCGTCCGAGAACGTCGTCGAGGTCAAGCGCGGCCGCAAGATCAACAGCGAGCACAAGTTTTTCCCGGGCTACGTCCTGGTGAAAATGGACCTGACCGACGACGCCTGGCATCTGGTCAAGAACACCCCCAAGGTCACCGGCTTCCTCGGCAGCAAGACCAAGCCCAGCCCGATCAGTGAGGCCGAGGCCGAACGCATCCTCAAGCAGAACCAGGAAGGCGTGGATCGTCCGCGTCCGGCGGTGATGTACGAAATCGGCGAGCAGGTCCGCGTCGCCGACGGCCCGTTCACCAGCTTCAACGGCACGGTGGAAGAGGTGGACGAGGAAAAGGGCCGGGTGAAGGTCAGCGTCTCGATCTTCGGCCGTTCGACGCCGGTGGAACTGGAATACTCCCAGGTGGAGAAGCTTTAGCAGCGCCGCTGCATCGTGGGGTCTGCGGCCGTGCCGCCCCGTCATGCCGGCGAAGGTCGGCGGTGTTGGCGCGGTGCGTCAAACTCAACGTAGGCTCATAAACTCCAGGACGTTGGAACCAAAGACGCTATCGGGCATTCGCCTCGTCGCGGTCGAACGTGAAGTCCGGAGGCAGCCGCCCCCGGAAGGCGAGAAGGCGCTCCAGCAGTTCCTCACGGCCGGGCTTGCGCGCGACGGCGAATTCCCGCGCGTCCGAGACATGGGTCTCGGTCTCATCGCCTTCCGCAAGCAGCAACGTCGCGACCTTGGCGGCGGTGAGACGGACTGCCAGACCCGTGCGACATTTGCCGATCGGCATCATGCGCTCCATGGGTATACCGAAGTCGCCGTGTACATCTGACGACTGTCCAGCGCAACGGATCGGTGTCCCCGGTGGCCGCCCGTCACGCCTGCAGCGAATCGGGCGGAGCCCCTGACCGGGCGGTGAACATCACCCGAAGCTCATCCAGCGGCAGCAAACTGCCATCCCGTTCGAAGTGCCAGAACGTCCAGCCGTTGCAGCTCGGCGCATTCTGCGCCAGCGCACCGACCTTATGGATCGATCCGCGGACGTCGCCCATGCTGAGCGACCCGTCCGGCCCGACCACCGCGCTGACCCGCCGCTGGCGGTCGAAGATCGTCGTGCCGGGCGAGATCAGGCCCTGCTCGACCAGGCTGCCGAACGGAATTCGCGGCGCCTCCCGCTTGGTGGGTTCCGAGGTCGCGCCTTCGACCGAGATCGCCTTGGTCCGCCGCACGCGCCCAATGGCGGCCTCGGCATAGGCGGGATGCCGCTCGATGCCGATAAACCGCCGCCGCAGCCGCTTGGCGACCGCCGGGGTGGTGCCGGTGCCGGCAAACGGGTCCAGCACCACGTCGTCCTGGTTGGTGCTGGCCAGCAGCACGCGATGGATCAGTGCCTCCGGCTTCTGAGTGGGATGCAGCTTCAGGCCGTGCTCGTTGCGCAGCCGCTCCGGCCCGGTGCACAGCGGGATGAACCAGTCGCTGCGCATCTGGATGTCGTCGTTCAGCGACTTCATCGCCTGGTAGTTGAAGCGATACCGCGAATCGCGCCCGCGCGCCGCCCAGATCAAAGTCTCATGCGCGTTGGTGAAGCGCCGCCCGCGGAAATTGGGCATCGGGTTGGATTTCCGCCAGATCACGTCGTTCAGGATCCAGAACCCGAGGTCCTGCAGGATGGCGCCGATGCGGAAGATGTTGTGGTAGGCGCCGATCACCCAGAGCGTGCCGTCCTTGCGCAGCAGCCGGCGGCACTCGCGGAGCCATTCCCGGGTGAACGCGTCGTAGGAGGCGAAATCGGTGAAGCGGTCCCATTCCTCATCGACGCCATCGACAAGGCTGTCATCCGGCCGCCGCAGTTCGCCCCTGAGCTGCAAATTATACGGCGGATCGGCGAAGACGCAGTCAACCGACCCCGACGGCAACATGCGCATCATCTGCACACAGTCGCCTCGCAGTATCTGGTCCAGCGGCAGGTCGTGATAGGCGTCCAAGCGGAGTCCCAACCTTATCTACAGCATTGCCGCACCGTGACGGGTCGCCGGAAGTCACGTCAATCGGCAATCGTCAGATCCAGCCGGAGTTGTGCCACGGTTCCGAACGCTTCGCGGTGGTGGCGCGTTGGCCCGAGCCGTTGCAGCGCCTCCCGATGCACCGCCGTGGCGTAGCCGGCGTTGGAGTGCCAGCCGTAGCCGGGGAAGCGCACCCCCAGCCGCGCCATGGCCCGGTCGCGCACGACTTTCGCGACGATCGAGGCGGCGGCGATCGACAGGCACAGCGCGTCGCCCCCCACCACGCAGCGCACGGCGCAATCCAGCTTCGGGGGGTAGTTGCCGTCCACCAGCGCGAGGTCGGGCGGGATGCGCAGCCGGGACACCGCCCGCCGCATCGCCAGCATGGAGGCGTGCAGGATGTTCAGCCGCAGGATCTCCGTCACCGAAGCGGCGCCAACGCCAATCTCGGCGGAGGAGGCATACAGGGCGAGGAAGGCGGCGAGGCGCTGGTCCGCGGTGAGTTTCTTCGAATCGTCCAACAGGATGGCCAGTTCGGGCGGGGTGTCGGCGCGCAGCACGACGGCGGCGGCAACCACGGGGCCGGCGAGCGGTCCCCGCCCGGCCTCGTCAACGCCAGCGACTCGCCCCCCGGCGGCCAGTTCCATGTCCAGACTGGGCATATATGGCCCGTAGCAGGGGCGGGCCGAGTCGCGGAAGCGTTTGCGCTCGCGGCAAGCGGGGCATTTGGGAACGACGCAACGGTAAGCCGGCACACTCGCACGAACGGTGTCCCCCGCGCCTAATCCGCCCGCGTGAACTGATGCCCGCCGCGCCAAGTAACGGAAAGACTATGCATGACTCATGAATGCCGCACTCGAGCCGATCAAACAACGTTGAGGCCGTAGGTAGCCGAGCAAATAGCATAGCTCCGGGCTTCGTTTCCAACCCGCACAGCATAGAATACCGCCGCGGTTAAACGCTCGTTGGCTTCCAGCCCAAGCGTCCGATTGAATGCGCCGCCGGCAGCGATCAGGACTGAAAGCTGGTCCGAGTTGACTGATAATGATGATAGTCTTTGCAATCCATCAACGGTTGATGTTGCTATCGTGATAAAGTTCCCTATAACCGGTATGGCGCTCATGGGTCCCAATATCCATGGGATCTGGGCGGCGTTGGTTTTCATTTTGAAAAACCGGGCGAAATCACGAGCTTGCAGGGCAGTTAGAATTTTTTGGTCAATAACGAGAGGTTTTCCGCCCTGGAGGCGACCAAAAGTGGCCTTAGGAAGATTAACCCACAGATTTCCGGATGCCGGTGAGCCATCGATCGATAGGCCGGATGTCGGGAACAGCGATCCCACGGAGAGGTAGGCGGCTGAGAATCCGAACGGATCGTTGATCGAGAAATAGCCTGTCGGCATCGATAGGTCCCTCGAACCAGTTCCCCATCCAACTTAAGAGACCACTTTCATCGGCGCAATCCGAGAGCGAGCCGGTCGCGCCGGGCGCAGCAGGAGTCCGTTCTGGTCGCTCGCCCGGACCCGCCCGCTGGTTCAGACGGGGCAATATCCGCGGCCCGGCGTCCGAGATCGAAGCGATAAACCGCCCTGTGAGCAGACGCGTTTCCCCCCGGCAGCCCGGCGTAGTAGTCTCGGAGCGGACACACCAACCTGAGAGTTGATAGACGACCCATGGCCGGCCATTCCCAGTTCAAGAACATCATGCACCGCAAGGGTGCCCAGGACGCCCGCCGCGGCCGCCAGTTCGCGCGCATCATCCGGGAGATCACCGTCTCTGCCCGGCAGGGGCTGCCTGACCCGTCGTCGAATCCGCGGCTCCGTGCGGCGGTCACCGCGGCGCGGCAGGCCAACATGCCGAAGGACACGGTGGACCGGGCGATCAAGAAGGCCTCCGGCGCCGGGGCAGGCGACGACTATGCGGAGGTCCGCTACGAGGGCTACGGCCCGGCCGGCGTGGCGGTAATCGTCGAGGCGCTGACCGACAACCGCAATCGCACCGCGTCGGACGTGCGCACTGCGTTCAACAAGGCCGGCGGCGCGCTGGGGGAGACGAACTCGGTCAGCTTCATGTTCAACCGGCTGGGCGTGATCCGGTATCCCGCGGCGGTGGCGACGGCCGACGACATGCTGGAGGCCGCGATCGAAGCCGGTGCCGAGAATGCCGAAAGCGACGATGAGGCGCATGAGGTGACTTGCCCGATCGAGGATTTCTTCACCGTCCGGGATGCCCTGGAGGCCCGCTTCGGCGCGCCGGAAAGTGCGAAGCTGGAGTGGCGGCCGACGACGGTGGTGACTCTGGATGAAGACCGGGCGGCCGGGCTGCTGAAGCTGCTGGATGTGCTGGATGAGAACGAGGACGTGCAGAATGTCTACGCCAACTTCGATATTCCGGAATCCGTGATGGCGGCGCTGTCGCGGTAAGCCGCACTGGGACCGTGCCGCTCCGTCATGCCGGCGGAGGCCGGCATCCACGCCTGTGATTTGTCGGGACACAGATGTGGATAGACGACCCGAACCGACGGTGAACGGAAACAGCCTATCCCCGCCCTGGTTGGTGTAAGCACTGGCCGTGCGAACGGCGGGGTGCGAATCGACAATGGTCAGGCTGCTGGGCATCGACCCCGGTTTACGGTTTACCGGCTGGGGCCTGATCGACGTCGACGGCAACCGCCTGCGCCACATCGCCGACGGCGTGATCGCGACCGACAGCGACCACTCCGTCCCCGATCGGCTGAAGATGTTGCACGACGCGCTGATGGCGCTGCTGGTGCTGCACAAGCCCAACGAGGCCGCGGTCGAGGAAACCTATGTCAACCGCAATGGCGCGGCGACACTCAAGCTAGGCTATGCCCGCGGCGTCGCGCTGCTAACCCCGGCTTTGGCGGGGATCAAAGTCACCGAATATCCCGCCAAGACCGTGAAGATGGCCGTTGTCGGCACCGGAGGCGCGGAGAAGGAGCAGGTGGCGATGATGGTGCGCCGCCTGCTGCCTGGCGCGACGCTGCGGCGAGCCGATGCGTCGGATGCGCTGGCGGTGGCGATCTGTCACGCGCACCATCGGTCGTCCCGGCTGGCCTGGGGGGCAGCATAGCCGCACGGCGTAATGGCTGCCGCGCGGCAAGGCGTGGATGGTGGCCCTGCGGCCACCATGACGATGAGGGGCCGGTGCGCCACTCCCGACAGCAGGTCACGCCCCTCGCGTTATCAGCCGCCGCCGCTGCGCCGATCGGCTCACTCCGCCGCCTCCTGCGGCAAATAAATCTCCTTCCCGGCCTCGGCAAACTCGGCGCTTTTCGCCTCCAGCCCGGCCATTCGCTCCGCCTCCACCCGCAGATCCTGCGTGATCTTCATGGAACAGAACTTCGGCCCGCACATGGAGCAGAAATGTGCCACCTTGTGCGCCTCTTTCGGCAAGGTCTGGTCATGGAACGACCGCGCCGTATCGGGATCGAGCGACAGGTTGAATTGATCCTCCCAGCGGAACTCAAACCGCGCCCGGCTGACCGCATCATCCCGCAGCTTTGCCGCCGGGTGACCCTTCGCCAGATCCGCCGCATGCGCCGCGATGCGGTAGGTGATCACGCCGACCTTAACGTCGTTGCGGTCCGGCAGCCCCAGATGCTCCTTCGGCGTGACGTAGCAAAGCATCGCCGTGCCGAACCAGCCGATCATCGCGGCGCCGATGGCGGAGGTGATGTGGTCGTAGCCGGGGGCGATGTCGGTGGTCAGCGGCCCGAGCGTGTAGAACGGAGCCTCTCCGCACTCGCGCAACTGCTTCTCCATGTTGACCTTGATCTTGTGCATCGGCACGTGGCCGGGGCCCTCGATCATCACCTGGCAGCCTTTGTCCCAGGCCACTTTCGTCAATTCGCCCAGCGTCTCCAACTCGCCGAACTGCGCGGCATCGTTGGCGTCGGCGTTCGACCCCGGCCGCAGCCCGTCACCCAGCGAGAACGACACGTCATACTTGCGCATGATGTCGCAGATCTCGTCGAAGCGCTCATACAGGAAGCTTTCCTTGTGCCGCGACAGGCACCACTTCGCCATGATCGAGCCGCCGCGCGAGACGATCCCCGTCACCCGCTTCGCCGTCAGCGGCACGTATTGCAGCCGCACCCCGGCGTGAATGGTGAAGTAGTCGACGCCCTGCTCGGCCTGCTCGATCAGCGTGTCCTTGAACACCTCCCAATCCAGCTTGGTCGGGTCGCCATCCACCTTCTCCAGCGCCTGATAAATCGGCACGGTCCCGATCGGCACCGGCGAGTTGCGCATGATCCAGCCGCGGATGTTGTGGATGTTCCGCCCGGTGGACAGGTCCATCACCGTGTCCGCACCCCAGCGGATCGCCCAGACCATCTTTTCGACTTCCTCCGCCACGCCGGAGGTGACCGCCGAGTTGCCGATATTGGCGTTGATCTTGACCAGGAAATTGCGGCCGATAATGACCGGTTCCAGCTCCGGGTGGTTGATATTGGCCGGGATGATGGCGCGGCCGCGGGCGATCTCGCTGCGGACGAACTCCGGCGTGATAAAGGCGGGGATTTCGGCGCCGAAGCTTTCGCCGTCGGCGACGCGTTCCTCGGCGCCCGCGATCATCGAGGCGCGGCCCATGTTCTCACGATGCGCGACGTAGATCATCTCGTCGGTGATGATGCCGGCACGGGCGAACTCATACTGCGTCACCAACTGCCCCGGCGCCCCGCCATACACCGGCAGATCCGCCGGGCAGGCCGGCACCAGCTTGTCGGTGCCAATATTGCCGTTGTCCTCCGGCTTGACGGCCCGCGGCGCCACCCGGGCAAAGCCCCGCTTCGCGATCCATTCCCGCCGTATCGGCGGCAGCCCGGCCTCCAGGTCGATGGTCACCGACGGATCGGTGTAGATGCCCGAGCAGTCATAGGCCCGGTAAGGCTCTTCCCTGGCGCTGGGTTCGAGCGCGATCTCACGGAACGGCACCAGGATGTCGGGCCGACCCTCCGGGCTGGTGTAGATCTTGCGGGACCCGGCAATGGCGCCGGTGGTCACCGAACTCGGGCGGGTGTTGGACTGGACCGTCATGGACCTCTTCTCCTTCAGCATCGGTCCCGGGCTGAACGGAGGATGAAATCAGGTCCCATGATAACGACCCGTCCCTCCGCCGGCATGACCCGGTTCAGGTTAAAGGGTCATCGCACCGCCGGTTGGTCCGGCTTTACGCGATATCTCAGCCCCGTCGGCGGGACACCCCTCGGCAATTCCGCAAGATGCGGCGGCCTAGTCGGTGTGTCAAATCAGAGAAAGGTGGTTTGGAGCGGGTGACGGGAATCGAACCCGCACAGCCAGCTTGGAAGGCTGGGACTCTACCATTGAGCTACACCCGCATCGGCACGGAAACTAACGGCAGGCCGCGCGATTAGCAATCGCGGCGTTTGGTTCCCCAGTCGTCATGGCCCGGCTTGTCCGAGCCACCTATCGCGGCACGGTGCTGGTATAGGTGGCCTGGACAAGCCGTGCCATGACGAGGGGAAGGGCTTACCGCCGCCCCGGCGCAGCGGCGGCCGTCTTGGCGGCGGGGCGAGGCGCCGGGAGATCCTCCTCCAGCACCGTCAGATGGATCGAATACGACGTCTCCCCGTCATCGACGTCCTTATGCACGGTGCCGATGGTCTCGTCATTGACAGCGAACTCGATGGAAAGGCCCTTGCGCGGCGGCAATACCACCTTGATCCGCTCGCTGCCGAACAGCTTGCGCAGGTAGGTTTGCAGACGGTCGACTTCGATCGGTGTCATCGGGCTCTCATGCGAATGTGGCGCAAACCTTTAGCCGCTACAGCGGGGCCGGTCCAGGACAAGGCAGGCGAACCCCTACCGCAGTCTTCTAGTCAAGCATGTGACCGAAGCGGGACGCCTTGGTGGCAAGATACTCGTCGTTAACGCCGTTGGCGGCAAACAGATGCGGCTCCCGCCCCACCACGTCGATGCCGCAGGCCTCCATCGCTTCCAGCTTGTCGGGGTTGTTGGTCAGCAACCGCACCCGCCTGATGCCCATGATCTGCAGCATCGCCGCGCCGACGAGGAAGTTGCGCTCATCCGCGCCCCAGCCGAGCACCCGATTCGCGTCCATCGTATCCAGGCCGCGGTCCTGCAGCTCATAGGCGCGCAACTTGTTGATCAGGCCGATGCCCCGTCCCTCCTGCGCCAGATACAGCAGGACGCCGGCGCCGTCCTCGGCCATGCGCGCAATCGCGCCCCGAAGCTGTTCGCCGCAGTCGCAGCGCAGGCTGCCCAACAGGTCCCCGGTGAAGCATTCCGAGTGGATTCGCACCAGCGGCGCCGCGTGATCCTGCGGACGCCCGATCACAATCGCTAGATGCTCGATCGCCGAACCCTCGGTGCGGAATGCAACCACGCGGCTGTCCGGGGCGCCGTTCAGCGGCACATGCGCCGAGACGATTTGCCGCAGGCCGGCAACCTCGTCGCTGGCATACTCCAGCACCTCCGAGGCCGGGACCTCAATGATACCGTGCCCGGCCAACCGGGCGGTGGAGCCGTCCGGCAAAGCCACCGCGACCACCGCCGGCAGCAGCCGGCCGATCTTGGCGAGGCCCAAAGCGGCGGCGGCGGCGGGAGGTAGAGCGGTGAGCTTCAGCGCCTCCCGCATCAGCGGCTGCGCCGCGGTCGGGTCAACAATGGATTGAAAAACATCAATCTCGCGAAGCGATGCAGGCAGCGTGAGGGCGACAGCATCCGCCTGCGCCGGCATCGGCGCGCGCAGAATCGCGGCCGCCCGGGCGGGTGCGAGGATCAACCTGATCTCGCTCCCCGACACGGTTTCCAGTTCCGCCAGCCCGTCGACTCCCGCCGTCTCCGCTGCCATGACCAGCAGCGACGACGCTCCGCTCAGGATAACGGGAACGCCGCGGCGCAGGTCCGATGCCCCGCGATGGATCTGTCGAAGGCGCAGCCTCACGCGCTCAGCGGTAGCAGTTTCAGAGGGCATTGCTGGCCGGAGGTTGTATTGAGGCGTGTCGATCCCATCGCGAACGCTGCAATATCGAGTAACATTGAGGCCAAACTGCCGACACTATCAACCTTCGAACTAAAAATCGCTGCGCCAAGCGATGATTGCACATCACGCATTCCTATATAGGTGGTATGAACGAGCCTAGACAGGCTTTTGACTCGCTCGCCTGCCGCGCAGGCGCTCTATTTTGTGATCGAATAAGACTTGATATCGTGGACGTACACGATTTTGTCCTCTTTCGGGACCGTATAGAGTGATGACGCCTTCCAGGAGCCAATCAGAACGCGGGCAGAAACCCGGCCACGTTCAAAACTGACAAAGAGGAATTAGCGTATGTCGGCAGAACGCCCCGTCCTGATCGTTGATGACGACGATGCTCTGCGCGAAACCCTGGTCGACCAGTTGGCCGTCGACGGGGAGTTCGTGGCGACAGAGGCGGCGTCGGTGCAGGAGGCCGAGTCGCGGCTGGCGTCCAAGGATGCCCGTTTCGACGCCGTGATCCTAGACGTCGGCCTGCCGGACGGCGATGGCCGCGACCTCTGCGCCAAGCTGCGCAAGCAGGGCCAGCGCATGCCCATTATCATGCTGACCGGCCTCGATGGCGAGAACGACGTGGTCAAGGGCCTGGATTGCGGCGCCAACGACTACATCGCCAAGCCGTTCAAGTTGGCCGTGCTGCTGGCGAGGCTGCGCGCGCAGTTGCGCATCTTCGAGAACAGCGAGGACGCTGTCTTCACCATCGGGCCGTACACCTTCCGCCCGGCCGCCAAGCTGCTGCAAGAGCCGGCGAAGAACCGCCGCATCCGCCTGACGGAGAAAGAGGCGGCAATCCTGAAGTTCCTTTATCGCGCCGGCACCCGGTCGGTCGCTCGGCAGGTGCTGCTGAACGAGGTGTGGGGCTACAATGCCGCGGTCACCACGCACACGCTAGAGACGCATATCTACCGCCTGCGCCAGAAGATTGAGCCGGATCCGGCGAACGCGCGTCTCCTGGTGACGGAAGGCGGCGGATACCGTCTGGACCCGGAGGGCATTCCGGCGGCGCGGGTCCCTGCCGCGGTGCACGCGTAAGTCTACCTCACCGTCATGGCCGGGCTTTTCCCGGCCATCTGCGCTTCAGCGGTGCTGCGAAGATGCCGGGACAAGCCCGGCCATCACGTCGGCGGGGTCGATCCCGACCGTCATCTAATACTGACGCTCAACCCCTCTTCCCGGCTGATCTCGAGACGCTCGCCGCCAATGGTCACTATCATCGGCTCGCCTTCCTCCAGCGTCGCCTCGATCACCCCGCTTCGCCGATGGGCGCTGACGTGCAGGCAGCGGCCGCGCCACTGAACCCGGAACGCGATGCTGTCCCAGCTTTCCGGCAAGCGCGGGTCCAGAGCAACGCCATCCTCCCGCACTGACAAGCCGGCAAAGCCGCACACCACCAGCATCCAGATCCCGCCAAGCGCCGCGATGTGGACACCCTCGTCCACCGGACCCGGCCGATCGGCCAGATCGATCGCCGCGGTCTGCTGGAAGAAGCGCATCGCCATCTCGGTGTCGCCGTACCGGGCGGCAACGAGGCCATGCATGGCCGGACTCAGCGAACTGCGATGCGTGCAGCGCGGCTCGTAATAGCGGAAATTCCGCAGGCCCGAGTCGCCCGGAAACTCCTCCGGCAACAGCGCCAGCAGCGCCACGACATCGGCCTGTTTGGCAAGCTGCGCGTTTTGCGTCCGCTCCTGCCCCAGTTGCACCTCGACGGGGTCCGTTCTGTCGGCAAACGGCGCCAGGTCGATATCCTCGAGGTCGAAAAAGCCGGTGAATTGCTCGTACATCCCGGTCTTCGCATCGAAACCGGTGACAAGTCTGTCAGCCACATCAGACCATTGGCCGAGTTCCGCCTGATCGATGCCCAGCCGGGCGGAAAGCCCCGCCCAATGCTGCGGCCAACCCTGCCGCAGCATCGCAGCCACATCCAGCGCGCGCCGAATGTTCCAGCGCGCCATGACATTGGTGAAGGCGTTGTCGTCGATATGCTCGTGGTTCTCGTCCGGTCCGATGATCCCGCGGATGTGGCAATGCCCGTCCGCCTCCGGCACTGCACGGCTGGCCCAGAAGCGTGCCGTCTCCAGCAGAATTTCGGCCCCGGCCTCCAGCAGGAAGCGATCGTCGCCGGTGGTCCGCCAATACTGCCAGACCGCGTAGGCGATATCCGCGCTGATGTGCTGCTCCTGCGTGCCGCACAGCACGTCCACCCAGTTGCCGTCCTGGTCCTTCAGATGCTCCGGCGTCATTTCCGCGCCGGTCAACGCCGATTCCCATGCATACAGCGCGCCGCGCCAGCCCAACCGCGCCGCCTTGGCCCGGGCGCCGTCGAGCGTATGGAACCGGTACATCAGCAAGGACCGGGCCGCCTCGGGCCAGGTCAGGACATAGAACGGCAACAGGAAGATCTCGGTGTCCCAGAAGACATGGCCGTGATAGCCTTCCCCGGTCAGCGCCCGCGCGCCGATGGAGACCCGCTCATCGGCCGGATTGGCCGCGCTGTTGAGGTGATAGGCAGCGAATCGCACCGCCCGCTGGGCGTCCGCGTCGCCGGCGATCTGCACATCGCTGCTGTGCCAGCGGCTCGCCCAGGCAGCCTCGTGCGACTGCACCACGCTGCGCCAGCCGATACGCCTGATATGGTTGAGCGTATCGTGCGCCTTGACGGCGGGATCGAAATGCGCCGCATCGCCGCGCACCATGGCGGCACCACGGCGGAAATGCACAACCTGGCCGGCCCGCGAGGTCCAACTCCAGGTCCAGGTTAGCGGCGCGGGCCTGGCGGGCGCGAGATCGCTGCCGTCGATCTCCAGCGCCGCCGCGACCGCCATGGCCAGCGTCTGGCCCGACTGCCGCGTGCGCCATACCCCCAGGTCGTGCTCTATCCGCTGCGGAACCAGGTCGAGCGCCGACACGTCCACCGAGGCTTCCAGCGTGACCTGCAGGCCGGCCTCGCCGATAGCCAGTTCGATCAGTTGCAGGCCAACGGACGGATCGTGCAGCGATACCAGCCGCAGTCCGCGCTCCAGCAACGACCCGGCGCGCGTCTCGGTCATCAGCACGCCCCGGCTGACATCGAGCACGGTGCGCTGAAACGGCTGCCGGGCCAGCGGCGTGCCGGCGATTGTAACATGCAGGCGGAGCCAGTCGGCGGCGGGGATCAGCGCCGTCATGGTGCCATCGTGGCCGACAGTGTCGAACAATCCGGCGACATAGGTTCGCGTTGGCACCGCGATGGGGTCGCCCGCGGGCGCCACGGCGGCATCGAACGTGCCGAGGAAGCCGTTGCTGATCGCGAAGCGCGACCCCGAAACCTGTCCCCCGGATGAATCCATCCCGAACAGCCAGGTGTCGTCGGCCGTCGGCTTGAGTATGCGCTCCATCAGTCTTGTCCCCGCAGGCAAAGCCGTCCATCGGCCAGCGCGTCTATTGCGATTTCGTCGAAGCTTGTCACGACCCGATCCGCTCCCGCCGATTTGAGAGACGCCGCATCATTGTTGCGCGCGATGCCGAGCGCGGTCATTTTGCCGGCCAGTGCTGCCTCGATGCCGACGGGTGCGTCCTCCGCAACGAAGCAATGCTTCGGCGGAATGCCCAGGTCCTGCGCCGCCAGCAGGAAGATCGCCGGGTCGGGTTTGCCGCGCGGCAGGTCGCGTCCGCATACATTGGCGCTGAAGACGTCGAACAGGGTCCGGCCGGAGTCCAGGCGGACCGATTGCATCATTTCGTTGGCGTTTTTAGACGACGACGCGGCGGCGATGCGCCATCCCAGGCCGAGCAGCGCCTGGACAAAGCGCAGCGCGTCGGGGAAGGCCGGGACGCCCTCCTGCCTGATCAACTCCTCCAGCAGTGTCTGCTTGCGCTCGGCGTAGGCCACCGCCTGATGCGCGGCGTCGGGCACGCCGAGCGCCTCCAGCGCGGCCCGGGCACCGCTCATGCGCGGCTTGCCCGCCACCACGGCCTGATACATCGCGGTCGTGAAACGATCCGGTTCGGCGAACCCGCGCAACGATTCGCGCCATGCGCGTTCATGCGGTGAGGCGAGCAAAACGCCGTCAACGTCGAAGATGCAGGCTTTGAGAGGGGCGTGAATAGTCATGGCTGGCAGCGTGCACGATATTTATCAAAAACACCACTTTTTTGACGCCGCCGCGTCCCGGTGCCCACCGGACATCAAACCATCCTTACCGCGACGCTAACAACCTTGCCGCCGCCCGGCCGCGACGCTTAGCGTTTTAATGCAGTCCGCAAGCATCAAAAGGAGCACGCCATCGGCCAGTCCCATCTCCACCGCTTCATCGCCGCCATGCCGAAAGCCGAACTCCATCTTCATATCGAGGGCACCCTGGAACCCGAGATGATGATGGCGTTGGCGAACCGAAACGGTGTGGCCCTGCCATACGCCGATGCCGAAGCCATCCAGGCGGCGTATCGTTTCAACTCCCTGCAGGATTTCCTGGATCTCTATTACACCGGCATGTCGGTGCTGCACACGCGGCGCGACTTTTTTGACCTCGCCTTCGCCTATCTGGAAAAAGCCGCGTCGCAAAACGTTACGCACGCCGAAATCTTCTTCGACCCCCAGGCGCATACCGAGCGCGGCATCAGCTTCGACACCGTGCTGTCGGGCCTGACCGACGCGCTCGACAAAGCCCGCCGCGACTTCGGCATCACCGCCCGGCTGATCATGTGCTTCCTGCGCCATCTGCCCGAGGAACACGCGTTCGACACACTGGAGCATGCCTGCCGCTGCAAGGAACACATCTTCGCCGTCGGCCTCGATTCGTCGGAAGCCGGCCACCCGCCTTCGAAATTCGATCGCGTCTTCGCCGAGGCGCGGCGGCACGGCTTCGTCCCGGTCGCCCATGCCGGCGAAGAAGGTCCGCCGTCCTATGTCCATGAGGCGATCGACCTGCTGCAAGTCCGGCGCATCGATCACGGCAACCGCGCGCTAGAAGATCCCGTGCTCGTCGCCCGCATCGTCCGCGAACAGATCCCGGTCACCGTCTGTCCGCTGTCCAACCGCAGCCTCCAGGTCTGCCCGGACCTGGCGCTGCATCCGTTGAAGCACATGCTGGCGGCCGGGATGCTGGTGACGGTCAACTCGGACGATCCGTCCTATTTCGGCGGCTACGTGAACGAGAATTTCCTGGCAGTGCAGGAAGCGCTGGCGCTGACCCGGGCCGAGATCGCGACCTTGGCGCGGAACTCGTTTGTCGCGTCGTTCCTGCCGGAGCGGCAGAAGGCGGCGGCGCTCGCCGCCTTCGATGCGTTCAGCGCGAAGTGGTGAACCGGCGCCGGAGCCTGCCCGCTTGTCATCCGGCGGTCATTCAAGTGTCATCGATCGATCATCACTGCCGCGTATCAGCATCGGATCATGGTCGCCCTGGCTCGCCTCGTTGCCCGTCCGTTGATCGTGCCTGCGATCCGGAAGCGCCGCTCCGCGCTTGCGGGGCTGACGCCTTATCTGCTGCTGGCGCCCTCCGCCCTGTTTTTGCTGGCCTTCACCTACTGGCCGGTCGTCCAGGTCGTCGGCGGCTCCCTGACGGTCCGCGGGTTCCGCGGCGCGCCTCACTGGGGCCTTGATAACTACCGCCGCCTGTTCGGCGACACGCATTTCACCACCGCCGTCGTCAACACGCTGATCTACGCCGCCGGCACGATCATCCCCAGCCTGGTGCTGGCGCTGCTGTTCGCGCTCGCCCTGATCGAGACCACCCGGCTGACCGGCGCGCTGCGCACCCTGGTGGCGTTGCCGATGCTGATCCCGCTGGTCGCGGCGGCGTCGCTGTTCGCCTTCATCTTCCTGCCGAACGCCGGCCTGCTCGACCACTACCTGGCCAAAATCGGCGTGGCCGAGACGAACTGGCTGGGCAATCCGTCGCTGGCCCTGGGCTCGATCATCGCCATCACCGTGTGGAAAAACTGCGGCTACTACATGCTGTTCTTCCTGGCCGGGTTGGCCGGCATCCCGGGGGACCTGCTGGACGCGGCGAGGATCGATGGCGCCGGGCCGGTGCAGCGGTTCTTCTGGATCACTCTGCCGCTGCTCGGGCCGACGCTCGCCTTCGTGCTGGTGATCGCGACGCTGAATGCGATGACGCAGATCGACCATGTCATCGTCCTGACGCAGGGCGGCCCGTCCGACACGACCTCAATGATACTGTTCTACATCTACCAGCAGGCGCAGCAGAATTTCGACATCGGCCGCGCCTCCGCCGCGACCGTGGTCAGCGTCGGCGTGCTGTTCGCGCTGTCGCTGGTCTCGCTGCGCAGCCTGGAGCGGGGCATTCACTATGAGACGTGACACGCCGCTGTTCGCGCTGGCCCTGGCCAGTGCCGCCGCGCTGCTCTGGTTCATCCCCTTCGCCTGGATGGCCGTCGCCAGCATTCGGGAGGCGGGCGCGGGGGCAGCCGATTTGGCGTCGCTGTGGCCGTCCGGGCCGTTCGGCTGGGGGAATTTCGCCGATGCCTGGTCATCAGGCCATTTCCCGCTGTGGTACTTGAACACCGTGCTGGTCTGCGGCGGCATCCTGGTGATCCAGTGCGTAACTGTCAGCCTGGCGGGCTACGCCTTCGCGCGCATGCGCTTCGCCGGCCAGAACGCACTATTCGCCCTGTTCCTGCTGCAACTGATTCTGGTGCCGCCGATCCTGATCGTGCCGAACCTCAGTACGCTGGTCGCGGTACATCTGTATGACACGCTGCCGGGGATCATGGCGCCATACTGTGCCTCGGCGTTCGGCGTCTTCCTGATGCGGCAGACCTTCCGCACCATTCCGCGCGACTACGAGGAAGCCGCCGTGCTGGACGGCGCGACCCGTCTGCAGATCATCGTCCATGTGCTGCTGCCGCTGTCCCGCCCCGGCCTGGCCGCGTTCGCTATCGTTTCGGTCACCACGCACTGGAACGAGTTCCTGTGGCCGCTGATGGCGACATCCTCGCCGTCCAACCAGGTTCTCACTGTCGGCCTGGCGACCTTTACCGCGGGTGCCGAGGCGGGGTCGGAGTGGGGCGTCATCGCCGCCGGCACGTTCCTGGTTGCGGCACCTTTATTGGCGGCGTTCGTGCTGTTCCAGCGCCGTTTCGTCTCCTCCTTCACCTTTTCCGGCATCAAATAACAGGGGAACCCACGTACATGCGCCTTTTCCTTGTCGCCGCGCTGGCGGCGTGTCTGACCGCGGGTTCGGCCCATGCCGCCACGGAAATCGACCTGTTCTTTCCCGTTCCGGTGCAGGGCAAGCTGGCGAACGAGATGCAGCGGCTGGTCGAAGTCTTCAACAAGGACCACACGGCCATTCACGTCACGCCGGTCTATTCCGGCAGCTACGACGACACCAACCTGAAGACTCACGCCGCGATTCAGGCCGGCAAGCCGCCCGCGGCGGTGATCATGAGCGCCAACTTCGTCCGCGAATACGTCATCAACGACGAAATCGTCCAACTCGATCGCCTGATCGAAAAGGACGGCCTGACCGAAGCCGCCTTCATGGACCAGTTCTGGCCGGCGTTGCGGCTGAACGCGACCGAGCAAGGCCATGCCTACGGCGTGCCGTTCCACAATTCGACCCCGCTGCTGTACTACAGCGTGGACGCTTTCAAGGACGCCGGCCTGGACCCGGAGCATCCCCCCGTCACCTGGCAGGACTGGCTGACCGCCGCGAAGAAGCTGGCGAAGCACGACGGCGCTACGACAACGCGATGGGGCCTGATGATGCCGGGCACCTATGACTATTGCGGCTGGATCACCTCCGGCCTGGCGATGTCGAACGGCGGCCAGTTCTACAATCCGGGTTACGGCGGCGAGGTTTATTACACCCAGCCGAGCACTATCGGCGCGGTGCGCTTCCTCGACACGCTGGTGCACAAGGCCAAGGCGATGCCGGAGGGCGTGACCGACGCCAACGCGGTGACGACCGCGTTCTTCCAGGGCCGCACCGGGATGATGATCCTGTCCACCGGCTCGCTGTCCTTCGTGCGCGACAACATGAAGACGCCGTATCGCGTCGCTTTCCTGCCGCGCAACCTCGACAACGCCGTGCCCATCGGGGGCGCCAGCCTGATCCTGCCGAAGGGCAACTCGCCGGAGCGCGAGGCCGCCGCCTGGACCTTGATCAAGTGGCTGACCAGCCCGGAGATCTCTGGCGGCTGGAGCCGCTTCACCGGCTATTTCGCCCCGCGCATCGCCGCCTATGAACTGCCGGAGATGAAGGCTTTCATCGCCGCGCACCCGGATGCCAAGGTGGCGCTGGACCAGCTTGCCTATGCACGCGGTTGGTTCTCCACCTACAACGTCGTTGGCGTGCGCAAGGCGCTGGAGGATGGGGTCCAGGCGGTGCTGTCCGGCAAGGCGACACCGGAGGCGGCGATGGCGAAGGCGCAGCTTGAGGCCGATGCGCTGATGCGCCCATATGTCGAGCAGACGGCGCTGAAGCTGCCGGAGTAACAACCGTTACGATATGGACGGTGGGCGACGCTCAAGAATAAGCGAATCGGGCGGCTGACCTTTGGTCCGTCATGGCCCGGCTTGTCCGGGCCACCTATAGCCGCACGTGCCGGGACAGGTGGCCCGAACAAGCCGGGCCATGACGGGAAGCGGGAAGCCGCCCGGCTGAAGCGGTAATTTTTGGGCGTCGCCTTAGTCGGGCACAGACAGCCGCACCGATACCGGGCAGTGATCGGAAAGCCGATCCTTCAGCACCGGATCGGTTTCCCGGAACGTCAGGACACGCAGCGTGTCCGGCTGCATCCATTCCGCCGCGGCGCCGCCTGCCAGGATGTGGTCGATGAAGCTCTCGTTGCCCCAGCACGGCGAACTGCGGCCCTCGGTCGCGCGGGCCAGCGGCGCGGCCTGACGCAAAGAGGCTATCAGCGCGTCCTTCCCGTCCATCGAGCGATTGAAGTCTCCCAACACCAGGAACGCCACGCCCTCCTGCCGGCGGGCGGCGATCCACTCGGCCAGAAGCGGGATCTGGGATACCAGTTCAGCGCAGGCCTGCCCGCGCGCCTTTTGCAACGGCTTGTCGCGGCAGCCCTTTTTCAGGTGAATCGCGAGAATGCGCAGATCGGCGGTTCCCGCGTGCAGCGTAATATCCGCCCCGCTGCGAAGGTGGCCTAACGAAAGGCCGGTGACGTCGGGGTTGGCATCGTACCGCAAGCCTCGGCGCACCGCGATCCCGACCCGTTGCAGCACATGATCGCGGGTTAGGTGGATCGAATAGCGATCACGCGGAAACAGCTTCGCCGCCACGGCCCAGCCATCGACTTCCTCGATCGCCACCACATCGGCGTTCAGGTCCTGCGCATAGGCCGCCAGCAGGTCGAAATCCCCGGCGGACCGCGGCACAACATCCAGGGGCAAAGCCCGATCGCCGGCCTGACGCGTGGTGAGCCAGTCCAGGTTCCAGGTCGCGACTTTCAGCTCCGTCGCATGCCCGCGAAGCGGGAGCAGAAATATCAGCAGAATCAACAGGCGCATCGTGGCGATTTCCGGTCGCGGCCCGAGATGAAACCGCCCCGAAGCCTTGGCACAACGCCGAACCGAAAAGGTTAAGATCGCGACAATTTGCCGCTATGCCGCGACGGCTTCTACCTCCGACCGCGCCGCGTCCAGGCACGCCTCCACCGCCTCACGCAGTGACCCCGCATAGACATCGGCGCCCATCGCCGAGCGCAGCCGATCGTCCGTCAGGACCGATTGCTCCGCCGGCCAGAGGCCAACCAGCAACCGCGCCGCCGGCAGCCGCTGCCGCAGCCGCCGCAGCATATAGCGCAGATGCGAGGGCGCATCACCGATATCGAGGTAGCACAGGCAGATCATCGCCACGCCCTCCGCCTCCAGCGCGGCGATGCGGCCGCGCGAAACCGCCGCGTGCGGCAATACCCGCGCCTTCAGCCCGTTCTTGTGCAGCAACTGCGACAACATGCTCGCCGCCGCCTCATCCAGCGGGCCGCGTCCGGCTATGCACAGCACAGGAGCCGCGCCCCGCCACGCCGCCGGCAGGCTCTCCCGCGCAACTTTTTCAGGCGGGGGATGGTTCGGCAGATCCTGCTCCCGTCGGGTGGGCGCCGCCGCGTCCTCAACAGTGCCTTTCGGTTTCGGCTCCCGGTCCTCGTGCTCGTCGAGGTCGTCGATCAGGTTCTGGATCGCCTCCTTGATGCGGTCCAACTGCAGGTCGGTCAGCACGCCCCGCGCGGCGTCGGTCGCCGCCAGCCGCAGGCCCTTCAGCGCGACCTCATCGTAGTAGGACGACAGCGGACGATCGCGCAGCAGGTGTTCGGCCTGGCTGTGGGCTTCGTCGGGGTCGCCGGCCAGCATGCGCTGATAGAAGCTTTCCACCGGCGTCAGGGCCGGACGGTCGCCGAGCAGAACGTCCAGGAACTCCAGCCGCTCGACGTGGCGGCCGAGCACAACCAGGCACAAGGTCAGCGGCGTGGACAGGATCAGGCCTATGGGACCCCACAGCCATGTCCAGAACGTGGCGGAGACGATGACGGAGAATGGCGACAGGCCGGTGCTGTGGCCGTACAGCAGCGGCTCGATGACCTGGCCGATGATTCCCTCGACGCCGACATAAAGGCCCGCGGTCCAAAGCATCATCGACCATCCGGGACTGACCGCCGCGGCCAATGTCAGCGGAAAGATCGCGGCCAACGGCGGGCCGATATAGGGCACGAACCGCAGCAGTGTGCCGATGGCGCCCCATAGCATCGGCGACGGCACGCCGATGACCAGCAGCCCCAGGCCGGTGACAAGGCCGAACGCCGCATTGACCCCGAGCTGCGACAGAAAATACCGGGACAGCCGTCGCGCCGCATCGTTCATCGCCACGGTGGTGCGATGCAGGTCGGACGAGCCGAACAGCCGGATCAGCCGATCGCGCAGATCCTCACGCTGCAGCAGGACGAAAATGGCAACGATCAGAACGATCGCGGTGGTGTAAAGCGGATCGACGATCGGGGAGATGACCCGCTCGGCGAGCTGCACCGGGGTTGGATCCGGCTCATGGATTTCCACCGACAGCGGCTTCTGGTCCGTCGCGGTGCGGGACTTCGGTTGCGGCGGCGGTGGGGGGTTGAGCTGCTGGCCCAGCCGGCTCATGAACGGGCCGGTTTGCGTCAGCGCGTATTTCTGCACCGCATCGACCTTGCCGCGGATCGTCATGGCGTATTGCGGCACTTCTTCCATCAAATCGGCAATCTGGCTGCCGATCAGCGTGCCGGCGGCGAGGATGATGCTCAGCGCCAGCAGCACGGCGACCAGCACGGACGGCACGCGCCCCAGCCGGATGCGCCGCAACAGGTTGACCAGCGGGGCCAGCAGGAAGGACAGCAACACCGCCAACGTGATCGGGATCAGCACGGTGCGCCCGAGATACAGCCCCGCCACGACCACGACGCCGACGGCAAGCGTCAGCAGACCGCTCAGGCCGGGTGTCTCAGCAGGCTGCACCGAGGCCGGCCGCCGCTCCGTCACATCCTCAGCCATGCGCTCCGCCTCATACATATCGGAGCCTCAACGCCCCGCCACCCGGTTCGTTCGGGTCACATTATGCTTGCGCGGATGATGTCGCGTGCCGACTGGCCGGATGCAAGGCACGTGGTATTGATGACGGCGAGGCGGAACCCGCCGGGTGGCATCGAATGCCCTGCCGGGTCCCGGTCGTCATGGAAGGTGATCTGGACGCTGGAGACGCCGTCGAGGCCGAGTGCCCGCTCGACAACTTCGGCCGGCGGATGGCGATATCGCCGCCCGTGCGGACCGAACAGCACCACGCTGTAGCCGTCGGCACGATTGGCTTCGGGGTAATCCCATCGGCCGGTCGCATACAGGGCAACCACCGCGTTTATCCAACCCGGCCCGTAAAGATCCGGCCACTGATCGGCGAAGCGCAGATGCGCCTCGATGATGCGTCCGCCGATAGTCTCGAAATTCGCCATGCCGTTGTAGCCGGCCAGATGCTTGCGCGACCACGTGCCGCACCAGTCCTCGATCTCCGGCATCGCTTCGGCATGGATGTGCCAGTAGTCGAACGTGCCGCCGGGAGCTGTCACGCCCGTGGTGTGCCGCCACCACACCGGATTGCCGTCCACCATCGCGAGGTCGGTGCTGACATGCGGGCCGGTCAGCAGCGTGCTCCAGAAATGCCCGCCGGCCAGGGCGGCGCGGTAGTCTTCTTCGCTGACGATCGCCCGGCTGCCGGCGCCCATGCCGCGCAGGTTGATCATCGGCTTGGAGAACACCGGAAACCGCGGCGGCATCACGCCATGCGGGGCGGCCTCCAGCCCCTGCGACAAAGCCACCGCAAGCTTGTCGTAGATCCATCGATGCGACGGGTAGAGCGGCCAGGCCCGCACGTCGTCAGTCGGGATGACCACGTCATCCGGACATGGGATGTTCTGGAAGTATTGCCTCCGCCAGACGTCCCGCTCGATGATCGGCATTGCCTATGCCGGCACCGGCGCGTTCGGGTGCAGCAGGTTTTCGTTGCGCAGGTCCGACCACAATTCCGGCGGGATTTTCAAGGTGAATAGCGGCAGGTTCTCGTTGAACTCGGCGGCGCTGCGCGGGCCGGGGATGACCGAGGCCACGACCGGATGCGCCAGCGGGAACTGCAGCGCCGCCGCGGCCAGCGGAACGTTATGCGCCTGGCAGACGGTCTCGATCTGGCGCACCCGCTCGACGACCTCCGGCGGCGCGGGGGCATAGTTCCAGGTGTCGCGCCCGGCCAGGATGCCGGAGTTCAGAGGGCCGCCGATGACCAGCGACGTGCCGCGCTCCTGGCACATCGGGATCAGGTCGTCCAGCGGACCTTGTTCCAGTAACGTGTAGCGGCCGGCGAGCAGGAACGCGTCCCAGTCGCCGAAGCCGAGCGCCTCGATCAGCACTTCCTTTTCATTGACCCCGATGCCGATGGCGCTGACCACGCCGCTGCCGCGGAGTTCCTCCAGCGCCCGGTAGCCGCTGTCGCGCAGCACTTTCAGATACTTCGCGTTCAGCTCCGGACCATGCTGGTAGGCGCCGATATCGTGCACATACAGGATGTCGATACGGGCGAGGCCGAGCCGCTGGTAGCTGTCCTCGACCGAGCGCATGATTCCGTCATACGAATAATCATACACCACCTGAAACGGCATCGGCGACAGGCGTCCGTCCGCGGACGGTGCATTGTCGCTCTTGGGCCGCAGCAAACGGCCAACCTTGGTGGACAGGACAAAGGTGTCGCGGTCATGGTCGCGCAAGGCGTCGCCGGTGCGGTGTTCGGCCGCGCCGGCACCATAGAACGGAGCCGTATCGAAATAGCGCACGCCGGCCTCCCACGCGGCGGAGACGAGCGCATGGCCTTCGGTCTGGGAGATCTTGATGCGGCTGCCGCCCATGGTGGCCGTGCCGAGGCCCAAAGTGGTGACTTGCAGCCTGGTACGGCCGATCTGGCGCTTTTCCCACATGTGGAAGCTCCTTCATGCTGTTTGTCTGGACATTGCGAGGCTTCCGCCCGTGGTGCAACCGCCGTTCCGCTGCTCCGTTCGCAGGTGCAAGGCGCAACACGGTGATCTGAACCGCGTGAGGTTCAACCGCCCGCCCGCGGCTTCTGGTGCCGGGTGACGCTGCGGCAGGCGGATGATCGCCCGGCAGATACCGCCGGACGATCAGGCTCGGCAGGGCTTCGAGGTGCGCGATGACGCGGTGCGGGACCTCGCGCCCAACCCTGGCTGCCGCCGGCTGAGCATTGTTAACGTGGTGTTCTTCGGCCGCCCCGGCGACGACCGGGTGCCGCTTGGGGGCGGTCTGCCAGGCACCGCCTGGATGGTCGCATACTCCGCCGAAGCGCGGTTCGGCGACCGGGCGCCGTTGCCGATCGGCCTGACGCGCGGGCACATTGGTCGGGTGTTTGCCGGTGCGGACGCTGGCGGAACGATGGAGCGCGCCGATATGAGCACTTCTGCGGGAGGTGCCGTATCTGATCCTGATCCGCACGTGGCTGTTGCCGCTCGGGCAATCAAGCGAAACCGTCGGGCACCGTTGCGTGAGGCCAAGAACACCTGATAGGACATCCGGCCAAAGACGCCCCACCCCAGGAGCTTGCGCGGATTATGACCACTCTCCCCGGACGCCTCACCGGCCTGCTTCTTCCGCTCCTGCTTCTGGGCGCGTGCAGTTGGGACCATGGCCAGCACCGCGCGACCGAACTTTTGAACGACCGCCTGCAAGCCCGGCTGGCGCCCGATATCGCGGCGGGCTCGGCGGCACTGCAACCCACGCAGAATGGTGCCGTCGTCACCCTGTTGGGGAACTCCGAATTTACCGAAAAGGTGGATGCCCAGACCGGCACATACCGGGAGGTCCGCGCCAGCGTCGTCCAGGGATTGCTGGATCCGAGCCTGATTCACATCGCCGTGGCGGATACCTCCGGCCTGACGGCCGAGCAGCGGGCAACCCGCGTGCACAATGTGACCCAGTACTTCAAGGACAACGGCCTTACGCTGTCGCTGCTGCCCGAAGGCCAGGCGCCGGTGGTCCCCTCCGGGGCGGCCGCGGCACCAGCACCGCAGGGCGTGACCATTACGCTGCTGCTTGACTGCCCGGCCTACCAGCAGCCGGACAACTGGAACTACCTGCCGCCGTTGCCGTCCTGCCATTGAGGCATGGCCGGCTGAAGTCGGGTCCGGCGAGGCTCCGTCCGGGACGCTCGTGTTATACGCAGCCGGCGGCCTGCGTATAACTCTGGAGGTGGCAAGCCCGCTGAGGGGTCCGGCGTCTCCGCCCTAATCCCACTGGATCGCCTCCCGCGTCACCGCCACGGTTCCGTCCTCGCGCAACCGCACGACGTTGACCGTCTTCGCCAAATCCGGAGAACCGGAGTAATACGCCGGCACCGTCACTCCGGTGCCAACCCGCGCCGCCCGGTTCCAGTGCCCCAGCGCCAGGTAGTCCGCCCCGGTCGCCTCGATCTCGGCGTTGCTGATCAGCCAGGACGGCCGTAGCGGCGGCACGCCATCATCCTCGTAGTGGCCGTGCGCCATGGCCAGGTGCCAGCGGGCGGAGCGGGGCCGCGGCGCTCGCAGCGGCGCCATGTCGTTGTAATCGACATGCGCATGCCCCCAGACGTCCAAATCATGATCCGGGAAAAGCACCGCCAGTGCGTGCGTGAGGCCGATGATATGGACGTTGGGCAGGCAATCGAGCCCGCCGCGGCGCCAGACCGAGTCCGGCGTGACCGGATCATGGTTCCCCGGAAGCACGACCACCCGCCGCCCCGCGTCCCGCAGCAGCGCCCGGCTTTGCGCGACGATGGCATCCGATTGGCGGTTGTTGTCGAAGCTGTCGCCGGCCAGCAGCACGTACTGGGCCTGCACCTTTTCCGCGGCCCGCAAAACCGCGCGCAGCCCGGCGGTGCCCTGCGGACCTTGATCCGGGCTGCCGTCGATATGAAGGTCGGAGCTGTGCACAAGCACGATGTCTGCCGCCAAGTCGCCCCCACCCATCCATCGGTTCGCGTCATGAGACCGGCGCGGCCCGGGTCCGTCAACCGGCGTAAGGCGACGCTCAAGAATAAGCGAATCGGTCGGCTGACTTTACTCCGTCATGGCCCGGCTTGTCCGGGCCACCTGTCGCGGCAAGGTGCGGTTATAGGTGGCCCGGACGAGCCGGGCCATGACGATGGGAAGGACGCCCGACTGAAGCGGCAATTCTTGGGCGTCACCTAAGTGACTGGCAGCGCGGTCTGGCCCAGCACCCAACCCTCCCAGCGCTGAATCCACGGATCGTCCGGCGCGGTATCGGGCCGGTTCCCCGCCAGCACGTTGAGCAGGCACAGCAGACCCAGGACGCTGTCGAACCGGTCCTCCCCGGCGGCGTCCGCACCGAAGCCGTCGAGCACCGCGCGGCGCATGGCATCGTCCGGAGCGGCTGCCAGCAGATCCATCGCCGCCAGCAACGGGGCCGCCGTGGCGCAGCGGTCCGCCTGCCGCCGTTTGCTGCCGCGCAGCCTTATGCCGAGGTGACGCAGCGCCTCGGCCGGGTAGGTCTCGGCCATTGCAACCGAACCCGGGGACAGCAGCGACAGGAACGGGCCCTCGAACGGCCATAGCCGCAGGCCGCCGCCGATTTCCAGCGCCGGCAGGATCAGCGCCTGCCACGCGGCGATGGCCGCCTTGCCCGACTGGTTGGCCCCCAGCGTCCAGAACAGCGGCGCCCCGGCCGGCCTCTCCGCCGTCGCCCGGTCGCAGGCGCGGCACAAAGCAGCGGCATCCGCCAGACCGAGCGCCAGCGCGTGCGACAGCCGCGTCATCCCGGCGACCCCGCGTGCCGGGTAGAACGGCCGGCCGGGTCCGATGTCATCCAGGCTGGCGCAGACGGTGAAAAAGTCCGGCAGGCCGCGAACCTCGCGCAGAAACGCCGGAAAATCGGCTTCGATCCGCCCCGCCGCATAGGCCCGCGGCAAGCCGATGGGCAGGTCCGCACCGAGGGCGACAGCGCCGCCGCCAGCTTCCAGGGTCAGGCGCGACAGCAGCGTCGAAACGTCACCGACGGGGCGAGGGGCGGTGATGGTCCAGCCTGAACCGCTGCGCCGCGCCGCGGTGATCCAGCGCTTGCGCGGGTCGATGCTCCAATCCGCGTGGGCGGCGAGGTCAGCTCCCAAGCGGACGGTGGGCGCGGTCCAGCAGGCGGCTGAAGAAGCCGGGCGGCTTGGGCGGCTTTGCCGCGTCGGCGGCCTTGAGCCGGGCTTTCGCTTCGGCTTCCTGCTCGCGCTGCTTCAGGGCGAGCCACTTGTCCAGGCTCATGCCGGCCTTCGCTGCCCGTTTGGCTTCGTAGGCACGCTGGCCCTCGGTCAATGTCTTCGTCGGCTGCACGTCGGTTCCCCGGGTTTCCGGCACTCTTTCGCAGGAGGCGCGGCCGGAATCAAGACTTTGCCGGCGGTGGCGGCTGCGGCGACGTTCAAAAAAAGAGGCCCCGGCTCGTAAGCCGGGGCCTAGTTTATAGAGGGAGGAAACGTCCAAAAAGGGCCGCCAAAAAACAACCCCAGTCGGGCCATGAACGCGGGCATAGCCAGCGGTCCTTGCAGGGAGACTTATATCGCTCACGGGATCGCGATGGATAGGCTCGGAATCTACCTAGTCATATACCGTACTCTCGCGGTTCCGGTATCAATCCGGAACATTGCTACCGCCCTACAGTGCACTCGATCTGGCCATGTGGATCGTCGGTCGCGACGAACACCTGATTGTCGTTCTCTAATCCGAACGGCGACAGGTTGATCAGGATGTAATGCTTGTTCGGGCAGGCCATGCTGATGTCGGCGAGTTCCGGTACCGCTTCCAGCGCTGCCATGCCCATCCGGTACAGGCTGTCCTGCACGCTGGCGCTGTAGGTGGTCGCGAAAACCTTCAGCATGGTGCTTAGAATTTGCGCATTCGCAGCGTCGTAGTCCGCGGGCGCGGATCGCCACCGCCAGGATGAGTCCATCGCAGTGGCCGCCATCCGGTCGTGCGTTTCCGGGATGGTGGTGAAACGGTCGTGGATGTAATGTTCCCATCCGGATTGCGTGGACTTCATGAAGGTGAACGCGGCAATCCCGGACTCCGTCGAGACGGTGTCGCGCGTCGCAACAACCTTGGCGAACGGCTTGCCGTTGCTGTCGAGCAGGAAGCTGTGGTCATGCGGCTTTCCGTCCACCGGCAGCCGCAGCCACTTCGTCTCGTGCGCCGTGACGGTCGCGCTATCCACTTCCGGATACGAATCGAGCAGCTTCCGCGTCACCGCCGCGCAGAACGGTTCCGTCGCCAGCGAGATATTCTCCCGCGCCACGACATTGACGATGTTCTTGACCGTATCGGTCGCCACGGATGTCGAGTTGTCGGCCTGAGTAAAGGCTTGGTCGAAATTCCCCGTCAGCATCGCCCGGACCGTCAGTTCCCGTACTTCATGCCGATCGGCGCTGCGGTCGATGCGCATGACGCGGACGTGGTCCTTGCCGTAGGTCTTTTGCAGAAGTGCCATGCTTTAATGCTCCTGTCGTTAAAAATGCTCCTGTCGTTAAACATGCTCCGCCGCGGCGGCGGTGGCGGCAGCCTCGTGCCGCGCCGATTCCACACTGCCCAAGCCGTTGAAAAACACGTTCAGAGAGACTGAAACAACGGCGGATAACAGAATTCCCGACTCCAGCAAGGGCTGCAGTTCACGCGGCAGGTTGTGGAAAAACATCGGCGCCACCAGGGGAATCATGCCGAACCCGACCGACACGGCGACCACGAACAGGTTGTATTGATTGCTCCTGAAATTAACCCCGGTCAGGATGCGCGCCCCGGTCGCCGCGACCATGCCGAACATGACCAGCCCGGCGCCGCCCAGCACCACCAGCGGCACCGCTTCCACCAGTGCCGCCATCTTCGGCAGCACGCCCAGGATCAGCATGACGATGCCGCCGGTGACCGTAATAAAGCGAGACCGCACCCCGGTGACCCCGACCAGCCCGACGTTCTGCGAAAACGATGTATATGGAAATGTATTGAAAATGCCCCCGAGAATCGTTCCCACCCCGTCGCCCCTTAGTCCCCGCGTCAGATCGGCCTGGTCGATCGGCTTGCCGGTGATTTCGCTAAGCGCCAGGAACATGCCCAATGATTCAATCATAACCACGACCATGACGATGCACATGGTTACTATCGGTATCAGGTGGAATTGCGGCAACCCGAAATGAAATGGCAGCACGATGTCGAACCAGGACGCCGTAATAACCTTCTCGAAATGCATCAACCCGAGCGCCGCGGATAACACGGCACCGACGATAATACCGAGCAGAACTGCAACGTTGGCAACAAAACCGCGTCCCCATTTGATCAGCGAAAGGATCACGATCAGCACGAACAACGCGATACCCATCCCCGTGATCTGGCCGAACGCCGGATTGGGAACCGCCGCCGGCACGCCGTCCACCACTTTGGTGAATGTTTGCAAGCCACCGCCTGCCCAATTTATGCCCACTCGCATAAGCGAGATGCCAATCACCAGAATGATCGTTCCGGTGACGACAGGTGGAAACAGCGGCAGCAGCCGGCTGATGAACGGCGCCGCCAGCACGCCGAAAATCCCCGCACCGATGACCGCGCCATAGATACCGAGCAGCCCGATATCCGGGGATGCTGCCATCGACAGCATCGGCCCGACGGAGGCGAACGTAACCCCCATCATCACCGGCAAGCGAATGCCAACGCCCGGAAATCCAAGGCTCTGCACGATCGTCGCAAGCCCGCACGCGAACAGATCGGCGCTGATCAGAAACGCCACCTGCTCCGGCGGCAGATTGACGGCGCGCCCGATGATCAGCGGAACCGCGACCGCGCCTGCATACATGACCAGCACATGCTGGATGGCCAGCGGGATCAAGCGTGTAACCGGGAGGTGTTCATCGACTGGATGGACGAAGCTGCTGCGCATCGGGGCGATCCTATCGTGTGTGAGCCACACGACGGAAAGCAAGTGCCGGACCAGTCTCATGTTCCGCGCCGGGTTCCGAAGCGCTCAGCCGCGGCTGGCGCTGACTGATTCAGCTCCTCGACCCCGGGGCGAACGCAGCTATCCCCGAAAGGTTGGGCTGGACCGTAGGCCGATCCAGCCCAATCAACCTCAGCCGGCGACTTCCGCCACGTGCTCAGCGGTGAAGCCGAAATACTTCATCACCGCCGGCCCGGGAGCCGATTCGCCGAAGCGGTCGATGCCGACAACCGCACCGTCCAAACCGACATACTTGTACCACGACATCGTGCTGCCGGCTTCGACAGCCACGCGGCGGATGCCCGGCGGCAGCACTGAATCGCGCCACGCCGCATCCTGCCGATCGAACACGGTGGAGGAGGGCATGGAGACGACGCGGGCCTTGACGCCCTTCGCGGCCAGCAAGTCGCGCGCCGCGGTAACCAGCGCGACCTCCGACCCCGTGGCGATCAGCACCACGTCAGGCTTGCCGTCGGTGTCGGACAGGACGTAGCCGCCCTTCGCGATCGACGCCGCGCGCTCGACCCCGCCATTCTGCGGCAGGTTCTGGCGCGACAGCAGCAGCGCGCTCGGACCATGCTCGCGCTCGATGGCGACCCGCCAGGCGACGGCGGTTTCAAGGTTGTCGGCTGGACGCCACACATCCAGGCCCGGGATCAGCCGCAAGGACGCCGCGTGCTCAATCGGCTGGTGGGTGGGGCCGTCCTCGCCCAGGCCGATGCTGTCATGCGTCAGCACGAAGATCGTACGCAGGTGCATCAGCGAGGACACCCGGATGCCGTTGCGGGCGTAGTCGGCGAACACCAGGAAGGTGCCGCCGAACGGGATGAACCCGCCATGCAGCGCGATCCCGTTCATGATCGCCACCATGCCGAACTCGCGCACGCCGTAGTGCAGGTAGTTGCCGGCGTGGCCGTGCTCGATATCGACGCAGCCCTTCCAGTTCGTCAGGTTGGACCCGGTGAGATCGGCAGAACCGCCGAAGAACTCCGGCAGGAACGGCGCGAACAGGTCGATCGCATTCTGCGACGACTTGCGGGTTGCCACCGGAGTGGTCACCGCGGCGGCGGCGGCCAGCGCCGCATCGGCCTTGGCGGCGAAATCGGCAGGCAAGGCGCCGGAGACGCGGCGGCGGAATTCCGCCGCTTCGGCCGGGAACGCCTTGGCGTAGGCGGCAAACTGCGCCTCCCACTCGGCCTGGCGCTGCGCACCGGCATCGCGGGCATCCCAGGCGGCGAGGATTTCGGGCGGGACCTCGAACGGCGGATAGCTCCAGCCCAGCGCCTCTCGCGTCGCGGCCACTTCCTTCGCGCCGAGCGCTGCGCCGTGCGAATCGTGCGTGCCGGCCTTCGTCGGCGCGCCCCAGCCGATGACGGTCTTGCAGATAATCAGAGTGGGCTTGCCGACAGGCGTCGCCGCCTCGGCGGTCGCGGCGGCGACCGCGGCGCTGTCATGGCCGTTGACGTCGCGGATCACCCGCCAGCCATAGGACTCGAAGCGCTTGGCGGTGTCGTCGGTGAACCAGCCATCGACATGGCCGTCGATCGAGATCCCGTTATCGTCGTAGAAGACGATCAGCTTCTCCAGGCGCTCGGTGCCGGCGAAGGAGCATGCTTCATGCGAGATACCCTCCATCAGGCAGCCGTCGCCGAGGAACACGAAGGTGCGGTGATCGACGATGGTATGGCCGGGGCGGTTGAACTGATGCGCGAGCTGCTGCTCGGCCAGCGCCATGCCGACGGCTGTGGCGATGCCCTGGCCCAGCGGCCCGGTGGTGGTTTCCACGCCCGGCGTCAGGCCGTATTCCGGGTGGCCGGGAGTCTTCGAATGCAACTGCCGGAACTGCTTCAGCTCCTCGATCGGCAGGTCGTAGCCGGTCAGGTGCAGCAGCCCGTACAGCAGCATCGAGCCGTGGCCGTTCGACAGCACGAAGCGGTCGCGGTTCGGCCACTTCGGATCGGCCGGGTTGTGCCGCAGATGGTGGCGCCATAGCACCTCGGCGATGTCCGCCATGCCCATCGGCGCGCCGGGGTGGCCCGAGTTCGCCTTCTCCACGGCGTCGATTGCCAGAAATCGCAAGGCGTTGGCGAGCAGCCGGGGCGCCGGCTTTGTTGTATCCGTTGTAACCGCGTCCATGATCATTTCCTTCCCGTCGGATAATTTGCGATGACGAACCGGAGCGATCACCGGCCGCACAGTCCGATGGCTTTTAGCATGCGTGACGGTCCGGGAAAGGGATAATGCGACTGCAACGGATCGCGCTTCATTTATCAGCGGCTTCCAGGTTATAGTTCATGCTGTTCCGCAGGACTCGCATTAAGCAGGTGAACTCGATTCATGGCCGCCCGATCGCCCACGATGGAACCCCGGCGTTTCGCCTCTCCGCAGATGAAGGCGCAGATGAGCCAGCGCGCCGCCGAGTTCGGCGGATTGATGCTCGGACTTGTCGGCCTGGCCGTGCTGGTCGCGCTGGCGACCTATGATCCGCGCGACCCGTCGCTGAATACTGCGACATCCCGGCATGTCGGCAACCTCGCGGGACCCGCCGGCGCGGTGCTGGCGGACTTCCTGCTGCAAGGGTTCGGCGTCGTCGGCGTCTTGCCCGGCCTCGCCATGCTGACCTGGTGCTGGCGGATTGCCTCGCGCCGCGGCCTGGGCAGCTTCGGCCTGCGACTCGCGGCTTTGCTGGCGGCTTTGCCGCTATTGGCCGGCGTCCTGGGCACCTTGCCGATAGCGCGGGCGGAACCGTGGCCGGTGATGGCCGGGTTGGGCGGCTCCATCGGGCAGATCGTCGCTGCCGCCGGGCTTGATGCCGGCCATTCGCTCATCGGCATTGTCGGCGAGGTGTCCATCTGGCTGCTCGGCGCCGCCCTTGCGGTCGTCCTGACCCTGATGTCGCTCGGGCTGTCGCGGTCCGAATGGAGCAGCGCCGGACGCGCCGCCTCGCTGGCTGCCCGCTATTCGGTGTCCGGCGGGCGAAGCGCCGTTGGCGGGATGAGCAGCGCATCGGGTTGGCTGGTCAATCTGGTGAATCGCGACCCCGCCGGCCTGGCGCCGGACGATGATCCGCGGGAACCGCCGCCGCTGGTCCGGCCACGCGCCGTGGTGCGGACACCGGAACCGCCGCGCGAGGCACCGCCGCCGATGGAGGAGTCGGCCCGGGTGGCCGAGTTCGCGCCGCCCCCGATTCGCAGTATCCGGCCGCCGGCACCGCCGCCGATGCGCAAGCCGCAGCAGCCGAGCCTGCCGCTGGGCGAGGTCGGTTGGAAGTTTCCGCCGATGAGCCTGCTGAAAGATCCGCCCGCGCGGGCGATGAGCGGACCGAGCGAGGAGGCGCTGCAGGCTAACGCAAGGCTGCTGGAAACTGTGCTATCCGACTACGGCGTGCAGGGCGAGATCGTGGAAATCCGCCCCGGCCCGGTGGTGACACTGTATGAACTGGTGCCCGCGCCCGGCATCCGCAGCGCCCGCGTCATCGGTTTGGCCGACGACGTCGCACGCAGCCTGTCGGTCACCGCGGTCCGCATCGCCACCGTCCCGGGCCGCAACGTCATCGGCATCGAGGTGCCGAACAGCAAGCGCGAGACGGTGTTCCTGAGCGAGATCCTGGGCGGCGACGACGCTCAAAAGGCCAGCAGCAAGTTGGCTCTTGCTCTTGGCAAGGATATTGGCGGCCGGCCGATCTTCGCCGATTTGGCGCGCATGCCGCATTTGATGATCGCCGGGACGACCGGCTCGGGCAAGTCCGTCGGCGTGAATGCGATGATCCTGTCGCTGCTGTACCGGTTGTCGCCCGATCAGTGCCGGCTGATCCTGATCGATCCGAAGATGCTGGAACTCTCGACCTACGAGGGCATCCCGCATCTGATGGCGCCGGTGGTGACCGAACCGGCCAAGGCGGTGACCGCGCTGAAATGGACGGTGCGGGAGATGGAGCGCCGCTACCGCGCCATGAGCCAGCTCGGCGTCCGCAATATCGGCGGCTTCAACGACCGGGTGGCCGATGCGCGCAGCAGGGGCGAGGTGCTGACGCGCAAGGTGCAGACCGGCTTCGATCCGGACACCGGGCGTCCCACGCATGAGGAACAGCCGCTCGCACTGGAGCCTCTGCCGTTCATCGTCGTGGTTGTGGACGAAATGGCCGATCTGATGATGGTGGCGGGCAAGGAGATCGAGCAGGCGGTGCAGCGGCTGGCGCAGATGGCGCGCGCCGCGGGCATTCACGTGATCATGGCGACGCAGCGGCCGTCGGTGGACGTGATCACCGGCACGATCAAGGCCAACTTCCCGACGCGCATCAGCTTCCAGGTGATCAGCAAGTTTGACAGCCGCACCATCCTGGGTGAGCAGGGAGCGGAGCAGTTGCTCGGGATGGGCGACATGCTGTTCATGCAGGGCGGCGGGCGGATCACACGCATCCACGGGCCGTTCGTGTCGGATGACGAGGTCGAGAAGGTGGTGGCGTTCCTGCGCGAGCAGGGCGAACCGGCCTATCTGGACGAGGTCACCGAGGCGGATGCGACCAGCGACAGCGATGGCGGGGTGTCCGCGATCTCCGGCGCCAGCGACAGCGACAAGAGTTTGTTCGATCAGGCGGTGGATGTGGTGGCGCGGGAGGGCAAGGCGTCCACGTCGTTCATCCAGCGGCATTTGAACATCGGTTATAACAAGGCGGCGAAGCTGATCGAGCAGATGGAGAAGGAAGGCATCGTCGGGGCCGCCAACCATGTCGGCAAGCGGGAGATTTTGGTGCGGCGGATTACCGACGATATGGATGAGTAGTACAGATTGCCCCATCGTCATGCCGATGGCGATCGGCATCCACGCCTTCGACGAACCGGGCTCACCCGGTTCGACGTCATGTAGCGGCGGTGGAACCCCTCCATATACCGGAGATGCTCGTTGAAGTCGGAAACCTGCGTATACTCGATACCGAGCGACGCCCCGAGATCGCCGGTATCCCGAGATCGCCGGTATACAGGATCCTCGACGTCGGATCGTAGACCTGGAAATTGCCCTCGCTATGCAGAAAATGCGCCGGCACTAGTACAATCGGCGATCCCCCAAGATCCAGCACCATGCCCTCATCCGAAGGCACTTGCTTCGATGCCCGGTGAATTGCTTTGCAGCATCCGCAAAACGCGGTTGAGATCGTCTAGCCTCGACACAGGATGGCTCCTGTGTTCAATAAAAGTTCGGGACCGGATGCGGTCCGCGGAGGCAGGCTGGCCTTCCGCCGTCCCTGGCGAGTGGCGGCATCAAAGCGCCGCCATTGACCTCGAATTCACTTGCTCGTTTGCGTTGATGTCCGGAGGAAATCAAAATGGAAATGACATGGTAACTGTGATTTGTTTATCTTTGCGGCGTCAGCTGGCGCGGAGACTTCAATCGCGCCGTGTTGTTAATGCAGACGTATACACTTCGGGCAATGGAACCCGCTTCTGCCCTGCAGCCATGCCCGGGCGTGCCCTCGTAGCTATCAGGATAAGCGAGGCCGGGAGAAAGTTTGACTATGGCGTCGTTCTCTCTGCGCCATGGCCCGGCCTGTTCCAGCACCCTGCCGCGATAGGTGGCCCGGACAAGCCGGGCCATGACGAATGGGGAGACGCCATGGTCCGCGGACACCCCGGGGTATGACGGCGGGGGGCTGCCAGCGGCGCCCGCCGGGTGCCGACGGCTCCCAAGCCCGCCCGGCGCGGGCGCCCACGGCCCCCGGTGTTCATGCCGGTAACCAATCATCCCGGGCAACTTTACGAAAAAACTTGCAATTCCCGCCCGCTTCACCGATATCAGTCTGGTCTTTCCGTGATTGCGTGATTGGCGGGCCCTCGGCCCGTATTTCCGGAAACTTCCATCTGAAAACCCTTCGTCCCCATTGATCGCGCGGGGCGGCGAACCACAGGCGCTTGCCGCTCAGTATCCCTGGCGGGCGCTGGAGCATTTTTGTACTCGTGACCAATACCACTTTCCCGGCGCTCGGCCTGGCCGAACCGCTGCTGCGTGCCCTCGAAACACGCAAGTTCACCATTCCCACCCCGATCCAGGCCGACACGATTCCGGCCCTGCTCGCGGGCAAGGACCTTCTGGGCATCGCCCAAACCGGCAGCGGCAAGACCGCCGCCTTCACCCTGCCGATCCTGCAGCACCTGGCGGCGCAGTCGTTCAGGGCGGCTCCGTTCGTGGCGCGTGCGGTCATCCTGGCCCCGACCCGCGAACTCGCCTTGCAGATCGATGAGACGGTCCGCGCGCTGAGCATCAACCTTCGCCTTCGCACGGTTGTGATCATTGGCGGCGCCAGCCGCTTCAAGCAGGTCGAGGCGATGCGCCGCGGCGCCGATATCGTTATCGGCACCCCGGGCCGCGTCTGCGACCTGATGCAGACCCGCGAACTGCAGCTCGGCGCGGTGTCCCACTTCGTCCTCGACGAGGCGGACCGCATGCTCGACCTCGGCTTCATCAAGGACATCCGCCGGATCGTCGCGGCGCTGCCATCGAAGCGCCAGTCCTGCCTGTTCTCGGCCACCATGCCGAATGAGGTCGCCACCCTGGCCAACAGCCTGCTGCGTGATCCGATTCGCGTGGAGATCGCCCGCAAGGAAGAGACCACGCCGAAGATCGATCAGTTCGTCCACCACCTGGCGCAGAGCGGCAAGCAGTCGCTGCTGCTAACCATGCTCGGCGACCCGGTGCTGTCGCGGGTGATCGTGTTCACCCGCACCAAGCACGGCGCCAACAAGGTGGCCGGGGTGCTGGAGAATGCCGGCATCCAGGTCAACGCGATCCACGGCAACAAGAGCCAGCCGCAGCGTGAGAAAGCGCTGCGCGACTTCCGCACCGGGCGCGCCCGGGTGCTGGTCGCCACCGACATCGCCGCGCGCGGCATCGACGTGACCGGCATCTCGCACGTGATCAACTTCGACCTGCCGGCCGAACCGGAAAGCTACGTCCACCGCATCGGCCGGACCGCGCGCGCCGGCGCCGCGGGCATCGCGATCTCGTTCTGCGATCCGTCGGAGCGTGTCATCCTGCGGCAGATCGAGCGGCAGATGAACCTGACGATCCCGGTTGTCGGCGACGCACCGCCGCCGATGTCGTCTCAGCCGAAGCGTCCGGCTGCTCCCGGCCAGGCGCAGCGCCGCCGCTACAACGACCGCAGCCGGGGCATGCGCTCCGCAGCGTAAATGACGACCCTTTACATCGACGGCGATGCCTGCCCGGTTCGCGACGAAGTCTATCGAGTCGCGGACCGTCTCGGGTTGCCGGTGTTCGTGGTGGCCAACGGGTCGCGTCCGATCCGCCCTACGGGACGGCCGAACGTGACCATGATCACCGTGGAGGCCGGTGCCGACGTCGCCGACGACTGGATCGCCGAGCGAATTTCGGCATCCGATGTTTGCATCACCAGCGACATCCCACTTGCGTCCCGCTGCCTGGCCAAAGGTGCCCGCGCGCTTTCGTCGAATGGCAGGATCTGGACGCCGGACAATATCGGCAACGCCCTCGCCGGGCGTGAGGTCGGGCGTTACCTGCGGGAAATGGGGATGAATACCGGTGGTCCGGCGCCGTTGACCAAGCAGGACCGCTCACACTTCCTGAGCGCGCTTGATACCCTGGTCAGGGCGGCGCAACGGCAGGGTGGTGCGGGTTAAGCAAGGTCGGGGCGCTGCCCCGAACCCCGCCAAAGGCCGCCGGCCCTTGGCGGGTCCAGGGCGGAGCGCTGGCCTTGCCTTACCCCAACCCCCTCAGACCGAAGCCGAAACGCTGCTCGGGCGAGGGATGGCCTTCTTGGCGTCGAAGGGGACTTCGACGTCGATCTCCAGGGTCGATACGGAGGCGCCGCGGTCCATTTTGATTTGCACGGCGTCGCGTTCGACGGTGATGTGCTTGGCGATGACGGCCAGGATTTCCTCCTGCAGGGTGGCCAGCAGGTCGTTTTTGCCGATAACGCTGCGTTCGTGTGCCAGCAGCACTTGCAGCCGATCGCGGGCAACGGGGGCGGAGCTGCTTTTGCGGAAAAATCCCATCAGGTTCATGCGACTCTCCTGCCGAACAGGCGCCCGATGAAGCCTTTTCGGTCGAGTGGCACCACCACATCGACGGTTTCGCCGCGCAGGCGGCGGGCGGCGTCGAAATAGGCGCGGGCGGGGGCGCTGTCGGGGTTATTCAGCGTCACCGGGGAACCCATGTTTGAGGCGCGAAGGACTTCCTCGCTTTCCGGAATGATCCCGAGCAGCGGGATCGACAGGATTTCCAGCACGTCTTCGACCTTCAGCATTTCGTTGCGCGTGGCGCGGCCGGGGTCGTAGCGCGTGACCAGCAGGTGCTTTTCGACTTTCTCGCCTTTCTCGGCGCGCAGGGTCTTGGAATCCAGCATGCCGATGATGCGGTCGGAGTCGCGGACGGAGGAAACTTCCGGGTTGGTGACGACGACGGCGATGTCGGCGTTGCGCATCGCCAGCAGGGCGCCGCGTTCGATGCCGGCGGGGCTGTCGCAGATCACCCAGTCGAATTTCTCGCGCGCTTCGGCGATGACTCGGTCAACGCCTTCCTCGGTCAGTGCGTCCTTGTCGCGGGTCTGCGAGGCGGGCAGCAACGACAGCGTATCGATCCGCTTGTCGCGGATCAGCGCCTGCGCCAGTTTCGCATCGCCCTGCACGACGTTGATCAGGTCGAACACGACACGGCGTTCCGCACCCATAACCAGATCCAGATTGCGCAGTCCGACGTCGAAATCGATCACCACGACGTTTTCGCCGCTGCGCGCCAAAGCGGCGCCAAGCGCGGCGGTCGAGGTTGTCTTGCCGACGCCACCCTTGCCGGACGTTACTACCAGCACCTTGCCCATCAGCGTCTCCTTCTAGTCCAGGACTGAAATTTTCATGCGATCGCCGTCGAGCCACGCCTGCACCGGCTTGCCGAGGATCTTGGCAGGCATGTCGTCGGCGGTTTGGTAGACGCCGTCGATCGACAAAAGCTCCGCCAGCAGTTTGGTGCAAAAAATCCGCGCGTGGGGGTTGCCGTTCAGGCCGGCAATGGCTCTTCCGCGTAACGTTCCGTAAACATGGACCGAGCCGCCGGCCATCACTTCGGCACCGGACGCAACCGAGCCGAGGATAGTGACGTCGCCGCGCTCGAACACCACAGACTGGCCGGAGCGAACCGGTTCGTTGATCACCAGCGTGTTGGCTTCGGCCGAACCGTGCGCCGGCTCGGGCTGATGGTGTGCTGCTGCGGGCTTGTCGTGATGCGGTTCGGGCGCCTCGATCGACCGGCCGGGTTTGGCCGACACTGGCAACGGGCGGCCCCAGGCTTCGATACCGGCCCAGGCCGGGTGTGCGCCTTCGGTGCCGATGATGCGGATGCCGCGCTGTTCCAGAAGCTGGAGGAACTGGGCGATGCCGTGCTGCTCCCGCGGGATGCCGCCGAGATCGACCACGACGGGGCGCGAGTCGAAGAAATTGGGTGATCGTTCCATCTGCGCATCTAGCGCCGAGAGCCAGCTGTCCAGCGGCACTTCGGGCGCCAGAACCAGGGCCATGATGGAGCGGCCACGAAGCCGAATAAGGGGGCGGGTTTCGGATGTTGTCACAGTCCCGACGTACCCGTTGGCTGGCTTCGGGTCAACGGCAATCAGGGTGGGTGGCACAAAATAATGTGGATAACCCTGCGGATCGACCCCTAGGGGTAGTAGCGGACCTCAATTCCGCCCCCAGAATTTGTGATCGTTCCAAGGCCGCGCGGAACCCCGCCGGGGATGCCCCCGGCAGGGTCCGGCCTGTCAGGTCACAGCGTGCGCGAGCAGGTCGGAGAATGCCGCATTCGTTGCGCCGCCGATGGTCGCGACCGCGACTCCGACGCCGCCGGACGTTGGCGCCACAGATAGCACGGCACCCGCCGCGGTATCCGCAACCGTCAGGTAACCCGGCAGGGTCGAGGCCGCGCCGTTCCAGTTGGTTGCCGCCAGCGCGGGCCGCAGATCCAGGGTGTCGCCGATGGTCAGGATGTTCGCCGCGGCGGTGCCGGTGAACGTGTCATAGCCCTGTCCGGCCGCCGGGATGACATAGGTGTTCGCGCTGCCGGTGTCGGTGATCGTGTCGCTGCCGCCGCTCATGCTGACCGAGTCGCCGGTGCCGCTGATGAACAGCATGTGGCTGCCGCCGGTGGCGAGGACCGAGACCTGGCTTTGGCTGATCGTGGCATTGGCCTGAGTGGCGGCGATGCTGACCGGAGCGCTTGCCACGGCAGCGGTCACCGCGGCGGCCGGAGCGTCAGACGGCGCCGGATCGAGCGGGACAATCGGCGTGCCGCCCCCGTTGACGCTGTTCGGCCCCTGATTGGCCAGTATCTCCGTCGCGGCCATGATCTGCGCGCTGTACTGCTCCATCCCCTGGATCAGCGGATCGCTCTGAGAGACCGTCTGATCGGCCTGGAAGATCACCGTATTCCCGGAACCGCCCGAGTCGCGGACCATCGCGCCGTGGTCCTGCAGCGCCTTCCACAGCATGTTGGCTCCGGCATTGGCGGTGACGGCAGCGGGTTCGACGGCCGAGGCGGGAATACCGATGGTGACGCCGAACGGGATCGTGCCGGAATAGGGTGGACCGCCGTTTCCGTTGATCGCGAACCCATCCTCCTGGGTCTGCGGCCATGCATACGGGGCCAGCGTGCTGACGCTGGTCTTGCTGTACGACTCCAGCATGTCGATCGGGAGTTCCATCCGTAGCATATGGTCGATGGAACCGGACTGAAGGTCGCTCTCGCGCAGGGTGCCGACGCCTTCATCCCAATTGCTGTTGGCGACTGTAATGCCGGAGCCGAAGTCGGACTCACCCGATCCCTGGGAGACGGTCGCGGTGTTGGTGCCGGTCCACTGGAAGCCACCAAAGGAATACCAGGTGTCGGATGTGGTGTCGTCCACCGACAGGGTTTCGTCGCTGCCCGGCGCGGGCACGGCGCCGGCCGGGATATGGACCTGGAAGGTGCCGGGGGTCCCGCCGGCACCGGCCGTGTTGGTGACCGTGACCAGAGGGTCGCTGGCGGTTCCGGTGTAGATGTTTTCGTTATAGCCGCTGCCGTCCGCGGTATTGATAAAGGCGTTGGCGCCGGAAAGCTGGGCGTTCGCCTGCCATTGCGCGCCCGAGCCGAGCGGCAGGTTGAACACGCTGGTGGAGGCGAACGGAGTCTGCGACGGATCGCGCGTGCCGGATGTCACCGGCGGCGTCACGACGGGCGGCGTCACGACGGGCGGCGGGCTTCCCGCGGTGGCGGGCAGCGGACTGGTGGCGGTCCCCGCGGCGGGCGCCCACGAGTCGTTCGGCGTGGTTTCGCCCCACCACAAGTTGCCGGCGTTTTCCTGCCAGATCGTGCCGTTGACGTAGGCCAGCTCGATGACGTTCGCGGTGGCCGTGTCGGCGGCGCCGTTGATGGCGACCTGGCCGCCGGCGGTGATGGTCCATTCGTGGCCGCTGACATCGGTGATCGCAGCGGCAGATCCCGCCAGCACGACAGTGTCGTTGGGAGAGGCCGATACCGCCGGCGGCGGCGTGATCGGGGCGGCTGGCAGCGGACTGGTGGCGGTTCCCGCGGCGGGCGCCCACGAGTCGTTCGGCTTGGTCTCGCCCCACCAAAGCTTGTTGCTGTTCTCCTGCCAGATCGTGCCGTTGACGTAGGCAAGCTCGGTCACGCCGGCCGTGGTGGCGTCGGTGGTGCCGTTGACCGCGACCTGGCCGCCGCTGGTGATCGTCCAAAGATTGCCGCTGGCATCGGTAATCGCCGCCTTTGAACCGGCGACCACGACCGTGTCGTTGGCGGACGGCGTTTTGGTTGCGGGTGGCGTCACGACAGGCGGTGTGACGACCGGGGGCGTGGCGGGCAGCGGACTGGTGGCGGTTCCGGTGGCAGGCGCCCAGGAGTCGTTCGGCTTGGTCTCACCCCACCACAGCTTGCTGGCGTTCTCCTGCCAGATCGTGCCGTTGACGTAGGCCAACTCGGTCACATTGGCGGTGGCGGCGTCGGTGGTGCCATTGACCGCGACCTGGCCGGTGCTGGTGATCGTCCAGAGATTGCCGCTGGCATCGGTGATCGCCGCCTTTGAACCGGCCAACACGACCGTGTCGTTGGCGGACGGCGTCTTGGTTGCCGGCGGCGTGACGACCGGTGGTGTGACCGGCGCAGCGGGGAGCGGACTGGTGGCGGTTCCGGCGGCGGGCGCCCACGAATCGTTCGGCTTGGTTTCACCCCACCACAGCTTGCTGGCGTTTTCCTGCCAGATCGTGCCGTTGACATAGGCCAACTCGGTCACGTTGGCGGTGGTGGCATCGGTGGTGCCGTTGACCGCGACCTGGCCGCCGCTGGTGATCGTCCAGAGATTGCCGCTGGCGTCGGTGATCGCCGCCTTCGAACCGGCGAGCACGACCGTGTCGTTGGCGGACGGGGTCTCGGCTGCGGGCGGTGTGACGACCGGAGGAGTGACGATCGTGCCGGTGGCGGACTGGCTGAACAGCCAGCCGAGCGGGGTGCCCGCGCCATCCTGCGGGTAATAGGTATCCCAGACGTCGTGGCTGAGGCTGTTGTTCTGCGTGTAGATCATGTCGCCGCCGATGGCCTGTTCCGCGGCGTAAAGATTCTGGTCCCAGGCCAGCGGCACCTGCGTGTCCTGGCCGCCATGAATCGCCATGAACGGTACGTTTTTCAGGGCGGTCACGACCGCGGCGTTCGGCTGCGGATAGCCCTGGCCGTAATCGGCCCCCGCCAGTGACAGGCCGGCGGCGAATATTTTGCCCTCGGTACCCGTATAAGCGTTGTATTTGATGATCATGTCCTCGGTGCCGATGCCACCCATGCTGTTGCCGGTGACGTAGATTCGGGACGGATCGACCGAGTATTGCGCTTGGACCTGTTTCAGCGCGGCAATGGCATTGGTTTCTCCGGCAGTATCAGCCGTGCTCACACCGCCGAAATTGATCGTCTGGCCTGACGGATCCGCGGTCTGGTCCAGCAGCGGCATCACCACGATCGACGGATAGTCGGTACGGAACGTTGTCGTGTTGAACCAGGCGTTGACCTCCGGAACGAGGTCCGCCGGGTCGGTTCCCATATCGAGCGCGTGCAAATAAAGTACCGTCGGATACTTGATTGAAGCGTTGTAATTCGCCGGTAACAGAACATCGTATTGCATGCCGTTGATCGTCTGGGTGATCCAGTTGCCCGGGGTGACAGTCTGTGTGCCGCTCATCGTGATCATTCCTTAGCCATGATGGATGGCGTGGGTTTTTCACGGAAACGTGAGTGCGGTCAATTAATGAATCTGCATTTTTCATCTAAATTATGGCCATTTTCACAGTATTACGTTGCGCGTCGCTGACGGATGATCAAAGCCATGCCGTTGATGAACCCGCGGGGATCACTAGTCGGTGCGAAATGATACCGTCCCGGGGCGTAAATCCCGGGAAACGGGTTGCGGTGGCGATTATAAATCTATATCGAACCAATTGCGATTACGAATATGATGCCTAAATGTTGCAAATTATCGTCGAATTTTGCCGGACTTCGTGACGCTCCGGCCACACCCGTGGTCACCATAGCGTCACAGACAACCCGCCGGGACCCTGCTATCCTCGCGCGAACATCTCGCGTCATCGCATCTGGGACAGGGCACCTGCTTGCTGGAACTCGTCGACATCAGCCGCCGCTTCGGCGACAAACCTGCCGTCGCGCAAGCCTCCGTCACCATCGCCGAGGGCGAGATGATCGGCATTATCGGCCGCTCCGGCGCCGGGAAATCAACTCTCCTGCGCCTGATCAACCGCCTGATCGATCCGTCTGAGGGCAAAATCCTGTCCGGCGGCACCGACGTCACCGCGCTCCGCGGCAAGCAGCTGCGCGCCTGGCGCGCCCGCACGGCGATGATCTTCCAGCAGTTCAACCTGGTGAACCGCCTCGACGTGCTGACCAACGTCATGTGCGGGCGGCTGTATGATATTCCCGCACCGCGCGTGCTGCTAAAATGGTTCACCGCCGAGGAGCGCGCCCTGGCGATCCGCGCGCTGGATCGCCTCGGCCTCGCCGACGTGGCGCTGAACCGCGCCGATGCTCTGTCAGGCGGCCAGCAGCAGCGGGTCGCCATCGCGCGGGCGCTGATGCAGCAGCCGAAGATCCTGCTGGCGGATGAGCCGATCGCATCGCTCGATCCGCTGAATGCGAAGCTGGTGATGGATGCGCTGGCCGATATCAACCGGCGCGACGGCATCACCGTTCTGACCAACCTGCACACCCTGGATACCGCGCGCTTCTATTGCCGCCGCATCATCGGCATGTCCGCCGGCCGCATCGTTTTCGACGGCGCGCCCGAGGTGCTGACCGAGCCGGTGCTGCGCGAGATTTATGGCCAGCCTGGACAGGACGTGCTGGACGAACGGGTCACCTCCACTAGTCTGCCTGCCGGTGCGCTCGCCGCCCTGGCGAGCTAGGCAGACTGGGAGGGGTCTATGATCCGCCGCGGCTTTTTCCGGATGGCGCTGGGCGCGCTGGCCGGTCTCGGTGTGTCCGCAGCCCGGGCGCAGGATTGGAAAGCGCAGGTCAAGGAGTTCCGCATCGGCCTGCTGGGCGGCGAAAACACGCAAAGCCGCCTGGCGCGCTATGACGGATTCCAGCGCCTGTTGCAGGATCGTCTGGGCATTCCGGTCAAACTGTTTCCGGCCGCGGACTATGCCGGGGTGATGCAGGCCATGGCGGCGGGGCAGCTCGATTTCTCGCAGTTCAGCCCATCGGCATTCGCGGGCGCCTGGCTGGACTGCAAGTGCGTCGAGCCGGTTGTCGTGCCGCTGGAAAAGGACGGCACGGTCTTTTACATCGCGGTCATGATCACCCGGAAGGATTCCGGCATTACATCCATCGAGCAGATGAAAGGCCACTCGCTGGCCTGGGCGGATCCCAATTCGGCGTCGGGATATCTGATCCCGAGCGCGACGTTGCGGAGCAAAGGGATCGATCTGGCGGATGGGGCGTATTTCTCGCGCACCGGGTTTGCCGGGGGGCATGAGCAGGGGCTTATCGCCGTGCTGAACAGGCAGTACGACGCCTGTGTCACGTGGACCTCCGGCCAGGGCGATATCGCGGAGGGCTACAGCCGCGGCGCGCTGCGCGGCATGGTGGATCGCGGCATGCTGAAAATGTCGGATGTGAATATCATCTGGCGGTCCGGCAAGATTCCGAACGGTCCGTGGGGATTGCGATCCTCGCTGCCGCCCGATCTGAAGGCGGCGGTGATGGCGTTCATGCTGGACCTGCCGAAGTCGCACAGGGATGTCTACGACGCGGCGGAGCAGGGTTCGGGTGTTGGTTACGCGGTGGCGACGATGGACCTGTATAAGGACATCATCGATCTGCGCGAGACCGAACGGCGCGGCAACCGAGGGTGACCGCACTCGACGATCCCGCTTGGCGTTTGTTTGAGCAGCGTTTCGGCGCGTTGCGCCGGGCGCGCCAGACCGAGACCTTGCTGACCTTCGCGGCGATCGTCCTGCTGTTCGTTGCCGCCGCGGTCTGGACGGATTTCCTGCCTGACAAGGTAGCGGATGGTGTCCCGCGTATCGGCGAGTATTTCGGCAAGCTGTTTACCATTGAACCGACACGCGGGGCCGAGCCGGTTGGTGTGCTGTCGCTGTCGCATCTGTTCGGCGGCGTGAAACAGCCGCAGTCCGTTGCGTATTGGTTTTATCGTATCGACGTGTACGTGGCCTTGCTGTGGCAGACGATCCAGATGGCTATCCTGGCAACCGCGTTGGGTTTTGCCGCGGCGTTTGCAGTGTCGTTTCCGGCGACTCGCAGCCTGGTGGGCAGCGGCGCCGCTGTCTTCGTGACGCGCCGGTGCCTGGAGCTGATGCGCACCGTTCCGCAGGTGGTGCTGGCTTTCATCCTGGTCTGGCCGTTCGGCATCGGCCCGCTGGCCGGCATCCTGGCGATTGCCATTCATACGACGGGCACGTTGGGCAAGCTGTTCTGCGAATTGAACGAGAATGCCGAACGCGGACCGGTGGATGGCATCCGTGCCACCGGCGGGTCGTGGCTGGCGCAGATGCGGCTTGGCGTCGTGCCGCAGGTGATGCCGGGATTCCTGAGCTACGCGCTGCTGCGGTTCGAGATCAATGTGCGCTCCTCCACCATCATCGGCTTCGTCGGCGCGGGCGGCATCGGGCAGGAACTGAAGCGGGTGATCGGGTTCAACATCTATGAAGAGGTCAGCGCGATCGTCATTCTGATCCTGCTGATCGTCGTCGCGATCGATCTCGCCTCCGAGCAGATTCGCCGGCGTTTCATCGGGGCGATGGCATGAGCGCGGTGGATATCGCGGCCGAGCGGGCGCGGCATCCGGAGGTGTTTCGCCATCGCCTGTGGCTGCCGCAGGTGCTGCTGGCGGCGGTGTTCTTGTATCTGGCCTATCTGCTGTGGGTGTTCGATTTCGTTCGGGTGTTCACCGATCTGCCCCGGATGTGGGTGATCGTGCGGCTGATGCTGGACTGGTCGCACTTCGCGGAGTGGGACCATGCGGAGCTGTGGCAGTCGATGCTGGAAACCGTCGCGATGGCGTATCTGGGGTCGATGCTGGCGGTGTTGTTTGCGGTGCCGCTGGGTTTTCTGGGCGCGCGCAATATCATTCCGGCCAGAGTGTTCCATTTCGTTACGCGGCGGCTGTTTGATGGGCTGCGCGGGCTGGATCAGTTGATCTGGGCGCTGGTATTCGTGCGGGCCATGGGGTTAGGGCCGATCGCGGGGATTTTGGCAATTGCTGTGGCGGAGACTGGGGTTTTGGCGAAGCTGTTCGCCGAGGCGGTGGAGGCTATCGACCGCCGGCAGGTGGAGGGCATTACGTCCACCGGCGCGGGGTTCATCGGGCGGCTGCGCTATGGCGTGCTGCCGCAGGTGTTGCCGGTGATGATCAGCCAGACTCTGTACTCGATCGAATCAAACTCGCGGGAGGCGACCATTCTGGGGCTGGTCGGGGCAGGCGGCATCGGCTTGCGGTTATCGGAACGGATTCAGATCAACGCCTGGGATCAGGTGGCATACGTGATCGTTCTGATTTTGGTGTCCGTGGCGATTATCGATACGACTTCACGGTACTTGCGGCTGAGGTTGATTGGCGGCACGAATAACTGACTGGGACTAAAACCGGCCGTGACCGCGCATCTTGTCCCCGGGGGGCGGTCGTGGGACTGTTCCCGGCTATCGAAAACCCGTCGGGAACACGGCCATGATCGAAGAAATCCGCGACATCGCAACGCGCTCCGGGGCCATGGAGACGTTCATCGTTCATCCCGAACGCAGCGGCCCGCACCCCGCCGTCCTCCTGCTGATGGACGCTCCGGGCATCCGGGAGGAGCTGTACGACATGGCCCGGCGCCTGTGCACCGTCGGCTACTACATCGTGCTGCCGAACCTGTACTACCGTGCCGGTAAAGACACGAAATACGGGCCTGACGTCACCACCAAGGGCAGCGCGGAACAGGCCCGCATGCGCGCCGTTCGCACCAGGATGACGATTCCGCCGGTTATGGACGACGTCGCTGATCTGCTGGCCTTCCTGCGGTCCCAACCCGCCGCGAAACCGGGACCCGTCGGCGTGCACGGTTATTGCATGAGCGGTCCGTATGCCCTGGCCGCGGCGGCACGATACCCGGACCGTGTCGCCGCCGCCGCCTCGTTCTACGGCACGTGGCTGGTCAGCGACGCCGAGGAAAGCCCGCATCAAACCCTGGGACAAGCCAAAGGCGAACTCTACATCGCCTGCGCCGAACATGACGAGTTGGCGCCGCTGCCGATGGTGGCGGAACTGAAGGTGCTGTTCGAGCAATCAGGCAACGGCGGAGAGCTGGAAATCTATCCTGGCGTCCATCACGGCTTCGCCTTCCCGCAACGCTGGTGCTACGACAAGCCCGCGGCCGAACGCCACTGGGAGCGGCTGATCGCCCTGTATCGCCGCCGCCTCGGATAAAGGCCGATCAGGCCGGCTTTGAATAAATCGGAGCGCAGCGTCATGTTTCCCCGGCGAACTGAGGCCGGACCATTTTCTCCGGGTCGACGACCCGGTCGAATTCTGCCTCCGAGACAAAGCCGAGCTGCAGGGCCGCTTGTTTCAACGTCAGGTCATGATCCTTTGCGTGATGCGCGATCTGCGACGCCTTGTCGTAGCCGATGACAGGAGTAAGAGCGGTCACCAGCATCAGCGATCGGTCGACATAGTCCTTGATCCTGACCAGGTTCGGTTTCGTGCCCTCGACCAGGAATTTGCGGAAGTTGGTGCAGCCATCGGTCATGATCGTGATGGAATGGGCGATGTTGTAGATCATCAGCGGCTTGTAGACGTTCATTTCCAGATATCCGCCGGCGCCGCCAAAGCCGACGGCGACGTCGTTGGCCATGACCTGGGCGGCGATCATGGTCAGGGCTTCGGCCTGGGTGGGATTGACTTTGCCCGGCATGATGGATGAACCCGGCTCGTTTTCCGGTATCTCCAGTTCCGCGAACCCGGCGCGCGGGCCGCAGGACATCAGGCGGATATCGTTGGCGATTTTATACAACGAAACGGCGAGGGTTCTGAATGTTCCGGACAACGCGACCAGCGCGTCATGCGAACCCTGCACGGTGAATTTGTTCGGCGCGGTGATGAACGGCAACCCGGTCAGCGTCGCGATTTCCGCGGCGGCGGCCTCGGCAAAGCCGGGTGCCGCGTTGATGCCGGTGCCGACGGCGGTGCCGCCGAGCGCAAGGTGATACACGCTTTGCAGTGCGAATTCGATCCGTTCGAGGTTATCGCCCAGCATCCCCGCATAACCCGACCATTCCTGGCCCAGGGTAATCGGCGTTGCATCCTGCATGTGGGTGCGGCCGATTTTGACGATGTCATGCCACTCCTCGGCTTTGGCGGCGATGCCGTCGCGCAGGAATCTGACGGCCGGCAATAGCCGCGATGTCACATTCGTTGCGGCGGCAATGTTCATCGCCGATGGGAAGGAGTCGTTCGAGGACTGCGACATGTTGACATGACCGTTCGGATGTATCGGCGTCTTGCTGCCAAGTGCGGTGCCGGCAAGCTGGCAGCAGCGGTTCGACACGACCTCGTTGACGTTCATGTTGAACTGCGTGCCGCTGCCGGTCATCCAGACATGCAACGGAAACATGTCGTTATGCTGGCCTGCCAGGATTTCATCACAGACCCGCACGATCAGACTGCGCGCCTGATCGTTCAGGTGACCCGCCTTATGATTGACGATGGCGCAGGCCTTTTTCAGCACCGCATAGGCCGCGATCATTTCGCGCGGCATCAAATCCTTGCCGATGCTGAAATGCTCCAGCGAGCGCTGGGTCTGCGCGCCCCATAATTTATCCGCCGGGACTTCAACGACGCCGTGGCTATCGGTTTCCATGCGCATGACTGTCATCGCTGCCAGTGCTTCCCGTCACGTTAAGGCGGCCCGATATAAGCGTCGGGACTGACGGGCTTGGCGAGGGCAACGGCTCTAACAAAGCCGTTATGCGGCGTGATTCAGTATCTGCCAGCCAATCGGACGGGGGCGGCTATCTCGCGGCGATTACTTATCGCGGCTTGATCAAACCCCACTCGGTCATCTGCGCGCGCGACGCGTTCATGCTCTCGGCCACCGCCAGCGCCGCAGCCAGCGCGCGGCGTCCGACCGCTGCATCCACCAGCACCGGCGCGCCATCAAGCACCGACGCCACGAATGCCGCCTGTTCCGCCGCCAGCGAATCGTGATCCTCCCACACCACCTCTTCATAGCCGAAGCCGGGCACACCCGGCACCGGCTGCTGTCCGGCGGCCAGTGCGCCATCCTCGCCGGGGGCGCGGCGGATCACGGTCAGCGTCTTGTCGGAAAAATCCGCCGCGATGTAGGCGTCCTGGGCGAAGATCCGCATCCGCCGCTCGGTCCGCGGCGAAATCCGGCTGGCGGTAATCGCCGCCACCGCGCCGTTGCGGAAACGCAGGCGGGCATTGGCGATATCCTCGTGCGGGCTGGCCACCGGCGCGCCGACGGCATCGACCGCCTCGATATCGCTGTCCACCAGAGCCAGAACCAGATCCAAATCGTGGATCATCAGGTCAAGAATGACCGAAACATCCGTGCCGCGCGGCTTGAACGGAGCGATGCGCGTCGCCTCGATATACAGCGGTGCACCGATGCGGCACGCCATGGCCTGATAGGCGGCTGAGAACCTCTCCAGGTGCCCGACCTGCAACACCAGGCCACGCTCCCGCGCCAGTTCCGCCAGCGCATCCGCCTCCGCCAGCGTCGCGGCGATCGGCTTTTCCACCAGCACGTGCTTGCCGGCGCGCAATGCCTTCGACGCGAGTTCGAAATGCGCCTCCGCCGGGGCGGCGATGATCACCGCATCCACCAGCCCGAGCAAATCGTCGAAGCCGATTTCCTTGGCGCCGGCTTCCCAGCCTACGGTCTTGGCGCGCTCGAGATCCGGATCGTAGACGCCCATCAATTGAGTCCGGCCGGAGGCCGCGACTTTCAGTGCGTGGTAGCGGCCGAAATGGCCGGCTCCGGCCAGGCCGACGCGCAGACGGGACTCATTCATGGCAGTTCCAAACCGCAGACTATGGCATCTCACACATCCCGCCGCCCGCCGCGCTGTCAAGGGGATTTACTGCGAGCGGCAACGAATTGCGGTTTGCCGAGGTCGCTGCCGTCGTGGAAACTGGCCGCTGACCGAGGAGACTGATCATGGACTTTCTGGCGGATCCGCAGATCTGGATCAGTTTGCTGACGTTGACGGCGATGGAGATCATCCTCGGGATCGACAACCTCGTTCTGCTCGCGGTGATGGCCGATCGGCTGCCGCCGCGGCAGCGGGCGGCGGCGCGGCGGCTGGGGCTGCTGGCGGCGCTGGGGACGCGCATCGTGCTGCTGTTCAGCATCACCTGGATCATGCGGCTGACAACGCCGATAATCGTGCTGTCGTTGCACAGTTTTTCCTGGCGGGATCTGATCTTGTTCCTGGGCGGATTGTTCCTGGTCTACAAAGGCACCACGGAAATCCACCACAAGATCGAGGGCGACGACCAGGTTGAAACCCCCGGCGAAGGCCACGCGGGATTCTTCGCAACCATCATCCAGATCGCCCTGCTCGACATCGTCTTCTCGCTGGACAGCGTCATTACCGCGGTCGGGATGGCGAACAATCTTTACGTCATGGTTGCGGCGGTGGTGATCGCCATCGGCGTCATGATGCTGTCGTCCGGCACCGTCGCAGGTTTCATCGGCCGCCATCCGACCGTCAAGATGCTCGCCCTGAGCTTCCTGCTGTTGATCGGCATGACGCTCATCGGTGACGGCTTTGGCGCGCATGTCCCGAAGGGCTACATCTACGCGGCGATGGGCTTCTCCGCGGTGGTGGAGGTGCTGAACCAGATTGCCGGCCGCAGGCGGCATCGCAAGCATTAGGCTGGCAACCCGGGCCGTGTTGTGCTCAATCCGCCCGCTTTGGCTCAAGGACGCAACCCCGTGCGCATGTCTATCTGATGGCCGATCCCACGCGTGAGTCGGCGTTCGACCTGCTGAAGACCGTGCTGGAAAAGCACCGGCCCCTGGAAGAGGCGCTGGATGCCTTGCCGGCGCAGCAGCCCCGGGACCGCGCCGCGGCACATCGGCTGGCGGCCAGCGTGCTGCGGCGGATGGGCACGCTGGATGCGGTGCTGGAACCGTTCCTGCGGCGGGAGCCCCCCGACCCGGTCCGCAACGTGCTGCGTATCGGCGCGGCCGGCCTGCTGTTCCTGGACACGCCCGGCCATGCCGCCGTCGCCACTGCCGTCGCGCTGACCAAAACCCGTGGGCTGGCGCCGTTCGCCGGCCTGGTGAACGCAGTCCTGCGCAAGGTCGCGGCGGCCGGTGCGGCGGCACTTGTGGATCTCGATTCGCCCCGGCTGGACACGCCGTCCTGGCTGTGGGGCGCCTGGGGCTCGGCCGCGCGCGTCATCGCCACGGCACACCAGACCGAGGCGCCGTTGGACCTCACGCTGAAGCCGGGCACCGCCCTGCCGGACGGCGGTGTGCTGCTGCCGACGGGATCGGTGCGGTTTCCCGCCGGCACGCGGCTGGTGGACATCCCGGGCTTCGATACTGGTGCGCTGTGGGTGCAGGATGCCGCCGCCGCCCTGCCGGCTCGCCTGCTGGATGCGCAACCGAATGAGCGTGTGGCTGATCTGTGCGCCGCGCCGGGCGGCAAGACCGGACAGCTTGCCGCGGCCGGAGCAACCGTGACCGCAATCGAACGCGATCCGGCACGAGCCGATCGGCTGGGGGCCAACCTGCGGAACTGGGGGCTTCACGCGGACGTGATAACCGCGGACGCGACCGCCTGGATGCCTCCGGCGCCGTTCGACGCGGTGCTGCTGGATGCGCCGTGCAGCGCCACCGGGACGATCCGGCGCCACCCGGATGTGGCGCGGCTGAAGCGCCCGCGCGATGTCGAGTCGCTGATCAAGACCCAGGACGCGCTGCTGGACGCCGCTGCGTCGATGCTGCGCCCGGACGGGCGGCTGATCTACGCTGTTTGCTCGCTGCAACCGGAGGAAGGGGCGCCGCGGATCGCCGAGGCGGTTCGAAAGGGGCGCCTGCGGCATGACCCGTTTCGTCCGGACGAATTGGCGGCGTTGCCGGAGGCGCTGACGCGGGAGGGTTTCCTGCGCACGCATCCAGGCCTCTGGCCGGACCTCGGCGGCATGGATGGTTTTTTCGCCGCACGGCTGATTCGGGTCTGATCCGTTCAGCCCGGCGGGAATCGGGGATGCATCCTGCCTTGTGCGGCATCGTCGCGGACGTTTAGAAGCAGCGCATGGCCGCATTCGATTCCCGGCACGTCATTCCCGCTCTGAACCTGCTCGCGCCTCGCCTGTCGCGGCTGCCCCAAGGACCGCGCGCTCTCGCGCCGCGAGCCTGGCCATGAGCGGCGCCCGGGGCAGAAGCTGGCTGCGCGACGCAAGGCGCGCGATGGCGCGGCTGCCGAGCTTTCGGATGGGCCGCGTGCCCGATGCGCCGGCGCTGTCGGTGCGCGATCCGTGGCCGGGCGACCCGGCCCGTGGCGCGCGGCTGATCAAGGGCGAAATGGAGATGGGCGGCGGCGTGCTGGCGCTGCGCCCGGGCGGCTGGTCGGATCTGGCCGGCTCACCGGTGCTGGTGGCGGGGGCGCACGGGTTTTCCTGGCTGCGCGACCTGCGCGCGCTGGGCACCGATGCGGCGCGGCTGCGTGCCCGCGGGCTGGTGGCCGAGTGGATCAACGATCCGCCCTCCGCGTCCATTGCGCACCGGCCGGATGTGGTGGGGGCGCGGATCACCGCCTGGCTTGGGCATTACGATTTTTTCGCCGCGACCGCTGATGATGCGTTCCGCCAGCGGCTGATGGCGCGTCTGGTCGCGGATGCACGCAGCCTGTCGGCGGCGCTGCCGGCCGAGGAGCTGGACGCGCGGGCGCTGACCGCAATGAAGGGGCTGGTGGCCGCCGCGGTGGCGTTGCGGGAGCATACCGGGTTCCTGACCCGTGCCTTACGGCTGCTGCCGCAGGAAATCGCGCGGCAGGTGCTGCCGGATGGGTGCCATGCCGAGCGCAGCCCGGCGGCTCAGTTGTCGGCGCTGCAGGATCTGACGGAAATCCGGGCCTTGTTCCAGACCTCGCAGACCCAGCCGCCGCAGGTGCTGGCGGCGGCGATCGAGCGCATGGCGCCGGCGCTGCGGATGATGCGGCACGGCGATGGCGGGCTGTGCCTGTTCAACGGCAGCCGCGAGGAGACCGCCGCCCTGGTCGATCTGGTATTGACGCAGGCGGGGCGCGGCGGGCGTGGGCCGGCGGCGCTGACCGAGGGCGGATTCCATCGCATGCAGGCCGGGCGCAGCGTGCTGATCGTCGATTGCGGGTTGCCTGCTCCCCCCGGCCTCGATCGTCTGGCCCATGCCGGCACGTTGTCGATGGAGCTGTCCGTCGGGCGCGACCGGGTGATCGTGAACTGCGGGGCGTTTCCGGCCGGGCCGCCGCAGTGGCGGGACGCGGCGCGGGCGACGGCGGCGCATTCCACGCTGATTATCGCAGACACCAACAGCAGCGAGTTGAAGCCGGACGGGTTGGGGCGGCGGCCGGCGGTGGTGGATGTGAACCGGCAGGAGGCCGCGGGGGCGCACTGGCTGGATGTGTCGCATGACGGCTGGAAGAAGCCGTTCAACGCGGTACACCGGCGGCGGCTGTACATGGCGGAGAGCGGCGAGGATATCCGGGGCGAGGATCTGATCGAATCGCCCGATCCTCAGCCGTTCAGCCTGCGGTTCCACTTGCATCCGGATGTGCAGGCGAGTTTGCAGCAGGATGGCGGCACGGTGCTGCTGCGGTTGAAGTCGGGCAGCTTCTGGCGGCTGCGGGCGGACGGGGCGCGGCTGAACCTGGAGGAGACGATTTATCTGGGCGGCCCGGAGCCGCGGCGGGGCGAGCAGGTGGTGCTGACGGCGTTCGCGGATGATCCGCAGCAGGTGAAGTGGGCGTTGAGCAAGGTCGAACGGGCGGGGTGAGGGGTCGTGCGTGGTTTCGGGCCGGGGCGGCTGGCGGTGGGTCGCGTCTGGGTCGGGCTGTGTTTTTGCCTCCGCGATTCGACGCAGAGTTCGCAGAGCGGGGCGCAGAGGGCGCAGAGAAGGTTTTATACGGCTTTGGATCAGCGGCTGGACGTAATGCCAGGCGCCATGCGGTTGTTCGGACGGCGATTGGCTTTTCACTGATGGCTGATGGGAGATCCACAGGCGATACTCAATGTGTCAGTAGACGCGAGGTTTGGTCTTTGTATCCTGGCCCGGTTCGGCCTTGGTATCGACGGGTTTGCTTCGATACCCACTGCAAGTCTTGGATAAGTACAACGATAACACAGGATACCGCCGGCTGGCCCGGGCACTATTTATACCAACCGGCGCTGACTTTGACCGGTTGGCAGGTCGCTCGTATCATCAAGGCGTGGATGCCGACCTCCGTCGGCATGACGGGGTGGTTGCGTCCGAGAATCAACGTCATCGCCGGTTGGTATTAAACGTGTCCAATGCAAATCCCTCGCTGGGAAGACCGGTTACCCGCGGTCCGCGTCGTTTTTTTATACGACCAAATATGCGGAGGATCTTCGTTGCCATGACAGGGCGGCACTGCCGGAGCGCCGGACTCGATGGTTGATACAAATTCCCCTCTGCGCACTCTGCGCCCCGCTCTGCGCACTCTGCGTCGAAACGCGGATTTTATGCGCACACCGGCGAATCAGGTGCGCAATACCGGCCGATCAACAACGCAATGAAAATCATCGAAATCACCAACGTCGACTTTTCCCTGCGGCATTTCCTGCTGCCGCTGATGCGCGCCATCCGCGCCCGCGGGCACGAGGTTGTCGGCGGCTGCGCCGAGGGGCCACTGCTGGACGGCGTCCGCGCCGAGGGGTTCCGCGTCATCGCGATCCCGTTCGTCCGGCGGCTGTCCCCGCTGGCCCACATAAAGGCTTTTCGCTCGCTGGTGGCGATCCTGCGCGCGGAAAAACCCGACATCGTGCATGGGCACATGCCGATCAGCGGATTTTTGGCGCGGATGGCGGCGCGGGCGGCGGGGGTGCCGAAGGTTGCCTATACCTGCCACGGCTTCCTGTTCAACTACCGCTCTTCCTCGCTGCCGCGGCGGGCTTTGTCCTTCGTCATGGAGTGGACCGCCGCCCGTGTGACCGGCATTTTCCTGACCGTCTCGGAAGCCGAGGCGCGCGATGCGCGGCGGTTGCATATCAGCGCCCGTGCCGTTGCCGTGCGGAACGGCCGCGACCCCGCCGTCTTCCATCCCGATCCGTCCGCCCGCGCCCGCATCCGGGCGGAATTGGGCGTTGCCATGGACCGCGTGGTCGTCATCGCCGTCTCCCGGCTCGTCCGGCACAAGGGCTATCCGGAGCTGGCGGTCGCCATGCGCTCGGTGCCGGAGGCGGAACTCTGGGTCGTCGGCGAGCGGCTCGAGAGCGACCGCGGCGGCGACATGGTCGCACTGCTGCGGGCGGCGGGGCTGGGTTTCCGGCTGCGGCTGCTCGGCTACCGCGAGGATATCCCGGCCCTGCTGGCAGCGGCCGACATCTTTACCCTGCCCAGCCGGTTCGAGGGCCTGCCGATGTCGGTGATCGAGGCGATGCTGACCGGGCTGCCGGTCGTGGCCACCGATGTGCGCGGGCCGGACGAGCAGGTGGAGCAGGGGGTCACCGGCCTGAAGGTCCCGGCGGGTGATGCCGCGGCGCTGGGGGCGGCGCTCGGGCGGCTGGCGCGGGACAAGGCGGCGCGGGCGCGCATGGGCGAGGCGGGGCGGCTTCGGGCGCTGGACTGCTATGACGAAGCGAAAGTCCTGGCGCGTACCCTGGACCTGCTGGGGTTGTAGGTTTATCCCGCCGCGCTTGACGCATCACGGGACCAGAGCGCAATGACCGACATCGTTTCCATCCGACGGGCGCTGATTTCCGTCTCCGACAAAACCGGGCTGGTGCCGTTCGCCCGCGCCCTGGCTGAGCGCGGCGTTGAAATCCTGTCCACCGGCGGTTCGGCCAAGGCGCTGCGCGACGCGGGCGTGCCGGCGAAGGAGGTCTCTGAACACACCGGTTTCCCGGAGATCATGGACGGACGTGTGAAGACGCTGGTGCCGCAGATCCATGGCGGCATCCTCGGGCGGCGGGATTTACCAGAGCATGTCGAGCAGATGCGGGTGCATGGGATTGCGCCGATCGACCTGGTGGCGGTGAATTTGTATCCGTTCGAGGCGACGGTGGCGAAGGGCGCGCCGTTCGAGGACTGCGTCGAGAACATCGACATCGGCGGCCCGGCGCTGATCCGCGCGGCGGCGAAAAACCATGATTTCGTCACGGTGCTGACGGATCCGGATCAATACGACGAAGTGCTGGCGGCACTGGCGGAGGCGGGCGGCACGTCGTTGCTGCTGCGGCGGCGGCTGGCGGGCGAGGCTTACGCCCGGACAGCCGCCTATGACTCCGCCATCGGTGCGTGGTTCGCGGCGCAGCGGGGCGAGGATTTCCCGAAGCGGCTGACCGTCGCCGGCAGCCTGCGGCAGACGCTGCGCTATGGCGAGAATCCGCATCAGGCGGCGGCGTTCTATGCCTCCGGCACGCGGCCGGGCGTGGCCAGCGCAGTGCAGGTGCAGGGCAAGGAACTGTCCTACAACAATTTCAACGACACCGACGCGGCGTTCGAGTGCGTCTCGGAATTTGCCGCGCCGACGGTCGCGATCATCAAGCATGCGACGCCGTGCGGGGTGGCCTCGGCCGCGTCGCTGGCGGAGGCGTGGGATGCGGCGTTCCGCTGCGATCCGGTGTCGCCGTATGGCGGGATCGTCGCGGTGAACCGGGTGCTGGACGCGGCGGCGGCGGAGAAGTTTGCCGCCATCTTCACCGAGGTGATCATCGCGCCGGATGCGGACGAGGGCGCGCGGGCGGTGCTGGCGCGGAAGAAGAACTTGCGGCTGCTGCTGACCGGCGGGATGCCTGACCCGGCGGCGGGCGGGCTGACGTTCCGCAGCCTGTCGGGCGGTTTCCTGGCGCAGACGCGGGATGCCGGGCGGGTCGAGGCGGCGGACGTCAAGGTGGTGACGCAGCGGGCGCCGACGGATGCGGAGCTGGCGGACCTGCTGTTCGCGTTCCGGGTGTGCAAGCACGTCAAGTCCAACGCCATCGTCTACGCCAAGGACGGCGCGACGGTGGGTATCGGCGGCGGCCAGCCGAACCGGGTGGACTCGGCGCGGATCGCGGCGTGGAAGAGCGAGGAGGCGGCGAAGGCGGCGGGCCTGCCGGAGCGGCTGACGCAGGGCAGCGTGGTGGCGTCGGACGCGTTCTTCCCGTTTGCCGATGGGCTGGAGGCGGCGGTTGCGGCGGGCGCGACGGCGGTGATCCAGCCGGGCGGCTCGATCCGGGATGCCGACGTGATCGCCGCGGCGGATGCGGCGGGGATTGCGATGGTGTTCACGGGGATGCGGCACTTCCGGCATTAGCCGGGGTGGCGGGACCGGCGGTCTCGAAAGCGGACATCGTGCAACAAATCAGCCCGCCGGCTTCGCGCCTTAGAGCCTGACCGGAAACGATAGCGCAATGATCAGAAAACTGGCCTGAGAGGCGGCTTCCCGGCTTGGGAGGCTATCCAACGCAATTCGCTATAACCACGCAATTTCAATAGCTTAAACACTTGGCGGCCCATTTCGAGTCA
>NZ_CAIWTY010000070.1 GCF_903915725.1 uncultured Rhodopila sp.
ATACATGGCCGGAAGGGAGTCGATTCGGCCCGGAAAAGTACAGTCACATGGCCGTGATTACATGGCCACGTTTTTGGATGCTCCGGGGCGGATTTTCCGAGATTTCCGCCAAATTATAGTAAGAGCAAGAGGGAAGCTCGGTTTAGTCGTTCGTCGATCGGGGTGCGGTCCAACGAAACGGCGGCGGCATCTTTTATGGTACTTGCTGATGCCGGAATGGAAGCCGGAGCATTGCTTAGCGGCGTCGCGGCGACAACTCAATGAAGGTCATTTAGACACTCCGACCCCCGCTACGATCATTCTCCAGTCCGCATCGGTCACGGGCGGATTCTTCCATGCGGCGGATGGATGGGGGATCGCGAAGGCAGGAACGCCTTCAATCCTTCCGAACATCAGAAGGCGCTTGCGCCGCCTCCGCCCATCCGCCGATTTGTTGGCAACCGACTCCCGAAACCCCGAACCGCCCATCAGGTCGAGCGCATCCCATCCAAGCACTAGTATTTGCCTCGGGCGAATGGCTTCAATCAAGCGCTTGTTCTGGCTAACGCAGAAAGCGGTAAGGGCCGACCGCAATGCCTGGTCTATGCAACACCACTCTCGCCAACTCGGCGCGCGAAAGAAGACGGCGTTGGTTCCAATGGCGCCTTTGAGGTATTCTGTTCCAAATCGCTCGCGAAGTTCAGTAGCCAAAGTCCAGGATTCGCTTAGGTATTCATTGCTGGCCGAAGGTTGTTGCAGCTCCGCGTCTCGCATGTTCGATCCGCTTCCACCAGGTTGCAGACCAATAATAAGCACGGCTGGTTGGAAACGAGCCGGACCATAGAGTATCTTAAAACCATGATCGGAATCTCCCGCAATTCTGTCGCGCGTGGTTTCCCAGAGTCCGTAGGTTTTGCTGTAAACGTCGCGCACAACCGCGTCGAGTTCATGCTGTCCCATTTTCCGCGTATCCCTCTATGCAGTCGTCAATCGGCAGCAGTATTTGGTTCCCAGCGTTTCTTGACAAGTTCCCAACCTTGCTGGCGTTCGCTGAGGCCAAGATTCAGGGCCTCCTCGTAGATGCCTCGCAGAAGTTCGGCATGGTCCTTGAGCCGCACATCGATCCCCTGCGCGGCATCGCACAAGCAACGATGAATCGTATCAGCAATAGTATCGAATTCGAACTCCACGGAGGGAGACTCAGGCGTCCGCCCGAGGTCGGCTAGCGCATAACCAAGCGCGCGATCTGCGATTCTCTGGCTCATCGGATCGTATCGGTTTCTCGACGGCGAGAAGCCAAACCAGTCTTCGCATATTGTGCCAGTGATCGGCAGAAATCGAGGGCCTGATACCGCGGCCGACAGTCCCGGCACTGAAGATGCGAGATCGCCGAAGTAGTCATTGAACAGCGGGGGTATCACGTCCCCCCGAACCTCGATATCGCAGTTGACATCGTGGTTCCCCGAAGCCCTTCGACCCCAAATCTTTGCCTTGCCGTGTCTTAGCAAAGGCATGCTCACCCAAGGAAACGTTAGTATCGGGGTCGCATCGCAGCTTGCGACCAGCGGCGAGAGGGTGGTGCCGAGTCTTACACGAAGCGCCGGCGTTGCCTCCATGTCATTCCCAATCGGCACGATGCACAGGCGCATCTCAACCTCGTGTTGGCCATCAACGGTTCCGACTAAGGCGTCCTGATCTCCGTTGCCGTCCAGCATTTGCGCGGCGACCTCCACGGGGAATGGGCTGCCGACCTGCCAAGCGCCCAACACGAGCGACGGGTAGACCGGGATGTGGTCGCCGTTTCCGTCCACTGCCTCGTCGGCCTGCTGATAGAATTCGATTGGCCAGCGTTGAGGCCCCCAATCCGACCAAAAATTGAATTCGACAGCTATCTCCTGAGGCGTCAGCAGATTTCCGCTTTCTCGCTCCCTGCTCCAGCAGTCGACGGCGGGGGTGAGTACGCCCCCACCCTTTTTGACGTTCCGGAAAAACTCCGTCAGAGCACTTTCCCGCGCAACGCCCTTCATTACTAAGTGGAGCCGGTCTGCAAGGTCGACGAACTCCGAGGCAGCTTTGCGCGTGCTGGCGCTTTGCCAAAAGCTCGCACGACCGAAAACCTCTAGAAGCGCGTCGGTTTCGTCCATCCCGCCGAGCCGGGCCGCCTTCCTGGTGATCTTCGCGTAAGGCCCGACAGTCTCGCGCAAGCGGCCTGGGTTGGCCCCGGGGCGAATGGCATACTGGGATAAGTGACTCCTGGGATCGGTCTCGTCGCTCCCGTAGCCCGCTTCACGCAGGACACGCGCCTTCGAGATCCCGCGCTCCTCTACGCGCTGTAACAGTCGGTATAGATCTTCACCCACGGATTCCCGGTCAGCCCTGAGTTTCGTTCCGGGCTTCAGGAGGGCCTTGAGCAGTCGGTGGGCGCGTTCGGCGCGATCAACGCCCGGTGCAGGGCTATCATTCGTTTTGGGAGACCGTTCGAATTTTTCCATCTGCTTCGTTTCCTTCTCAGCTATACCCACGAGCGGCCGATTCGTCCGTGCCGATAGGGGCGCCCTCGCCGGCGGGATGGAATCAGCAAAGTGATTGGTGTTCCGTCACCATCGACGACCACCGCTCGGCGCCGCACCCGATCCAGGTCGGCAACGGCAGTTCCCTCCGCTTGCAGCGCAGCGGCACCGTGACGGCTTAGAGTCATCGCCACGCAGTTTCGTCCGACTGGAACAAGATGATCGGCGCCGTCCAGCAATGCCTGCAAATCGCGCCGGGGAACGCCACGCTGCTGACAGCGCGTGCGGAGGTGATGGTTCTCCAGAGAGGCTGTTCGGTCCGCATACTGATCCATCGGCTCGCCTCCAACCCCCAAGACATCTTGGGGTAAGGCCAGGTTCTACTGCAGCGAGAGCGGCCTGTCACGCCGCATTTTCACAATTTTGCGGTATTCCCTGCGGTGTCCCTAGCGGCATTGGTTCGCCTTTAGCGCGGTACCAGTCGCGGTGTCGACGTCGGATGGCCCAGGGGAATCTGTGGGTGTTCTGATGGAGAACAGACTGACCAGACGGAACAGCGATGGTCTAAAGTTAGACCGTTTGTGAAACAAAGAGACTGGCGAGGCGCGTGGACGCAGGCAGCCGCCCAGGCGCATCTCGATAGCGCTGCCGTCTTGTCGGTGGCTATTGCCCGGGCCGGTCGGTGTATGTCAAAGACACACCGGTAGCTGGCCACTTCATCCGGAAAAGCCGGGCCATACCCTGGCCGTCACCGCTAATCCCATCGACAACATCACCGTAGGGAACACCGAGCCTCGTAGGCATGTCCCGAGCTCGCTTACCGGTGCGATCCCCGTCCGGTCGTGCAAATCATCCCCCGATCACGCGTAGAAATCTTCAACCGCGATCGCGATGCCCGGCGGAGCGAGACTGATCGTGCCAGCCTTGACGGTCAGGGTTTCGATCTCCCCGTCATCGCCGCGCCGGTGGTGGACGATCTGCTGCTTGTCCGCCCAGACGATCAGGTAGTGGCGCAACGACGGCAGCCGAAAATACTCCTGAAGCTTCCATGCCCGGTCGATGCCGCTGGTGCCGGGCGACAAGACCTCCACGATAACCAGAGGGTCCGGCACGGCGATAGCGTCACCCGGCAACGCGCTGCCGCAGCGAAGAACGGCATCGGGCTCATAATCGCTATCTCCAAGCTCGACCGTCATCCCGTCGGTAAACACCTGACAAAGAAGCCCTCCGGAGCGAACTGCTGCATCCAGTGCTTGCGCGACCCTGAACTTGCGCAGGTTGTGATTCGCCCGTTCCGGCGCCATGGCCACCACCACGCCGTTCACCCGCTCGAAGCGACCCGCTTCCTGCTGTTCCGCCCAGATCCGGTACTCCTCCCGGCTCATTCGGAAGGCCGGTTCATCAACCGCAGCAACCTTGCCCACGCCTGCCTCCCTCACGCCTCCGGCGTCACCCCCAAAATCCGCGCGAATCGCTCCCGGTACACCGGCCAAACCTCCGGGTTCAGCAACCGCGGCGGCTTTTTGCCGTCCAGGATATCCAGCAACTGCTCCGCCGCGATCTTCGCAATCGTGTGGCGCGACTGATTCGTCACCCCGGCGGTATGCGGGCTGACGATGACCGTGTCGAACCGCAGCAGCGGGTGATCCGCCGGAGGCGGCTCGTCCTCCCAAACATCCAGCCCCGCTCCGGCCACCTGCCCCGCCGTCAGCGCCGCCGCCAGCGCAGCCTCATCATGGATGCCGCCCCGCGCCGTGGTGATAAAATACGCATGCGGCTTCATTTGAGCGAACTGAGCGGCCCCCAGCATGCCGCGCGTCTCCGCCGTGTGCGGGCAGTTGACGGACACATAATCGGACTGCCGCAGCAGGTCCTCCAGCGTCTCGACTTTCTCCCCGCCGCGCGCCGCGATCTGTTCGGCCGTCAGATACGGGTCGTACGCCAGCACCCGCATCCCGAACAACCCGCGGCACAGTTCCGCCACGCGCGTGCCGACATGGCCGATGCCGATGATGCCGATCGCGCGCCCCTGCACGTCGTCGCCGATGAAGTCCCGGCGGTGATAGGGCTTGCCGCTACGCATGACGTGGTTCGAGGCCACCAGCCGCTTCGACAGCGCCAGCATCATCCCGAGCACGTGCTCGGCCACGCCCTCCTTGTTGCCGCCGGCCTGGTTGACCACGATAACGCCCGCCGCCGTGGCGTCCGCCAGGCTGACGGTGTCGAATCCGGCGCCACTGGTGGACAGCACCAGCAGGTTCGGGCAGCGCTTCAGCAGCGGCGCGTAGCCCTGGAACCGCATCGCAAGTTCCTGGCGGGTGGAGCCGATCTGATAGGCGTGCGCGCGGGAAAGTATGGCATCGGCATCGGTGTCGGAGGAGTCGTTCTCCAGCCTGTCCACCTGGATGTCCGGGCGCGTCGCCAGGATATCGAGAAAGACCGGGGCGGCAACGTTGTTCACGTAAAACACCCGCTTGGTATTCGGCGGCATGGGTAGCCTTTCGTACGGACGATCGGAAGCTGGCAATTAGCCCCATGTCGGGCTTGCGGGCAAACTCCGGCCACCGGCAAGCGCCCTCAGTGAGAGATCCGTTTCAGAACAGCATCGGTGTAGTACGTGACGAGACCCGCTTTCATATGCAATTGCGCTGGACCGAAATCCGACAGTTTGTCAAGCAGCATCCCGACATTGGCCGAGACGACGCTGAGCGCCGTTGCCGCGATGATGACTTTGCGCGACAGCCCGATCGAAATCCGGGGAACCGAGGACAGACGGCAAATCGTCAGCAGGCTGACAAATTCAATCAGCGGATAGAACTCCATCCGGTAGCGATACGTCATGCTGATGGCCGTCAGCATCAGGACGGGCGGAATGGCCAACCCGGCCGCGATGGCGCCGGCCCGGATCGCACTCGGGCGCCAAAGGGCGAACCCGCTCCGGCAAAGCCCTGCCACCAGCACCAACGGCAGAGCGTCGGTCAGCAGAAAACTCATCGGCGGCAATTCGAAGGCGTCGATCAGCCGGTGGCTATCCTCGCTGAACATCAGGGCGCCGTCGCCGCGCCGGAAGGCCCAGAGAGGCAAGACGTAATAGATCAGTCCGAGCGGTATTCTGGCGACATTAAACAGACCATAGGTTTGCGTGCGCACGACCCGGTCGGGGTAATCGTGATTGCCCAGGTAACGGCCATAGTCGGCAAAGACCAGCGGGTTGCCCCAACGGCCCATGTTGACGACGGCGGCAACGAGAATGCCCGCCGACAGGATGGCAACCGGCACCACCGCCCGGCGCTGCGCCGCGGCGCCACGGAGCCGAGCCGTCAGTGGGCGTACGTCGCCGGCCCGGTTGCTGTCCTGCAGGATCAATGCGACCGACAGCAATGCGAAAGCCGCGCACAGCCCGACGCCCATGGAAATTCGCGTGTTGACGGCAAGCCCGGCCAGCGCCGCCAGCCAGGACAAGTCTGGTTTCGAGAAATTCTCCCGTAGCAATCCACGAACAGCGACATAGACAAACGCCGCGGCGATCGCGCCGGACCAGAAGACCACCTCCTGGTAAATCGATGCCCGCAGGAAGCCGATCTGCGCTCCGCCAAACAGCAGCCAGATGCCCGCCGCGGTGACCAGCAGATCCCGGGCCGCGGAGGGCGGGCAGTATCGCCTGACCAGGAAAAGGCTGCGCAGCTTGAAAAACCCGCCGGCGCAAACCCCAACCAGGCAGGACAGCGTGGTGACATCCGTATTGATCGCACCCGGCCATGCCAGCAGCGGCAGACGCAGCAGGGCGCAGAAAATCCCCCAATAGGCGTATATCCGTCCGTCACGCAGGAAGCCTTCCTGGCCGGCGGCATCCGGGTCGACATCGAACCGGCCATCGACAAGGTGCGACACCATGCTGTTGAAGGTCTGGCCATAATCGACGGGATCGAACAGCGCGAAACGGCCATTCGTCAGCACACAGCCATAATACACCGCCATCGCGGCCAGCATTGCGGCCAGCCACAGGCGGTCGCCGCCGCGTTCGGTGTTTGCGAGGGAAACCGGGCAGGCATGGTCACGCGGCACCGCCGCGATAGCCTCCGGCGGACGGATTGGCACCGGATCGGCTTGCCGAGGTGGATCGACCATACGCAGGATTCCGACGATGGGCCCGGTGGACCGGGCGGCTACGAAAATCTCCGGCACCGGCGCGCCGCCACCGCCGCGTGGCGAATAACGCAATCCCCGCGCGTTAACCAATCGGAAAGCATTCCCCGCTACACTGCCGGCAGCGGCGGCGGACCTCCGCCCGACCGCCTGAACAAGGATCGCGCTGCCGGCATCGTGAGAAACCTGCTCGACATCATCCGCACGTTCGGCATCGTCCGCGCCGTCGCCCTGGCGGGGGTCGCCATCGGCGTGCTCGCGGCATTCCTGATGCTGGAGCTGCACGGCGTCAGCACCAGCCGGATGACGCTGCTGGTCTCCGACCTCGACCCGCACAGCTTCCAGCAGGCCATCGAGGAGCTCGACCGCCGCAAGATCCCCTATCGCATGGACGAGTCCGGCGGCCAGATCTTCGTCCCCGACACCGAGATGAACGCCGCCCGCGCCACCCTGACCAAGGCCGGCCTGTCGGTCACCGGCACCACCGGCTACGAGATCTTCGACCGCGGCAACGATTTCTCCACCACCGATTTCGACCAGCAGGTGAAGCTGACCCGCGCGCTGGAAGGCGAACTGGCCCGCACCATCCAGTCGGTCCGCGGCATCACGCATGCCCGCGTGCATCTGGTGCTGCCGCGCCGCGAACCGTTCCAGCGCGAGCGGCGGGAGGCGCAGGCCAGCGTCATGCTGACCCTGGCCGGACGGCAGCCGCTGTCGCCAGAGGCGGTGCAGTCGATCGTCAACCTGGTCGCCGCCGGCGTGCCCGGGCTGAAGCCGCAGAACATCACCGTCGTCGATTCCAACCTGCATCTGCTGGTCCAGGCCGGCGACGCGGATGATCCGCGGCTGCGCTCGATGCAGGCCGATGACATTCGCCGCAAGACCGAGTTCCGGCTGGCGCAGGACGTCGAGCAGTTGCTGGAGCGCAGCCTGGGCGCCGGCCATGTCCACGCCGAAGCGTCGATCCGGATGAACTTCGACAAGGTCAACGAGACGCTGGAGAAGTTCGATCCGGACAGCGCGGTGATCCGCAGCACGCAGAACGTCACCGCGAACAACAAGACGACCGATCGCGCCGCCCCGGTCTCCTTGCAGAACAACCTGCCGAACGCCGATGCCGGCAACACCCAGACCAGCGGCAGCCAGGAGGGGCGGCAGGAGGAGACCACCAACTACGAGATCACCAAGACCGTCCGCGCCACCGTGCATGACCAGCCGCAGGTGGAGCGGATCACGCTGGCGGTGATGGTGGACGGGGTGGACGATGTCGGCCCCGACGGCAAGCACGCCTGGAAGGCGCGCGACCAGGCCGAGCTGGACCGGATCGAGAAGCTGGTGAAGACCTCCATCGGCTTCGATGAGAAGCGCGGCGACATGGTTGAGGTCGTCAGCATGCCGTTCGTCAATGCCGCCGACGAGCCCGAGCCGGGGTCCGCCGTGCCGCCGGCGATCGAGCGCGGCAAGCTGATCAAGACGCTGGAGATGGTGGCGTTCAGCGTCGTCGGCATCGGGGTGATCCTGCTGACGGCGCGGTCGATCTTCGCCGGGTTGGCCCGTCCGCCCGCGACAATGACTGTCTCCGGCCCGCAGGCGGAGCAGCTCGGCATCGCCGGCACCGGGTTGAGCCTGGAGCCTCAGGCTGCCGCGGGCGCGCAACGCGGCATTGCCGCGGCGGGGGCTGCGCCACGCAGCCTGCCGGATGAAAGCGAGGCGCCACCGGAGGAGGATGAAATGGTGACCCTCGCCCGCATCCAGGGGCAGATGCGGTCGTCGTCGATCCGCAAGGTGACGCAGTTGGTGGACCGGTATCCGGAGGCGACTTTGGGGATCATCCGCGGCTGGATTGCCGGGGATAACAAGTAGCGCCCGACGATCGCGTCGTTGCAGTGCAACCGGCCTTTCAAAGGCGAGGGTCCGAACCGCCCGCCTGGCTGGGCACCGGACGGAGGCCATCCGCCCCCTTGACGGCTGGTTTGCACCCCTGGAGGTGGTTCGGCCGCCTTGGCCCCTTCCTCTGATGCGGACGCTCCGGCGAGTGAGCGAACGACGGCACCCGGTGGTTTGCCGCCAGTCCGCTTTCGATCGTTCAGAGAGGGAAGCGGACTGGCGGCATCCCTGCAAAGTTCAGAGGGACCAACCGCCGTCTACCGAGATCGATGCCCCGGTGATAAGCGCGCCGAGGTCTGCACTCATCCAGGGCACGGCGTCCGCGATCTCTTCCGGCTTGCCCAAGCGTCCGACCGGCTCAAAATCGATGGCTTTCCGGATGTCGCCTGCTGTGAAGCGATCCATCATCGGTGTTTCGATGTTGCCAGGGAGAACCGCGTTCATCCGGATGTTCGACGCGACGCAGTTGAGTGCGGCGGACTTGGTCAGGCCGATGATTGCACCCTTGAAGTCGCCATAGGCGGCGCCACCGGCGATGCCGCGGTTGCCAGCGCCCGAGGCGGTGTTGACGACCACGCCGCCCCCCTGCCGCCCCATCTGCGCCAGTTCGTGCTTCATGCTGACGAAGGTGCCGCGCAGGTTGATGTCGAGAATGCGGTCCCACTCCTCCAGCTCGATCTCGGCAACCGGCGCCCCCTTGTTCTCCAAGCCGGCATTGTTCAAGGCGATATCGAGGCGCCAAACCTCTCGACCGTGCGGGCGATGGCCGCCTCGACCTCCTCGGCTTCGACACACCGCAAGCGAGTGTCAGCACCTCGCCGCCGTGTCACCGGAGGCGCCGTCGATCTGCCGCTTCTTGCCGAACACCGGGAACATTCTCGCTTCGCCATAGTCTTCAATCGCCCTGGCGTTCTTCAGCGTCTCCATGTCCGCGCCGGAGATCACGAAATCGACCGCGGCATTGCTGCGCAAATGCTCGGGATTGGTGGTCTTCGGCAGCGGCAGCAGCCCGAGCTGCAGGCAGTATCGAATGCAAAGCTGGGGGACGCTGACGCCATATCTGCCGGCGAGCGCCGCAAGGTCGGGGTTGTTCAGCACCGCCCCGTGAGCCACCGGGGAATAGGCCTCGACCAACATGCCCTTGCTGCGGCTGTACTCGATCAGATCGAACGGCGTGTTGCCGACATGGGCGAGGATCTGGTTGACCATCGGCTTGACGACGCCGTTGTCCAGAAGGTTATCCAGGTCCGTCCGCTCGAAATTGGAAACGCCGATGGCGCGCAGCTTGCCCGCGCCATAGGCCTCTTCGAGCGCGCGCCATGCCTCCAGATTACCTTCGTAGAAATGACCGCCCTCGCGAAACTCGGACCAGGGCTGCGGACTGTGGATCAGCATCAGGTCGATATGATCCATGCCGAGCGCACTCAATGAGCCGTCGATGCGATCCTTCGCTTCGGCGTAGGTCTTGCACTCGGCGGCAAGCTTCGTTGTCACGAAGACAGTGTCGCGCGGAATGCCGCTGGCGCGCAGGCCTTCGCCCACGCCGCGCTCGTTCGCATAGGCCTGGGCGGTATCGAAATGGCGGTAGCCGATGCTGGCGGCATCGCGGATCACCCGCGCGACGGCAGCGTCCTCAATTCTCCAGGTCCCCAGTCCCAGCTTCGGGATGTTCACGCCGTTGGATAGGGTGAAGGTTTTTTGCAAGATCATGATACATACTCGCTGCTGTTGGCGAACGACGCTCGTCTCGTAAAGCTGATTTGGCCACTGCATTGCCCGGCAATTAGACCCTAATATCCGGAAAGAGCCATTAGACGGGCTTATGAATGACGGACGGCCACCTCGACGACCTGGCGGCGCTGATCGCCGTCGCGGAAGAGCGCAGCTTCACCCGCGCCGCGACCAGGCTGGGGGTATCGCAGTCGGCGCTGAGCCAGACGATCAGGGGCTTGGAGACGCGGCTTGGCATCCGCCTGCTGAACCGGACGACCCGCAGCGTGTCGCCGACGCCGGCGGGCGAGCGCCTGCTCCAGACCGTGGCGCCGCGCATCAAGGAGATCTATGCAGCCCTTGCAGCGGCGAGCGAGCTTCGCCGGAAGCCTGCGGGACTGATCCGCCTGACCGCGACCGAGAACGCGGCGGAGGCTGTGCTCTGGCCGGCGATCCGCAAGCTGCTGCCCGAATATCCGGACATCAAGGTCGAAGTGGTCATCGACTACGGGCTGACGGATATCGTTGCCGAGCAGGTCGATGCCGGCGTGCGGTTCGGCGAGACCGTCGCGAAGGACATGATCGCGGTGCCGATCGGCCCCCCGATGCGAATGGCTGTCGTGGGCTCGCCGGATTATCTCGCGAAGCGCCCGGCGCCGCGTAACCCCCGTGATTTGACCGAGCACGAGTGCATCAATCTGCGCCTTCCGGCTAAGCGCGGAATTTATTCCTGGGAGTTCGAGCGCAACGGCTGCGAAGTCAATGTGCGGGTGGATGGACGGCTGGTGTTCAATACCGCCTCGCTGATGCTAAAGGCCGCGCTTGAAGGCTTCGGGCTTGCCTACTTCACTGAGCAGCAGGTGTGCGAGCATCTCGAACACGGCGCCCTGGTCCGGGTGCTGACAGGCTGGTGCCCGCCCTTTGCGGGGTACCACCTCTACTATCCGAGCCGCCGGCAGCCTTCGGCCGCCTTCGCCGTCCTGGTTGAGGCGCTTCGCTATCGTCCTGCGCGAGGTGAACAAAAATCCTGATCAGCGCAGGCCTCGGCCGATAGAGCGTTAAAGCCATGCGCCGCCGGGTGATCGGCGGCACCGGTGCTTCGAACGTAGCACCAAAGCGGCGGAGCATAAGGACTGGCTTGATGTCCACTTGCGGATTGCAAGCCGTGCGAGTTGAGCGGTCGACTAATACCAATCCGCGTTGAGTTTGACACATCGGCACAGCCGCTCCTACCGTCATTACGGGCGCAGGCCCGCCATCCACGACTTTGTTTACGCAAGGAACAGGCGTGGATGCCGACCTCCGTCGGCATGACGAGACGGCGCAGTTGAAGAGTCGGTGTCAACGCGGGTTGGTATAAGAGCCTGACTCGAAATGGGCCGCCAAGTGTTTAAGCTATTGAAATTGCGTGGTTATAGCGAATTGCGTTGGATAGCCTCCCAAGCCGGGAAGCCGCCTCTCAGGCCAGTTTTCTGATCATTGCGCTATCGTTTCCGGTCA
>NZ_CAIWTY010000071.1 GCF_903915725.1 uncultured Rhodopila sp.
GTCGGCCTGCCGCGCCCGCGCGACCGGCTGGCGCCGGAGTTCGATCTGCTCAAGCGCACGGCGCTGCGGGCGGTCAACCGGTCCCTGGCGCCACCGCCGGAGCTGCACCGGACCGGGCCGGGCGTTTCACCCTGGCTGTGACACGCGCCGCTGCCGTTGGATCCGAAAAGCCAAGAAACGATCAGCCGGCTCGCGGCACGCCCCGGGCCGCCGCGCCGGGCTTTGTGGCAATGGCAACGATGCGCGCCCCGCCCAGCGCGATGCCATCGGCCGTGCGCAATGCATCGAGTTCATCGGCGATTGCCTTGCGGGCTGCCGCTCTGATCGACACCGGAAGATGCCCGATGGAGTTGCCGAAAGAACTGGCCTCCCAAAACCGTACCGCCGCATCCCCATCGGCGAAATGATGCGGGTTGGCGACGACGTCGATCGTCTTGGTAACGAACCCGGCCTGTTTCAGCAGGGCATCAAGCTCCTCGGCGGAGATATGATGTGCAACGCCGTCCTGCCCCTCGGGATAGCGGTCGAACGGCGCGCGCGCCAGCACCCGGGCCTTGACCGTGTGCAAGACGTTGCGATGCTCGCGCGACCCGGTGGCGATCCCCAGGCGTCCGCCCGGCGCCAGAACGCGCGCGAACTGGCGCAGCGGCTCCAGCTTTTCCGGCAGCCAGTGAAACACCGCGTTCAGCAAAACGACATCAAAGCTGGCATCGGCAAAGCGGCTCAGGTCGTAGGCATTGCCGACTTCAAACCGGATGGCCGGATTGCGCCGCTGTTTGGCGATTTCGATGCGCAGCGGCAGCGGGTCGATCCCCGTTACCGAGCCGGCCGGGCCAACCAGGTCAAAGACATGTCCGGCCAGCAGACCGGTGCCGCTGCCCACATCCAGCACGTGTTCGCCGGGCGCGATCTCCAGCGCCGCGGCCAGTTGCTTGCCGACCTTGAATTGCCGTTCGGCGCTGATCTGTTCGTAATGTTCGGCGAGCTCGGTGTTGTCCAGGGCCAGACTCAGGCGCGACATGAACTCGTTCTCCGTTGGTTGACTGCGATACTGCCGGTGCGGTCACCTGGCCCGGCGCGCGCGGCGCCATCGGTTAATACACATGGGCAGCGCGCCTTGCAACGAAATACATTCGTTCATAGTGGATACTCTTTCCGCACGCGGAAAAGTACGTTTGCGCGTTTCCGTGGATGCAGCGTATAACGCTGCACGGGCATGGACGGAACGAATCCACATGACGCCTGACCCCGGCGTGTCTTCCATGCGGCAGACTACCTGCTACATGTGCACCTGCCGCTGCGGCATCAACGTGCATCTGCGGGACGGCGTGCCCATCCGCATCGAGGGCAATCCGGCACATCCGAAGAACCGCGGCGTTCTGTGCGGCAAGGGCGCCGCGGGTCTCCAGCACCATTTCTCCGCCGCCCGGTTGCGCAAGCCGCTCAAGCGCGTCGGCCCGCGCGGGGAGGCGTCGTTCGTCGAAATCGAATGGGATGAGGCGCTGGGCATCGCCACCGCATGGCTCGACGCCATCCGCCGCACGGACCCGCGCCGCCTGGCCTTCTTCACCGGCCGCGACCAGAGCCAGTCGCTCACCGGCTGGTGGGCCGCGCAGTTCGGCACCCCGAACTTCGCCGCGCACGGTGGATTGTGCTCGGTCAACGTCGCAACGGCCGGGCTGTACACCATCGGCGGATCGTTTTGGGAGTTCGGCGAGCCCGACTGGGACCGAACCAAGTACCTTCTTCTCTTGGGCGTCGCCGAGGACCACGATTCCAACCCGATCAAAATCGGCCTCGGCAAGCTGAAACAACGCGGCGCCAAGGTTGTATCCGTCAACCCTATCCGCACCGGCTACTCCGCCATCGCCGATGAATGGATCGGCATTCGTCCCGGCACCGACGGCGCCCTGGTGCTCGCTTTGGTGCACGAATTGCTGCGCACCGATCGCATCGACCTCGAATACCTGGTCCGCTTCACCAACGCCCACTGGCTGGTGGTGCAGGCGCCCGGCACCGCGGAGCACGGCCGTTTCGCCCGCGACGCCGGCAATCGCCCGCTGTGCTGGGCCGACGGGGCGCCGGTGGATGCCGGCGCCACCGGCATCTCCCCCGCCGTCGCCGGGCGCTTCACCCTGCCGGACGACCGGGTCGCGACGCCGGTATTTGCTTTGCTTGCCGAGCGTTACCTTGATGCCGCCTATGCACCGGAGGCTGCCGAGGCGGTCACCGGCGTCCCCGCCGCCACCATCCGGCGGATCGCCGTTGAACTTGCCGCGGTGGCGTTCGAGCAGGCGATCGAACTCGATATCCCCTGGACCGATACGACCGGGCGACGGCATGCCACGACGCGCGGGCGTCCCGTATCGATGCATGCGATGCGCGGCATATCCGCGCACAGCAACGGCTTCGACACCACGCGCGCCCTGCATCTGCTGCAAATGCTGCTGGGCACGATCGACTGTCCCGGCGGTTTCCGTTTCAAGCCGCCGTTCCCCAAGCCGATACCGCCGGGGCCGAAGCCGGCCGGGAAGGGCTACGCGCCGGGTAAGCCGTTGGGCGGCATGCCGCTGGGCATGCCCGCCGGGCCGGAAGATCTGCTGCTGGAGCCGGACGGCCAGCCGATACGACTCGACCATGCCTTTTCGTGGGAAGCGCCGCTCGCCGCGCATGGCATGATGCAGATGGTGATCGCCAACGCCGTCGCGAGCGATCCCTACCCGATCGACACGTTGTTCCTGTTCATGGCGAACATGGCGTGGAACTCCTCGATGAACACCGCCGGCACGATGGAGCTGCTGACCGCGCGCGATCCGGCGACCGGCGACTACAAGATTCCGCACATCATCTACGCCGATGCGTTCGCGTCGGAAATGGTGGCGTACGCCGATCTGGTGCTGCCCGACACGACCTATCTGGAACGCTGGGACTGCATTTCGATTCTGGATCGGCCGATCTCCGACGCCGACGGGATCGCGGATTCGATACGCCAGCCGGTGGTGCAGCCGGAGCGCGACGTGCGGCCTTTCCAGGACGTGCTGCTCGATCTCGGTGTGCGCCTCGGCCTGCCCGGGCTGCTGACGCCCGACGGCGCGCCGCGCTACCCTGGCGGATATGCGGATTATCTGGCGAACCACGAACGTGCGCCGGGGGTTGGTCCGCTGGCCGGCTGGCGCGGCCCGGACGGCTCGGCCATCGGCCGCGGCGCCCCCAACCCGAAACAGCTTGAAGCGTATATCGCCAATGGCTGCTTCTGGCGGCAGGAACTGGAACCGGCGCACCGCTTCTACCGCCACGCCAATGCCGGGTATCTGGATTTCGCGGTGAAGATGGGCTTCGTTCCCAACGCAGAACCCATTGTGCTGCAGATCTATTCCGAGCCTTTGCAGCGGTTCCGCCTCGCCGCGCAGGGCCACGGGCCGGTGCAGCCGCCGGATGACCTGCGGGACCGGATCATCGCCGCCTTCGATCCGTTGCCCGGCTGGCATCCGCCGCTTGCAGCCGACACGCCGGAGTTTCCGCTGTACGCGCTGACGCAGCGGCCGATGATTATGTATCACTCCTGGGGATCGCAGAATGCGTGGCTGAAGCAGATCCTCAGCCGCAATGACCTGTATGTTGCGACATCCACCGCGCGGGCGCTCGGCTTGCAGGATGGCGCCCGGGCGTGGCTGGTCAGCGCGCACGGGCGCCTCAAGCTGCGCATCCGCACGATGGAAGGGGTCCAGGCCGATACCGTCTGGACCTGGAACGCCATCGGCAAGCGGGCCGGCGCCTGGGGTCTGGCGGCGGATGCGACTGAGGTGCGGGAGGCCTTTCTGCTGAACCATCTGATTGACGACCACCTGCCCGCGGCGGCTGGAACAAGGCGGTTGGCGAACGCCGATCCGGTGACCGGACAGGCCGCGTGGTTCGACCAGCGGGTGCGGCTGGAACCCTGCGGCCCGGGCGAGGCTGGCCCGGTGGAACCGCAGTTCGCTTCGCTGGATGCGCTGCGGAGGGTCGTGGTGTGACCGTCCGGCTCGCGCTGGTCATCGACCTCGATATCTGTGTCGGCTGCCATGCCTGCAGCGTGGCCTGCAAAGGCGCGGCGGCCTTCGACGACAGCGTTTGGCCGAACCAGGTGTTCGGCTACGAGATCGAGGGCGGTGCGCGCACCGTCTACGTGCCGCGCATGTGCCAGCACTGCGAAAGTCCGGGCTGCGTGACGGTCTGCCCGACCGGGGCATCATTCCGGCGGACGGCGGACGGGGTCGTCTTGATCGACGCGGAGCGCTGTATCGGCTGCCGGCTGTGCGCCTGGTCCTGCCCCTATGGCGCACGCGAATACGATGCGGCGGCAGGGGTGATGCGCAAATGCACACTGTGTATCGATCGGCGCGACGTGGCCGTGCCCGCCTGCGTCGCCACCTGCCCGAGCGGCGCGCGCCATTTCGGCGATATCGGCGATCCCGCGTCGGCGGTTTCCGAGCTGGTGCACCGGCGCGGCGGGTTTGCGCTGCTGCCGGAATACGGCCCGGCGGTGCGGTATCTGCCGCCCCGGCCGCGCGCCGCGGGGCTTCCAACGGCTGATGGCAAGTCATCCGGCGGGCTGGACCGCTGGATCGGCCGCGTTGTGTCGCGCTGATCATGCACCGGGCATTCCCGTTGATCGTGTTCACCACCGCCTCCGGCGCCGGGTTCGGTCTGCTGGCGCTGGCGGGAGTCCTGGCGGTGGGCGGCGCGATCCCGGCCGTGGGTTTGGTACTGGTGGCCGGCGGTCTGCTGGCGGCCAGGCGGCATCTGGGCCGGCCCGTGGGGTTGCTGCGGGCGCTGACGCGGGCGCGGACGTCGTGGCTGTCGCGGGAGGCCGTCGCGGCGGTGGCCTGCGCGGCGGTGGCGCTGGGTTTCGCGGCCGTGCCGCAGGGCGCCGTGGCCGGCAGGGTCCTGGGCCTGACGATGGCGGTGCTGGCGACGGGTGCTGTCGCCTGCACCGCAATGATCTACGCCAGCCTGCGGCCGGTGCCGCAATGGCACACCGGCCTGGTGCCGGCGGGTTTCCTGTTGATCGCCGGGATGACGGGGGCGCTGTTGCTGGTGCTGCTGACGGGCGGCTTTGTCCCCCTGGCGGTGGCGGCGATCCTGCCTGCCGGGGCGGTCAAGCTGGCCTACTGGCGGCGGCTCGACGAACTTTCGGCGTCGGGCGACACGATCGCAGCCGCCGGGCTGGACCGCATCGGCCGGGTGCGGCTGCTGGATCCGCCGCTGGCCGTCATGGGTTCGGCGCTGAGTGAAATGGGCGGCGGCGTTTCACGGGTGCGGATGCTGCGCCGGGTCGCGGGCGCCTTGCTGTTCGCGCTGCCGCTTGGCCTGAGCTTGCTTGAGCTTCTGGCCGGCTTTTCGGCGGTGCTTGCCGTTGCCGCCGTGCTGGCCGCGGGCGCCGGCGTGTTGCTGGAGCGTTGGCTGTTTTTTGCCGAGGCGGGTCACATCGCCGGGGCGTGGTTTGATGCCGGACGGCGGGCCGATAAGCACGCATAACAGGGGTTATTATCATATTACACCTTGCAATCGTGTATGATCTGTCAGATGGTCGGGTTTGACGCCTCGACGGAGATTGCCTCATAACGGTTCGGTTTGATCCAAATCAAAGACAGCGGCCTGCGTGTGAATAACGTGCGCTATAGGTAGTCTGGTTATAGCCACTCCGCATAGGCGTGGTTGGATCAGCCGGCAGGTTTTTTGTTTCGCGCGACAGGGCAACGCTTCCCGCTATGCGACCCGCTGCTGAATTGCGTGGTCGTGTTCTCTCGTCTTTGCGTCATGGCAACAGCAATCGGGGTTCTTAACTACATGAAAATTAGCGACATCATTGGATCAGATCCCTGGAAACCCGCGCCTGCCGCACCCGTGGTCGGATTCGACATCGGCTCGCGCGGCTCGAAGGGCGTTCTGCTGACCCCCGACAGCATCTACACGACCTTCATTCCAACCGGTCTCTATATGCAGGAAACGGCTGACGAGCTGCTCGCGCGGCTGCTGAAGGAGGCGAAACTGCGGCGGCGCGACATCGCTTACGTCGTCGGAACAGGCTATGGCCGTATCTCTCTCGCCTATAAGGATATTCCCTACCAGGTCGTCACCGAGATCACCTGCCACGCCAGCGGCGCGCATGCGCTCAATCCGCGCACGCGCACGATCATCGATATCGGCGGCCAGGATTCCAAGGCGATCAAGGTCGATCCGGCGACCGGCAGAGTTCTTGAATTTGTCATGAATGACAAATGCGCCGCCGGAACGGGCCGGTTCCTGGAAAAGGCCGCCGTGCTGCTGGGGCTCGAACTCGACAAGCTGGGCGACGTATCGTTGCAGGCGACCGAGCCGGCGGTGATCAGCAGCCAATGCGTGGTGTTCGCCGAGTCCGAGATGATCTCGTTGCGCGCGCGCGGTGAACGCCACAAGGACGGTGCCGCCCACGCCAACATCGCCGCGGGGATTCATTTCGCATCGGCCCGGCGCGTGAAATCGCTGCTCGGGCGTGTCGGTACCGAACCGGATCTGGTTTTCACCGGCGGCGTTGCCAACAACCCGGGTATGCGCCACGCACTGGAAACGCTTATCGGCGCCAGGTTCGTTCCGGCACCAATCGACATGATCTATGCGGGCGCATTGGGCGCCGCGGTCCACGCCGGCCGCCACCAGGCCGCGGCCGCAGCAGCAAAACAGGCCGGCAGCGCCGCGCCGCCGCGCAGACGCGCCGCCACGGCGGCGGAGAAACCCGCCCTGGCTCACACAGCATAACGGTGAACAAGATGACAAACTCTGTGTTTAGCGCGGATCTGCTGCCGATCCATGCGCTGATCGAGGCGGAACAGCAGGCGTTTATTGCGGATGAAGGCGGCAGGAAACGGGCCGGCTATTTCTGCGCCTACACCCCGCCGGAAATCCTGAATGCCGCCGGGCTGCGCCACGCGCGCCTGTTCAAGGCCGGCAGTCCGGAGATCGTTTCCCAAGGCGAGCGCTACACCCAAAGCGTATTCTGCGACTTCAGCAAAAGCTGCATCGGCGCTTTCGACAAGGAAGGTGGCGATCCGTTCTACCATGCGGTGGACAAGCTTTATACCTTCCACACCTGCGCATCGATGAAGCGGGCCGCCGAGGTGATCGAGCAGTTCGTTCCGACTACCCTGCTCAACCTGCCGCGGCTGCGCAACGAAGCCGCGTCGCGCGACTTTTTCCGCTCTGAGATCCTGCATTACCGCGACGACGTGGCCGAACTGGTTGGCCGCGCCGTCACGGACAGCGAGGTCAGCGCACAAATCGCGCTGTACAACAAGGTCCGCCGCCTGCTGCGCGATTTTTCCGAGCTGCGCAAACGGCCGAACCCACCGCTCACCGGCCTGGACTTCCTGGAACTCGTGCGCGGCTTCTACTATCTGCCGCCGGCAACGCTGCTGACTGCATATGAAAAGCTGTATCAAAAGCTGGCCCGGACGCACGATGACGGTTCCCGGCCGATACGTCTGATGATCTCCGGCAGCATCATGGCCGATGGCGACCGCCGGCTTGTCGAGCTGATCGAGCGGGAAATCGGCGCCCGCGTTGTTGTCGAGGACCATTGCACCGGCTACCGGCCATTTGCCCACACCTTGCGGGAAGATGGCGATCCGTTCGCTGCGCTGGCGGACGGATATCTCGACCAGGCGCCCTGCGCCCGCATGAAGCCGTTGGACGACAGCCTGGATTTCTCCACCGGCCTGGCGGAGGAATACGGCGTCGATGGCGTGATCTACGTCTATCTCAAGTTCTGCGCCTGTTACGGGGTCAGCAAGCTGGAGTTTCTCGACCGCCTGACCGCCAGCGGCGTGCCGGTGCTGGAAATTTCCAGCGACTACTCTGTAAGCGATATCGGCCAGCTCAAGACCCGTGTCGAAGCCTTCCTTGAAGTGCTGCAGGGCCAGCGGGACGACCGCATCGAAACGAACAGCAAGGAGCACGTCCATGGGTGAAGTCCTCGAACGGAGCCGTCGCAAGACGTCGCGCCGCCGCCCCCGCACCGCCGCCGATTCTGCCGGCCTCGCCGCATTGCAGACGCTGGCCGAGTCATATTCGTACGCAAATATCCAGCGCGAGGCCGCGGCCGGACAGTCCGTGTTGTGGGGCGGCTGGAGCTGGGATTCGCCGCTGATTTACGCATGCGACACGATCCCGCTGGGTTACGACCAGCTTTGGTACGACGACAGCCGCAAATCGGAAGCCATCGCCGAAGATCATTTCCAGGTTCCCGGCGAATTCTGTTCCATGATCAAAGCAATGATCGGCCGTCTGCACAGCGACCGCGACAACAACATCAAGCGCATCCTGCATTTCGGTTCCGGCTGCGAGCCGATTTCCTCGGTGCTGGAACTGGCCAAGCGCGACGGCTACGATGTCGAGACGCTGGATACGGTGACCGCGTTCCGGACCGCGGAAAAGCGTGCTTCGGGCATCGCCTTCCTGGTCTCCGAGCTGCGGCGGATCGGGTTCTGGCTGACCGGCCATCCGGTGGACGAAGAACGCGTAGCCGACGAAATCCGGCGGAAGAACCTTCTGCTGACCAAGGTCGAGACTTTGCTGGACCTGCGCGCCCGCCATCCGCTGTATATTCCGGGCATTCAGACCAAGCAGATCTTCATGGGCGCGATGCACATGTTCGGCAATCCGGAACAGTTCGGCATCGTGCTGGATACGCTGATTGCCGAACTGCGGGCGCTGGACCGTCACCCCGAACCGGCCAACTATATTCCGCTGGTTCTCGCCGGCAGTGTCGGCAACCAGCGCCTGTTCCAGGCGATCGAAGAATCGGGCGGCGGCATCGCCGGCTGGGTGTATCACGGCACCCAGAAATACGACGAAACCCTGCCGCCGCTTGAAAGCCTGGCGCATTTCGTGCTTGACGCGCAGGCCCGCGGCGACCTGGGTGAGGCTGTCGGCGCATCGGTTGCATATCGGCGCATCCTGGTCGAGGAAGAAGTGCGCAAGACCGGCGCGCGCGGAATCATTTCTTCTTCGATCATCGGCTGCCCCTACGCCAGCCTGATGCAGCAGCTTGAGCGCGATCATTTTTCGAAGCTCGGCATTCCGCTGATTGCGCTGGAAACCGATGTGCACCGGGAGCCTCCGACTGAAGAACAGATCATGCGGGTCAAGGCTTTTGTCGAGATGTTGTCTTAGACGGCGGTCGATCGCTACCTGGAGTTTCCTAAAATGAAAGCCAATGACGTCTTCGGGGACGACCTTGTCGCAACCCTTCCGCAGATCACCACAATCGGCGTCGATATCGGTTCGCGACAGGCAAAGGCCGCCCTTATCGGCGGCGGGTCGGTTCACACCGCCATCACCGCCAGCGGTGTCGATTCGCAGGAAACCGCCGACCGCCTGGTCAACCGCCTGCTCCGCCAGGCTGGCGTTACGCGCGACGATCTCGGGTTCGTTGTCGGCACCGGATACGGCCGCATCGCCCTGAGTTACGAAGACGTGCCCACAACCATCGTGACCGAAATATCGTGTCACGCCATGGGGGCGCACGCGCTGAATCGCGGCACCAGAACGATCATCGATATCGGCGGCCAGGACGCCAAGGCAATCCGTGTCGATCCCGAAAACGGCCGCGTCATCGAGTTCATCATGAACGACAAATGCGCCGCCGGCACCGGTCGTTTCCTGGAACGCATCGCCGAATTGCTGGGCTACACGCTGGAAGAGCTCGGCGAACGCTCGCTGGAATCGGACAAGAAAATCGACATCAGCAGCCAGTGCGTCGTGTTCGCGGAATCCGAGGTCATTTCGCTGAAAGCAAAGGGCGAACGGCCGCAGGACATCGCCGCCGCGATTCACCTCGCCTCCGCCCGGCGGGTGCGCAACCTGGTCAACCGCCTGGGGCTCGATCCGGAAATCGTCTTCTGCGGCGGGGTGTCCAACAATCTCGGCATGAAACAGGCGCTGGAATCCCTGGTTGGGCATCCCTTCACAACGCCGAAACTCGACATGGTCTACGCCGGGGCGGTCGGCGCCGCGGTGCTGGCGCAACGTCATTACCAGGCCGGCCACGCCTGAACAGGAGGAGACGCACATGCTGACAATTCAGGACGTCATTGACCCTGTTCTGGTCCACCGTATCGGCTCCGGTACGGTGCTCGGCGTCGACATCGGATCGCGTTCGGCCAAAGCCGTTCTGCTGCACGACGGCCAGGTCTTCCTCGCCCAGATTCCCACCGGCGTAAACATGCAGACGACGGCCGAGGAATTGCTGGAGGAGTTGCTGGACAGCGCGGCAATCACGCAGGACGACATCGACTACGCCGTCGGAACCGGCTACGGCCGGATCTCGCTGCGATTTGAAACCGTTCCTACGGAGATCGTGACCGAAATCTCCTGCCACGCGATGGGGGCGCACTACCTGAACGCAGCCACCCGCACGATCATCGACATCGGCGGCCAGGATTCGAAGGCGATCCAGATCGATCCGGATACCGGCAAGGTCGCCAAGTTCATCATGAACGACAAATGCGCCGCCGGAACCGGGCGCTTCCTGGAAAAAGCCGCCGCCCTGCTCGACTACACCGTCAAGCAGGTTGGACCCGCCTCCCTGCAGGCCGGATCGCTGCCGGCGATCAGCAGCCAGTGCACGGTGTTCGCGGAGTCGGAAATCATCTCGTTGCGGGCGCGTGGCCTGCCGCGAGAGGACATCGCTGCCGGCATCCATTTCGCCTCGGCGAAACGGGTGCGCAACCTCGTCAGCAAGGTAAAGCTGGAGGAAGACCTCGTGTTCACCGGCGGCGTCTCCAATAACGCCGGCATGAAGCACGCTTTGGAGACCCTTATCGGCTTCGGAATAAAGCCGACGAGGATCGATGCGATCTATGCTGGTGCGCTCGGCGCTGCGGTTTACGCGCAGCAGTTCCTGGCGGACCGCCGCGGCGCCCTGCTGCAGCCGGAGCGCACCGAACGCGCGGACCTGTCGGATGTCACCGCGCGCATCGCCCAGGCGGAGGCATTTTTCATCGCCCGGACCGATGCGAAAAAGGCCGCGTATCTCTGCAACTATGTGCCGGTGGAGCTGCTTGGCGCCTCCGGCGCGGCGTTCATTCGCCTGCTGAAATGCGGCGATGCCGAGGACGTTTCGCGCGGCGAGCGCATCACCAAGGCGGTGTTCTGCGATTTCACCAAGGCAGTACTCGGCCAGTTTGAAACCAAGGCGCCCATCAATGAAGCCGTCGATGAGGTGTTCACGTTCTACACCTGCGACGCCATGCGGGCGACGTCGCAGGCGATCGACAACTTCTACAAGCCGGCGCGCGGCTACATCGTTCCGCGCAACGGCAACGAGCCCAACGGGCGGGAATTCTTCCGCGCAGAAATCCTGAACTTCCGCCGCGATCTGGAAAAGCTGACCGGTCACGAAATCCATGAGGAGGACGTGCAGACCCAGATCCGCCTGTTCAACCGGGTGCGCGCCCTGGTGCGCGACATCTCCGCCCTGCGCAAACGGAACAATCCGCCGCTGGACGGGCGCGACTTCCTGGAAATCACCCGCGCCGCCGCGACGCTGGAAGCGGAAGAGCTGATCCCGCTGCTGGAGGAAGTGCTCGGCCGGCTGTCCCGCGTGCCCGACGCAGGCCCGCGCCGGCTGCGGCTGCTGATGTCCGGCGGCATCATCGCCGACGGTGATCGGCGCGTGCTCGATCTGGTCGAAGACGAAATCGGCGCCACGATCGTGGCTGAAGATCACTGCACCGGCCTCAGCCCGTTCTACCAGGACACCGACGCAACCGGCGATCCGTGGCGGGCGCTTGCCAACGGCTATCTCGATCGGGCGCCGTGCGCGCGGCAGGTGCCGTTGGAGAAACGGGTCCAGTTCGCCGTCGATCTGGCGCGCGAGTACAAGGTGGACGGCGTGCTGTTCACCTACCTCAAGTTCTGCCCATGCTACGGCCTGACCAAAGGGAAGTTCATCAACGCGTTCCAGGCCGCCGGCTTCCCGGTGCTTGAACTCGGCACCGACTACTCGCAAGGCGATGTCGGGCAGATCAAGACACGCGTCGAGGCATTCGTTGAAGTTCTGACAGAAAAAGTAGGGGTCTGACATGGCATCGGATACAATTTTCGCCGAACAGGGGCTGAACCTTCTGGAATTGGCGCATGTGCGGACCCACAAGGGTCCAATCCATACCAGCGAGGCGCTGGACAGCCAGCTCTCCTATATCGAGGAAACGCGCAAGGCGCATGGCTATTCCCGCGCAGTGGATCGGCTGTTCGACCTCGTGCTCAGCTACGTTTATGACCACGAAGCCTCCTGGCGGGAAGGCAAGAACGTCATCTGGACCAGCGCACCGCTGTTTCCGGTGTTCTATGCCAACGATGTCCTGCCGATACCGATCAGCGAGCTTGGCAGGCTCGGTTCGGCGGATGCGCTGACGGCGGCCGAGGATACGTTCCACCTTCCTAAGGAGTCGTGCTCCATGGTGGCGTCGATCCTCGGCGAGTTCTACCTGCGGTCCGGCCGCACCCCGCCCCGTCTCGTGGTCTACAACGGGCAATGCGAGCCGCTGAACCTCGGGTGGGAGCTTCTGAAGGACCAGGGCTTCGACGTGTTCCGCATCGAAGCGGTGAACCGCCCGAACGTCGCCGACGATGCCGCTCGCGTTGCCCAACTGCAGTCTTTTTTCATCGACGATATCAAGCAAGTATCGCTCTGGCTGACCGGCAAACAGATCGACGAAAACCGTCTCGCAGCAGAAATCAAGCGGGCCAACCGGATCATCGGCAAGCTGCGCCGAATCCTGCGGCTGCGGCTGCATAATCCGCTCTACCTTCGCAGCCTGGCAACGATGTATACGCTGGCCGGCCTGTCCACCTATTTCGGCAAGCCGGAGGCTTATGAGGATGTCCTCGACGAGCTGATCGAGGAATTCGAAGCCAACGCCGCCGCACCGATCCCCACCGGCAAACTGGTCCGTCTCGCCTGGGTCGGCGGCCGCGGGCAGGAATTCGGTGTTTACAAGACCATCGACGACGCCGGCGGGGCCGTCACCGCCTGGCACAACGCGGATGACTGGACCCGCGACTACCGCGAGGATCTGCCGCCGCTGGAAGCTTATGCGGACTTCATCATTACGGGCCGCACACTCGGCTCGCCGGTGCGCCAGCAGCAAAGGATCGAGGAATTCCTGCCGGAATTCGGCGCGCAGGGCATCCTGTTCTATGGCTACATCGGATGCTCGTTCGGCAGTGTGCATCGCGAGATCCAGGCAGACTATTTCCACCGCCAGGGCGTTCCCAGCATCTTCCTGGAGGGATCGTTTCAGGTCGGCCCGGCAAGTGGCCAGATCCTGACCCGCGTGCGGGCCTTCATCGAGATGCTTACGCGGTAAAATTGAAGCCGGTGAGCGGCACGGCAGGTGGCATCAGTGACAGATGCCATACCCGGCGGCGATCACCGCCCGGACCGGCGCCCCGCCCACGCTGATGGTGCCTGTTTGGCGGCGGTCGCGGGTGTCGATCACCACCACCTCGCCGCTATCCTCGACCGGGAGATAGAACTTGTCGCCCACAGGCGACATCGAGCCGAAGCCGGGGCGGCCGGCGAGCGCGATGGCGCCATCGTTCCGTCCGGCTTCGAGATCATAGACAAATACCTTGTGCGCCGGCGCGCTGGGCACGAACGCCACGGTGTCGAACCAGGCACTGTACGCGGTCGAGACGCCGGCAGCGGCGGCCAGCAACGGGCCCGGCTGTAGCGGCTCCACCGAGGCTATGGTCATGGTGCCGGCGTCCGGGTCCGGCAGCAACAGGTAGCGCCCGAAACCGGTTGTGAATACCCCGGCCGCCGGGCGACCGGTCAGCCGCCCCAGGACGCTCCTTGCCTTCAGGTCCAGGTGCAGGATCGCGTGCTGAGGGTCAGCGGTGATGGCGAAACCCTCGCGGCCATTCGGTGAGCGAACGAGGTCGACCACCGGTGGGCTGTCGATGGTGGCGGCGAGGCGGCCGCTGGCGAGGTCAAAAACCGCGACCCCCTGAAAGGTGTCGGCGCCGACAAACAGCAAAGCGCCGTCGGGCGAGAAGATGACGGCGCGGATATGCGCCGGTCCCGGGAAGCACAGCGCGATGCGCCCCGAGCGGAACTCGATGACCGCAATCTCGCCGCTATCCTCGTCGATGGCGGCCAGGGTGGCGCCATCGGGGCTGACCAGGAGGCGTGTCGGCCGGCAAGGAAGGTCGAGGCGGCGCACCGTCCGCGCCGCGACCTCGGCAACCGCCAGTTGGCGAGACTGCCGATCGGCTGCCGCCAGAAGGACACCGCCGTCCGACATCCGTAACTCAAGCGGCACGATGCCAAGATCAAGATGGCCGATCAGCCGGTTTTCGTCGTAGGCGATCAGCGCCACCGATGTGCTGTCGCGGGCTGTGACGATGAGGGTGCGCCGGCCATCGGTTGCCGGCGCGACGGAGGCATCTGCCTGCGGCGTGACCGACGGACGCGGCAAACTGAAGGCCGCCGCGGCAGCGAATCCGGTGGCGCCGGCAAGGCCGCCCAGCACATGCCGGCGAGACGGGCGGCCCGAGGGCGCTGCCCTCATGTCACGCACGGCAGGCTTCTCGGCCGCCCCGGCGTCACGGCAAAACGCCCATACACGTCATTGCTTTACCGCACATTTACCGGCTCGTGATACCGAGTTGCCATCTGGTAACCCTTTGTTCCACCCCTGTCAGAACCAGGTTAATAGCCACGCCGATCAGTCCGAGCACGAGAATGCCGGCATACATGCTCGGTATCTCGAAACGTTCCTGGCTGGCGCGGATGTAGATACCCAGCCCTTCGGTGGCCCCCAGGTACTCGGCAGCCACCAACGCTGTGAACGCGTAGCTCGCCGCGAGACGGATTCCGGGAAAGATGTTCGGGACGGCGGCGGGAAGCACCACATGAGCAAAAATGTAGGGCCTTTCGGCGCCGAGGGTGCGAGCGGCGTTGATCAGAATCCGCTCGACACCCTTGACCGCGCTGGTCGTGCTTATGAAGATCGGCCAGAACGACGCCCAGGCGACGATCGCAATCTTGGACTCCTCCCCGATCCCGAAGAACAGGAGAAAAACGGGAAACAGCGCCAGGATCGAAAGATTGCGAAAGAACAGCAGAATTGGCGCAAGAACTTTTTCAAGCAAGGTGAACGAGCCAACGAAAATTCCGCCTAAGATTCCGAGCGCCAAGGCAATAGCAAATCCCTCCAGCCCCCGGCCAAGACTCGGCCAGATTTCGGGCCATATGTCTCCATCCGGGAGGACGCCGGCAATCAGAGTCATCAGGACGGTCTGCGGGGGCGAGAGGAACTTCGGGTTCAACACACCGGTGCTGTTGGCGAACCACCACAGGAAGACGAAGAAGGCGAGGCCAAGCAAGCCATAGATATACTTGTCGTACTTCAACAACGACTGTATGGACGGGATAGATTTGCCGCCTGCGTCCCGGACCAGCATCGCTTTCACGGTGGCGGTCTGCAGCGATATATCATTTGCCAAGTTCAACCTCCTCCTGCAGGATCGCGGCTACCTCGCGGCGGATTCGGCCGTATTCCGCCGTGGCACGCGCGGTATCGTCCCGCGGTCGCGAAAGGTTAACGTCGATCACCGACTTGATCTTCCCCGGCCGCTTGGTCATGACCGCGATCCTGTCGGCCAGAAAGATGGCTTCGTCGATCGAGTGGGTGACGAACAGGATGGTCTTTTTCCGCCCGACCGTCTCCCAGATCCGCAGCAACTCGTTCTGGAGGAACTCACGGGTCTGGGCGTCCAGAGCCGCAAACGGCTCGTCCAGGACAAGAACCTCAGGGTCATAGGCGAGCGCCCGCGCGATCGCCACGCGTTGGCGCATGCCGCCCGAAAGGCGGTGCGGGAGATGCTGGGTGAATCCTTCCAGGCCGACCATCCGCAGAACCCGCGACGCGATCTCGTGCCGTTCCCGCGCTGGCACGCCACGAATCCTGAGGCCGGCCTCGACGTTCTTCTGCACGGAAAGCCACGGAAAGAGCGCGTAGCTCTGGAAGACCACGCCAACCGTCTTGCTGACGCCCCGAACCGCTGCTCCGTCGAGCAGCAGCCTGCCCTCGTTGAAATCTTCCAGCCCGGCGATGATGTTGAGGAAGGTTGATTTTCCGCAACCACTCGGGCCAAGCAGAGCGACGAACTCTCCCTCCTGAATGGCCAGGTTGAACCCCTTCAAGACCTCGGTGGCAGCGGTCCCGGCGCCGTGGCTGATATGTCGGAATGTCTTGCCCAGATCCCCGGCATAGAGCTTGTACGCATTGCCGGTCGCGCTTTTTGTCAGGCCAGTCACAAGCTCTGTCATGTGGTCTCCATGCTGATCAGGAGGGGGCGGCGGGGAGACGAACATCAAGGGACTCCAGGCGTCAGGTGTCGGTAGACGTGAGCACCTTTTGATTGTCCTTCTGAGAGGCTATCAGCTTCGCCGATGGCGCGAGCGGATTGTACTCGTTTGTCGCCACGTCCGACGGCTTGAGTTTCGCCAGCTCCGGGGTCAGAATACCGATCCGATCGTAAAGTTCCCACCAGAATTGAAGCTGCTTTTCGTCCAGAATGAGATTGTTTACATAGTAATGCTTCGTGACATATTGTCGGGGAAGCTTATTCACTCTGGCGGTAATCTCCAGCGCCTTGGCTGGATTTGCATTGACCCAGTTTGCGGTCTTCGCGATGATTCCGATGAATTCCCTGGTCTGCGCGGGGTATCTGCGAATAAATTCTCCGTTGCCGCTGATCGGCGCGGACCCGCCGTCCTCCTGAGAATTGTCGTAGTCGGAAAACGCGGCCCTCAGGGCGGTGTCGGCGCGCAGCACGCCATTATACGGCGGGTGGATCACCGCGAGTTCGATACTGCCGTACTCGAGCGATTGGCGTAGCAGAGTCTCCCCCTGGGTCAGTAACTTGACCTTCTTGACGTTCACGCCGTTCTTGGTCAGCAGATCCTTGAGAATGAACTCCGCGCAACCGCCGAGACTCGCCAGGCCCACAATCTTGCCTTCGAGATCCTTCAAATTGCTCGCCGTGATGGTCGAGTCGGACCGCGTAAAGTACGTCATATGCGGTTCGTCTTTTGTCGTGTAGGTTTGCGCGGCAATCACCTTCAGGTCGACGCCGTGCGCCACCGCGGCCATAGCGCGGTTGAACATGAAGCTCGCGAAAGTTACATCTCCCGAGCCCACGAGAGCAGGAAGCTGGCCCGCATTGATGTCGCCCACGAATTTAGGCCGGATACCGGCATTGCTCCAGAAGCCGAGCTCGTCGGCGAACTTGACGAGCGATATCGCCAGCGGGTCTTCCGACCAGGTGAAGTAGACCGGATTCTCCGGACTCGAAGTGCTTGCACTCGCGATGTTTTTCACCCCGAAGATGCCCGCCGCGGCGAGCACCGCACCGGCACCACTGGCACCGAGCAAACTGCGCCGATCGATTTTATCCGCCATCAGACCATTCACCTTGCTTGGCTTTGTCCCGCAGCATGGTTCCGCAGCAGGTAACAGAGCACCGTCCCAGCATGACATTCCCCGGCGAAGCCCGTGGAATTGGCGTGGTGCAGAATGCGGCTATTCCAACGTATACGCAAGTGGTAATATTCCAACCAACGGCTGGCTTCGCAATTTGCTTCCAGTTGGACAAATGCGTCCTTCGATCGCATAGGCGCGATCCGCACTGGTCCCCTTGGACCAGAGCTAGACCGGTTGTCCGCGCAGATCGCTCGTGCCCGTGCGGGTGAACTCGGGGGCCGATCCAAATTCCAACTCCTGACCACGTGGTTAGACAACTTATACGCTGATCGGCGAAGGAATCTCCGGCGGTGTGCCGGAACACGCCCGAACGGCAAGCACATCCGGTCAGCTTGCCTGGGCCCGATCCACCACCATAGGACCCTCCCATGGCCGCGCCGAGACGCCTGCATCTGAACCTCAATTTTCTGTCGGCCGGCAGCCATGCGGCGGCGTGGCTCTGGCCCGGCAACCGGCCCGACGCCTTCGTCGACCCCACCTACCTGGTGGAAACCGCACGCCTCGCCGAGCGAGGCACGTTTGACGCGGTGTTTCTCGCCGATCATCCCAGCATGCCCGCCCGTTCGGATCTCCGCCCGTTCCAGGCGCTGGAGCCGAGCATCGTTCTGACCGCGATCGCCGGCGCGACCAGCCATATCGGCCTGATTGGAACGATCTCCTCCGGTTACAACGCGCCCTGGAACATTGCGCGGCGCTTCGCCTCGCTGGACATCATCAGCGGCGGCCGGGCGGGTATCAACATCGTTACTACAACCGATCGGACTGCGGCGTTCAATTTCGGGTCGGAGGCGGCGGCCGACCATGCCACCCGCTATGACCGCGCCATCGAGTTCACCGATATCCTCAAAGCCCTGTGGAACAGTTGGCAGGATGACGCGCTGGCCGGGGACAAGGCGACCGGCGTCTTCATCGACCGCGCCCGCATCAACCCGGCCCATCACCACGAGCGCTATTTCCAGGTGCAGGGAGCGCTGAACGTGCCACGCTCCCGCCAGGGGCATCCCGTCATCCTCCAGGCCGGCGGATCGGATTACGGGCTGGAGCTGGCGGCACGCCATGCCGAAGCGGTGTTCACCGCCGCGCATACGCCCGAGGATTCGCTGACCTATGCGCACCGGCTGCGGGCGCGCGCCGAGGCGCTGGGACGCCCGCCGGGTTCAAAAGCCGGGCAGCGAGTTGCGGGGCACTAAGCCAGCTTGTGTCGTGGGTCCACCTGGTGCGTTGCTCAGTCACGTGGATGCCGGCGCGACGACGGATCTGCCCCACTGTTACCGGAAGCACCATGTTTTCGCAGGTGGGCGAGCGATGGCCGTCTCGGGTGAGGGCAGCAGCGATTTCACTATCGGGGATGCCGTTACGGGCACGATCGAGCACTCGATCACGCATTTCCGCCCCTCGCGTCAGTTTGCCGACGGAGTTGACCTTCATTTTGACTTCGAGATCGGTCACAGCGCCGCCACGCCAGACGATCCTGACCAATGCGACATCGCGCTCGCCGCGATCGAGCACGACTTTCTCGACGAGGCAGCGCAAGAGCGCTTTGCGCTGAGCATCCGTGATGGCCGGGTCCGCCCAGATGGGCGGCAGGCGGCCGGCCAGGTCGATGACCTTGCCATGCAAGACGTTGCCCACCCCTATCTGAGCGATGGGCTGTGGTGAGGATTGGTGAGCAAGCGCCTCCTCGGCCACTCGGACCTCGCTCAAGGCGGCTTCCCAGCGTCGCTCCAGTTCCGCGGCGACGAGACGATTGTCGGGGTCGACACGGTTGAATTGGCGTTCGGCCAGCGCGGCGGCATAGCGCTTGCGCTCGAGTTGCCGCTCCGCACTGGTTCGCAGCGCGGTATCCACCTGCTGCTGAGCTCGGTGAGCCCTCGACAGAGCATCGAGCTCAGCCGGCGCCAGGGCCGTCAAGAAGGCATCCGCCACAACCGCGTCTACGCGAGCGGCACGGACATACTGGCAGGCCGGCAAACCCTCGTTGGAGTGCAAATGATTGCATACATACTGTCCGCCGCCCTTGTAGCGGACGTACATCTTGTGGCCGCATCGCGCGCACCGGGCAATGCCGTGCAACAGAAGATCGCCGTCGCGAGGAGCGCCTCTTGTCTTGGTACGCATGTATTCGGCCCGGTTGTCTTTTATTACGCCACGGATCATTTCATAAGTCGGCCAGTCGATGTAGGCTGGATACCGACCTTGCACGACAATCCGTCATTCCTCGATTGGCCGTGGCACTTTCGCCCGTGATCCGCCTTCCGCCCGTGACGCGCCCTCGCGTACGGGTTCGCGCATACGCGTGCGGCCATAAACAAAGGCGCCGGCGTAAGCGGGGTTTTTCAGGATCGCCGCCACCGAACATATCGTCGCACGCACCCAACATAAATCGCCATGCCGATTGCGGCGCGGAATGTCGAGACCACGCTCGTTGAGCAGGCGCATGACCTTGGCAACGGTGCGGAACTTCAGGAACATCTCGAATACGAGTTCCAACCGCTCCTGGACCGCCATGTCGGGGTCCTTGACGACCACGCTGCTCGGGTCGCGCATGAGGCCAATCCGCATCGATCACGTCGATGTCGGCCTCATGCCATCCGAGTTCGCGAGCACGCTGGCGAAGCGCGTATTGGAGCCGGAGGCTTTCCTGATTGCTCACCACCTGATGGGGCGTCGATTGCTGGATGTAGACCACGGCCTTGCGCGCCAGGTGGGCCGGCTTGACCAGTTCGGACTTCACGAGAAATCTCCGCCAGAACCGCGGCGACGTCGTCGACAATCTGTCGCCGCAGAGCCGACGGCAGCGCTGCCCACAGATCTTTCGGATCTATACTCACCGGATTCGAGACATTCGACCGCCGATATAAGCTCACAGAGCGCCACAATACTCAGTTTCGTCGGATTCGGATTGGCTTCAACAAGTTCTGTTGCGGATATTGGAACCAACAGACTTGTTCCGCCTTGATGCTCGACTTCGTATGAAGGCGGAAAATTGCCGCCTTTGTGCGACGAGCGGCAGATGACGCGAAACGACCTTCCATAGAGAGGATGTCGCTGGTCCAAAACCTGGACCACGTCGGCCGAAGATTCGTCAGGCTCACCAGAGGGGATATTCCTGTAGACCTTCGAGCAAATAACCCATCTGCCCGGGCGTGAGAGACACCGCGCCTTCGACGGTTTGCGGCCAAATAAAACGACCACGATCCAAACGTTTTGCGTACAACGACAGGCCGAGGCCATCATGCCACAAGGCTTTAATCAGCGAACCGCTGCGCCCGCGAAAAATGTAAATGTCGCCAGCGAAAGGATCTCGTCCGAGACCTTGCTGCACCTGCAAGGCCAGACCCCGCATGCCGCGACGCATGTCGGTATGTCCCGATGCGATCCAGATCCGCACGCCGACCGGGATCGGGGTCACCCGCGCAACGCCGTCAGCACGCGACGCAACGCGGCCAGGTTCACGTCACTGCCCACCCGCACCTGCCGCCCGTTGCCGAGTTCGATCTCGATCAGACCCGATGGCGGTCGAGGCGGCGGGGGTGACGAATCGGATCGTGCGGTTGCCGTCGGTGGCGGTGGCTCGAACATCTTCACCGGCATGAAGACCGGCATCTCGGGTGCCACCAGAACACCCTCTCGAGCCTGACGCCGCCAGGTGAAGACCAAGCTCTCGCAGACGCCGTGGCGCGCAGCCACGTTGCCGATCCGAGCGCCAGGTTCGTGGGTCTCGGCAACAATGCTGAGCTTATCCGTTGTGCTCCAGCGCCGCCGCCGTTCCCGGCCGGTGATCACCTCCGTCACGCCATCCATCGATACACCTCAAGCA
>NZ_CAIWTY010000072.1 GCF_903915725.1 uncultured Rhodopila sp.
ATACATGGCCGGAAGGGAGTCGATTCGGCCCGGAAAAGTACAGTCACATGGCCGTGATTACATGGCCACGTTTTTGGATGCTCCGGGGCGGATTTTCCGAGATTTCCGCCAAATTATAGTAAGAGCAAGAGGGAAGCTCGGATTAGGGAGCGAAGGCGCGGGGCACCCTGTCACACGCGCTGGCTAAAGGGGCGAGGCCCGTCGCTGCTGCCCCTGTGTCATGGCTGGACCAAGTACACGGCTGTCCGGCACGATTCTTGGGTCTAAATCGCAATATTTTCTGGCCAAGGCGCACGGCAGCACCCTAGCCTTTTCCACAGCATCTTGAAGCTGTTTGCCTAGGAAGAGTTCAAGAAATCCATCGAGCGGCACGACGCCCGCGACTGCGTCGTCGGGTTCAGCTTCAAAAGCCAACGGCTCGACAGCTCCGGCCTGAAGCTGAACGGACTGAGCGGCGAATGGGCGCGCTTTTCGGCCACGGTGTGCGGCGCCAAGCTGCATGTGGTCTACGACCCCGATGCCGATTGCCCGGTCCACACCGCCTTTTGCGGCGCCAACGTCAACGACATCACCGCCGCCAAGGCGATCCCCATCGTCGCCGGGGCCACCGATGTGTATTATCTTGGCTACTATGATTTCGGCCGGTGGGCCAAACTCGACGCCACCGGCTGCCGCTTCGTCACCCGCTTCAAGAAGAATACCCCGTTGACGGTGACCGGCACGCGGCCGGTGCCCCCGGGCGGGCCGATCCTGTCCGACCGCATCGGCTGGCTGCCCGCCCGGCTGACCAACTGCCGTCGCAACCCGTTCCAAAAGCCGGTGCGCGAGGTTCAGGTGCGCATTCCGACGTGCAAGGTGGTCCGCATTCTGACCAACGATCTGGATGCCTCGGCGCAGGAGATCGCGGACCTTTACAAGCGGCGGTAGGCGATTGAGCTGTTCTTCCGCTGGATCTAGCAGGTGCTGAAGATCAAGCACCTTTATGGTGTCTCCGAGAACGCGGTGCGCATTCAAATCGCCGTGGCACTGATCGCCTTCCTGGTGTTGCGGCTGGCGCAGCCAATGCAGACGGCGGTGCAGAGCTCGCTGACGTTCGGCCGCCTGATCAGGGCCAACCTGATGCATTCGCGCGGTTTCGACGAGCTTCTCGAGCCTCCGAAGAAGGCGAAACCGGAGCTTGGGCAAGGCGTGCTGATATGACATGATTCGGCTACGCATCATGCCCAAGAACCGTGCCGGACAGCCGTGGAGTTAGTCCGGCCATGACACATGCGGACGCCCGTACTGATGCCTGCCGATCACGCCATCCCGTCAGCCACCTGGGTCCCGGGGTCAATCCAGCCGATATGCCCGTCCGCCCGGCGATAGACCACGTTCAGCACCCCGCTCGCGCTGTTGCGGAACATCAGCACCGCCTGGTCCGCCAGATCCATCCGCATCACCGCCTCGCCGACGGACAGCACGGCGATCTCCGTGTAGGTCTCCGCCACCACCGTGGCGTACGCGTCATCAAGCGTCCGGCCGTCCGGCGGGGGCGCATCGCTCCCGCCCTCTTCCTCCTTCAGGATATACTGCCGCGCCGCCTCGGGCCGCGCCCGATGCGCCAGGTCCCGGTGATGGTCGTTGACCCGCCGCCTGTAGCGTCGCAGCCGCTTGGCGATGTGTTCGGCCGCATCGTCGAACGCAGCGTTGGCATCCGCCGCCTCGCCTTCGCCGCGCAGGCTCAGGCCCCTCCCGGCGTGCACATTGATATCGCACGTAAAGAAGCTGCGCGCCCGGCTGAACGTCACATGCGCTTCCAGGGCATGGTCGAAGTACTTGTTCGCGATCGTCTCCAATTGGGTCGACACGCGAGTCTGCAAGGAGTCCGACAGATCGACCTGCTTGCCGGAGACTGTGATTTGCATGGTACTCTCCCAACCGGTTGAAACAACCGTCCGAGGCGGGTTCCTCCGCGACCCCGTCCGGACAGCGCCAAGCGTGCGTGCCCCGCGCCCGCACTCATTTGGGCATGGTCCGCCCTGTGGAGTCCACTAGGTATAATTACGGAGTACAAAACGGGTTTCGACGGATTCGTCAGGCCGGGACAGTTTTTTCCCGCCGCCGCTGCACCGAGTTCGGAATATGCAGCGCCTCCCGGTATTTTGCGACCGTCCGCCGTGCGATATCAACGCCTTCGCGCCGCAACACCGCGACGATTGCATCGTCCGAAAGCACGTCGGTGACCGGTTCCAGGTCGATCAGGCCGCGAATCCGGTAGCGCACCGCCTCCGCGCTGTGCGAATCGCCGCCATCGGTGCCGTGAATCGCGGTGGTGAAAAAGTACTTCAGCTCGAACGTGCCGCGCGGCGTGGCGATGTATTTGTTCGCGGTGACCCGGCTGACCGTGCTTTCATGCAATTCCACCGCTTCGGCTATGTCCCGCAGGATCAGTGGCCGCAGATGCGCCACCCCGAGCCGCAGGAACGCCTCCTGCTGGCGGACGATTTCGGCGGCGACCTTCAGGATGGTCTGCGCCCGCTGCTGCAGCGACCTGACCAGCCAGTTGGCGTTGGCCAGGCGCTCCGTCAGGAACACCTTCTCGTCTTTCTTCGCCTGCGGCACGACCTTGGCGTAGAACCGCTCGTTCACCAGCACCCGCGGCATCGTCTCCGGGTTCAGCTCGATGATCCATTCCCCGTCCGGCGTCTGCCGCATCAGCAGGTCGGGCACCACGAGCTGAGGCGGCGTGCTGTCGAACGTCGCCCCGGGCTTCGGATCGAGCGCCCGGATTTCCGCGATCATGTCGGTCAGGTCTTCGGCATCGACCTCGCACAGCGCCATCAGCTTGCGGTTTTCCCGCTTCGCCAGCAGGTCCAGGTTCTCCAGCAGCGTCTGCATCGCCGGGTCCAGCCGGTTCAGCTCCGCCAACTGCGCCGCTAGGCACTCTTTCAAACTGACCGCGAACAAGCCGACGGGATCGAACCGCATCATCCGCGCGCGCACCGCTTCGACGCGTTCCAGCGGCAACCCCATGGCCTTGGCGATCGCCGCGGGTTCCGCGGTCAGACGGCCGGCGGGACACAGCAGCGCGATCAGATGCGCGCCCACGATCCGCTCCACCGGATCGTCGAAATTCAGCCGCAACTGCTCGCCCAGCTGATCCCGCAGGGACCGTTCGCCGCCGGCGAAATCGTCTATCCCGCGCTCGTCGCCGTCGAAGCTGTGGCTACCGCCGCCGCCATCCATGCGGCCGCCAAGCGATGCCCCGTCGCTGACCCCGCCGGGATCATAAGTATTGGAATTGTCGATATCGAGCGGCGCGGCGGCCTCCGCCGGCAGTGATTCGGCCCCCGCCGCATCCGCGGAATCGCCTGCCGGGCTCACTCTCGGCTCGATCTGGTCCACCGCGGCGCGCTCGCCGATGGGTGCATCCGAGATGTCGTCGCGTTCGAGGAGCGGGTTGCGCTCCATCTCCTCCTCGACGAACGCGTTCACCTCAATATTGGAAAATTGCAGGAGTTTGATGGCCTGACGCAATTGCGGCGTCATGACCAACGTTTGGCTTTGCCGAAGATCGAGACGGGGGGCCATCGCCATCATGAAGGCGATTATCTAGCCATTCCCGGCGGGGTCAATTAATTTCGTCGAAGACGGATGCAAAAACCGTGCTAGCATACATACCATGGCGCATGGCTGGGTTGAAGTACTCTAAAGACTGAACTTTTCGCCCAAATAGACCCGGCGCACGTCTTCGTGGGCGACCACTTCGCTGGGCAAACCCTCCATCAGAACCTGCCCGTCATGCATGATATAGGCGCGATCGATAATGTCCAGCGTCTCGCGGACGTTATGGTCGGTTATCAGCACCCCGATATCGCGGTCCTTGAGATGCTTCACCAGATCGCGGATTTCGCCTACGGCGATCGGGTCGATGCCCGCCAGCGGTTCATCCAGCAGGATATACGAAGGCTGCGTGGCCAAAGCGCGGGCGATCTCGACACGCCGTCGCTCCCCGCCCGACAGCGCTAAGGCAGGCGTGCGGCGCAGATGGCTGATGCCGAATTCCGCCAGCAGCTCGTCCAGCATGCGGTCGCGGGTGCTCGAATCCGGTTCGATCACCTCCAGCGCTGCCATCACATTCTGCTCGACATTCAGGCCGCGAAACACGCTGGCTTCCTGAGGCAGATAGCCGATGCCCAGACGGGCACGGCGATACATCGGCAGCCGGGTGATGTCGGCGTTGTCCAGGCTGATCGCGCCGGTATCCGGCTTCACCAGCCCGACGATCATATAGAATGTCGTCGTCTTGCCGGCCCCGTTAGGTCCAAGCAGGCCAACAGCTTCGCCTCGCCGCAAAGTCACCGTTACATTACGCACTACGGGGCGGCCTTTGTAGGTTTTGCCGACGGCACGGGCCGTCAAACCACTACCCCCATGCAGCACCTTCAGTTCCCGCGCCGGCCGCGCTTCCCGCACCACATTCACGGCTTCGGTGCCGCGGGTGTCCGGGGCTTGCCGCCAGTCGCCGCTGATCCGCTGCCGATGGACTTATTGGTCTCGTCATCTGGGACCACCAGCCCATGCACCCGGCCGGAATTGACGGCCACGAGGGTCGCGATGCCGGTCTTCATGTTCACGTCCGCCTCGGCTCCATTCAACTGATTCTGGCCACGCGTAATCTGAACGTTTCCCGCGAGTCGCGCCATACCCGTATCGGGAACGTAAACGCCGCGATCACCGGTGACCGTGTCGGTAGGCGTGCGGACAGAGACATGGCCGAACGCTTCGACCCGTTGAAGCTTCCCGGACGAGGCAAGCGGATCGTCGGTCGGCTTGGCCGCGGCCGGAGTCGCCTTTGCGTCAGGCGGCGAGTTTTCTGTGGTGTAGGCCACCAGCGTATCGGCGGCAACGCGCTTGGCATCGTTGGTCACGACCACGGCATCGCCGCGTGCCACCGCCATATGCTTCTGCGGCCAGTATTCCAGATCGTCCCGCGCGGTGATCACGTCGTTCGGTGTGGTCAGCTTCAGGTTCCGCCCGGTCATAACCAGCACAGCCTGGTCCATGTCGTAGGTCGCCTTGTCGCCCTCCGCCTGGTCGGTTTGGGTGTAGATATGGACATTGCCCTCCGCCTGAAGGCGGTACACTTCGTTCCCCTCGGTCGAGGTGTCCGCGGCTAACCCTGTTGTCGGGGCGGGAGCCGTTGCCGCTTCGTTTCCACCCTTCTTCCTGTACCAGGCGATCAGCCGATCGGCGGTGACCGTGACGTTGTTGCGGATGGCACGGGCATCGCCCCGGGCGATCACCTCGCGCTCATTCTGACGCCATTCGATCCCGTCCCGCGACGTAATATCGATCGGCCCGCCATGCGATAGGTCTAGCTGCTGCGACCGAACGGGTGCGGCAAGGCAGAGCAGCAATCCAGCCACCGTGAGCAGGCGTCGCATCACTGGGCCGCGTTCAGCACGACATGCGCCGGCCCTGGAAAATCGATTGCGCTGCCTTTGTCCATGACGGTGAAGCCCTGCGCGTCCAGCGTGCCAAACGGGCCTTCAACATGCATCGGATCCGACCCGGCGGCGGCGCCGGCCTTAACATCGATTGAAGCGCTCGCGGTGTGCATGGTGGTTCCGTCATCGCGATACAGAGTCACCTCGTTCACCAGATCGAGTTGATTGAGGTGCTGTAGATAAGTGCCGTTCTTGGCGGAAATCATCAGCCAGGTGCCGTTCTCCAGCGTGATGTCGCCCTTCGGCATGGTCAGCGCCACCCGCTCCGGATCGACCTGACGGGCGGTCGCCGCGGTGACTGTGTAAGGGCGACCCTTCTCATCCAAGCCGTTGTAACGGGCGTTAATCAGTTTGCCGGAGTCAAGTTCACCCGAAACATTGACCATAGCCAGGCGTGCCTTGTTGGTGGCACGATCGATTTCCGGCCACAGTGCGATCATTGCCAAAAGGGCCATCGCCCCGACGGGCAGCACCCACTTGGTCACGTTGATCAGGAAGCGCCGACGAGCGATCCGCCCCGGGGTCGGCGGCGTCCGCAGCCGCGAACCCTTGCCGAGAAGGTATCCGCCGGTGTGCCGTTCGGGCGGGGCCGCAAGGCCCTGACGGCCGCTCATGCCAAACCCGAACGCAACAGGTCGTGGACATGCAGGATACCGAGCGGGCGGCCCTCCGTATCCACAACGAACAGCGTGGTGATCGGGCGTTGCTTTGCGTTCATCGCGTGCAGCGCCTCCACTGCCAGTGCTTCGGGGCCGATGGTGCGCGGCGAGACTGTCATAATGTCACCCGCCCGACGCGAGAGCAGGTCCGGCCCCATGGCGCGGCGAAGGTCGCCGTCCGTGACGATGCCGGCGAGGACACCGTTGCCGTTGACGATGCCGAGGCAGCCGAAGCGCTTTTCCGTCATCCGCAGCAGGGCGATGTCCATCGGCATGTCGGGCGATCCGAGCGGCATGTCATCGCCGATATGCATGACCTCCCGCACCCGGCGCAGCCTAGCGCCCAGATTACCCCCAGGGTGAATCTGCCGGAAATCAGCGGCGGTAAAGCCGCGGCGGGTCAGTAGTGCGACCGCGATCGCATCGCCCAAAGCCAGTTGCATAGTTGTAGATGTGGTGGGGGCGAGACCCATCGGGCAGGCCTCGGCAGCTTTCGGCAGGATTAACGCTACGTCGGATGCTTGCGCCAGCGCCGAATCGGCCCGTCCCGTAATCGAAACCAGAGGCAGGGCGAACCTCCGCGTGTGCGCCACTAGGTCCGCCAGCTCCGCCGTCTCGCCGGAGTTGGACAGCGCCAGCACCGCATCGCCTGCGACGATCATACCGAGATCGCCGTGCGATGCCTCGGCCGGATGCACGAACAGCGCCGGCGTGCCGGTGGAGGCCATTGTGGCGGCGATTTTGCGGCCGACATGGCCGGATTTGCCCATCCCGGAGATCGCGACCCGCCCGGTCGCGGACGCAAGGCGGTCGATAGCATGGCCGAACTGCTCCCCGAGGCTGGTCGCCAGCAACACCAAACCCGCCGCTTCGGTATTCAGCACGTCACGCGCCACCTGCAGATCGCCGGGTTCGAGTTCGGGCAGAGAGAGAGGATTCGTCAAAGTTGCTGCGTCTTCCGTGCTGCCGATGGCATTTCTATGGGCCGTTGGAGCGGGCGAGGTCAACGGTTCGAAATTATCGAACAGTTACGGTAAGGATTATTCGAGGCCATATTGGCAACATCAGGGCAGGACTTTGCCAAAACTAATGCTCGAACAGGTCCGGCTGGTCGTAGCCCAGCAAATCCAATCGTCCCCTCGCCGGCAGGAAGGCAAAGCATGCCTCCGCCAGGGCAAGCCGATCTTCGCGGATCAGAAGGGATTCGAGCCTAGCCCAGAGGGCGTGCAGATACAGCACGTCGGACGCGGCGTACGCGAGTTGTTCCGAGGTCAGCTCCATAGCACCCCAGTCGGAGCTTTGCTGCTGCTTGGAAAGATCGACGCCCAGCAACTCCTTGCAGAGATCCTTCAGGCCATGCCGATCGGTGAAGGTGCGGACGAGCTTGGCGGCGATCTTGGTACATTTCACCGGGCTGACTTTGATGTCCAGATAGTGTTGCAAAACCGCAACATCAAAGCGGGCGAAGTGCATCAGCTTTGCGACACCCGGGTTGCTCATCATCCGCTTGAGGTTGGGGCAGTCGAAGCCGCGGCCACCGCGTTGGGGCGGGATCAGTTGAACCAGGTGGGCGTGCCCGTCGCCACCGGAAAGCTGCACGAGACACAGGCGGTCGCGATGCGGGTTGAGGCCCATCGTCTCGGTATCCACCGCGACGACCGGGCCGAGCGACAGGTCATCCGGAAGGTCATCCCGGTGCAGGTGGATGGTGCCGTTCGGCATGAACTGAATAATTCTCATTGTTTGTGATTGGTGCCCAGGAGAAGACTCGAACTTCCACGACCTTGCGGCCACAGGTACCTGAAACCTGCGCGTCTACCAATTCCGCCACCTGGGCAACCGGCCGTCCGCACGCGAACTGCGGTAGGGCAGGCGATGTAGCCCCCGGCCGCGGCGACGTCAACGGCCTGTGTGACGTTTGGAGCGGATTCTTCTAGCGATAGCGATGCCGGGTTGAGGAGCGGGCATTGGCAGCGTATCAGTCCACGTGCTCAAGGGAGGCTCTGCACAATGGCGACGCGGCGCGTGGCGGCGGTTTTCGGCGGCTCGGGGTTTGTCGGCCGATATGTGGTCAAGCGGCTGGCCCAGCAGGGCTATATCGTGCGGGTGGCGGTGCGCGACCCGGAGGCGGCTTTGTTCCTCAAGCCGATGGGCGCTGTCGGCCAGATTGTGCCGCTGTTCGCCTCGGTGACCAACGAAGGCACCGTGCGCCGCGCCACGGAGGGCGCCGATGTCGTCGTCAACGCCGTGGGCATTCTGTCAGAGAGCGGTTCGGCGACCTTCCAGGCGATCCATACTGAAGGCGCCGCCCGTATCGCCCGAATTGCCGCGGCGGGCGGTGTCGGCCGCTTCGTGCAGATCTCCGCCATCGGCGCCGATAGCAGCAGCCCAAGCGCCTATGGAGCATCCAAGGGCGCGGCGGAGCAGTCGGTGCTGAGCGCCTTCCCCTCCGCGGCGATCCTGCGGCCGTCGCTGGTGTTCGGGCTGGAGGACAAGTTCTTCAACCGCTTCGCCGAGATCGCCCGGCTATCGCCGGTCATGCCGGTAATCTGCGGCGAGACGAGGATGCAGCCCGTTTATGTTTGCGACATCGCCGACGGGGTGATGGCGGCGCTGGCATCGCAGGCGGCCTCTGGTAAGACCTACGAACTCGGTGGGCCGCGGGTTTGGATGTTCGGCGAGATCCTGGCCTACATCCTGAAGCAGACCAAGCGAAACCGCAGGCTGGTGGACGTTCCCATAGGTCTCGCCCGGTTCCAGGCGGCCATCATGCAGCATATGCCGGGCAAGCCGCTGACGCCGGACCAGTTGCTGATGCTGCAGCGCGACAATGTGACAGCCGACGGGGCGCTCGGACTGGCCGATCTGGGGATCACGCCGACGCCGGTGGAGCTCATTGTGCCGGCTTATCTCAGCCGGTTTCAGCCGGGTGGCGGCAAGCGGACGGTGGCGCCGTTGCCGATGGAGGGATAATCAGCCGGGCGCCTAGCAGGCCGTCGGATTGAATTTTTCCGCCGAGCCTTTGAAACGAAAAGCTCGGCATGGGCCGGCCGTCCACCTCTCAACGCTGTTGCATGGGTCTCAAACGGCCTGTTTGGAGGACAGAGAGGCCATCTCCGGACACACAAAGTGCTTTGACCCGCCTCA
>NZ_CAIWTY010000073.1 GCF_903915725.1 uncultured Rhodopila sp.
CGATCAAGCACATGGCCCTCAACCTGCTCAGACGAGCTCCCGGCAAGAACTCGTTACGTGGCAGACGCAAGGCGGCCGGGTGGGATGATGAGTTTCTCGCAAGCCTTATTACCGGGTGAAAAAATTCACCCGATTCCCCTGGCTCAGGCAGAGGATATCTGCATCCAACTGATCCAGCGGCCATCGAATTCGGCTGCAACAGCGGGCCTACATGCGCGTGCGAGATTTATCCTCGCGGTGATCAACTTCGAGCGGAATGAGCCGGAAGTCTGTGCACTAAACGTCGCGCATGCGTTTGCGAAAGACCCCCGCTGGTCCCGCGAATTTTTCCCGGACATTTTTGACTCCGTCTTCCGCCCGCTATGTAGCTCCACATACCAGCAGCTAGAGGCAGACGAGGCTAGAGCTCGGAGCCGAACCCAATACCGCGCACTAATCGCTAAGCGTGCAGGAGCGGTCGTTGTTGGAACGGGGGTTGCCGCCGGCGCTTTGGCGGTCGGAGTAGGGTTTATGGCGCTATCGGGTGCCAAATCCAGCCCGGCTCATCTGCTAGCCAGAGATTGGCTCAAGGCGACCGCGGTGCCCATGTGGCGATCCGCTACCGATACAACCTCGCATGAGCCGGACCTCACTCGCATAAGGGACAAGCACGAGATACGGCTAGATCGAGCGTGTCAGGCCTTGGCATTATCATTTCTTTAGACATGACATTGAGGTCGGCGCACTTGCCACCGAGGCACGGCACGTCTCCGGGCCGCACCGGGTTCGCGTTGGGGGACGGGACGGGCGGTTCGCGTCGATATGATCGTCCGCGGGCTGGACGTTCGCCGCCGTGCATGCCGGTTCGAAGTGCAGCTGGCTGGTGTCCATCGGCTGCAACCTCAACCGATCGCGGCTGCGGCGCGGGTTGGCGACTTGCACGGCTGATTGACATCAAGTCTGTCTGTAGCTACAGTCCAGTAGTACATCTAGGAGTGGACGAGGGTGCCGGAGTGGACCTGGGACCCTCGAAAGGATCGTCTCAACCAGCGAACGCACAATGGCCTTTCGTTGGCCGACGGTATTCCGGCCCTCTCCGATCCACTTGCGGTTTCAAAGCCGGACCCTCATCCGGACGGAGACCGTTGGCAATTGGTCGGTTCGGCGGCGGGCGTGGTCGTGCTGTTCGTCGTCTATGCTGACCCGGTAGAACTTGCGGATGGCAGTGAAATAGGCCGGATTATCAGCGTCAGAAAGGCTACGTCGCATGAAAGGAAGGCTTATGAGCAAGGCAACTTCTAAGCCTCGGGCCATGATCCCCGAGGAACTGGACTCGGCGTCGTTGGCTCGATTGCGCACGGCGGCGGCGTTGCCTGATGATCAGATCAACCTGTCCGATCCGGATGCGCCTGAAGTTCTTGATTGGTCGGGCGCGGTCCGCGGGCGGTTTTACAAGCCGGTCAAGAAGCTCAAGAGTCTGCGCATCGATGCCGACGTGCTGGCGTTTTTCGAGGCTAAAGGACCCGGTTACCAGACGCGGATCAACGAAGTTCTGCGCGAGTCCATGCTTCAGGAACTGCGGCGCCTACAGAGTGAGCGAGCATAAACCATGAGCGCAACCACCCGAGCCGCATTCCTGCTGCACACCCGCGGCACCTTCCGCAACCTGGATGCATTCGTGGTCGCCGCGCGCTTCTCCCGCGATGGCCGGACGGCCGGGTTCGCGCTGGGGGACGGGACGGTGCGGCTGGCGCCGGTGCGGTCGCCTGAGGATTGGAGGTCCATCACCGTCCATGACGGCGCGGTGCTGGATTTCGAGGCCGATCCCGCGGGCAATGGCTTCATCTCCGGCGGCGACGACGGCAAGCTGCGGCGCATCGGCGCCGACGGCAACCTGTCCGATATCGCCAATTTCGGCATGAAGTGGGTGGAGCAGGTCGCGACCTATCCTTTGGACAAGGGCAAGGGGCTGATCGCCGCCAGTGCCGGCAAGCTGGTGCGGCTGTTCGACCAGTCGGGGACGCTGCTGAAGGAGCTGACTCACCCCTCCACCGTCACCGGGCTGGTGTTCGACGGCAAGGGCAAGCGCATCGGGGCGTCGCACTACAACGGCGCCTCGCTCTGGTTCGTCGCGGCGAAGACCGACACGCCACGCAAGCTGGAGTGGAAAGGCAGCCACACCGGCATCCTGATCCACCCGGAGGGTGAGGCGGTCGTTACCGCGATGCAGGAGAACGCGCTGCACGGCTGGAAGCTGCCGGAGGGCCAGCACATGCGCATGAGCGGCTACCCGGCCAAGACCGAAAGCCTGTCGTTTACCCGCAACGGCAAGTGGCTGGCGACCAGCGGGGCCGATACCGTGGTGCTATGGCCGTTCTTTGGCGGCGGGCCGATGGGCAAGTCTCCGACCGAATTGGCGGGTGGCGACGGCATTCTCTGCACCCGGGTCGCCTGCAATCCGAAGGATGAGGTCGTCGCGGCGGGGTTTGCCGACGGGTTGGTGGTGGTCGCCGATATCGGCTCCGCCCGCATCCTGCCGATTGTGCCACCGGAGCACGGGCCGATAAGCGCGCTGGCCTGGAGCGCGGACGGGTCTCAATTGGCCATGGGCAGCGAAACCGGGTTCGCGGCCGTGATCGACTTCGCGCAGCGGTGATGCCGGGTGGCATCGCCATCAGGCCCGCCGAGGCCGCGGACATGCCTGCGGTGGCGGCGTTGTTTCGCGAGTATGCCGATGCGCTCGGCGTAGACCTGTGCTTCCAGGGATTCGCTGCGGAACTGGCCGGGTTGCCCGGCGGATATGCGGCGCCCACCGGCGCGCTTCTGGTCGCGGTCCCCGCCGCGGGCGAACTCGTCGGCTGCGTTGGTGTGCGCGCACTGGCCGAGCCGGGAGGCTGCGAGATGAAGCGGCTTTATGCCCGGCCCGGCACACGCGGCAGCGGCGTTGGCCGGGCACTGGCGGTGGCGGCGATCGAAGCGGCCACGGGCATGGGCTATGCGCGGATGTGTCTCGACACTTTGCCGGACATGACCGCAGCGCAGGGTCTTTACCGGTCGCTCGGCTTCGAAACCGTGCCGTCGTATTACGAGACTCCGTTGGCGGGCACGATCTTCATGCAAAAGTCTCTCTGTTCGGGGTCATAGTAGACGAATGGAGACCGGACCGTGAGCTTGCTCGCCCCCTTCGCCGCGCCCGGACGCTTTTACAAGGGCAATTTGCACACCCATTCGACGCGCTCGGACGGCGCGCGCGCGCCGGCGGATGTGTGTGCGGCCTATCGCGAGGCGGGATACGATTTTCTTGCCTTGAGCGACCATTTTATGGAGAAATTCGGCTTTCCGATTACCGATACCCGGGCGTTCCGAACCGGCCGTTTCACGACGCTGATCGGCGCGGAAGTCCATGCGCCGGCCACCGAACTCGGCGATCTCTGGCACATCCTGGCCATCGGCCTGCCACTCGATTTCAAGCCGACCGCGGACGGCGAGAGCGGTCCCGCACTGGCCGCACGGTGCCTGGCGGCCGGGGCGTTCGTCACCATCGCGCATCCCGCGTGGTACGGCCTGACGATTGCCGACGCAGAAACGATTGCGGGAGCCCATGCGGTCGAGGTCTACAACCACACCAGCGCGGTGCGCACCGACCGAGGCGACGGCTGGGGGCTGCTGGATGCGCTGCTGGCGCGCGGGCACCGGTTGACCGCCTGCGCAACGGACGATGCGCACTTCAAATGCAACGACTTCTTCGGCGGCTGGATGATGGTGAAGGCCGATTCGCTGGAATCGGAGGCTTTGCTCGCCGCGTTGCGCGACGGGCGGAGCTACGCGACACAAGGGCCGGAGATCCATGCTATCGCGGTCGATGGGGAGGATGTCGTTGTCGAGTGCAGTCCGGCCAGTTCGGTGATTCTGCTCGGCCGGGGGACCGCCGCCGCGGTGGTGTTCGGCCCCGACCTGCGGCAGGCGCGGCTGAAGCTGGACTGCCTCAAGCCCGGCGGTTACGGCCGTATCGTTGTCACGGACGCGGCGGGCAAGCGCGCCTGGAGCCAGCCGTTCTGGCCTGCCGAGGCCGGTTGAGGCGGTTTTCAGGCCCTCCGCGTTCGGTTAGAATCATTGTATGCAGGCAGGGCAACAGCTTGACCTTTTCGACGGCGGCGGTGCCGCGACAGAGGATCCGCTGCCGTTTGCCGGTTCGGACGAGGCCGTCGTCGCGTCCGAATTCGACGATGCCGCGCTGATCGCGGCGATCTCCGGCGCCAGCCTGCGCGATCACCGGGCGTTGACCGGCGAAGCGGCAAAGCGGCGGTTGGCGAAGGCAATTCCGGCCCTGGAGGGTTTGTGCCGCCGTTTCACCGGATTTGGCCTGACCCGCCCGATCCCCGAGCAGATCGCGGCGGTGAAGGCGATCGCGGCCATCGGTGGTCCGGCCGCTTCCCTGGCCGTCGCCAGGATCATAGCCGACGGGGTGATCCGGGGATCGGGCCTCGCGGATGCGGTGCACGAAGCCGCCCGGCTGCGGTGCCGGTTGCCCGAAGCCGTGGTGCTGGATCTGCTGCGCCATCCCAACCCCTGCATGCGGGCGGACGGAGCGGCCTGCGCCCACCGGCCGCGGGCGGATATCATTGCCACCCTGGTCGATCTGCTGGGCGACCTGCATCAGGCAGTCGCGGAGGCCGCCGGGCTCGCATTGGGCCGGATGGGGCGAAGCGAGGCGCGGCCGATGCTGATGCGGCTGTTGGCCGAGCAGCCTTCGGCGGATGTCATCCAGGCGGTATCGGGCATCGCCGACAATGCGTGCGTCGTGCTGCTGGGCCGGATCGCCAGGGCGGGAACGGATCTCGCTGCCGATGCGCTCGAGGCGCTGCGGGACATGGACGATCCTCAGGCCGCCGCGATCGTGGCGTCGCTGGAGACCGCGGCGGCAGGTCTGTCGTGACGATCGATGCCGCTATTTCGTCGCGCCGTCCGCCGCGACCTGGTGCGGAGCCGATGCCGGGACGGTCAGGGCGTGGAACGTATCGCCGAGGCTCTTCGATAGATCGGGCAATCCATTTCCGGCGACTTTGGTCGCGCAGTCCGGACCATCCGCGCAAGCTGGTGTGTCGTTGGCAGGGGGCGCCATGCGGGACGCGGCCATTTCGGCTAGCGGAACGGCGGCGCAGCCGCTCAGGGCAAGAGCAAGTCCGAACGTGATGACGGGCAGTCGGGGCGACGGAATGATCAGCGGCATCGGATGGTTCCTGGTGAACGGGGACCGTATGGCTGGCGTTGATGCCGCCTTCGGGCGGAGTTGCGGGTGCCGGGGCGCCGCAACGGTTTTCGCTGTCCGCCGCCCCCGGCGGATGGTTTTTGATCGGCATTCGTGAAGATTCGGTTAACGGCGGCCGGATTTTTTTTACCTCGCCCAAGCCCGCCGGGGTCCCAGTAGACCGGCGGGCCATACCGGCCCTGCAACGGGCCTGCCGCGTTAGAGCATTTTCAGGCTGACTGGATATCGTGGCAGCTACCTTAAACGTCATGGCCCGGCTTGTCCGGGCCACCTATCGCGGCAGGGTGCTGGTATAGTTGGCCCAGACAAGCCGGGCCATGACGGTGTGGCAGCGTCCGCGGCTTTTCCAGTCAGCCAGAAAATGCTCCAAGGACGGAGATTCGTTCTCCGCTGATGAGGCGGCGGCACTGGGTGCAAGGCTTCAGCAGGCTGCCGACATCATGGTTTCGTTTCAAAAATGATGCAAGCTCCGGCGCTGACGCCGCGCGGTCTTGCCGGCTTCGAACTTGGGATTAGCCGCCGCCGTCGATCGTCAGGACTGTTCCAGTCGTGTAGCCCGACAGCGGGCTGGCGAGGAAGGCGACGGCATTGCCGATCTCCCGCGGGGTGGCGGGGCGGCCGAAGGGCATGGTGGTGGTGAGGTCTCGCCATTTGTCGGGGTCGCCGAATTTTTGTTGCGCTTCGGCGCGGCGCAGCATGACCAGGCGGTCGGTTTCCACCGGGCCGGGGTTGATGGCGACGACTCGCAATCCGTCGGCCGGGGCGCCTTTTCCCAGCGCCCGGGTGAATCCCATCAGGGAGGCGTTGCCGGCGGCGCCGGCGATATAGTTGGTGGGGAATTTTTCGCCGGCCGAGCCGATGACGTTGATAATGACGCCGGCCTTGCGGGCTTTCATCTGCGCATAGATCACGCGGCAGAACGAGATGTAGCCGAAGACTTTCAGGTCCCAGGCGTGGCGCCATTTTTCGTCGTCTACGGACAGGATGTCGCCGGGCGGGATGGCGCCGGCGTTGTTGACCAGGATGTCGATGATACCCGCCTCGGCCGCGACTTGCCGAACCGATGCGTCACTGGACAGATCGGCCGGGATGGTGCGGACGTTGACCTGGCGCTTGTTGCGGATCGCGGCGGCGGCCTCGTCCAGCGTCGTGGCGTCGCGGGCGACCAGGATGAGGTTGCAGCCTTCCTCGGCCAGCACCGCGGCGGTGGCGCGGCCGATACCTTTCGAGCCGCCGGTGATCAGGACTGTTTTTCCCGTTAGTTGCAGGTCCATGTGTTATCTCCCTGTTCTGCAGGCATCGCCGAAAGCTTTGAAGATGGCAAGGCTGTGCGGGTTGGCGGCGTAGGACCACTCGGGATGCCATTGCAGGCCCAGTACAAATCCACGGGCGTCCGGCATAGCAACGGCCTCGATGGTGCCGTCCGGCGCGGTGGCTTCGGTGACCAGTCCGGGTGCCAGGCGATCGATCGCCTGGCCGTGGATGGAGTTGACGATGATGATGGCGGTGCCGAGGATTTTTTCCAGTTGGCCGGTGACGGCGACCGGGTGCTTGGGACCGTAGCGGACGTCCAGCTCGCCGGGGCCACCGCGATGGTCCAGGCGGCCGTGTTGCTCATGCACGCGCTGGGTCAGCGTGCCGCCGAGGGCGACGTTCAGCTCCTGGATGCCGCGGCAGATCGCCAGCAGCGGGATGCCGCGGGCGATGGCGGCGCGGATCAGGGGCAGGGTGGTGTGGTCGCGCTCCAGGTCGTGGAAATCGGGGGTTTCCGACTCGCCTCCGGCGTAATGGTCGGGGTGCACGTTGCTGGGGCTGCCGGGGACCAGCAGGCCGTCGATGCCGGCGAGCAAATCCAGCATGCGTTCGCCGAGCGGCGGGATCAGCACCGGCAGGGCGCCGACAGCGTTCAGCACGGCCTCCGCATAGCGCGCGGGGGTACGGTGGAAGCGCATCTGGTCGATGGTTTTCAGGCAGACGGGGATGCCCACGATCATCAGCGGAACCTATCGGCTATGACGGCGCCCAGCATGCCACAGGCCATCAGCGCCGCCATCCCGCGCGGCGTGCCGTCGGTCAGCAAGCCGGCGAGCACGCCGGCTATGGCGCCCAGGCCGTATTGCAAGGTGCCGAGCAACGCCGCCGCACTGCCGGCGTGACGGCCATGGCGGGACAGCGCACCGGCGTTGGTGTTGGCATTGGCGAATCCCTGGCAGCCGATGACCAGCACCAGCGGCGCCACCGCCGCCCACAGCACGTGCACGCCGGCGAACGCCACCGCGCCCAGGATGATCGTACCCGCCAGCGAGATCAGCGGGATCGCCGTCAGCATCCTCGACAGGCCGTAGCGCGGCAGCAGCCGGGCGTTGAGTTGCGAGCAGGCCACCAGCGAACAGGCGCACAGGCCGAAGATCAGCGCGAAGCCGGACGGGGAGAGGCCGAAGCCGTCCTCGAACACCGGCGAGCAGCCGGCGAGGTAGGCGAACATGGTGAAGGTGCTGCAGCCGCCCATGATGGCGTGGGTGAGGAAGCTCCGTTCGCGCAGGATGTGGAGGTAGCGCGCGGCCAGGCCGCCGGGGCTGAGGCGGATGCGGTGGCCGGGGGGCAGGGTCTCCGGCAGCACTTTCCAGGCGGCCAGCACGCAGATCGCGCCGTAAACGGCGAGCACCCAGAAGATCACCCGCCATTGCGCGAACAGCAGGATCGCGCCGCCCAGGCTGGGTGCCAGGATGGGGGCGAGGCCCATGACCAGCACCAGGCGGGACATCATGATCGCGGCGGCGTGGCCATCGGCGAGGTCCCGGACGATGGCGCGGGCGATGACCATGCCGGCGGAGCCGCCGAACGCGGCGATGGCTCGGAAGACCGCCAGGGTGGGGAGGTTGGGGGCGAGGGCGCAGCCGATGGTGGCGAGGGTGAACAGGATGAAGCCGCACATCAGCGGCAGGCGGCGGCCGTAGCGGTCCGACAGGCTGCCCTGGGTGATCTGGCCGCAGGCGAGGCCGGCGAACCAGGTGGCGAGGGTGAGCTGCGCGGTGCCTGGGGCGGTTTGGAACGAGGCCTCTACGGCGGGGAAGGACGGCAGGTAGAGGTCGGTTGCCGCCGGGGCGACGGCGATGAACAGGCCGAGCAGGGAGGGCAGCCAGGCGGGGTGGGCGCGGGTGGTGGCGATGGGGGGCATGGATGGGGAGGGGCCGCCGGTGGGTGAGGGTGGGCAGGGTTGGTGGTTGGTTGGCTGGTTGTTTTCCCGGCGGTTTTCGGGTCAGGTGGCGGGAAAAGGCGGGCCGGGTCAAGGGGCGGGCGTGAGTCTCGCGTTGACAGGGGAGGGGGTTTGGCTTTAGTCCCCGCTTCCCGGTTCGGAGGGGTGCCCGAGTGGCTAAAGGGGGCGGACTGTAAATCCGCTGGCGTGCGCCTACGTTGGTTCGAATCCAACCCCCTCCACCAGACTGCCGCTAAGGTCTTGTTGCCGCAGAATAATACCATAAATCAAACGGCTAGCGTCGCCGAACAAACCGCTTCGTCATCGCCCATGTGGCTCAGCAGATTTGTATGCATCGATAAATCCAATCCGGGTGCAAGAACGCTGCCACCCATCCGCGCGTCTATTGATAACTTGACATTTCAGTACTTTATCGCACCTATAATAGCCGCTTTGTCTCGGATTTGCCGGACTCTGAGCGGTATTGATCCGGTCAATCATCAACTGTAGGATGATCCTGCGATAGAATGAATGGCGGAGACTAGGTTTCGGGTGGCCCCTCGGCTGCTCCATCTGACACTCCCGTGTCAGCCCAAGGCGCACGAACAAGTAGTCGCGCGGTCTCCAAAGATCGGCCTTTCGTCCTGATGGGGGAAGTTGCAGTGCGCACGCTTAAAGTATTACTATTGTTCATTATTCTGTTGCCCTGCCATGTCCTGCCGGGCGTCGCGCAGCAAGGTCAGCCGGTTCTGAGGATAGAAACGGGCACGCACAGTGCCGGTGTCGGCGATGCCGCGGTCGATGCCGCCGGTCGAATTATGGTCACCGTCAGCGACGACAAGACGGCACGGATCTGGTCGCTGCCTGATCTCAGGCAGCTTTTCGTCATCCGCCCCGATATCGGCTCGGGCCAGGGCGGCGTGCTGTATACCGCGGCGATATCCCCCGACGGGCGTCTGGTCGCCATCGGCGGCTTCAGGCCCGAGGTGCTTCTGTTCGACGTTGCCAGCAAGGAACTGGTTCAGCGATGGTCGGATGTGCCCAACTCGGTTCTATCGCTGGCATTTTCGGCGGATGGCAACCGCCTCGCCGCCGGCCTCGCGAAAGGCGGCCTGCGCGTCTGGAATGTGACAACCCGGCAACTTACCTCGCAGGACACCGAATACGACGGCGGCATCTACGGCCTGAGCTTTGCGAAGGACGGACGACTCGTCACGTCCTGCATCAGTGGAACGCTCCAGGTGTACGACGCGAGCGGGACGTTCACCCGCCGTGCCACGACCGAGTTGGGGCGGCGTCCCTTCCAGGTCCGGTTCAGCCCGTCCGGCAAGCTGATCGCCGCCGGATTCGCCGATGCCTTCGCGGTTGAGGTCCACGATGCCGACAGCCTTGCCATCAAGACAAAGCCGAGCCTCGGCACCGTCAAAGGCAAGTCGTTGTCTCGGGTGGCCTGGGGCAGCGATGGCACGACCTTGTTCGCCGGTGGCAACAGCAAGTTCGGCAACAGCAATCCGGTGTTTGCCTGGTCGAATGGCGGCGGCGGCGAAGCCCGGCGTGCGGCGGCCGGCTTTCCGGACTCAGTCGGCGCCATCCTGCCGTTGCCCGACGGTCATCTCGTAACCGTATCGCGGGAGGGCGACATGGCGGTCGTCGCCGCCAGCGGGAAATCCGAATTTGAACGAAAGACGGTCGGACAGGACCTGACCGTCGCGGCCAGGATCGATGACCCCAGCCGGCAGCTCCGTATCGCCCGCGACGGCAAACGGGTCCAATGGATGCCGTTCGGTTCCGTCATGACCCCCGGTGCCAAGCCGCGCTGGCTCACATTCGATACCGACCACCTGGATCTCGCGGTGATGGCCGCCCCCTCGCAGGACACCGCTAACTGGGCGGCGGACGCCGGCGCTTTGCACGTCGCCGATTGGGACGGCGGCCTGACCCCCCGGCTGAATGATCGGCAACTTACCCTGAAACAAGGCGAACGCGCCGAAAGCGTTTCGGTACAGGACCAGCGCGTGCTGCTCGGCACCCATTTCGGCGTCCATGCCTTCGACGAGACCGGCCGGGAGTCCTGGGTCGCAACGCCCGGGCCAACCTATCGGGTCAATCAGTCAGGCGACGGCCGTGTCGTGGTTGCCGCGGTGGATGACGGAACGATCCGCTGGTATCGCGCATCCGACGGCCTGCTGCTGCTGTCATTGTTCGTTACTGCCGAAGGCGACCGCTGGATCGCCTATACCCCGCAGGGCTATTACGCCGCCTCCCCCGGCGGGGAGGACCTTATCGGCTGGCACATCGGCAACGGTGCCGATCGGCTGGCCGACTTCTTCGGTGCGAGCCGGCTGCGCGACCGGTTTTACCGTCCGGACGTCGTCAGCCGTTCCCTTGTGGCGCTCGACCCGCTGGAGGCGCTGGCGCAGGCCAATGCCGCCCATGGCACCAATACCACGGCAACCACATCCGCGATCGACGCAACCGACCTGCCGCCGGTCGTCAAGATCATTTCCCCTCAGGATGGAACCCAGGTTACCGGCGACGAGGTTGTCGTCGAATACGCATTTCGATCTCCTTCGGGCCAGCCGGTCGATGAGATCACCACCTTGATGGACGGACGCCCGGCCGAACTGACCCGCAGCCTGGCTCCTTCGGGTCCGGCGGTCCCGGACGGGACGCATCAGCGCGGGATCGCCGCCGCTTCAGACACACCCGCGGCCGCCACCGAACCGGGTGAGGTGCGCGCCAGGGTCGCCGTCGCGGTACCCGCCGGACGCGAAGTGGAGATATCGCTGCTCGCCGAAACCGCCAATCATCGCAAGAGCGAGCCCGCCCGCGTGCGGGTGACCGGACGGCCGGCAAGCCGCCAGATCGCCAGCGTGAAGCGGCTGAATGCGGTGCTGGTCGGGATATCGAAATACCCCGATCCGAAAAATCGCCTGATGTTCGCTGCCAAGGACGTGACCGACATCGCCAAGGTGCTCGATACCCAGCGAGGAGCCGGCCTGTATAACGAGATCAACGTCAGGGTGCTGACCGATGAAGCGGCAACCCGGCAGAATATTCTGAAGGCGCTGAACTGGCTCCGGCAAGAGACCAAGTCGGACGACACCGGCGTGGTTTTCCTGTCAGGTCACGGGGTGCCTGAAGAAGGCCAGACGTTCTTTTTGACCTATGACGCGGAGATCGGAAACCTCGCGGCAACCGCCGTGACCCAGGGCGACCTGAAAAACGTGCTGTCGCGCGTGCCGGGCAAGGTGATCGCTTTCATCGATATCTGCCATGCCGGCAGTGCCGTGTTGCAACAAGGCAAGAACGCGGTTGTTGATATGACGAGCTTTGTCAACATCATGCGTGAGCCCGGCACCGGCCTGATCGTGTTCGCCAGCGCGACGTCCTATCAGCCGGCCGAGGAAAAGGAGGAGTTGCAAAACGGCGCGTTTACGTCAGCGCTGAAGGAAGGCCTCATGGGAGGAGCCGATTTCAGGCGCAAGGGGGCCATCCGGACGGATGAATTGAACATGTTTCTGAACGAACGGGTCGCGGAACTGACCGACGACCGGCAACGCCCGATCATGCAGCGTCCGGGCGACATACCCGACTTCGCGTTCATGGCGCACAAGCAATAACCGTCGATTGCCGCGCGGATGGATCGATCCGAAAATCGGGATATCGGGCAGATCTTGCGTCCGGTTTCCGCGCTGCTTTATCGGGAGCGGTCCGAGCATGCCTCAAGCATGGACGCGTTCTGGATGACCTCCGCATCGCAGCGCAGATCAGGTGGCGCGGTGAACAGCCCCGCCACCGCGAGCCGGGCGCTCCGCGTGGTGTTCAATTGCCGCTCGACCGCTTTTCGCGCGGCTTTCGCATCGGGCGTTCCGTCCAGCCGGCGGATTTCCGCATCCAGGTCGGCAAGACCGTCCGGACTTGACACGGCAACAACGTGATCCGCGCCGAACGGTGGTGTAACGTCGATGCGCGGAAATTCGAACCAGGCGGACGGCCAGGACACGGGCGGATAGTATCGGGGATCAGGATATAGATGCTGCACGGTGCCGTCGCGGGCGATGTTGAACACCACAAGGTTGCGTCCCGCGAGGCCGTCCACCCGCAGAGTCAGCCGATCGCCACCGAAATAAATCGGCTTGCTGGCGCCATCCGTGACGATCCGGGCGATATGCATTCGGCTGTCCACGGCTTCCCGGGCGAGCGCCTGCACGGCCTGAAATGCGCCGATGGTGGCCGGCATCTCGGCCGCCTTGACGTCGAAGCTGACAAACATGTTCAGCTCATTCACCAATGTCCCCTTGTCGCCGGGGCTGATGCGCCAAACCAGACGGGCCTTCGCCGGATCGGGTTCCCAGATCGCTCCGGCAATGCCCGCCGCCATCGCCTGGCCCGCGGCGGACGTAACGTTGGCGATGTGCAACGCCACCGGTGCGTCCGGCCCCGAAGGTGTGCCCCCGGAATCCGCCTCCCCATTTCGCATCGGCAAGGTGAAGAGTACGGTATCGTCGGGATCAACCGAGCGGAGCTGCGGATCCTGGCGGCCGTCGGACAGTGCCGTAATGACGTCCTGCAGGTGCTCCAGCAGCGCCCCTTGCAGAACCTTGCCGTCATGGTTCGGAGCAATAACGTCACGGTGCGACATCAAGGCATCTGCGAACGCAAAGGAAAGCGCCCCATGGTTCTGCCCATCCTGCGGGACCCGTACTTCCGTCACCGGGTCGCTGGACTTCTCGCCAGCCAGTGAGGTCAGGCCGGGCGGCGGCGGGGGCTCTTTCGTCGCAGCGCCAAACGGCGGCCTCGCATCAGCGGGCAGGTTGGCGCTGCGCAGCAGCGGCAGGGCGCGGATGCGCGGAAGGTCAACGCCGATGCTCCGGTACATACGTCCGGAGTGACAGTTGTCCGCCAGAAGAATGACGCGCACCTTGCGCGCGCGGGCGCGATCCAGCCAGTCGCGGATCTCCGAACTCAGGATGCGGTTGTTCAGGCCGGCCGCAGTCGCCTGATCGAAATCGACCATCACCCAGAACAGGCGGAAGCCTTGCGGGTCCTCCGACAACGGCACCTGCTCGCGCGCGCCATGGCCGCTATACGTGACGATCACCGCGTCGCCCGGGGCTGAATCATCCACGAGGGCGTCCATGGCTTTCAGCACCGCGTTGCGGTGCACCTGTTGATCGAGCATCAACGTCACGTTGCGGGCAACCGGCGGTGCCAGCGCGCGGGCAAGCAACCTGGCATCGTTATCGGCGCCGCCGAGTTGCTGGACGTGCTCGTATGCGTCGATGCCGAGCACCAGGGCGCGCACGGTTTGCGCCGCTGTGGGCAAGGCGGTCAGGCAACCGCCCAATAAGCAGATTCCAGTAAGGAAACGTCCGCTAGTGCGACCTTGTCGCGACCTGGCCATGGCAATACTCCGCCGGCAACATTGATCCGGGCATCACTTCGACGCGCCGCATGATCTGAAACTGCTCATCCCGCGTGTAGCTGGCGGCGGTCGAGAACTGGACCGGGCACCGCCGGCCCATGCCGACCGCGACGATCCGGCCGGCAAAGCCGTTTGCTTCCAGGAATGTCGCCAGCGTTTCCGCCCGTCTGGCGGACAGTTCGTCGTTACGAGCATCCGTGCCACGCGGATCGGCGTGTCCGACCACAACGATGCCATTGATGGTCGCGCCGCGTATGGTTTCGGCCCAGCGTTCGGCCACCGTGCGGCCCTGCTGCGTCATATCCGCGCTGTCGAACTCAAACGTTACGGGAAGGAAGCGGGGATGCACTTCGATACCCCGTTCGCCCGACGGTTGGTTGAAAACCTGGTCGAGTCCGCCCGGCGTTCGGTCGCGGGTTGGGGGCGCCTGCTGGTCCGGCGCCAGCATCTGGGTTTCGTTCGCACGTTGATAGGCCCATGCCCTGCGGTCTGCCGGCACCGGCGGTTCGCCGCCGTGCGGTTCGGCCATGTCGTTCAGCGCCGCCTGATAGGTTTGCGTGGCGACTGCAAAATCCCGGGCAGCTGCCGACAGGTCCGCCAGGGCAACCAAAGTTTGCCAGGTCTGGGCCGCGCGCCGCGCGGTTGCCAGACGTGCCAGAGTTTCGTCGCGAGACGCGCCGGTTTTGCTGTCGGCCAGCGCCAATTCGGTCAAACGCCGCGATGCCGCGCGCAGTGCCACCTGCTTGTCGCCGGCATCGCAGCCGTAGGCTTTGATAAGCGCGGTTGCATCCTTCTCAATCGCCGCCCGGCCGGAACCGGCGCTATCGGCATTGAGCGTACGGATTGCGGCCTCGCATCGTTCCGTCGCGGTTTGCGCCACCGCGACGGTACAGCCCGTAAGCAGCCAACCGCCGGCCAGGGCGGCGGCGAAGCGCAGCCGCGACATCCCGGCGGTCAGGTGCCGAGGGCGTTTTCGAGCGATTGGCGCATATCGTCGCTGCTCTTGCGGTCAGCCGACGCCGCGGATGCCTGTTCGTGCGCCAATTTTTCCAGCGGGCTTGCCGTTGCGGGGGCAGTCAGCAGCGATGTCTGTATGAAGCCGATCTTGCCCCCAAAATCGACCATCTGCCATCCGGGTGTGGCGTTCTTTGAATTGCCGACGGTCCTCACCCTGACGCCCTTGCTCGCGGTCGTTATTGTTGTGGCGGACTCGCTCGGGTTCGCCCGCAGCGGTGCCGAAGCCCGGACGATCAGCGAACGGCCGCCGCCGCTCTGGTTCGCCGCGAATAGATCGGCCATCGTGGTATACTCGCCGAAGATCTGATTGATCAGACTGTCGTCCTGCCTCAGCGCCTCCGCCTGGTATTGCAGATTCTGGCGCGCTGCCGTTTCCACCGTCGGGTTCGGCACCGGCAACGACCGGGCATCGCGCAACTCTTGTTGCGCCTGCGCGATCGATCGGGCGCGGCACTCGCGCAGGGCCTTCGTGGTTTGCGCGACACTCTCCAGCCGCGCGCGATCATTTGCCGCCTCGCCCTGGTACAGGCTCAGCATCTGCACGGCATCGGCTCCCGTCGGGTTCGCCTGTAGCTTGGCGTATTCCTCCCGCACCAGTTTGTCGCGCTCCAGGCTGTCACCGATATCGGCGAGAATATCGCTGCTGCCACCGGTCCTTTGGATCTTCAGGTTCTCAGTTTCCATCCGCCGATCGGCGATCTGTTTGGCGCGTGCGAAGGATCGTTTCTCGACCTCATTTCCCGCGGTGACGATCGGCTTGCGCTCCGGTGCGCAGGTGTCCATCGGATTGAGACCCGCACCGTAGTCTTTCGGCGCCGCGCAACCGGCGGCGATGGCGGCGACCAGGCCAAAAGCAGCGGCCGGACGCGATAGCGATGTCAACGAGGCCCGCAGCCGGGCGGAAGGCGATCGAGAGTCCACCATCATCTCCATATCTTCGACGGAACCGTCCGGTTAATGATGTCGTTATGTCATGAATAATGATGCATGTCACCATCCTGCCGACCGTATTGCTAATTTTATTGCATATACATATCCACAGTTACCGGACGGTCGCGGTTCGATGCGAAACCGTCGCTCCGCGACGGGCGCCGCCGCGGGCGCGGCCGTCAATTCGATGTGGCGCATGAAGGAAACATCCGGCAGCTGCCGCGGCGGTTCGGCGACGACCTGAGCCAGCCGATCGAGGTATCTTTCCCCGTTTGCTACGGTCTGCAGAGTGTCGTTTTCCGCCAGTAGTGCGCCCAGTCGCGATCCTGCCGGCGTCACCGTCGCGATAATCCGGTTTTCGCCGAACGGCGGTCCGGCGGTCAACGCGAAGCGGTCGCCGGGTGCGGGGATGAGCACCGGCTGGCCAGGTTCGATCTGTCCCTCATCGGTCCGCTAACCGAGGCGGCGGCTGGCTATCCGGTTTGGATAAAGCTGCGTCACCTGGCCGGCGGCATCGATGTTCACGACAACCAGAGTCCCGGGCACGCTGCTTTCGACGCGGATCTGCAGTTTCGTTCCGGTATGAATGTTTCCGGCCGGCTGCACGTCAAGCGCGACCTGGGGGGCGTCTTCCATCGGCTGGTCGCCCTGGCTCGCGCCGGCCGCTGCGCCAATCGGCCGGCCGGTGGCGTTGGGGTCGGCGAAGCTGGCGTCAGGGACGAAGTTGCGAATAAAAGCCTCGAAATCCGCGACCGAGGTGAAGACGGAGTAGTCCCTTGGGGCGCAATCCGTCGCCGCCCAACTCGTCACGCCGACTTGCACCGGGCCGCCGTCGGGGCCGCGCATGAAAAGCGGTCCTCCGCTGTCCCCCTGGCACGGGGAGTGGCCGCCCTGCTGTCCACCTCCACAAATATTGTGCTTGTAAATCAGATCCGGCCATCGTTCCTCGCATCGCTCCCGGCCCACAATCGGAACAGATGCCTGCTGAAGTATTTGCGACATTTGCGCATCCGCTTCGCCAACGGTCTTGCCGAAGCCAACAACTGTCGCGGGCGCGCCATCCTGAACGGTCGCGGTCCGCATCGCCGCGGGCAATAAGGTTATACCGACTCGACCGGCAACCCGGTGATGAACGACCGCCTCAGCCAGGCCCGGGCCGACAAAGCGGCGGCGTTCCTGGTTAGCAAGGGCATCCCCGCCGCCCGCGTGATCGCGGTCGGACGCGGCCCGCGCGAGCCATTGCCGAACCTGGCACCGACGGATCAGGCCAACCGGCGTGTGCAGGTGCGGCGGCTGAACCCGCCGAGCGATCAGGCCGGCTGAGGCATCACCCGACGCAGCCCCAGAAAAGAATACAGGATGGCATTATATATTCTCCCGTCGGTGCTGGAAGGTCTACTGATTGCGGAACAGTCGTTCTCGACCAATCTGCGTCTGCACCTGCCGCTGCCGGAGGGCGATACCAGGAAGGGCGCCTACCAGGAACTGATGGGACTGTACGACAAATATATTCCCAGCGATACCGCGCGCTCGATCGCCATGCTGCTGTATTCGCTGAAAATATACGGCACGAACCGGCCCGACAGCCTGGCGAAGTTCATCGAATCGCATAACGCGAAGATCAGCGAACTGCAGAAGGACAACGAATATTCCAAGCGTACCGGCATAACCATGGAACGCCTGCGCGCCGCGCTGTTCTCTGTGAACCAGATCAAGAATGCCAGCAAGAACGCCGACTATTACGGCAAGCACGGGACCGGCTGCGCATCGGCAGCGAAGCCGTGCTGCGGGTCACAAGCGGGGTGACCGGCGTGCTGGTCATCGGCGTCATCAATACGGACGGGTTGCTGTATCAGCTCTATCCCAATCGCTGGAGCAGCGCCGACCCCGGGTTCGGTGGCGGTGTCATGCGGGCGGGAGAGACCAGGCTTATCGGCGGTCCGGACGGCAGCTTCGTCTTCTGCGCCAGCGCCCCGGCCGGCTCGGCCCGGATCATCGCCGCGATATTGCCGCCCGGTCCGGGCCTGGATGCATGGCTGGGTCAGGCGGTCGATCTGAGGCCGGTGTCAACGCCTGGGCTTTGGCTTGCCACGTTGGGCCGCCTCGCGGCCGAGGCCCGCGCGGCGGCGGGTTTGCCGGTGAACCTGGCGCTCGGCACGCGCAGCTTCGACGTCGTTTCGGGACAATAGCATGACATCTGTATTGCAAGACGGTCTGAGCCGGCGTTCAGCCTGCCTCTCGGTACTGGCGGCGCTGGCCGCCTGCAAACGAGAGAATGAACCGGAGCTGGATGCCAGCGGCTGGCCGACAGGCGCGGACACGCTCGGATTGCGGCTGACCACGCCACTGCCGGCTTCGGTGCCGCTGGATACGCCGCTGTCTTTGGCATACAGCGCGCGCACGGGCAGCTATGCCAGCCTCTATTTGGTCGGCAGCGGCGGCGGCATCGTCAGGCTGTTTGAAAACCGCGGCTTGCCGCCGGGTGGCAGCGATCTCTTCCCGGACCGCCAGGATACGGCGATCAATCTCGGGCCACCGGCCGGGGCCGAAACTTTCGTACTTGTCGGGACGGCCTATCTGCTCGGAGTGCTCTCCGGCGGTGACTATATCGATCAGGCGCCATTCCCGCGGCTGCGGCTTGACCGCGCGGGGTTTCAGGCACGGCTGCGGAGGTATCTGGCCGGTTTGCCGGCGTCGGAGTGGCAGGTGCAGACGATGACGGTGACGACCCGTCCCTGATCCGAGGCAGAAGCCGGTAGGTCCGCACCAACCGGAACGGTTGTATGCGGACGCCGGCGCCCCGCCGGTTTGTGGAAACCGAGGTTAGGCGACGCCCAAGAATAAGCGAATCGGGTGGCTGACTTTGGTCCGTCATGGCCCGGCTTGTCCGGGCCACCTATCGCGGCAGGGTGCTGGTATAGGTGGCCCGGACAAGCCGGGCCATGACGGGGAGGGAAGGACGCTCGAGTGAAGCGGCAATTCTTGAGCGTCGCCTTAGTGCTTGCCGCTGTTGATTCCGCCAACGGCCGCCTGGCCAGGATCGTAAAGGCCATTGCCCGAAGCGGCCTGAGACTTCGCCTGACCGACCGCCACGACGGATGCATTGCGGCCGACGCTGACGGCGCCGGCCGAGTTTGCTCCGCCCACAACCGCCTGAGCGGTTGAAGGCCCGGCGGCGGAGACCGTCTGCTTGCCCACTGTTCCCGCGACGCCTACCGCCGAATTGCGGCCTGTTGAGACGTTATTGACCGCGTTGATGCCGCCCACGGCGCCCTGGGCATTGGCGCTGTTGCTGGTGACCGTCTGCGAACCGGCCTTGCCGCTGGCCCCGACATAGGCGCCGTTACCGACGGTCACCGCACCTGCAGAATTGACGCCGCCCACGGCGCCCTGGGCGTTGGCATGGGCGTTCGCCGTGACGTTCTGTTGACCGGCGGCGCCCGACGCCTGAACCGTCGCGTTGCGGCCGACGGTTACGCCGTTGCCGGCATTGATGCCGCCGACGGCCGCCTGGGCGTTCGCCCCCGCGCCGTTGCCGTTAGCGGTCTGCGAACCGGCGGTGCCGCTCAGCGACACCGAACTGCCCGAGCCGATGCGCAGGTCCTGGGCGAACCCGGGTGCGACGCTGCAAAGCGACAGGGCGGCCGCGGCGAGCGGCAGATTGATCTTCAGCATGTTCCATCTCCGTTGGGATTATCGCTTCGACAGAAGCCGTTACGTTCCGGTGGCAACGCAGTTCTGCCGAAGCGGAGACTGCCATGCAATTCAGCGTGTTGCAGAAACAGTATCCGCATTTGCGGAAACACTATCCGACCTTCGGAAACTGTTCCCGGAGCAATGCCGATTTTACCGTTTTGGCCGATGGCGCATGACGTTGGGGCCAAAAACGGCGCCACTGTCTCCGCTGCCGGTCGCAGCCAAGGAAAGAAACAGATCATGCGGACCATTCATGTTGCGGCTATCGCCACCGCTCTCGTTGCGCTTGCCGGGGCACCGTGCTTCGCCCAGCAGAGCCTGCGGATGGGGGACAACAACGTCATCTCCACCGACGCCAAGGTGGCCAACCAGAACATTACCGCCAAGGGCAAGGGCAGCACGGCGGTTGGATCGGTTGCCGGCATTGACGTCGGCAAGGGCCTCAAGACCGGCGACAACAACGCCATCGTCCTGAAGGGCCAGGTCAAGAACCAGCAGGTCCAGGCCAAGGACGGCGCTACGGCGATGGCCACCGTCGGCGGCGTGAACGCGGCGAACGGTGCGAAACTCGGCTCGAACAACGCGATCGTCACGAATGCGAAGGTGACCAACCAGACGGTCACCGGCCAGGGCCAAGCCACGACCGCGTCCGGTGTCGTCGGTGGCATCAACGCTCATTAGGTTCTGTTCAGTCCGGGTGATCCGGGGCCTGTCAATCTGTCCCCGGATCACCCGATTCATGCGAACGAGAGGGAGCGTCAAGCCAGCACGGCGATGCGAAACTTTCTTCGCGACCAACCGGCCGAAGAATTGGCACATGTGCCGTGATAGGACGGGATCCGGCATTACGACTTCGGAGCCGACAATTCCCCCTCCGACCGCCGTGAGCGAGGTGAAAGCGAGGCATCGCATCGCCGAACTCACCAAGCTCGAGGTGCACGGCTAATTAACTCCCGCCCGCTGCCCGGGGCTGCCTGAGCGGACTGGACACACCGGTCGGCAAGCCCGTCAAAGACAGCCGTACCCGTGCCGCGTCTGACCAGATCCCAGATAGAAGACAAGCCATACAGACCGGTCAGCTTCTTCCCCGGTGGATAAAATCCGGGCGCTCCGTCAGTGTGTGACGAGGTTACAGGCGGCGGCGCGCAGCCGCCCCGAGAAGGCCGAGGACCCCTTCGCGATCGCCAAAGCGCAGCGGTTGGTGAACGAGGCCAAGGCCCGCGATCGGGCCGCCGCCCAAGCGGCCGAGACAGCCGCCATCAGTTCGAACGCAAACATATTACCATTGATCGACAGAACTTCACCCCCGCCCGATCGAACAGCAGACTAATCAGGCGTCGTATCAGGCGAAACGGCACATGTGCCAAGCATAGGTAGAGTGATGACGAAAATGGCAGGCCGATCCGCCTTTATTTTGCGGACGACCCCGGGTGGTCAGTTTCTGGCCGAACTCGGGCAGGAACGGCGCAACGGAAACGTTTCTCCGGAAGTTGAGCAGCGCCTGAAACTGGCGTTCCGCGGGCTCGGATGGGATGCGTCCGATGCCACCCTCGCCGCGGCGATCAGTGCGGAGATCGAACGCGGCGAACGCGATGCGGCGGTGCTGAAGAAGCTCCGCGCCGACCTGTTCGGGGTGGATTAGCCGGCCGCGCCGGGCAAAGGGCGCATCAGGCTGCGACTCCGGGTTCCACCTTCTCCTCGATCCGGTCCCAGATCGCCGCCTCGATCCGCACCCCGTCGAACCGGGCGATCTCCTGCAAGCCCGTGGGGGAGGTCACGTTGATCTCGGTCAGGTAATCCCCGATCACGTCGATCCCCACGAAGATCAACCCCTGGTCCCGCAGGGTCGGGCCGATCGCCGCGCAGATCTCCAGGTCCCGCGCGGTCAGCGGCGATTTTTCGGCGCGGCCGCCGACATGCATGTTGGACCGCGCCTCGCCCTCGGCCGGCACCCGGTTCACCGCGCCGGCCGGCTCCCCGTCCACCAGGATGATCCGCTTGTCGCCGCGCCGCACCGCTGCCTCATAGCGCTGGAACATCAGCGGTTCGCGGGACCGGGCGAAGTGCATCTCCAGCAGCGCCGCCAGGTTCTCGTCGTCCGGCTTGATGCGGAACACGCCGGCGCCGCCGTTGCCGTACAGCGGCTTGACAATGATGTCCTTGTATTCGGCGCGGAAGGCGCGGATCGCTTCGAGGTCCCAGGTGATCAAAGTCGGCGGCATCAGGTGGGGGAAATGCGTCACCATGATCTTTTCCGGCGCATTGCGTACCGCCGCCGGGTCGTTCACCACCAGGGTGCCGGGCTGGATATGCTCCAGCATATGGGTCGCGGTGATGTAGGCCATGTCGAACGGCGGGTCCTGGCGCATCAGCACCACGTCCATGCTGCCGAGGTCGCGGGTCTCCATCGGCCCGAAGCTGTAGTGCGCGCCCTTTTGCCGGGCCACCGTCACCGCGTGGCCGCGGGCGAACAGCCGCTCCTCGCGCTTCGTCCCGGCCGGGCGGGCGGCGCCTTCCTTCAGGGCCATGTGCCGCACTTCGTAGTGCCACAGCGAATGGCCGCGCGCCTGCGCCTCCAGCATCAGGGCAAAGGTGGAATCCGCATCGATATTGATGCTGTCGATCGGGTCCATCTGGACCGCGACCTTGAGCGAGCGCGCCATGCAACGTCCCCTGTCGGGTCTGTGAGGCGTTGTCCATACGGCGTGAACGCGCCAAGGGGAAGGCCAGCGTTCAGGCCGCCTGCCGCAGACGCGGGGCGATGCCCTCCGCCATGGCGCGCAGGCGCTTGCCGACTTCGTCCCAGTTGAAGCGATCGTGGTTGCGCTCGAACCCGGCCGCGCCCATGCGGCGGGCCAGGTCCGGGTCCGCGAACAGCCGCCCGAGCGCCGAGGCGATGGCGTCCGGATCGTTCACCGGCACCAGCAAGCCGGTTTCGCCGTCCACCACGGTTTCCATGAAGCCGTCGATCTGTGTGGCCACTACGGGCAGGCGGTACAGCGAGGCCTCGACCGCCGCGATCCCCAGCGGCTCGATCAGGCTGGGCGTGCAGAACACGGATGCGGCCTCGAAGAACGGCGGCATCTGCGCACGGGGAACCAGGCCCGCCACGGTGATGCCGGGGCCGGAGACATCGGGCGAGCAGCCGACGATCGTCAGCCTGGCGTCCGGATGAGCCTGCTGGGCGCGGCGGAAGCCTTCCACCAGCGCCGGGCCGCCTTTTCGTTCCCACTCCACGCCGACGAACACCACGTGTTTGGCGGCATAGCGCGACAGTTCGGTGGACACCGGACGGACAACGATGTTGGCGCCAATATGCACCGTGCGGACCCTGGCCGGATCGCAGCCGTATTGCCGCACCAGCGTCCGCTCCACATGACTCCCCGTCACCGCGATCGCGTCCGCGCTGCGATACAGATCGGCTTCGTAACGCATGGCCTTTTCGGAACGAAATTGCCGCCTGTCGTGGCCGGGAAAGTCGAGATTGCTGAGGAATGTGTAATCCGTATAGATGAAGAACGGAGCGCCGGGGATGCGCGCGTTGAACAGCCCCTGGGTCTGGATGACGAAATCCAGCTCCGGCGCCAGCGCGGCATATTTCTCGACCAGCATCTCGTTCAGGCGGCGGAACATGAACGGCGTGCGGAAGAAAAACGCATGCAGGTCGCCGCGGTTTTTCAGCACGGACGGTCCGAACGTCGCCACCTCCGCCAGCACGTTATAGCCGAGAGTGAAATAGTCTCGTTTCACGATATCCTTGACATCGGCGACGATCAGGTCATGGCCGGGGAAGTTCTTGCCGAGCTGGGCCATGACCTCGTCGTTGGTGTACGAAAAATGCCCGAGCTTTACGAACAGAATACGCCTCATGGTGGTCCTTCATTCCGGGGCAAACGCCGACTCCGATCGAAGGATAGGCCGCAGGCGGCAGAGCCACCCACCGCCCCCGTGGTCACGCTTCCGTATGCGAGATCACGTTTTCTCCGGTATGGTTGCAGTGGCGCTATCATGCGGACCCTCAGCGACCCGCTGCGGCGGCCAATCTCGCCCGCTGCCACGCAACCGAAACGCCGCCCTTGCCCGGAGTCTGATTGATCGCCATGTAGGACCGTCATGCAGAACCTCACAACCGCCGCCGCTGATCCGATCGGATGGCACGGCACCACCATCCTGTGCGTCAGGCGGGATGGCAAAGTCACAATGGCCGGCGATGGCCAGGTCAGTATGGGCCAGACCATCGTCAAGGGTAACGCCCGCAAGGTGCGCCGCATCGGCGCGGGCGGCACGGTGATCTCCGGCTTCGCCGGGGCGACCGCCGATGCCTTCACCCTGCTGGAGCGGCTGGAAAGCAAGCTGGAGCGCTACCCGAACCAGCTCGAACGCGCCTGCGTCGAACTGGCCAAGGACTGGCGCACCGACCGCTATTTGCGCCGGCTGGAAGCGCTGATGGCGGTGGCCGACAAGGACCGCAGCTTCACGCTCACCGGCAACGGCGACGTGCTGGAACCGGAGGACGGCGTCATCGGCATCGGCTCCGGCGGCAACTACGCCTTGGCCGCCGCCCGTGCGCTGATGACGGTCCCCGACCTGTCATCGGAGGAAATCGCCCGGCGGTCGATGAAGATCGCCTCCGATATCTGCGTCTACACCAACGGCAACATCATCATCGAGACGCTCTAGATGGAAGTCCCTACCTACTCCCCGAGAGAGATCGTCTCGGAACTCGACCGCTTCATCGTCGGCCAGGACGACGCCAAGCGGGCGGTCGCGATTGCGTTGCGCAACCGCTGGCGCCGCCAGCAGCTCCCCGAGGGCATGCGCGAGGAAGTCGTCCCCAAAAACATCCTCATGATCGGCCCCACCGGCTGCGGCAAGACGGAGATCGCAAGGCGGCTGGCGCGACTGGCGCAGGCGCCGTTCCTGAAGGTCGAGGCGACCAAGTTCACCGAAGTCGGCTATGTCGGCCGTGACGTGGAAAGCATCGTCCGCGACCTGGTGGATGCCAGCCTGAATATGCTGCGCGAGAGCAGCCGCAAGAACGTCCAGGCCAAGGCCGAGACCGCGGCCGAGGAACGGCTGATCACCGCCCTGGTGGGCGACGAAGCCGCCGCCGATACCCGCTCCAAATTCCGCCGCATGCTGCGCAACGGCGAGTTCGAGCAGAAGGAGATCGAGGTTGGCGTCGCAGATCCCGGCAGCTCGCCGATCGGCCAGCTCGATATGCCGGGGATGCCGCCCGGACAGGTGATCAACCTGAGTGAGATGATGAAGGGGCTGATGGGCAACCGGCCGCTGCAAAAACGCCGCATGACCGTCGAGTCCGCCCGCCGCATCATCGAAGCGGAGGAAGCCGATCGGCTGCTTGATAACGAGCAACTGACGAAGGACGCGGTGTCGCATGCCGAGAACAACGGCATCGTCTTCCTCGACGAGATCGACAAGATCTGCGCCCGCACCTCCGAAGGCGGCTTTCGCGGCGGCGATGTCAGCCGGGAAGGGGTGCAGCGCGACCTGCTGCCGCTGATCGAGGGCACCACCGTCAACACCAAGTACGGACTGGTGAAAACGGACCACATCCTGTTCATCGCCTCGGGGGCCTTCCATCTGGCGAAGCCGTCGGACCTGCTGCCGGAACTGCAAGGCCGCCTGCCGATACGGGTTGAGCTGCTGCCGCTGACCCGGGCCGATCTTCGGCGGATTCTGACGGAACCGGAGCACTCGCTGCTGAAGCAGTATGCGGCGCTGCTGGGCACCGAGAAGGTCAACCTGGATTTCCGCGATGACGCGGTGGATGCGCTAGCAGATCTGGCGTCGGATATTAACGATCGGGTGGAGAATATCGGGGCACGGCGGCTGCATACGGTGCTGGAGCGGCTGCTGGAGGACATCAGCTTCACCGCGACCGACCGGGCGGGCGAGACTTTCGTGGTCGATGCCGCTTATGTGGCCGAGAAAGTGGCGCCGCTGGCTCAGAAGGGCGACCTCAGCCGGTTTATCCTGTAGCATTCTTGTCTAACCTATGTTATAACACCCAGGCACGCCAGGAGGGCATGCCATGCAGACTTTGAAACTCACACAGATCGGAAATTCCGTGGGCGTCATCCTGCCGAGGGAGTTGCTTGCCAAGCTGGGCATGGTGAAGGGCGATACGCTCTACGCCGTGGAGCAGCCGGACGGCGTGCGCCTGACCGTCGCGGACCCTGAGTTCGGCGCGCAGATGGATGTCGCGCGCAGCGTGATGAAGGAACGCCGGGCGGTGCTGCGCGAACTGGCGAAGTGACCGTCTGGCTGTCGCCGCAGCTTATTCTCGCGATCCATGACGAACAACTGGCGGAACACGGAGGCTCGACGGGCCTCCGTGACTCCGGACTTCTGGACAGCGCGCTGGCGCGGCCGCTCAACCGGGCGAGCTACGGAGAGCCGGATATCGCCGAACTGGCGGCGGTCTACGCGCTGGGGATCGCCAAGAACCATCCTTTCATCGACGGCAACAAGCGGACGGCCTTCGTCGCGCTGGAAGTGTTCCTGCGTCTGAACGGCTGCCGGTTCACCGTCGGCGATGCCGAGGCGGTTGTCATGACGCTCGCCATGGCGGCGGGGGAACTGCCCGACGATGAGTTCACCGCCTGGGTGCGGCTGCACACCGTTCCGGCGGCCTGAGGCGCGATCCGTCCTTGACCTCCGCCGCATAGCCCCGCACATCCAAGCCATGACCGATCCATTCGTAAAGCCGGAAGAACTCACCGCCGCCGATGCCATTGCGGCCATTGGCGAAGAACTCGACATGTTCGACGACTGGATGGAGCGGTACGAGTTCATCATCGGCATGGGCCGCAAGCTGCCGCCGTTCCCGGATGACTGGGCGAACGATGCGCATCGCGTGCCGGGCTGTCAGAGCCGGGTGTGGATGGAGGCGGTGCTGCGTGACGGCTCGCTGTATTTCGCCGGGCTGTCCGACGCGGCGATCGTTTCCGGCCTGGTCGCGCTGCTGCTGCGGGTTTATTCCGGCCGCTCGCCCGAGGAGATCCTGGCAACCGATCCGGTGTTCCTGAAGGACCTGGGATTGCTGGAGGCGCTGTCCACCAACCGCGGCAACGGCATTGCCTCGATGGCACGCAAAGTCAGGGAAGTCGCGGCCTCGCAACAGGGCGGCTGATCCGGCCATGTCGGCGGCCGTGCGGGTCGCCGCGTTCATGGGCGCGTTTTTCGCCGCCAATGCGATCAATGCCTTCATGCCGCTGTGGTTCGCCGATGCCGGTTTGTCGTCCGCGGCCATCGGCCAGGTGCTCGGGGCGGCGGCGCTGCTGCGCGTGGTGGCCGGGCCGGGCTGGGGCACCGTCGCGGATCATATCGGAAGGCGGCGGCCGGTGCTGGTTGTCGCTTCGGTGGCCGCGTCTGGTCTCGGGCTGTCTTTTGTCGCGGCCAGCGGGTTTCTGCCGCTGCTGCTGATCGCCGCCGGGCAGGGGGTGGCGGCGAGTGCCATCGGGCCGCTCGCGGACTCGCTGGCGCTGGCTTTGGCGGGAGAGCGACGGCTTGAGTATGGACCGGTGCGGGCCGCCGGTTCGGCAACGTTCATGATCGCCACTGCCGTGGCGGGCTGGCTGCTAAGCCGGGCCGGGTCGTGGGTCGTGCCGTGGCTGCAGGCCGCGGGATACGGGGCTGCCGCGGTGCTGGGTGCGTTTCTGCCGGAGGCGTCGACGCTTCCCGCTCCGCCCCGGGCTTTCGCCGGGCTGATGTTGTTGCGTAACCCCGCCTTCCGCCTGGCGGTTGGCTGCACCGCGCTGATCCAAGGTGCCCACGCGGCCTATTACGGGTTTGCCGCCTTGTTCTGGCGGTCGCAGGGGATCAGCGACACCGTGATCGGCCTGCTGATCGCCGAGGGCATCATCGCCGAGATCCTGTTGTTCACCCGCGGCGGGCGGCTGGTGGCGAGGCTTGGACCGGCCGGTCTGACCGCCTGTGCCGCTGGCGTGTCCGTGGTGCGCTGGACAGTGACGGCGCTCGGGCCGCCTCTGCCGGTGCTGGTTGTGGTGCAGATCCTTCATGCGGCGACGTTTGCCATGCAGCATCTGTCGGCGATGCTGGTTCTGAGCCGGTTCGTGCCGGCGGAGCGGGCGGCGACGGGGCAGGCGCTGCACTCGGCGCTGGGGTATGGCGCGCCGTCGGGGCTGATGATGGTGCTTTCGGGGTGGCTGTATGCCCGCTACGGCGGCCTGGTGTTCCTGGCGATGGCGGCGGTTGGCGGGGCGGCGCTGCTGCTGGTTCGTCCGCTGGCGCGGGTCACCGGGATTCTCGATGCCTCAGCGGTCAGGAATCGTGCTGCATAGATCCTTCCCGCGCGGGCGGTGCGACAGTCTGATCTGAAACAGCCGCGGCCACATCTTTCCCGTAACAAACAGCCGATCGGCCGCGGCGTCGTAGGCGATGCCGTTGAGGACGTCGATGCTGCGGCCCTTGGTGGAAGCCAGGGCCACCAGCGAGCTGGCGTCGATCAGGCCGGTGACCGCGCCGGTTGCCGGATCGATGCGGGCGATCAGCGCAGTCTTCCAGATATTGGCGAAGATCTCGCCCTTGACCCATTCGAGTTCGTTGATGTTCTGCACCGGGTGCCCGTCGCAGGTGACGTGGATGCTGCCGGTCTGGTTCAGGGTTTCCGGGTCGAGGACGCGGAGGTCGCTGGTGCCGTCGCTCATGTAAAGACGGGTGCTGTCCCTGGTCAGCGCCCAGCCTTCGCCCTTGTAATGAAAATCCGAGAGCGGCCTGAAGCTGGCGGCATCGTAGACGAAGCCGATTTCAGTCGTGTAGGTCAGGCCGATCAGCTTGTCTTTCCAGATGACGATGCCCTCACCAAAGTATTTCGGGTCGAGATCGTATTCCTGGACCACCTTGCCGGTCTCCAGTCTTTCCTTCCGTATCGACGAACGTCCTGCCAGGCCGGTGCTTTCGTAAAGAAATCCGTTCTGGAACAGCAATCCCTCGGTGAAGGCGCCGGGGTCGTGCGGGTAGGTTTTCACCACGGCGAAGCCGTATTCCGGAACCGCGGCACGGGCCGGGCACTGCGGCGCCGCCGCGATAGCGGCGATCAGCGCCGCCGCCGTCACGAAAGTCCGCACAGTCATCGCCGCCTTACTCCGTCAGAGGAGGCGGGACATTGCCGCCGGAGGCCGCGTCAGGCAACCACCGGCGCGGCCGGGCTATCCCTGCTTGGCGATAATTTTGTTCTTGATGCCGTTATACACACCCGGCGTCAGGATCTTCTTGTTCACCAGGTCGTCCTTGCCCTTGTAGGGGCGCCCTTTGATGATCGCATCCGCGCGCGACTTGCCGATGCCCGGCAGCTTGTCGAGGTCGTCCGCCGACGCCGAATTGATGTCCACCAGCGGGGCCGCGGCGGCCGGCTTGGTAGCCATCATGCCGGTCGAGGGTTTCGCGGGTGTTGTCTGCGGCGTCTGCGCCGAAGCTGGCAGCGCCAGCAGGGCAGCGACGGCGCCGAGGATAGCAAGCTGGCTGATCCGCATATGCTTTACCTTTGCATAGGGTGATGGCCCCCACGCGGCGTAACAAGAACGCCGGTCGAGTTGTTGTGCCGGACGGTCCGTTCAGTTGCCATAACGAGCACTGGTTGGAAAGCCTGGGCGCTGCCACGTTTGCTTGTACATTGCCCGACAAATGTGCGCCCGACAAATGTGCATTCCGCGTAGTATGCCTCCATACTCACGGCGGGATTCGATGCCCGCTCCAAGCGTTAGCCCGCGGCGAGCCGCTGATCCAACTCCTTTCTGAACTCATTGGTGTTCCAGGCGAGCGCATAATCCCAGTGGCCAAGTTCGCCGCTGGCATTGATCGCGGCACCCCCGGCGTGCGGCGCCTCGCCAGCGGACGTATCGAGAGCGGCGCGACAAGCGCTATGATCGCGCATCCGCTGCACGGGCATGCCGCGCCGCTTCGATCATTGCAGTCCGCAAGCCCGGCACGGCCCGGTAGCGGTGAAGCGGGAACGCCTTACGGCTTGCGGCAGATCTCCGGCCCGACCATAAGTCCAGCCATTTCACACGTCTCAGCGGCCTCGAACGCCTCCGGTGTCAGCCACGGCTGGGGGCGCCCGCGTGCCGCAACCAACCGGGACCGAGCTTCCTCCAGCGTGGGGACAGTCGCAGCCGTGTTGCTTTGCGGCCTGGTTTTGGCGCCGGGCCGTGCTTTGCGGCTTGTGTCCATGGACTGGGAAAATGTCACGGTCATATGCTCCTGCGGCGATATGGGACTTCCCCGCGGGGAGTCACAAGCTCAAACCCCATCACGTGGGAGCAATAGAAGGGGATGGTCCGGGGCAGCGGGTCCACCATGCGCAATTCAGTCTTGCCGATCGCGACGGCATAAGACCGCAACGCGGCAATCACCACGTTTGCCACCTTGAGATGGAGCGGGTGTTCGGGGGCCGGGTTGGCTTCCAGGTAATACAGCGATAGATGCGGGGCGGTTGGCGCCGGGCGCCCTATTGCCAGTCCGCACAAAGTATCGCCACTCCACACCGCGAGTTCAAATCGGGCAGGATGCCGTTTGCGCCAGCCGGCGGCCATATCCGGCCAAGGCCAATCAACCTGGCGGTTCTGCCATATTGCGCAAGCCTTCGTGGCCGTTGCATCTATCGGACGCAGATTGACGGCCATTCCGATCGTAGCCAGATCATCCTCCGCTTCCTGAAACGCCAGATGACGCAGATCCCGGTAATGAGCTTCTGCTGCCGATCGGCTTGCGGACAGGCGAGGCGGCTGGGAAAGTTTGGGGCTACTCCGGTCGGCAGCACCATGAGACGTCGCGGCTAACGCCGCACCGCCGCCGCCAACCCCCGCACCTGATCCAGCACCGCCTCAACCGCCCCCGCCAGCGCCTTCCCCTCCGCATCCAGATGCGCCGACAGCGTGTCGATCAGCGCCGACGCCACCACCGCCGCATCGGCGATCCGCGCGGCCGAACCGGCCTGCTGCGGAGTCCGCACCCCGAACCCGATCGCTATCGGCAGATCCGTCACCTTCCTGATCCGCGGAATCGCTGCCTGCAAATGCTCCACCGACGCTGTCACCGTGCCGGTCACGCCCGTGATGCTGACGTAATACACAAACCCCGAACTGCCGTTCAGCACATGCGGCAGCCGCGCATTATCCGTCGTCGGCGCGATCAGCCGGATGAAATCCAGTCCGTTCGCCGTGCTGAACGGCAGCAGCAGATCGGCTTCCTCCGTCGGCAGATCGACGATGATCAGCCCGTCCACGCCGGCGCGGGCGGCATCGGCGCAGAACCGCTCCGGCCCATAGGACAGGATCGGGTTAAGATACCCCATCAGCACGATCGGGGTCGCCTCGTCAGCCTCCCGAAAGTCCCGCACCATCGCCAGCACGCCGGCGAGCTTCGCCCCCGCCGCCAACCCGCGCTTCGCCGCCGCCTGGATGATCGGCCCATCCGCCATCGGGTCAGTGAACGGCACGCCAATCTCAATCAGATCGGCGCCGGCGCCGGGCATGCCGCGCAAAAGCGCGGCGGAGGTGGCCTGATCCGGATCATAGGCCTCCAGGAACGTTATCAGCGCCCCGCGGCCCTGACTTTTCAGCGCGGCGAACCGGGCGGCGATACGGCTCACAGCTTGACTCCCAAATGCTGGGCGACGGCGAAGATGTCCTTGTCGCCGCGGCCGCACAAATTCATCAGGATGATCTGATCCGCCGGCAGCGCCGGCGCCAACTTGGTCACGTAGGCCAGCGCATGCGCCGGCTCCAGCGCCGGAATGATCCCCTCGGTCCGGGTGCACAACTGGAATGCCGCCAGCGCCTCCTGATCGGTTGCCGAGACGTATTCGACGCGGCCGATATCGTGCAGCCAGGAGTGTTCAGGACCGATGCCGGGGTAATCAAGCCCGGCGCTGATGCTGTGCGCCTCGATGATCTGGCCGTCGTCGTCCTGTAGCAGGTAGGTGCGGTTGCCGTGCAGCACACCCGGGCGCCCGCCGGTCAAGCTGGCGGCGTGCTGGCCGGTCTCGATGCCATGTCCGCCGGCTTCCACGCCGATCAGGCGGACGGAGGTGTCGTCGAGGAACGGATGGAACAGCCCCATGGCGTTGGAGCCGCCGCCGATGCAGGCGACCGCAACGTCCGGCAGGCGGCCCTCGGCCTGCTGCATCTGCACCTTGGCTTCCTCGCCGATGACCGACTGGAAGTCGCGCACCATCATCGGATACGGGTGCGGCCCGGCAACAGTGCCAATCAGGTAATAGGTGTCGGATACGTTGGCGACCCAGTCGCGCATCGCCTCGTTCATCGCGTCCTTCAGCGTGCCGGCGCCCGACGTGACAGGCTTCACCTCGGCGCCGAGCAGTTTCATGCGGAACACGTTCGGCGCCTGGCGTTCCACGTCCGTGGCGCCCATGTAGACGGTGCAGGGCAGGCCGAACAAAGCGCACATGGTGGCGGTGGCGACGCCGTGCTGGCCGGCGCCGGTCTCGGCGATGATGCGGGTCTTGCCCATGCGGCGGGCCAGCAGGATCTGCCCCATGCAGTTGTTGGCCTTGTGGCTGCCGGTATGGTTCAGCTCGTCACGCTTGAAATAAACTTTCGCGCCGCCGAGGTGCTTCGTCAGCCGCTCGGCGAACCAGAGCGGGCTGGGGCGGCCGATGTAATGCGTCAGGTACTGCGCGAGTTCGGCCTCGAAAGCCGGATCTGCTTTTGCCTCGTTATAGGCGCGCTCAACCTCCAGGATCAGCGGCATCAGCGTTTCCGCGACGAAGCGGCCGCCGAAATCGCCGAACCGGCCCCGGTCGCTGGGTCCGCTGCGGAGGCTGTTGAGTCCGATGGGCTTGTTCAAGACGCTCTCTCCTTGCCGGGAGGGCTTCTAGACCATGGCCGGGTTTGGTCAAGGCGATCACGAGGCCGGCCATGGCGGCGTTAGTCGAAGATGGGCCGGACCTTTGGCAGCACCTGGACCGGAGGAGCCGCAGGCAGGGTATCGGCCTTTCGTCCGTTCCGGGCGTCCAGGTCCGTCAGCGGCTTAAGACGGCCGGCTTAGGCGAACCCGGCCCGGCCAGCGCGTCGGCTGCGCGGTTGAGGATTCGACGCCACCAGGCCTTGCTGTGCTCCACCGGCGGACCGATTATCGCAATAACGGCCAGAGTCAGGGCGATGCCGAGCCAGCCCTGGTTCCGCGGCAGCACCGCGGCGCAGAAAGTAAGCACAGGCATGTGGAACAGATAGGCGGCGAAACTGATCCCCGCGCACCACCGGATCGGCCTCGCGATCCGCTCTAGCGGCAGCCATGCGGCAATCGTTCGTGCGCCGAGCAGATGCGCCATCACGGCAAGGCCGAACAGCCAGTCGAACCAGAAAACACGGGCCTGGGCAAGCTGATGGAAGATCCAGGGATTGGCCATGTGCGTCATCGCACCTATGACCGGGTCATAGGCTCGGGTGGCCAGAATCCAGCCGATGCAGATCAGGCCCCCGAACCATAGCAGGACATTCGTGACCGTGGCGAACCGGCGTATGCTCCGCGAGCGCTGCAGCGCCACGCCCATAAGCCAGATCGGCAGCAACAGCAGCGCCTTATGGCCGGCGAGCAGCGCCGCGGCAGCGACCGCGACGGCGCGCTGCCGCCCGTGCGGCACGAACACCCAGGCGGCGAACAGCATGTAGTACCAGAACTCGGCACACAGCGACCACACGACGCCGTTGGACAGCGGCTGGATGCTGACCCAGGTTTCCGACAGGAACACAAGCATGGCGCCGACGCGAACGACCGGCAGGTCGAACGGCCGATCCAGGTAAAGCCCCGGGTCGTGGCTTATATGGCGCCCGAGCAGGTCGCACAGAACCGTCAAAATCATGGCGGGAAACAGCACCGACCACAATCTGGCCAGGCGGGCGACAATAAAAGCGCGCGCGGTGCGTTCCCGCGTATCGGCGACGTTGGAAATGACGTAACCCGACAGCACAAAGAAGACCATGACGGCCTGATGACCCCACCGGGGTATGCCGGGAAGATCGAACACCGTAGGCGCGTGGTCGAGCACGACCATGAGAGCGGCAAGACTGCGAACAAGGTCGAGATAAAGCGACTCTCTCAAACCGAGAGCCTCAGGCAGTGGTCGGCCCGGCGCGGGTGAGGCTGCAACTGGCATCGTTTTGACCATCACCCGGCTGTCGTTATATTTGATAATGTAATCGTGACTGAGTTGATATAACAACATGATTTTGGGCCGAAATCGCCTCAACCCTCCAGCGGGCACGGCATCCAGCGCGAACGGGTTGGCCTGGAGCAGCGTGATATCCTCCACATCCGCCTCCGGCAAGGCGAAACCCGCCTGCTGCAGCAGGTGCGTGCAAACCGGCAACTCCGGGGACGGTGAGACGCGCGGCGACACCCGGCCCGCATCGCGCGCGAAAAAGCCGGCACGCCGCAGAAGTAGGACCGCAAGAGCATCGGCGAGATCACAATTTTTGAGGCGCTCGCCACCGGCGATGTCGGCGGCGGCCCATTCCTCCTCCTGTTCGAGGAAGACAGGTTCATCGATCCGGGATTTTACGGACGGCACCCCGTTCACTCTGTCACAACGCCTGGTTTTGTCGCCGGCCTGGAGCGGAGCGGCTTTATTCCTGACGCCGATGACCTTTCAAAGCCATGCAGACGAACGGCCGCGAAGGTGTCAAGGCGGTCATCATCGACAGACCGCACCGGACAGGCCGCGACGCGGGAGACACGGTTTGGCGGCCATAAGCAAGCCGATAGCAACGCGTAAGCCCGGGATGCTGTGTTACCGTCGACGATGTGCCCCGCAAGCCTGACTCCCGTACCAGCCCGCGGTTGCAGGGCCGGGAATCAAACTCCGCCGCCTCACTGATCCGGCGCCCATCCCGTCATCACTGCCATCCGCAGCGTCACCGCCACCCGCCCGTCCTCCATTGGCAGCCGTGCCAGCGCGGCCGGAAACAAGGCCCGGGCCGGCACCGATCGCGCCCGCTGGCGGATCGCGTTCGTCTCCCCCGCGGCACGCAACTCGCTCAGCAGCGCGAGGGGATTGGCATAGAGCAGCCTGATATCCTCCACATCCGCCACCGGGATGGCAAAACCCGCCCGCTGCAACAGATGCGCGCAGTCCCGCAGCTCCGGAAACGGCGACACCCGCGGCGACACGCGGCCGGAGACCGCATCCTCCGCCTCGGTCAACGCCGAACGCAGTTCCGCCAGCGTGCCGAGCGCCGGCAGGCTGGCGAGCAGCAGCCCGCCCGGCCGCAGCGTTTGGCGAAGCTGCAGCAGCGTCCCGGGCAGATCATTGACCCAATGCAGCGACAGGCTGGCGATCACCAGATCGAAGCTGTCCGGACCGAACGGCAGGAACTCCTCGTCCGCCGCAACGCCCGGGCCGCCGTTGCGCGCCGCCATCGCGGGCGACAGGTCGCAACTGACCACGTTCATCCCGCGCTGCCGCAACAGCGGGGCGACAACCCCGCGGCCGCCGACATCCAGCGCGTCGGAAAACGTCCGCGTCGTATCGTCGAGCCGGTCCAACAGCCGCTCTGCCGCGTCGCGCAGCACGTCCGCCACGGTGTCAACAGTGCGCGCGGCGCGGTCGCGATGGCGGCGCACCGCGGTGCGATCAAATACAAGCATTGAGTCCATGCATGCGCATGTGCGCTCCCCCACATGGCTTGCCAAGCCTCCCGCCTCGGTCTTACGGTCCGCTACAACCACAGGATGCACAAATGAACCGCATCACCTCCCAAACCCTGCTTGGCTGGCTCGCCGACGGGCAGGAGCTTGCCCTGCTGGATGCCCGCGAGGACGGCGAGTTCGGCACATCGCATCTGTTCTGGGCGGTGCCGTGCGGTCTGGCGCGCAAGGAAATCCGGGCCCGTGCGCTGCTGCCCCGGCCGGCGGTGCGTGTCTGCTGCGTCGATGACGGGCGCGGCGCGGCGGAAGCCCTGGCTGCGTGGCTGCAGTCGGCCGGCTTTACCGATGTCTCCGTTCTGGACGGCGGCACCAAAGCCTGGGAAGCCGCCGGCAACGTGCTGTTCAGCGGTGTCAATGTCCCGTCCAAGGCGTTCGGCGAATGGGTGGAACACCACTACGGCACCGAAAGCGTCGATGCGCGGGAACTGAAAGCCTGGATCGACTCCGGCCGCGACATGGTGGTGCTCGACAGCCGCACGATGGAGGAATTCACCCGCATGTCGATCCCGACCGGGATCAGCGTGCCGGGCGGCGAGCTGGCCTATCGCATCGGCGACATCGCCCCCGATCCGCAAACCCTGGTCGTCGTCAACTGCGCCGGCCGGACGCGCAGCATCCTGGGTGCGGAGAGCCTGCGGCGCGCCGGCATCCCCAACAAGGTGGTGGCGCTGCGCAACGGCACCATGGGATGGGAACTGGCGGGCCTGCGCTGCGACCGCGGCAGGACCGACAAATACCAACCGGGAACGCCGAACACCGCCGCCCTGGCCCTGGGACGCGCGCAAGCCTTCGCTGAGCAGTCCGGCGTGGGCGTCATCGGTCCGCTCGACCTGACGCGGTTCGAGGACGATCCCGACAGGACGCTCTATGTGCTGGACGTGCGCGACCCGGTGGAGTTCCGCGCCGGCCACCGCCCGGGCAGCCGCAACGCCCCCGGCGGCCAGCTTATCCAGGCCACCGACGCCTGGATCGGCGTGCGCAACGCCCGCATCGTACTGGTGGACGACACCGGCGTGCGCGCCCGGATGTCCGCCGCCTGGCTGCGCCAGATGGGGCATCGCGATGTCTTCGTCGTCGAAGGCGGTCTGGAGGCGGTCAGGGCCACGGGAACCGCCGCGGTTCCGGTGCCGGAGCTGGCGGCGGCGGTGGAGCTGCTCGATGTATCCGGTCTGCTGCGCCTGCTCGACAGTGGCGCCCGCACGCTGGTGCTGGACCTCGCCCGCAGTGTCGAATTCCGGGAGGGCCATATTCCCGGCGCGGTGTGGGGCGTGCGCGGCCGGCTGGAGACGCTGCGGCCGCAACTCGAAGCCGCCGGGCATGTGGCGCTCACCTCGCCGGACGGCATGTTGGCCCGCCTGGCGGCGCCGGAGGTCAAGGCGCTTGCCGGGGCGGCGGAGGTCATCGTGTTGGACGGCGGCACCGAGGCGTGGCGCGCCCATGGCCGCCCGTTGGTCAAGGACAAGACCAATCCGCCTGACGAAGCCTGCATCGACTTCTACCTGCGGCCCTACGACCGCAACGCCGGCATCGAGGCAGCGATGCACGCCTATCTGGCGTGGGAAATCGACCTCGTGCATGAAATCGAACGCGACGGGACGGTGGTCTTTGGCATTCCCGGGCAAGACGGCGCGTAATCCCCCGCTCGCCGATTGGCTGCGGCAGGCGGCGCGGACCGCGGTGGATTTTCTCGTTCCCCCGCGCTGCGCCGCCTGCGACGAGGCTGTCGCGGTGCAGGGCGATTTGTGCCCCGGCTGCTTCGGCCGCACCGGGTTCATAAGCGCGCCGATGTGTTTCCGTTGCGGGGTGCCGTTCGCCTCGGCGGAGCAGGGCGGGGACGAGGGGCTGTGCCCCGGCTGCCGTCAGCGTCCGCCGCTGTTCCGGCAGGCCCGGGCGGCGCTGCGCTACGATCAGCAGGGACGCCGCCTGATTTTGCCGCTTAAGCACGGCGACAGGCTGGACCTCGCGCCGATACTGGCACCGATGATGACGCGAGCCGGATACCATTTGCTGGAGCGGGCGGATGTCATCGTGCCGGTGCCGCTGCACCGCCGGCGATTGTTTCATCGCAAGTACAACCAGGCGGCGGTGCTGGCTTTCGCGATCGGCCGCCTCGGCGGCAAGCCGGTGCTACCGGACGCCTTGCAGCGCACCCGCCGCACCGCGCCGCTGGACGATAAAACACCCGAGGTTCGCGCCCGCGAGGTGGCCGGGTCGCTCAAGGTCCGGCCGTCACGCGCTGGCGGCGTCGCTGGCCGGGCCATCCTGCTGATCGACGATGTGATGACGTCGGGTGCGACCGCCAATGCCTGCGCCGAGGCTTTGCTGGCGGCCGGCGCCGGTGCTGTGGATGTGCTGGTGGCGGCGCGGGTTCCCGATCCACGGTTGGGTTAGGCGGCGCGGCGGCACCGGTGCGGGTCCCGCATGCCGGCATGTAGCGCTACTCGTCAATAATCATGCGTTCAGTGGGGCTGCGGCGCCTCGCCAATCGCCCGAAAAAGCGTGTTGCGGTGCACATAAAAAGGCATATCACGGGCTTTTGACTGCATAAGTATTCCCGGTCTCACGAACATGCCAGGATTGTTTCCCGGCCGCCACACTGGATATTGACAAAGGCAGGGTTTTGTCGGAAGGGTTCCGCGTCCACGGCGTCTCGCTACGCCAAGATGGCGACGATGCAGGATGAGGAGGGACGAGAATGAACGACATGTGGCAACTGGTTTCCGGAACCCGCTTCTATTCGCGGAACGGCGAGGGTCTTTATGAACGTTTGACTGACAAACTTTTCCTTCGCGTCGATGAGGTCGATGAGACGGACGCGCGGGAAGTCTGCACCCGCTTCGCCGATGCGTTCGAGGCGAGGACACCGGTCAAGCTCGTCGCCTGATCGTTTCTGTGTTGGACGCCTGTAAACGGCCAATAATCCTGATCAAACAGAAGAAGACCACCAGTAGTGCCCGCACTTAAACCGGGCGCTGTAACCCAAACTGTCTATGAGGCTGGCGGCATTTCCACAATAAACTCACTGCCGCCATAGCCTGCTTCCGGCGGGATGCGCAAAAGGCGCTTGCCACCCTCAAGCCGCGTGCCGCGCGGCTGAACTGTAACGACTGTCGCGTGGCGCGCGGTTTCCATGGCGTTTTTGACGGTGCCGGAGCGTCCCAGCTTCTCGAGGTTCTTCGCGGTCGCGAAGACCAGCTTGAACCGTCCGGCCTCGGCGTCGGCCAGGGCCTGTTTTGGCGTGATCCAGATCGACTCAACCGCTTCGGAGCCGTCGTGAACCGCCAGATGCTCCGCGGGTGCGGCGGCGAGGAAGAAGTGCGTGTCGTAGCGCTTCGGCTGGTTCACCGGCGTGATCCAGTGGGCGAAGTGCACCAGCAGATCCGGGGCCGGCACCAGCTCCTCCGATTCAAGCACCGTGTCGAAACCGATGGACCCGGCATTCAGAGCCGCGCGATGCTGCTCATCCAGCCGCTTCAGCCTGGCCGCGCTGATCAGTTTGTTGGAGCCGTGTGGCCGGGCCAGCAGCACGCCGCATTCCTCGAAGGTCTCCCGGATGGCGGCGATACGAAACGCCAGCGCCGTGGTTTCCGGTTCGCCGGTCTCGTCCGGATCCGGGTCCTCCCGGTCCAAAATCCGGGCCGCGAGTTCGTAGTCGGTCTCCTCCACGCGTCCGCCGGGAAAAACCAGTGCGCCAGCCGCAAAATCGACCTCATGGTGGCGCACGACCATGAACACTTCCATGCCGTCCGCGGCGTCACGCAAGAGCAGGATGGTAGCGGCTGGCCGGGCGGTTGCTTCTAGGGTCATGATGTTTCCCGTGCGTTGTTATCCGGCAGGCTACACGAGGCCAGTCCGGCGGTCACGTGTGCAGCCGGCGTATCAGTTCCAATGCGTTGGCAGGGGCACGGACTTTCTTGTCGTTGTCGAAGTACACGAAAACGTCCCGCTTGCGGGGCTTGGACTTGCCGCCGATGCGTTCGGCATCCTCCGGCTCACCGCCGGCTGCCCAGGCACGGACGCGGGCCGACCAGGCGTCCAATGCGGCGTTGTCGTAGCCACTGGCATAAACCTCCTCCGATCCGTGCAGCCGGCAGTAGACAAAGTCGGCGGTCACGTCCATCAGCCGCGGCCATTCGACCGAATCAGCGCACACCAGAGCTACGTTGTAGGCCCGCAGCATGTCGATGAAGGCTTCGCAGCGGAAACTTTCGTGCCGGATCTCGAAAGCGTGACGCATCGGGCGTTTCGACTCGATCTCCAGCGAGGCTGGCGCGTGCAACTTGCTGTCATGCCGGGATCCAAGTTTCGCGGCCGCTTCAGTGTCCTGCGGCAAGATGCGCAAGAAGCCCTCCATCCGCTCCGGGTCGAAGCGGAAGTTCGGCGGGAACTGCCATAATATCGGGCCGAGGTGCATGCCAAGGCGGAGCAGCCCGGAAGCGATGAAGTTGGCCAGCGGCACCAGCGGGTCGCGCAACCGCAGGATATGGGTGATATAGCGCGGCGCCTTGACCGAGAACACGAAGTCCGCCGGCACCTGGTCCGCCCAATGCGCGAACGCATTGGGCTTCTGCATGCCATAGAACGTGCCGTTGATCTCGATTGAGCGAAACTGGCTGGCAGCATACTCCAGTTCCTGCTCGCGCTTCAGGCCCTTGGGGTAGAAGGCGCCGCGCCAGGGTTCATAGGTCCAGCCGGCAATACCGACACGTATGATTCCGCTGGTCATTGCTGAAAAGCGGGGGGCGGACCATCGGGGCGGGGAAAAGCTGATGCCATCGGGTATGTGGGTCAAAGCAAGCTTAGTTTGCCGCCAAAGCGCCCCGGTAAACCGGGAATAGAATAAATGTGATCATCCCGCGGCGTTGCCGATCAGGCTTGCCGCTGCCGGCTGCGCCACCGCTGAACCCGATTGCGGGTGCCGCAGGTCTCCTCGCTGCACCAGAGACGCCGCCCGGATCGCGATGTATCAAGGAACAGCCAGGCGCAATCCTCCGCCGCGCAGATATGCACGCGGCCGAGCGCCGGCGACGTCAGCACATCCGCGGCTGCCAAGGCGATGCGGTGTGTCAGTGTGTCAGGGTCGCCGCCACGCCAGCCCCGGGCAAAGCCCTCCGCCCGCGGCACGAGCAGCCGTATCGCCTGCGCCGCGGCCACCCGCTGTCGCAACAGGTCGAGATCCGCGGCGGCGGCGGATCGGGGTGCTGCGAAAATCCGATAGAGCGCCTCGCGCAGGCGCTTTGCCCGCGCCAGGGCCGCGTCGCCTCGCGGTGCATCGGCCGCCAGCGATGCCTACGTTCGCCGATCATCGCCGTTCTGTTCGGCGTCGTGGTGCTGCACGAGCATTTGGGTTGGCGCGACGGCTTCGGCATGACGCTGCTGTTGGTGGCCGCTTTCTGCTCCTTGCGGGCGTCTCTCCCGGCCACGCAGCGCTGCTCGGTTCAAACGACGGCGGCTCCCTTCCAAGCGGCTAATCGTTGACCAAGTTCGAACGACGCCTTTGAGGACTACAGCGGGAGGAAACCGATGCACGACGAGCCGATAATGGATGTCGCCCATCTGGGGCATCTGGAGATGCTGACGCCGAAGCCGGAGGAGAGCCTGCGCTTCTTCGTTGACGTCATGGGCATGACGGAGAGCGGGCGCCAGGGCGAGTCCGTCTACCTGCGCGGCTGGGATGATTACGAGCGCTACTCGCTGAAGCTGACGGGATCGAAAACCTCAGGTCTGGGCCACGCAGCGTTTCGCGCCCGCAGTCCGCAGGCGCTGGCACGGCGGGTTGCCGCGATCGAAGCCGAGGGGCGCGGGGTGGGGTGGCACGAGGGCGAACTCGGCCACGGCCCGGCCTATCAGTTCCGCGACCCGGACGGCCATCTGCTGGAGCTGTATTACGAAACCGAATGGTACCAGGCGCCCGAAACCTTGCGTCCGGCATTGAAGAACCAGGCGCAGCGCTTTCCGGGGCGCGGCGTGAACGTGCGGCGGATCGACCATTTCAACTGTCTGGCCGTCGATATCCGTGCCAACCGGGAGTTCTTCCAGCGTGCGCTTGGCCTGCGCCTGACTGAGCAGATCGTGTTGAACGACGGCACCGAGGCCGGGATGTGGCTGACCTGCACCAACAAGAGCTACGACTTTGCCTATACGCGAGAGGCGCATGGCGTCGGCGGACGCTTCCACCATGTAACGTTCGCGCTCGACAGCCGCGAGGAGATCCTGCGCGCGGCCGATATTTTCCTCGAAAACGGCGTATTCATCGAGACCGGGCCGCACAAGCACGCAGTGCAGCAGACGTTCTTTCTTTACGTCTACGAACCGGGCGGCAACCGCGTGGAGGTTGCCAATGCCGGCGCGCGATTGGTTTTGGTCCCGGACTGGAAACCGATCGTTTGGACAGAAGAAGAACGCAAGAAGGGACAGGCGTGGGGACTGAAGACGATCGAGAGTTTTCACACTCACGGAACGCCTCCGCTGGAGGAGGCGGAGGCAAACCGGAGCGCGTCGTAACTGTATCGCTACAGTAGACGGTTCAGACTTCGCTCAGGTCCTCCAGTCGAACCGTCCCGTTCTGGCTGGTGAAACCGAGCGTCTGGCCGCTGCTCTGCTGCTGCGAGAACCCGTTAATCCGGTGGTCCCCGGTGTCGTAGACCCTCACCTTGCCGTCCCGCATCACCGCGAGCCGGCGTTGATCGGGAAAGCAGGCGTAGCGCATGTCGTTCTGCGCCCCGCTGGAGGACGGCTTTCCCAATCCGCCCGGCCACCAATCACCGGTCTGCCCGGGATGCTCTTCCGCTGCCGCCGGGATCGGCCCCGACGCGCCAGCGAGGTCCCGGCACAGGGCGGCGACCCGAGACTTGAGGTCGTTGTTGCCCATCTCGCCGATCATGGTCATGCCGCCGGACGACCATTGACCCATGCCGCCGAAGTCCGGGTGGTTGAATTGCGCCATATGGCCGCCGCCGCGCCGCAGCGCCTCGGCCATGGCGCGGACAGCATCGGTGCTGAAGCCGTGGCGGGCGGCGATGTCGTCGATCGTATCTGGCATGCTGTTCTCCTTATGCGTCCTGAACGCGGACCGCCCGGGTGGTCGAGGCGGTTGCATCCTCCGAACCGTTGATGCTGACCTCCGGCTTGTCGAATTCCATCTCGCCGAACTGGGTGCAGAAAGCGACTTCGGCGGCATCCCGGCCGATGCCGATGCGAACGATGCCTTCCGGTGCGGCCATGCGGGTCGGATCGAACACGTACCAGCCCGGCCCGGACGGGCCGCGCAGGAACGCTTCGAAAACGGCGTGGAAGTCCGGCGGTTGCAGGCGCCAGGCAAAAGCGCTGACGTAGCGGGCCGGAATCCCGAGCGCCCGGCTCAGCGCGATGCCCAGATGGGCGAAGTCGCGGCACACGCCGGCCCGCTGGACGATGGTATCCGCGGCTGAGGTCAGCGCATCCGACGCACCACTGATGTAGTCCACATTGTCGCGGATCCAGTTGCAGATCGCGGCCACCCGTTCGTGCCCTGGCGGCAGGCCGCCAAACGTCCTGTGCGCGAATCGCTCAAGCCGATCGGCCTGGCAGTAGCGGCTGGGATAGAGATGCGTCAGTACACTGAGCGGCAGATCGGCTGGCGGCACCTCGTGCACATCCGCCGGGTCCTCGGTGGGATGCGTCAGGCGGACGGTCGCCTCATAGGACAGCTTGAAGCCGCCGGGCGGGGCGATCAGGCGGACGTAGCGGTTGCCGCTTTCCGGCATCGTCCAGTGCTCCAGCGGTATCGGCGGATCGACATGGAGAGCTTCGGAGGTGATCGCCTGGCCGGAAAAACGCTCGGCCTGGACGTTGAAGACGAACGGCGTATCCTGTTTCACCCGATAGCCGAGCACCGCCTTGACCGAAAAATCCATCGTCACCACACCTGTCCTGACTGTCCGGGAGATGGCATTGCGGCCCCGCAGCGCCGACCCGGGCGGGGTGGAATCAGCACTGTCTCGCGCGATCGTGTCGGGACGGCGGCGGTCGTGCATGGCATCGCGGGCAGTGTCACGACAGGGCTGTATTGTCACGCCGTCGTGATCCAAACCGGGACTGTTGCGGAGCGTTATCCGTTGCTTCACGGCTTTCAGCTAACAGGAGATTGATCGTTGCAGATTCGGGCCGGATTTGACATTTCTTATGAATGCCCTCAACCGACGCCGATGTTACTGGTGTTGAGTGTTCACCCGGGCCGGATGCACGATGTTATTAATCCGCATCAGATAGACTTCGATCCGCCGATCGGCGCGAGTGAATATCGCGATAGTTTCGGCAATATCTGTCACCGCATTACCGCTCCGGCCGGGCGGCTGAGGATATCCACTCAGTTCCTGGTCAGCGATCCCGGCACGCCGGATGCGGTGGTGCCATACGCGGTGCAGCATCCGATCGCCGATTTACCGGACGACGTGCTGGTTTTTCTGCTTGGCAGCCGGTATTGCGAAACCGATCGTCTGACGCCGCTGGCGTGGTCGCTGTTCAGCAATACTCCTGAAGGATGGCCGCGGGTGCAGGCGATTTGCGATTACGTGCATAACCGGATCGAGTTCGGTTATCACCATGCGGATCCGCTGCGCGGCGCGATGGCCGGGCACGATGAGGGCAGGGGGGTGTGCCGGGATTTCGCGCATCTGGCGGTAACGCTGTGCCGCTGCATGAATATCCCGGCGCGGTATTGCACTGGATACCTCGGCGATATCGGCATTCCGCCGGTGGATTCGCCGATGGATTTCAGTGCCTGGTTCGAGGTTTATCTCGGCGGCCACTGGCATACGTTCGACGCGCGCCACAACACGCCGCGCATCGGCCGCATCCTGATGGCGCGCGGACGGGATGCGACGGATGTTGCGCTGTCCACCATCTTCGGGCCGAGCACGCTGGTTGGATTTAATGTCGTGACGGATGAGGTGCGGTAGCTGTCCGGGTGTCGGAGACGGCGGGTGATTGTCGCGGTCGGTGCGGGATGAAGCACCGCTTTGCAGCGCAGAGATTCGGAGATTTCGAGATCGCAGAGAAGGCGTTTATGCGCCTTCGGCGCTACTTTGTTTATCGGCCCGATTACAGCGTTTAGCCGGGGGACATCATCACAGCGGTCAGGAATTAAAACCTTAATCGTTTCATTCCGCGCCGAAGGCGCAAAAAATGCCTGCTCTGCGATCTCAAAATCTCCGAATCTCTGCGCTACAAAGCACTCATCAAACCACACACCGGCCCGTTGACCGGTCGCACGGTGCAAGCCCAACGCAGACTTGTCCGCGGTTGACTGTAGTGACGCAACAGGCAACAAACACTTTCAATTCTGGCACCTCCGCGGCCAGATGAGCGTTGGATGATCCGGCATTTGAAGATATCGGCTTGAAACCCCCAATCCGGACTGAATCGCCGCCCGCCTGGCAGCTTCGCCAGACGGGCGGCAAGCATATGCTATGCCTGACAGGCGACTGGATGGCCCAGTCCGGCCGCGTCCCGGCTTTGCCTCCGGACGGCTTGAAAGGCATCGGCTCCGGTCAGACCCTGGCGTTCGACACCACCGGCATCGGCCGATGGGACAGCGGGCTGATCGAGTTCCTGTGGGACGCCAAGCGCGCCGCCATCGCGGCCGGTGCCAGCATTGACGGGGCGACCCTGCCGCCGTCGGCGCAAAAGCTGCTCGGGCTGTTGCCCGACGGCGAACCGCCACCCCCGCCGGCTCGCCGCCGCGGCCTCGGACCGCTGAACTGGCTGGGGGGCGTGACGCTGGAGTTCCTGACGGAAACCGGGACCCTGACCACGCTGCTGGCCAACACCGCGAAAGGCGGGGCGCTGATCCTGGTGGGCCGGGTGCGGATGCGGCCGGTCGATCTGCTCGCCAACATCAAGGACGCCGGGCCCTCGGCGCTGCTGATCATCAGCGTGGTCAACTTCCTGCTCGGCGCCATCCTGGCGTTCGTCGGCGCCATCCAGTTGCAGAAATTCGCCGCCGACATCTACGTCGCCAACCTTGTCGGCGTGGCGCTGGTGCGGGAAATGGCCGCCGTCATGACCGCCATCATCATGGCCGGCCGCACCGGTGGCGCCTATGCCGCGCGCATCGCCACCATGCTGGGCAACGAGGAGATTGACGCGCTGCAGGTCATCGGCATCCCGGTGGAGGACTACATCCTGCTGCCCTCGATCCTGGCGCTGATCCTGACCATGCCGCTGCTGTATCTGTATGGCTGCCTGGTGGGCATTGCCGGAGGCGGCGTGGTGGCGATTTCCATGCTGAATATCACCGTCGCCGGCTATGTCCAGCAGACGCTCGGCGCCGTGCCGTTCGACCAGTTCGTCTTCGGCTTCTGCAAAAGCATTGTCTTTGGCATCCTGATTGGCGTGACAAGCTGCCGCATCGGCCTTAAGGCCGGACGCAGCGCCGCCGATGTCGGCATCGCCGCGACGCGGGCCGTTGTCACGGGCATCGTCGGGGTCATCGTGCTGGACTCGCTGTTCGCCGCCATCGCCACCGTGGTCGGGTTCTGACCGCATGGCAGATCCGAAACTGCGGAAACGGGACGAGAGTCCGCTGCTGGCGCTGAAGGACGTCACCCTGGCGTTCGGCCCGAAGGTCATCCAGCACGACCTGTCGTTCGACGTCCGCCGCGGCAGCATCTTCGCCGTCATGGGCGGCTCCGGCTGCGGCAAGAGCACCGTGCTGAAATCCATGATCGGCTTATTGCGACCTCGTAATGGCAGCATCCTGGTGGAAACCGAGGACTACTGGGCCGCCACCGAAGCCCGCCGCACCGAAATCGGCCGCCGCTTCGGCGTGCTGTTCCAGAGCGGCGCGCTGTGGAGTTCACTGACCGTTGGCGAGAACGTCGCGCTGCCGCTGCAGATGTTCACCAGGCTGGGCGCCGCCGCGATCTCCCGCCTGGTGAAGCTGAAGTTGGCGCTGGTGGGGCTGGAGAACGCGGAGGATCAGCTACCCTCCGACATCAGCGGCGGCATGAAGAAGCGTGCCGGGCTGGCGCGGGCACTGTCGCTCGACCCGGACGTGCTGTTCTTCGACGAACCGTCCGCCGGCCTCGATCCGATCACCTCCAGCCGGCTGGACGACCTGATCCTGAATTTGCGGGACGGGCTGGGCGCCACCATTGTCATCGTCAGCCATGAACTGCCGAGCCTGTTCGCCATCGCCGATGACGGCGTGTTTCTCGATGCCCGGACCAAGACGGCGATCGCCCATGGATCGCCGGCGCAACTGCGGGATTCCTGTCCGGACCCGCAAGTGGAGGCCTTCATGCGGCGCGAACGTCCCGAAGCCCTGACCGCCGGGAAGGATACATCACCATGAGATGGGGTACTCAGACCACCGTCGGCGCCTTCGTGCTGGGGGGCATTCTGCTCGCCGTCGGTGCGGTGGTGTTTTTCGGCAAGTTCAATTTCTTCAATCCGGTTATCCAGGCCGTCATCGTGTTCCAGGACTCGATCTCCGGCCTGTCCATCGGTTCGCCGGTGACCTTCCGCGGCGTGCCTGTCGGCTCCGTGGAGCGCATCGGGATCCAGTTCCAGCCGAAGACCAGCACCGCGTTTATCCCGGTCACCATCCGCATCGAACCGGATCGTGCGCGGGTCGCCCAGCCGAAGGGCAGCGCCCCGTTGGATGTGGAGGACCTGGTCAAGCGGGGTTTGCGCGCCGAGCTGAACATACAGAGCTTTGTCACCGGCCAGGCGCAGATCGACCTCGATTTCGACCAGGGGTCCGATGCGGTGTTTCACCCGGATATTTCCAACCTGCCGGAGATCCCGACAAAGCAGTCCGTGATCCAGGCGGCGAAGCAGCAGCTCAGCCAGTTGCCGTGGCGGGACCTGGCGGACAATACCAACGCGACGTTGGAGAGCCTGAAGACGCTGTCCGAGAAGCTGGACGAGGATCTGCCGCCGCTGGTGGAAAGCCTGAAGACCACCTCCGACCGTTCGGCGCAGGCGGTGCAGGCCGCGGGCGAGGCGATCAAGGCGCTGCAGGCGAGGCTGGATACGACGCTGGCGAACATCAACCAGTTGACGGTCACGGCCGACGGGCAGTTGAGCGCACGCGGGGCGGATCTGCACAAGCTGCTGACCGCGGCGGACCAGAGCATGGCGCAGGCGCGCGATGTGCTGGGCGACCTGCGGTCGGTCACGTCCACGCGTTCAGCCGATCGAGCGAATGTGGAGTCTACGTTGCGCGACCTGGCGGCGGCTGCGGCGTCGTTGCGCGGCTTCGCCAGCGATGTCGAACGCAACCCGCAACTGCTGCTGACCGGACGCAAGCCATGAGACGTTTATTGCTGTCCGTTATTGCCGCGCTGCTGGTGGCGTCCTGCGCCGGGCCGCCGTTGAAGCTTTATACGTTGAACGTGCCGTCCTCGGTTGCCGAGACACCGCCGCTCGGGCAGGGGGCGGCGGTGATCCAGGTGGTGCGGGTGACGGTGCCGGACGAGTTGGATTCGCAGGACATCGTTTATCGCGACGGCGACATCCTGCACCGCAGCCAGGTGGGCCGCTGGGCCAGCCGGCTTTCGCTCGGCATCACCGATCGGCTGACCGAGCGGCTGGCGGCGCGGCGGCCGGATGCACTGGTGACGGATCAGCCGCCGGCCGGGACGCCGACATACCGGTTGGTGATCAATATCAGCCGGCTGGACGTGACGGCGTCCGGCACGGCCGTTTTGGATACGGATTGGACGATCGTGCCGCGCGATGCGGCCAAGGCGGTGCTGCGGGACCGGGTGCGGTTGACGGCGAGCGGGCCGGTGGCGACGGACCAGGATGTGGTGGCGCTCATCGGCGGTTTGCTCGATCGGCTGGCGGCGGCGATCGACGTGGCGGGGTTGCGGTGAGCGGTTTCCCCCGTCATGGCCCGGCGCGTCCGGGCCATCTATAGCGGCACGCGCGAGCGATATCGGGGGACCAGACATGGATTGGGCCGCGTTCCTGCCGTTGTTCCTGACCGCCGCAGTGGAGTGGGTGGAGGCGTGCACCATCGTGTTGGCGGTCAGCCTGACCATCGGATGGACCGCATCGCTGGGTGCCGCCGCCGCCGGGTTGGGGACGCTGGCGCTGCTGACCGTGGCGACCGGCGGGGCGCTGTCCGCCGGGCTGAACGTGGGCGCGATCCAGTTTGTCATCGGCGTGTTCCTGCTGCTGTTCGGTGTGCGCTGGATGGCGAAGGCCATCGCCCGCCAGGCCGGGCTGAAGGCGCTGCATGACGAGGATGCCGAGTTCCGCGAGACCCGGGAGCAGATCAGCAAGGGCGATTGGTTCGCGGCGTGGCTGGTGGCCTACAAGGGCACGTTGATGGAGGGGCTGGAGGTCTGGCTGATCGTCGTGGCATTCAGCCTGCACAGCCAGGCGTGGGTTTCCAACGGCATTGCCGCGCTGGCGGCGCTTCTGGTGGTTTTTGCCGCCGGGCTGACCGCTCGGGCGCCGCTGCGGCGGGTGCCGGAGAACGCGATCAAGTTCATTGTCGGGTCGATGATCGTCTCGTTTGGGGTGTTCTGGACGCTGGAGGCGATGGCGGGCGATGTCTGGCCGCTGGGGGATTGGAGCTTGCTGGCGCTGGAGGCGTTTTTCCTGGGCGGCGGACAGGCGCTGGTGCCGGTGCTGCGCGGGCGGGAGGTTCGGGCTTGAGGGCGTTCGTCAAGACGTTGTTCGGGGATGCCCGGAACGTTGCCGGGGTCGCTGTTGTGGTGGCAGTCGCAGCGGCGCTGACGGGGGCCGGACACGGGGCTTGGGCGGTGGTCGCGATGCCGGCGGCGTGTCTTGCCGCGGTGGCGTGGCTGGCCTGTCACTGATCTGGTTGCGAGCGCTTTCAGCGAGCAGCGCTTCCGTCGATCGGCGAAATCAGCCGTAATACGGCGACGCAGCATGCACGACCCGACTTTGCCAGCATGCCGGGCTTCCGGCGCAACCCGGCATGCACGGGGTTGCTCGCAGCTCTGGGCTAGCGTAATCTAGATTAGTGTATTTTGGATTACGCTGATGTTCGTCGGGCGTGCCCAAGAACTTTCCCGCCTCCGCAAGGAGTTCGCCACCAACCGGCCATCCCTGCTCGTGGTCTACGGACGGCGGCGGATCGGCAAATCCACGCTTTTGCGGGAAGCGGCCAAGGACGTGCCGCATGTGCTCTACCAGGCGACCCGGGTGACCGCGGCGTTGAACCTCGAAGCCCTGAAATCCGAGATTGCCCGCTCGCTGGGCGGGAATGACCTGCTGAATGGTCTGGGCGACTGGCTGAGTGTGCTGACCTACCTGGCGCAGCGGGCCGAGGAGATGACCGGACTGGTCGTCGTGCTGGACGAGTTTCCCTATCTCGTCGAGGTGGACCCGTCGCTGCCGTCCGTGCTCCAGAAGTTCTGGGACTCCGGTTCGGCCGCGGCGGGACGGCTGAACCTCGTGCTCTGCGGGTCGCTGATTGCGCAGATGGAAGGTCTGCTCGCCGAGCGCAACCCGCTTTACGGTCGCCAGACCCTTGCCATGGATGTGCAGCCGCTACCGCTGCGCGACGCCGCCGTTTTCTTTCCGGGCTACTCCCCCGAGGACCGGATACTCACATACGGCGTCTTCGGCGGCATCCCGTTTAATCTGCGGCTTTGCGACCCGGATGCAGGCGTGAAGCAGAACATCATCGACCTGCTTCTTACCGATTCCGGCGCCCTGGTGGATGAGCCGAACGTGCTGCTCCAGTCGGAACTTCGGGAAACCCAGCGCTATGCCAGCATCCTGGCGGTGATCGCCGACGGTTGCACCAAACTCGGCGAAATCGCTGGCCGGATTAGGGACGTCAAGGATTCCGTTTCGCTGAGTCCCTACATGGAGCGGCTGGAACGGATGCGGCTGGTTCGGGCGGTGCATTCGCTGGATGCCGCGCCCAAGTCGCGCGATCGGCGCTATTTCGTGGACGATCCGCTGATCGCGTTCTGGCACCGGTTCGTCCGGCCCAACCTGTCGAGCGTGGCGCAGGGCTTCGGCACTGAAATCTGGCGCCATCAGATCGAGCTTCGGCTGGACGATTTCATGGGCGGTGCCTTCGAGGAGATCTGCCGCGCGCACGCCCGCAAGTATTCGCAGGAGCGCCTGCCGGCGCCGGCCCGGGAAGTCGGGCAGATATGGGGAGCGGACTGCGACATCGACGTCGCCGGGCAGCTGTTGGACGGCTCGATGCTGTACGGGGAATGCAAATGGCGCCGGGGCGAAGTGGGTGATGACGTCGTGAACGCACTGATCCGCCGGGCGGAGCACACGGGGTACGGACGCGGCGAAGATCGCCGGCACTTCGTTGTCTATGCCCGCACGGGCTTTAAGCCCGGCGTTCGGGAGCGGGCGGCGAGGGACGGAAAGATCATCCTGCACACGCCGGCAACCATTCTCGGACTCTAAACCCGGCTTGAGGCGGGTAAAATGTCTATCAAGGAAGCCGACGCTGGAGAAGATCGGCGCCTTGTTTCGATCAAGGTACTATGCTGAAACCGATCGATGGCGATTCCTCGGCACATCCGGCTTGCGCCCGGACAAATCGTGATGGTGGAGTTTGGTCCCGATCCGCGTCAGGTGGCCGCGCCGGGTATTATGACCGGCCCGCTTGGCGTGCTGCCGGAAATGTACAAGCTGCGGCATTGCATCGTCGTCTCGACGACCATCGGGCTGACGACGATCGTGCCTTTGTCCTCCAAGCCGCCGCCGCACCCACGGCCCCTGCATTTTCGCCTCCCTGCCGGGAAATACCCCGGCACGAGCGTGACCGAGGATAGCTGGACAAAATCGGACCTGCTCACGACGGTCAGCAACGACCGGGTTGACCGCGTGCTGGTCGCCGGCCGGCGGACGACGGTGCTGCTGGATGCGGGGGATCTGAAGGCAGTTCGCGCGGCGGTTTTGCACGCGCTACAGCTCGGCCGCTTGACTTCCGGCCTGTAAACGCCCATTTCACGGGATGTCGCGGTAGCCATTCCGCCTAGCTAGATCGTCACAGGCCCCGGGGCGCGCGTTCCGGGGCCTTAGCTTTTCCGGGGCTGTCGATTACATGGCCGGGGTCTTTCGAGCCGGGACCGGTTTCGTCATCGGCATTGGCTTTGAGGTTGTAGGTACGCCCGAGGAACGCGCGCACCGCCTGATCATTTGTCGACTCGCTATTTCCCCTGGCGGGCGAATTCCGATTGCACGCCGCTGCGGGTTTTGGGCGTCCGGCGAAACTTTTCTAACAGCAGCGCCTGCGCCGCATCGAAACCCGCCAGGTAAGCGGCCCGGCCCGCATCGTCCGTGAAGGCCTGCGCCAGGAGCGCCGGGGCTCGATCAAGAAGCTCCCGGGCTTTGGCGAAGAAGGCGGCGGTTTCCGGCTTCATAGATCAAGGCCGTCCTGTCGGACCTCGTGCATCAGCGGCGTACGCTCATTGTAGGCGCCGGCGCGATAGGGGAGCGCGTGAATAACTCCGCCCACATCATAACGGATGGCGGTGGCGAGGTCCGCCAGCCGGTTCATCTCCTGTCCCCGATCCGGGATGTCGAGCAGGAACACCGCGATGTCGTAGTCGGAATCCGGCCGCGCATCGCCGCGCGCGCGCCGTAAAGAACGACGCGTTCGAGCCGCGCGCCATAGACTTCGTGGAGCGAGGTGCGGAAGCGGCTTAGGACCGGATCATCCGGGGCAATCTTGGCCATTATTTGTTCTTAGCGCGCCCCTGGATGTGGGGCAATCCATCGATATGATAGAGCACATTACAATATATGGGACCCCCGGCGGGTTCGGGTCTTTTCGACCCGAGTTTTTAATACTCGGTTCGGCCGGAGAGGAATTCAGGTCTGACGGCTGTCCGATTGAAACGGGTTGCCATGATCCACCGATCGTTGCCGGACTTCCGGCTACAGGATTGCGTCGATGCCCTTACGGCGGATGACGTCCAACAACACCGGCGCTGGGCCAGTTGGCCGTTTCGCACCGCGCTCCAGTTGTGAGACGTAGCCGACGGTGAGGTTGAGATACCGGGCAAACACGGCCTGGCTAAGGTGCGCCGCTTCGCGCAGCGAGCGGATTTCATCGCCGGTGATGGGATCGGGCACCGCATCCGTCTTGCTGCCGAGGTGGCGCAGGGTGATCTTCTCATGCGTGGCCGCGTCCATCAGGCCGACGCGCCGCATGTCGCCGGCCGTCTCCAGCATGGCTTTGGTCAGCCGGCTGGGTTGCGTCAGTCTTTTCATGGGTCACCTCCTGCAATCCGTCATCCTGCAAGGCTCGCGCGAACTTTTCCGCATCCCGCCAGCTATGCCGCTCCGATTTCGCGCAGCGTCAGCAATTCGTCGGGGTCGATGGGATCCCGCTCGGTCTTGGCGAAGCCATAGAGAAAGACGGCGCGCTCTCCGGCGCGGTGGGGCACCGGCATACTATAGCCGCCTGAACGCCCCTGTCCGGCTCGCGCAACCCGTTGTAAGATGATGCCTCGCCTAGGCGTCAACGAGTCCGCGTTCTGCGCGGGTTATCGCCTCTCTCAAGCTGTCGTCCGCCATGCGCTCCCGCCGCGTAAAGCGCCTGAGCCATTTCGTTTTGAAGATCCGCACGTCACCCTCAAAGTGCTTTGTATTATAGCACACAGAACCATAATTTCAAACCCATTCAGCGGCCTGGCCGTGCGGGAATTGCGTCGTTCGGCTGCTTGCGCTTCTGTCCTGAGTCCGACCAATTGACAAATCGATAGGAAAAGACCATTTGCTGAAACCGTAATTGCTGAGCGGGCTAAACATGCGGAAAGTGGCTGATTATGGCTAGGGTAATCGTGTGCGCGGATTGCAATAAGCAGATCAGCAAGGAGCGGCAAGGTCGTTGTCCTCACTGCGGGTCGATACGACACCTCAATGCCTCGGAATTGTTTGCATGCAAATCATGTGACAATCTTATCCCAATATGCGAAGCCATTACCCATTCGTCCAGCCCAACCGGGATAAATTTTTATTCCGGTTCAACAAGTTCCTCAGTAACCGGGTCATTGCGGTATGAAGCGATGGACCGACCGTGCCCTGAATGTCGTGACCCGCATCCGCGACGCAAGCTGCCATTTAGGACGCTGGCGCAAATCTGTAATGTTTTGATCTTCTTCATCGTACCGGCAATCGTTTGGATTTGGATCCCAGAATCTCACATCTATAACTCAGCTGGCCAACCGGTTCCGCAGCTTTGGCAATTTCTTCTGTTTGTCCTGGGTTCCCCGATTTGCGTGGGCCTACCCATATTTGGGATTTACCGTCTGACCTGTATCGCGCGCGACGCTGCTGAAAGGAAGAACGTCGAGCGACTGCTGCTGCACTGATCGTCTCCGGATGCATCGTTTCGTCTTTATTCCTGGTAGCGCCCAAACTTGGCGCCGGATCGGCCCTGAGCCGAATTCGGCAAATCAACGGTGATACTGCCAAATATCACGGGCTGCATTGTTGCTGCCTCACCCCGCCGCCAAACTCCGCCGCAGCCGCGTAATCGCCCCGGGCAACCCGCGCACCCGCAAAACCCGCCCCGTCTCGTCATACCCCTCCGACACCACCCGCGCGCTGTCATACACCTCGCCGATCAGCCCCTGTTTCGCGTAGGGAACCACCAGCACATCCTCCACCATCGCCGCCTCGAAAAACCCGATGATGCTGTCCCGCAGCGCACTCACATCCGCCGGCGCGTGAGCGGACAGCAAAATCGCGTCCGGGTGCTTTTCCATCAACAAAGCCCGTCCGGCCGCGTCCACCCGGTCCATCTTGTTCAGCAGCAACCGCGACGGCACCGCATCGGCGCCGATCTCCCGCAGCACGCTGCGGGATACCTCCAACTGAGCCTCACAGGTCGGGTCCGACGCATCGACCACGAACAGCAGCAGCGACGCCTCCAGCGCCTCCGCCAAAGTCGAACGGAACGAGGCGACCAGATCATGCGGCAATTGCTTGATGAACCCGACGGTGTCGGAGATCAGCACCCGCGGCCGTGTCTCCGGCTGCAGGATACGTACGGTCGTGTCCAGGGTGGCGAACAGCTTGTCCTCCACCAGCACCTGGCTGCCGGTCAGCGCCCGCATCAGCGACGACTTCCCCGCATTGGTGTAGCCGACAAGCGCCACCCGCAACTGGTCGCGCCGCGCCGAACGGCGGTTGTCGCTATCCCGCTGCACCGCGTCCAACTGCTCGCGAAGCTCCGCAAGACGATCGCGGATCTTGCGGCGATCCAGCGCCAGGGTGCTCTCACCCGCACCCGGCCCCTGTTGCCGCCCGCCGCCGCCCGAGGACTCCCGCAGCCGTGGCGCCACATATTTCAGCCGCGCCATCTCCACCTGCAGCTTCGCCTCGCGGGTGTTGGCGTGGCGATGGAAGATCTCGACGATGACGCCGGTGCGGTCCAGCACCTGCGCGCCGGTGGCGTGTTCAAGGTTGCGGATCTGGCTGGGCGACAGCTCATGATCGACGATGACGAACCCCGGCTTGCGCGAAAAACCGTCCGGTTCGGCTTCGCCCAAAGCCGTCTCGCCGGCACCCTCGAACCGCTGCCGTGCCTTTGACTTCACGGCCGGCGCCATCGAGCCAACCACGCCTCTGCCACCGGTCAGTGCCGCCAGTTCGGCCAGCTTGCCGCTGCCCAGCAGCGAGCCGGCGCCGGTGCCCTCGCGCTTCTGCGACACGGTGCCGGCAACCTCATAGCCCAGCGTCTTCACCAGGCGCCCCAGCTCCTCAAGGCTGGCGGTATGGGCGGCGTCATCGACGTCCGGTGTCTGAATGCCGACAAGGACGGCAAGCGGGATCGGGGGTTTGGTTTCCATAGGCGACGGCGTAGCACGGTTGGCGCGTTATCGGGCCGAACGGAATCGTGTCGAAGCGGAAGTCCTGCCAAGGGACAAGCATTCACGCTGCGTAACGAGGGCAATGGCCCCGGGCGCCGCCCCGCGACCGCCTCTTTACACCGCGCCCGATTCCGTTGCTAAACCGCGCCGCGAGCCGGCCGCTCCGCTGTGTTGGCCAGCGTCACCGGACCCGGGAGTAACCCCGCTTGACCCACACCGTGCTGTTGATCCTGGCCGTGATCGCCGCCTGGACCCTGTGGCGGACCATCGGCCGGCGGCCGACACCGCCGGCGCGCAGCGCGTTCGATACGCGCCACGATGTCGATACGGACGGGGAGATCCCGATCTCACGCCTCGACATGCCGGCGGACATCGCCGACCGGGCCGAGCGCTACATGCCGAGCGATGAGCGCGTGCTGGAGGTGGCCGTAGCCTTCGCCGGCATCGATCCCGCGCGCTTCAGCTTCGTCGATCTCGGCTGCGGCAAGGGAAGGGCGCTCATCATGGCTTCGCAGCTCCACTTCCGGCGCCTGATCGGCGTCGAGATCGTCCCGGCGCTGGCGGACATCGCCCGGGCGAACCTGGCCCGGCTCGGGGTCGCAGCAGAGGTGCACACTGCGGACGCCGCCCGTTTCGTCTTCCCGCCCGGGCCGGTGGTGCTGTTCCTGTTCAACCCGTTCAAGCCGGCGACGCTCGGCACGGTGATCGAGGCGTTGCGCGCCGCCCCCGGCCCCGAGCTGTTCGTGATCTATTACGCGCCGGACCACGGCAAGCTGCTGGACGCGAGTGGCTTCCTGACCCGGCTCGGCTCGCCACGCGGTTGGAGGCGGCGTGACGGCGTGGCGGTCTGGCAAGGGACGCGGACGCTCACGGCTGGGGTGGTTCCACCCGGCGCAATCCCCGGATAGCACAACAGGCGCACCGCCTTCGTGCGTCAGCCAAATGCAACAAGCGGTTGCCCGTCATACTCCGCCCAGCAATTCGGGGTCTCGTAGACGACAACCGAGGCGAGCTGCGTCACGCTTGCCCGCAGGCGATCCCAAATCCAGATCGCGATGATCTCCGCGGTGGGATTCTCGAGACCCTCGATCTCATTCAGGCAGTGATGATCCAGGCGCTCGAGCAGCGGCTGAAAGGCCGCCTCGATGTCGAAAAAATCCGCCACGAAGCCGGTCACCGGGTCGACCGCGCCCTGCAGCCGAAGCTCCACGCGGTAGGAGTGACCATGCATGCGGTGGCACCGATGCGCCGGCGGCACGTTGGGCAGGCGATGGGCGGCCTCGAACATAAAGGCTTGCGTGATCTTCATGGGATTCCCAGCAGTTTGTGGGTCTGCAGGCTCAGACGCCATTGCGGATGCTCGAGGCAGTAGGCAACCGCCGAGGCGGTATGGCTCTCGCGCTCAGGGCCGTCCATCGGCTGGAGCAGGAAGTGCTCGAATGCCAAAGCTTCGAATGACCCCGGCGAGAGGCCAACCTGCGGGAAGACAAGCTTCAATTCATGCCCGCCCGTGACAACGAGGGACGCTCCGGCCTTGGGACTGACACACACCCAATCCACCCCGGCGGGAACCGCAATCGTTCCGTTCGTCTCCACCGCGATCTCGAAGTCCAAGGCGTGCAGGCAGCCGATCAGGGCTGCGTCGACCTGCAGGAGCGGTTCGCCTCCGGTCAGGACAACGAAACGTCCGGAGCCGGCGGCACCGCGCCACGCCCGGGCAACCGCCTGCGCCACGGCGGACGCGTCCGTGAAGCGGCCGCCGCCGATGCCATCGGTGCCGACAAAATCGGTGTCGCAGAAGGTGCAGGCGGCGCCGGCGCGATCCGCCTCGCGCCCGGACCAGAGATTGCATCCTGCGAAACGACAGAATACCGCGGCACGGCCGGTGTTTCGCCCTTCTCCCTGCAAGGTGTAGAAAATCTCTTTCACCGCATACGTCATCATGCCTCGGCTCTCACGCGATTGGCACAAGCGATGGGTTGATTTGGTGAGCCCGGTGGGACTCGAACCCACGGCCCCAAGATTAAAAGTCATCAAACAATCGGATACGTGCTGTATCCCAAACTGTTCCGCCCAATCCCCATTCATCGCTGACACGCCCTGAAAACCGTTGCTTTTGGCGTGATGCCCCGGCAAGATGCATCCCAAGGCGTTTCGGTTCGTGTCCCATTGTTGATGCCCCGCTGATGCCCCGGTGATGCCCCGATGGATGGCCTCACGATGCCCCGATCTTGGCAGGAGATCAACAATGCGCGTTGAGATAACCGACACGGCAATCAATAAGGCGAAGCGGGACGCGGCGGCGGACGGTGCGCGCCGGGAACTCTCGGATGCCGGGAAGGAAGGCGCGCCAGGCTTGCGGCTGCGCATAGGCCCGTCTGGAACGGCATCTTGGCTACTCGGCTGCCGGGACCGAGAGGGGCGGCTCAGGCGTTTCCCGCTTGGCTCTTGGCCTGCCATGGGCCTCAGCAAGGCGCGTGATGCTGCCCGAAAGATGCACGTTGATGTGAAGCATGACGGGGCGGACCCGATCGCAGACAAGCGGCGTGATTTGGCGATGGGCAAGGCCGCTCGGGCTGGCATTGGCACTCTGGCCGCTGTGCTGGACCTGTATGGCGCGAAGCGGGGCGATGCGCAGAAGGCTTGGGGTGAGGCCCGCAAGCGAATTGACCTGATCTTCAAGGATCTTCTTGCGCGGCCGGCCGAGACGTTGACCCGGCCGGCCCTCCAAATGTTGGCAGATGGCTACGCTTCGCAGTCGTCAGCCTCGTATGCGGTTCGCAGCCTTCGCCCGGCGCTCAAATGGGCGGCACAGCGGGGCTACGTGACTGAGGATGCTACCCGCATCGTTCCGCCCGCCCCGGTGAAGCGGCGCAAGCGTGTCCTGGCCCGCGGGGAACTGGCCGCGCTTGTGCCCGTACTGCGTTCCGGCGCGGCGGCTTACGATGTCGTCTCACGTTTCTCCGCCCTTGCCGCCGGAACCGACGTGGCCGGCCTGCATTGGCGGCAAATCGACTTGGCCGCGGGAACCCTGACGCGACGCACCCGGACGGACGGGGCGGTTACGGTGCACAAGCTCAAGATGTCACCCGCGGCGATCACCTTGTTGCGCGGCCTGCCCCCCGGGCTGCCCGGCGATCTGGTCTTTCCCCATGCCACGGCGCATCCGGCAGCGATGCTGCTGATGCTGCTGACGCTGACCCGCCGGCAGGAAGCCGCTACGGCGCGCTGGCGTGACGTTGATCTGGATGCCAAGACCTGGACAATCCCGGACACGAAGAACGGAGAACCGCACACCGTACCGCTAAGCCGGCAGGCTCTTGACCTGATCCGGTCCCGCCTCCCGATTGACGACGCTGGAAACGCCAAGCAACCGGACCCTGACGGGCTGGTCTTTGCCACGTCCACCGGGGCGGCACCCGGTAATTGGGACCGCGAGACGAAGGCGCTGCAAGAGGCCAGCGGAACGAAAGACTGGACCCGCCATGATCTGCGCCGGACGGGGGCAACCTTGCTCGGTGAAATGGGCGAATTGCCGGACATCATCGAGGCGGCACTGAACCACGTCAGCATTCACTCGGCCTTGGCCGCAACCTACAATCAAAGCCGCTATCGCCCCCAGGTCGCCGCCGCGCTGCAACGGCTGGCGGATGCATTGGACGGGATAGAAGCGGGTGCCGGGCAGGTCGTGCCCCTTCGCGCCGCGGCTGGCTGACTGATCCGCGCCGGGCGGTTCCCGGCAATGGGCGGCCGACTCGGTGCTGGAACACCGGCCGGCCTTGCCCGCAACGTGGAGGGTATTCCATGTCGAAGGCTGTATCCGAGGCTACCACAGGCGCCGATGCCCGGCGCTCACAAACGCGTCGGGGCCTGCTTGGCGCTGCCATGATGGCCGGCGCAGCCGCCGCCACCGTGGCCAGTGCTGCACCCGCGGACGCGGACGCGGAACTGATCACCGCGCATGCCACCTTCATTGCCTCGCACGCCCGCCTTTGGCCGAGCGACGGCAGAATGACCACCGGCCTGACGGATGACGAATGCGGCGCGGAAACAGACCGCTGGTATGCGGCTATGGACCGCGTAACCGAGTTGCCGGCGCACACGGCCGAGGGACGGCGCGCGAAGATCGAAGTCGCGTATGCGGCGATGGCAGCAACGGTCTACAGCAACGGTGACGGGCTGGAACGGGAGGAGCAATGCGCTCTCGATGTGCTGGCCAGCTTGCTCGGGAGCGCAGCATGACCCGCCCGTTCCGCGCCGCGGGTGATCCGCCGCCCGCCAAGCCGCCGCGATTCCCCTACAAGCCGCCGGCCAACCATCCGCCGCGACGGAAGCCGAAGCCCAAGCCAACGGCCGTGGGCGAGAGTGCGGCTTGAGTAATCAGCGCCCGGCCTGCAATCATTCGAATGGGTTGCTGCCGGGCGTCTTGGAGTTGCTGTTGATACCGGCGCACGTCCGGAATGCATCGGTGGCCCGGGTGCTGCCAGCCAACGAGATTACGGTTGGCGGCGCTTTTCCAACCGTCACGGTCATGGAAGACGCCTTGTCCATCGCCGCAAACATCGGCCCGAGAGCGTCCCGTTCTATAACGGCCGCAACCAGGTTAGACGTATTGGAGTCAATCTCCAGCGTGGCTTTCCAGGCGCCAACGGACACCACTATTGAACCCTGTATGTCGGCCGGTAGCGACCACTTTTTGTCCATCATCCGCAGTTCGATGGTTTCGGAGTCAGCCCTGAAGGCCAGTCCTTTGCCAAAGTTGCCTACCATACACGCATCCGGAGCAGCGAGCATTGTCGGGCGATGAGCGAGGGCCGCCCAATCACCACTGACAACCAGTGGAACCATCATTTCATCAGCCATTGCCACTCCGCTGGCCGCAATGCCGAGTATCGTGCAAACCAGAGCCGACTTCGCCAAGCCTCGCATGGTAGCTGTCCCGTCATATTTGCCAAACCGTAGCAATAATCCCTGTATCTGTGAAGGCCGGTCAAAATGAACGGCCCGAGCCGAAACCGTCATTTGCCGATCGCTGCGCCTTCGATCACCACCGGGGCCATCGCGGTAAGCATGTTCATGACATCGGCCCGGATCTGTTCGGTGGAGCGTCCGCCGGCCCCGTTGATCTGGACCGCTACCCGGGCGCCGTCCGGGCTGATCTGCCCCGTCAGCCTGCCGTGAAGTTCGAGCAGCCGGGCGGCCTCCCTGATCGCCCCAAGCGCCGCGGTGAAATTTCGCGCCTTCTCGGCCCGGCGCAGCAAACTCAGCACCTTCGTTTGCAGGTCAGCCACACCGGAGAGGATGTCGCCCGCGGGCGCGACCTGCATCGGCTCGGCCTCGGCCTCCTGGACTCTCAGGTGTCTGAGGCGATGGCGGCTTAACGCGTCCGGGCTGATTTTGAACTCGCGAGCAACGAGGGCTTGTTCACGACCGCTCGCCAGGTCGTGGTTAATTGCTGCGACATTCGGGTGAATGCAAATGCTGCACGCTCGACCGGGTTTGCCTCCTGCCACGTCTTTGGCCTCCTAGGCCGCTCTTGGGGTGATACGTCCCTTCCCCTTGGGGAAGGTTTGGGGGGATTTGCTTTCTCCGCCTCTCCTGCCTTGGGGGAATTCGCGCGCCGCGATTGATGCGCATCGGGCGATATTCGTGCCGCGCATTATTGTTCCGGCGATCATGTCCCTGATCCGGCGACCCGGATGCCAAAGGCGGACCGAAGGCGACCAGCTACGCTGTCGATCGGGTCAATAGCGGGTTCGCCCCAACGGTCGGTGACGTATGCCGCTTTGACGGCGGGGATGGCGACATTCGTTGACAGGTCACGAATAGCCGGCACTGCTGACGGTTCCAAGCTGGCTAGGACGCGGTTGGACGTCGCCACCGCTTCCACATTTCGATTGTGCATGTGGACGGCGCCGGCTGTGACGCCAGTGTCGTATGCCACATCATCGTGTTCCTTGATTGCCTTCTGGAGGCCGGCAAAGGCGAGGTCTACGGCCTCGGCCGCCGCGACCTGCCGCCGCAATGCCTGGTGATAGGCCGCCCGGATGTGGTCGGCTTCGGCCTCCAGCACGTTGATGTGCGCCCGCTCCGCTCGGGTGCCGGCCCCGTTGGCTATGCTTGATGCGAGGTCAGCCGCGTCCTTCGCTTGGGCAACCGTCGTGCCGGCGTGGGTAAGGTCTTCCGGCATGACTGGTTCGCCGGCTGATGCGCGGGCCAGCAGAGCTTCCCGGGCGCCGATGGCCTGGCTGTGCGCCGTCGCTGCCGCGGTTGCACGCTGGCGGGCTGCGGTGTGGTTTTCGACGGCGACCGTGTGAGCCTCCCGCGTGGCTTCCAGGCGGGTTGCAGTGTCGGGGGCGTCAATCCCTGCCCCGGCGGGGGCGGGGGCATCCTGCCCGGCGGGGATCGGCGCGGTGATAGTGATTGTGTCCATTGGTGGTGTCAGCCTTCCTTGCGATAGTTCGTTTCGGGGTTGAAGCCCATGCGTTCGTAGCTACGGGCGATTTCGGATTTATGCGCAGCGGCGCGGCGGTCTTTTTCGATTTCCGCCAGCCCAGCGTTGACATTTTCGGCTGTGGCTGCGGCGTACATCGGTTCGCCAGTCAGGGCGGCGACATCCGCCAGCATCGCGCTCGTAACGGGCACACCCGGCCAGCGTGAACGAGCCAACGCGAACAATTTTGGATTGCTGATCCGATCGGCCGGGCGGAAGTTCATTTCAAGTCCTTTCATGGTTGCCCATTCTCCTGTTCAGTAAATTGTAAGTCTGGATCTCCGGATTTCAGCGCCTCCATCAAAACGCGGAAGGCGTGATCCCATGATGTCCGGTCATCCGTCGGCTTGGGCGCGCCGGCCCGCGCTCGGACTGCGGACGCAACGGCGTCGGGATCGAGGCCCGCGGCATAGGCGAGTCGCCGCAGATCGCGAGACGGCCATGCTTCGATCCGGCCGGCGAGTACGCTCATGCCGCCCGCCGGACAGGAAGGGGCATCACGATAACCTTGCCGGGGCGGGCGTTCGGCGGCAGGAGGCGCCGGTATTGGCAGGCGCCCACGTCGAAGGTGACGACAGGCAGGCGGGCACGGTCCAGCGGGAACGCAGTCACGCGCGAGCCACCGACTGCCGTAGCCCAAGCAATCAGCCGGCCGGCTTTAACAACGCCAGATGAATACTCAATATCTGGTAGTTTCCAGCCACGCAAACGAGGCGGAACGCCAAGTATTTGTTCAATCCGCCGTTGCTCGGCACGCGAACGTTGCAGATACACCCTTGCATTTCTCATGCTGCTACCCTCCGCTCAGGTTTGTCGTGTTTGGCAAGTGCCGCACGGCCGTCCGCCGTGATCTGATAGGCTCGCTGGTGGGTGCCGCTGCCTGGGGCCGGGAGGCTCACGACGGTGATCCATCGCCGCGCGAGCAGGGAGGTCCCGACTTCGAAGGCGATGGGGCATGGCGCCCCGGTGTCGCGGATCACCGGGCCTGCGGATACAAGACGCAGCGCCGCGGCGAGGTCCGGGTTGCCCTGGAATGGGTTCGTGGGTGCGCACAAACGGGGGGTATTGGGTTTGTGGCTGCGCACAACGCCACCGGGGACCGCTGAAACGCCCGATTTCGGGGGCAATTTGGCCGGTTTGTGCGCCGTTTCACTACCCCCTTGTAGGACTCCATGCATATCACGCGAAGCCGTGCCCGCTCTCTGCCTGCCCCGCCTGATGGTGGACGCTGCCAAGCCTGCCGGTTCGAAGCTTGCGGGCCGGCGTCCGGCGGCGGGCGACACTTCCGTAAGCAGACCTTTCGCTGTCAGGCCACGTATCGCGGCATCGGCGGTGCGCGCCGGCAGGTCCGGCAACTGCTTGGTGACGCTGCGGCCGCTCAGGCTGACAACGCGCGGGCGCTGCGGCTCGCCATGTTTGCTGCGACTGCAAGGCAGCACGATGCAGAACAGCACCTGGGCTTCGCTCGCGGACAGCATCGCCGCCAGCCGCCGCAGGTCATCGCATGGGATGCGGAATGAGCCGTCATATCTCGGGTCGCCGGGTTCGAAAACACGATGCGCGGTGTTTGGTCTGCGACCGGCCACTTCGAAAACTGCGGCAGACCCATGTGCATCGGGGCCAAGGCACTTCCCCGGTCGGACTGCGGGCGTACGGAGTATGAGCAAATCGGGCTGCAATGCGCGGATCGCTGCCGAAACGTTCGGCTTCGCCATGCGGAGCAGTTTGGCAATCGTCGAGATCGGCATGGGTGCCGATTTTTTCGGCGTCCAAACCGCGTGCGCGACAAGCAAGACCCTGATGTGGTCGCCGGGCAGGCGGCGAAGGCGCTGCGTGCCAAGCTGGCTTGCGGGGATGCTGGCATAGGCGGCCTTCGCCGGCTTGGCCTCGGCGCCCTTGTTCTTCGTCGTGGATACCTCGCCGCGCTGTCGCCGCTCCATCGAGTCGCGGGCCACTTCAGGCCGCCTTCGTCACGCGGACGGGTGCGGCCGGCAAGTTTGCCATGAAGGCGCGAAGCTGATCCCCGTCAACGACGGTCGTGCCGCCGATCTTCTGTGGGGTGAGAGTGCCAGCGGCAAACAACCGATACAGGGCCGAGCGCGACGGAATGCCGTACGCGATAGCCTGGGCGATCGTAAATTTTGCCTGCTGGGGATGAAATGTCACCGGGCGCACGAGTGGCTCCTATCGAAGGAAACCGCCCCATGGCCGTCATGACCCGATGAGCAGAAAGGAAATGCTCAGGAGCCATCTGGACTCGGTGAGCAACTGTCACGACCCGTAGCAAGGCGGATCGTGCAATGTCAAGCTATGCGTAATCCGATTCGGGCGGGACGCTCCGCCGTCGCGTAGTCGCAGATAATTTTTGCGGAAAATTTTCGGTGGCGAGTTCGGACGCCACGCGGATTATCGCGCGCTGCCTGCCGTATCATGCACAGGCTGTGAAACAGGCCCTACCGCCCCCCCTTGCTCTGCCGACGGGGCATCGGCCCGCGCCACGTTCCAGGGTCAGACGAATCGGATCACCGGGCATGATCTTGGTGGGTACCGTTGCCCGCTACCTAGCCCCGATGCCGCCATGTTGGGTCACGAAAAGGCGAATGCCCGCCGAGCCGGGCTAGATCAGCCGAGCGTCAGGACCGCGGAAAACCGGCCTGTCACGGCCTCTCTGATGCCCCGGTGATGCCCCGCCGAAACCGGGGCGGCTTTGATGGCGGGAGGATACTACGCTAAGTCATTGAAAAGACTTGGTGAGCCCGGTGGGACTCGAACCCACGGCCCCAAGATTAAAAGTCTCGTGCTCTACCATCTGAGCTACGGGCTCGCCGGGGCGCTTTGAACGCTATGCAAGGCCGCGGGTCAAGTCTCACCCGCGGCCGTCCACAGTTTATGCCGCGTCGGCGGCGACCGAGAATTTGACGATCTTGTCCGGGTTGGACACCGTGCCGCCGCCGCCGCTGCCGCGCTTGATCGAATCGACGTGCTCCATCCCCTCCACAACCTGGCCCCAGATCGTGTACTGGCCGTTCAGGTGCGAGGCCGGCTCGAACATGATGAAGAACTGGCTGTTGGCGCTGTTCGGGCTTTGTGAGCGCGCCATGCCGCAGGTCCCGCGCAGGAACTTCGCCTTGTCGGTGAACTCGGCGCGGATGTTGTCCAGCTTGCTGCCGCCCGTCCCGGTGCCGGTCGGGTCGCCGCCCTGCGCCATAAAGCCTTCGATGACGCGGTGGAACACCGTGCCGTCGTAGAAGCCCTCGCGCACCAGCGTCTTGATCTGCGTCACATGCTGCGGCGCGAGGTCGGGGAAAAGCTGGATCACCACCCGGCCATCCTTCAGGTCGAGATGCAACGTGTTCTCGGGGTCGAGTGCCGGCTTCTGGTCGCTCATGATGATCTTCTCCTTCCGTTGATTACTTCACGTCCGCGGCGACGCGCATATGCACGATGCGGTCCGGTTCGCCCAGCACCTTGCCGTTCGGGCCGTCGCCGCGCTTGATGCGGTCGACATACTCCATGCCGCGCACGACCTGTCCCCAGATCGTGTATTGCCCGTCCAGCGACGGCGCCGGAGCGAACATGATGAAGAACTGGCTGTTGGCGCTGCCGGGGTCCTGGGCGCGTGCCATGCCGCAGACGCCGCGCACGAAGTGCCGCTGGCTGAACTCGGGCGGAATGTCAGGCAAACTGCTGTGGCCGATGCCGGTGCCGGTCGGGTCGCCACCCTGCACCATGAAGCCGTCGATGACCCGGTGGAACGGGGTGCCGTCGTAGAAGCCCTGGCGCGCCAGGGTCTTGATCTGCGCCACATGCTTCGGCGCGACGTCGGGCAGAAGCTGGATCACCACCCGGCCGTAGGTGATGTCCAGGTAGATGGTGTTCTCCGGGTCGCTGGTCTGCGCGAAACCGGGCGACGCGGCAGCGGCAACGCCAAGCGCAGCGCCGGAAGCAAGCAGGGTGCGGCGGTTCATGGACGCCCTCCTTCAGTCGGAATTGGGAAAAACCCGCGAGATCAGCCGCGGAGACGTTTCAGGACGCGCTCATGCGTCAGCGCCGGGACGAACGACGTGATGTCGCCGCCCAGCATGGCAACCTCCTTGACCAGCCGCGACGCGATGAACTGGTGCGTCTCGCTGGCCATCAGGAACACCGTCTCGATGTCCGGCGCCATCCGGTAGTTCATTCCAGCCATCTGGAACTCGTAATCGAAATCCGACACTGCCCGCAACCCGCGAACGATCATCGATGCGCCGACGGAGCGGGCGAAGTTGATCAGCAGCGTGTCGAACGGCACCACCTCGATGACCATCCCATTCCGCGTAGCGATGGGCACGATCTCGGCGGTGACCAGCTCGACCCGCTCCTCGAGCGAGAACAGCGGACCCTTGCCGGTATTGATCGCTACACCGACGACCAGCTTGTCGAGCAACCGGGCGGCGCGCGCGATCACGTCGATATGGCCGTTGGTGACCGGATCGAATGTCCCCGGGTACAAGCCGATGCGCTGCGGACGCTGCGCGGTCTTATTCGCCATCGTTGCCTTCCTCAGGAGCCGCGTCGCCGGCCGGTTCGCCGTCAACGTTACCCGAAGGATCTGCTTTCGGCGAGCCGTCTTCCGCCTCGCCGTTTTCGTCGGTCTCGTCCTCCAGCACGGTAAACACGCTGGTGACGTGCTCGCCCTTATCGACGCGGAACAGCGTGACGCCCATGGCCTGGCGGCCGGTGATGCGCACCTGGTCGACCGGGACGCGGATCAGGCGGCCCGCATCGGTGACCATCATGATGTCGTCGCCCTGGCGCACCGGGAAGGTCGCAACCACCGCCTTGCCGTTGCGCGGCGCCAGCGTGACGTTGGCAATCCCCTGGCCGCCGCGGCCGGTGACGCGGTATTCGTAGGCTGATGTGCGCTTGCCGAAGCCCATGTCGGTGACCGTCAGCAGCATTTCCTCGCACTCTTCGAGTTCCAGGAAGCGGTCCGCATCCAGCGTCACTTCCGGCACGAAATCATCGCCCTCGGCCACCGCGGCGGCATCGGCCGGAGCCTCCGCTTCGGGGTCGCCGTTGCCATTGCCGTTGGCGCGGCGCTTGGCGTTCGCCTGCTTCAGGTAGGCCAGACGCTCCTCGGGCGAGGCATCGACATGGCGCAGCACCGACAGGCTGTTCACCTCGTCCGGCTTCAGCAGCTTGATGCCGCGCACGCCGGAGCTGTCGCGGCCCGCGAACACCCGCACCTGCTCGTCGGTCAACTGGAAGCGGATGCAGCGGCCCTTGCGGGTCGCCAGCAGCACGTCGTCGCCCTCACGGCAGGTGGCGACGCCAATCAGGCGATCACCCTCGTCCAGCTTCATGGCAATCAGGCCGGAGGCGCGGACATTGCGGAAATCCGACAGCCGGTTGCGGCGGACGTTGCCGGACGCGGTTGCGAACACCAAATGCAGGCTCTCCCACAGCGTCTCGTCCTGCGGCAGCGGCAGCACCGTGGTGATGGTGTCGGAACCGAGTTCGGGCAGCAGGTTCACCAGCGCGCGGCCCTTCGCCGTCGGGCTGGCTTCCGGCAGTTTCCAGACTTTCTCGCGGAACGCCTTGCCGCCGGAGGAGAAGAACAGCACCCACTGATGGGTGTGGCCATTGAAGCTGCGGGTTACGATGTCATCGCCGCGTGTGCCGGCGCCGCTGCGGCCACGGCCGCCACGGTTCTGCGCGCGATAGGTTTCCAGGGTCGTGCGCTTGATGAAGCCGTCGCGGGTGATGGTGACCACCATTTGGCCCGGCTCGATGAGGCTTTCGTCGTCCTGGTCCGCCAGCGAGTCCGCGATGTCGGTCATCCGCGGGGATGCGATCTCCTTGCGGGCCGACGTCAGCTCCTCGGTCATCACTTCCATGCGGCGGATGCGGGAGCCGAGGATGTCCAGCAGTTCGCGGATCTTTTCCGCGACCTCGGTCATCTCCGCCTGGATCTTCTCGCGTTCCAGGCCGGTCAGGCGCTGCAGCCGCAGGTCGAGTATGCCGCGCGCCTGCTCTTCGGTCAGGCGGACGGTGCCGTCCTCGGCGATGACGTTGCCGGGTTCGTCGATCAGCGCCAGCAACGCGCCGATGTCCGCCGCGGGCCAGTCGCGGCCCATCAGGGCGACGCGGGCGGCGGCAGCATCGGGGCTGGCGCGGATCAGGCGGATGACCTCGTCGATGTTGGCGACGGCAATCGCCAGGCCGACCAGGTTGTGGGCGCGGTCGCGCGCCTTGTTCAGGTCGAAGCGCGAGCGCCGGAGAATGACCTCCTCACGGAAGCGGATGAAGCAAGACAAAGCCTCGCGCAGGCCCATCTGCTTGGGTTGGCCATCGTCCAGCGCCAGCACGTTGATGCCGAAGCTGGTCTGCAACTGGGTGAAGCGGAACAACTGGTTCAGCACCACTTCCGGCGTGGCGTCGCGCTTCAGCTCCATGACGATGCGCATGCCGGAGCGGTCGCTTTCGTCGCGCATCTCGCCGATGCCCTCGATGACCTTGCCGCGCACCAGTTCGGCGATCTTCTCGATCAGGGTCTTCTTGTTCACCTGATACGGGATTTCGGTGACGATGATCGCGGTGCGGTCCTTGCGGATCTCCTCGAACTCGGTCTTCGCCCGGATGATGATGCTGTCGCGGCCGGTCTCGAACGCCTGGCGGATGCCGGAGCGGCCGATAATGATGCCGCCGGTGGGGAAGTCCGGCCCGGGGACGATTTTCATCAGCTCGTCCAGCGAGATGTCCGGTTCGGCTATCAGCGCCAGGGTGGCGTCGATGATCTCGCCGGGATTGTGCGGCGGGATGTTGGTGGCCATGCCGACGGCGATGCCGTTGGCGCCGTTGATCAGCAGGTTGGGGAACTTGGCCGGCAGCACAACCGGCTCGCGCTCCGATTCGTCGTAGTTCGGCTGGAAATCGACGGTGTCCTTGTCGATATCTTCCAGCAGCAGGGCGGCGGCCTTGGCCAGCCGGACCTCTGTATACCGCATCGCCGCCGGGTTGTCGCCGTCCACCGAGCCGAAATTGCCCTGCCCGTCGATCAGCGGCAGGCGCATCGAGAAGCTCTGCGCCATGCGGACCATGGCGTCGTAGATCGAGCTATCGCCGTGCGGGTGGTATTTACCCATCACGTCGCCGACGACGCGGGCCGATTTGCGGTAGGCCTTGTCGGGCGTGTAGCCGGCCTCGAACATCCCATACAGGATGCGCCGATGCACCGGCTTCAGCCCGTCGCGGGCGTCCGGCAGCGCGCGCGCCACGATCACGCTCATGGCGTAATCGAGGTAGGAGCGGCGCATCTCGTCTTCCAGGGTGACCGGCTGCATGTCGCCGTGCGGGCCGATTGGCACCAGAGGGTCGTCGGGTGTGTCGCTCAAATCTCACTCTGCCGGTTGGGCGCGTTGACTCGGCCCGGGGCCGAGTCATCAGCGCATTCGCTGCGGCTTAATAGGCCGATTCCGTACGTAAGGCGAGGGCGGAGTTGGTGAGCAAGGGACCGCCGCGTTCAGCTCCCGGCGGACTGCCCCGGGAGGCCAGGCTCGTGCCATCCCGAGACCGTCGATCGCCTGCGCCCTTTCGGGCGGGGCTGATCCGGACCGTCTCAAGAACCATAGACCGACATCTGATGTCCCATCCCGTCACGCACGGCCCGTATGACGGCGTCCGGCGGCGCAAGGATCGTATTGGCGGCAGAAGGCCTCCGCTCCCAGGCGGTGAACCTCTTCAAAAGCATCGAGGCAAAGCGCCGGTGCGTCCGTCCGGGAGCGGTGGCTGAAGCTGGCCAGCACATGCTTGTAGGCCGCGCGGTCAAGCCCGTATGCGTCGGCGATCACGGCATCGATTTGCGCCCGCAACAGCAGCGGCGGCCTGGAATCGGTACGCTCGCCGCCAATCTGCTCGCGCCACAGCTGGTCGTAGCCGGCATGCGTGCAGGACAGGCGCAACGCCGCGCGCGCCAGGAACCGGCGCTGCGCCGCCTGCAACAGCGGCATCGGCAGCGCCTCCAGTATATACAAACTGAGATGCGTCGCCGCCTTCTGCCGCACCAGCCAGTCGAACGCAAACGCATTGAACACCGCGCACAGCACCAGGGCATCGGCGGCGCCCCGCGCGCCGGGAGCTTTCTCCACCGTCGCGGTGTGGCCGAACACGCTGCCGGGCGGCGCGATGCAGGCGATCATCGTGCGTTCATTGGTCGCCTGCGCGATGTCGCGGAACACCAGGCGGTAATGCTGTGCCGCCTCGGCGATGGCGGCCCGGATCGATCCGCTCGCCACGCTGGAACGCGGCGCGGTGTCCCAAACATCGGTATACTGATGAAATGTTTTCCCTTCATGCAAAACCAGCTCGCCAATGCCCGGCGGCAGGAAGCAGCCGGCATCGCCGGTCATGTGCAGATCCCGGCCGAGGCGGATGCGATGCCGCGCACACCACGCACCGAAACGTTCCGGCTGCCCGAACATTCGTTCCGCAATGGTCTGATCGGCTTTGCCGCGCAGTTCCAGCGGCGTCAGCGCGTCCCCGCCCGTCCCGGTCAGAAATTCCACATCATAGGTCATGATCTTTTCCGCATCGGCCGCGTCGTCCATCCGCTCCAGATAGAAGCCGCAGCGGAACGATGCCGTCGGACCCGGCCGGTGCGCCACGATCAGATCGAACTTGAACCGGCTGTCGATATCGAACACCCGGCGGCGGTTTTCGAACGACAGGCACCACGCCAGCGCCGCCTCCCGTAGATACAGACGCCTGACACCTGTTGTGCCCTCATTGGCGTGGAACGCGGATGGCATCAGCACGCCGATGGACCCGCCGCGGGCCGCCAGCTCAAGGTTGCGCTCCGCAAACAGACGGAACAGATCCAGGTTCCCGGCTGTCGAATCGGTGCCGGCGCTGACCCGCTGATGCCGGTACAGCCGATGCGCGATGGCCTTCAGACGATCGAAGCCGAGCCGGTAGGCTTCGAACGCGGCGGCGGCATCCGGCCGCGCCAGCACCGCCTGTTCGATCCGCGCACGTTCCGTCCGGCTGCGCGCCTCCAGCACCGATGGATCGTAGTTGGCGACGAAATCCTTGGTGTTGTGCTGCACCACGTCCCAGGGCGGGTTGCCCAGCACGGCGGCAAACCCCTCCGGGAACACTTCCGGAAACGCCAGCTCCCAGGTGATCGCGTCGCGTCCGGCCTCCAGCAAAGCCGCCTGCCGGGCGGTCGGACGCGATGGCCAGGCGCCGGTATCCGCGACATGCGCCGCCAGTGCCAGCCATTCGTCGTCGGCATCCCGGGCACGCAGCATGGCCGCGCCGGACCAGCCGCGGGCGAGCTGCCGCAGCGGATGCAGCACCGCGTCCAGCCGCGCCTTGGTGGCGGTTTTTGCCGTCAGATCTGCGATGTCCCGGCCGATGGTGGCGTCCATCTCCGCCACCAGAACCCGCACAACCGTCAGGCTGGCTTCCAGCCGCGCCGAAACGCCGCGGGCCAGCAATGGATCGAGCGGCCCGCCGGTCACCGGCAACGTCGATAAGGACCCGAAGAACGGCCCCGTCAGCGCATCGCCATGCACCAGCCGGTGATCGAGGAATGTCAGCGGCAGGCCCTCGGCATAGGACTCCAGCCAAAGCGACACCCTGGCCAGCTCCACCGCCAGTTCGTTCCGGTCGACGCCATACAGGCAATGCACCGCCACCAGCCTGCGGCAGATCGCCCGGGCGCGGGCTTCGGCATAGCCCCGGCTCGGCAGGTACGCGGCCACGCTGGCGTCCGGATCGGGCAACGCGGCGATGCGGTCATGCAGCCCGCGCTCGTCGCACGATCGGCAGGCGGCCAGCAGCGCCTCGCCGAGATGGCGGCAGGCCTCGACCAGGAAATGCCCGCTGCCCATCGCCGGATCGACGATCTTCAGGCGCAGAAGTGCGGCGGGGTGCGGATTCTCCGGCGGCGACAGCGCGGCGATCTTCGCATCCAGCGTCTCGCGCACCAGGAAGCGCACGAATTCATGCGGCGTGTAGAACGAACCGCTCGCCTTGCGCCCCGGCCCGACGCGTAGGAAGAACCGCCCGGCCCGGATGCCGCCGTCCCCCGCCGCCACCACCGTCTCGCGCTTGCCGCGGCGCAGCCGGACCATCGGCTCGGTTGCGATCGACGGCTCCTGCTCCAGCAGCGCCTCATAGACCCGGCCGAGGTCTTCGACGTCCAGCGATCCGTAATGCACGCGCACCCGTTCGCCATCCGGCGACCGGGTCCAGATCAGGCGGTCGAGCATGATCGCCACGGCTTGGTCACCCCAGGACAGGCGGTCGAGTAGCGGCGTCGCCGCCGCCCCGAACAGCGCGCCGCCCAGCGGGGCGATCTGCAACTCGGAACAGGACAGCCCGTCCCGGAAAGCGGCGAACAGCAGCCGCAAGCCGCTTTCCAGCATCGTCCCGGTGTCGTGCCCGTGGTCGAGATGGCGGCGCACCAGGGGCGCGAGCGCGTGGTTCGGCGACAGCGCCAGCCGCCACAGCCTTGTGGAGGCGAAGCTGAAGCCGGTTTCGCCGGGGCTTTCCAGCTTCAGAATGAACAGCAGCCGGTAGACCAGCACCAGCCCTTCGCGCCACAGCTCCGCCGCGCTGAAAACGCTGTTGTCGCCGACGCGATCGAGCACCGCGTTGATGAAGCCGACAATGGCGTCGCGCGCCTGGCCGCGCAGCGCCGCGGTGACTTTCGTCTGGTGCAGCCGCGCCGACTCCAGCGCCGCCGGCAGGCGCGGCAGGGCGTTGGCGCCGGCCAGCGCCAGCAGCACTCGCCAGGAGTCCGGCGGCAGCGGACGGTCCCGCCACGACCCCAGGGGAATGGACAGGAAACTGTCCGCCCGCGCCGGATCGCACAATAGCAGGCGCAGCATGTCGCCGTTGGCCAGCAGGCCCGCCCGCTCGCCGCGCGCCAGCAGCACCCGTTGCGCCACCCGGGTCGGGCTACCCCGATAGGATTTTCCCACCGCATCCAGATCGGTTGCTACCGCCCACGCGCGCAGCGCAGAACCGTTGGCGGCCTTCAGCAGCCAGCCGCCATCCTCCTGGCCATCCCGCGTGGTGACGCTGACCTGTCGCACCGGGCGCCCGTAGCCAAGGGCCGCCGCCAGCTTCCCCATCATCCGCTGCACGCCGCCGCCGAGCGCGTCCCGCACGGACTCCCATCCGGAGTCGTTTGGAAGCGCCACCACCTCGGCCAGCCCGTCCCGCAGGAACGGCGCGGTGACCGCGGACCCCGACAGGATGCAGTCGTCGAGCTCGAGCATCACGCCGGAGGCACCAGCATCAACAGGCCGAGCGTCCGGACCGCTGGTTTCGCCAGTGGCGGCGGTTCCGGGGCGATCGAACGCAGGGTTTCAGCCGCCTGGCGCCGTTGCGCGACCGGCACGGAAGCATCGGCTGCGAACGCCGCGAGGCGCTCCGCGGCCGGCGCCGGGGACCGCCAGTCTTTCGCCCCCGGTCCATCGTCAAACAGGTCGCGCGGCCTGGCGACGGGTGCCCCGCACAGTTCGTTGACCCGCTGTACCAGCCAGGCGTCCAAGGTGGCGCGTTGGCGCTTCAGCCTGGCTTCGTGCCGGGTGGAGAAGCCGATCGCGATCTCGTCCGCGACCGCCGCTGCGCGAGAGGCGGCGGCTTCGATCGCCGGTGGTGCCCAGGACGCAAACCGCGCCTGCCACGCTCCATCCGGCGATACCGCATTCCCCGCCAGCGCCAGGAAATCCGGCTGCTGCTGCACTGTCCCATCCGGAAATACCTGAAGCGCGAATACCTGGCGCAGCAGCGTGCCCGAACGGCCGCCAATCTCCGCGGCATAGGTGATCAGCAGCGACAGCGCATCGCCGCGCGCCACACCCACCCGGCCCGTTTGCCCGCCGCGCGCCAGGGCAATGGCGCGCCGTGTCAGCGGATGGGCGCGGCCCGGATAGAGCAGGGTCCGCCCGCGCTCGTCCCGGCTGCGCGCCGGATCGTCCGTCAGGTGCACAACGCCACGCTCGGGATCGTAACCTGGCAGCCCGTCGAGATCGGCCGTCCATGCCGCGGGAATGCGATAGCCGTCCGGGACAGCGGTCAGGACGGACGCGACGAAAGCCGCCAGGTCGATCCCTGCCGCCTGGTCCGCCGCCGGCGGATCGACTGGTGGTCCGCTCCCCATCCAGCCATGCCGGACCGCCATATGATCAAAACTTTGAAACGCCCGGTCGATCTCCCGCAGCAGGTCGCGAAAGGCCTCGCTGTCGCCGTCCTCGGCGGCAAGGTCGAGCGAGTGGACCAGGCGCGGCATGGCGCTGAACAGATCCTCCGCAAAGCCCGCCATCAGCGGTTCGGAGAGGCGCGCCGGTTCGGCCGTCACCGCCAGGGTGTTGGGCATGAACGACAGGCAGGACCGCGCCTTCTCGTATTTCGCGATCAGCCGCAGCAGCAGGCGTTCCTCGAACGTGCCGGCGAGATAGAGATAGCGGATTTCCGGGTCGTGGCGCTGGCCGTAGCGGTCGATGCGGCCGTTGCGCTGCTCCAGACGGTTCGGGTTGTACGGCAGGTCGAGATGGATCAGGTGGTGACAGCGCTGATGCAGGTTCAGCCCTTCCGCCAGCGAGTCCGTGCTGACCAGCACGATCCCGTCCTCCTCCGCGCAGCGTTCCGCCGCCCGTTGCCGATGGGCTTCGGAGTCGGCGCCGCTGATGGTGAGGACGGAGCTGCCGAGGACGCGCAAGGCGTTCACCGCGGCGCGCTGGCTGTCGGCGTATTCCGTATAGACGAGGATATTGGCGTCCTTGTGCTGCAGCCGGATCAGCTTCACCTCCAGCACCAGCGCCGCCAGTTTGGGATCGTCCGGTTCCGCCGCTTCGCCGAGGCGGATCAGCGCGTGCAAGGCGGAGATCGTTTCCGCGCCGGACAGGCCGGCGGCCATCTCCTCCGCCTCCAGCGCGGCGATATCGGCTTCCTCGGCCGGGTCGAGCACGCCGAATTTCTGTGCGCGGCGGCGGTAGGCACGCAGGGCGCGCTGCCGCTCGCGGCGGGACGCAGCCGTATCGGCATCGGCATAGCGGTCGGCGACCACGCGCAACGTGGCGACACAGGCGGCGATGCTCGACATGGAGCGCTTCAGCAGACTGACGAAGGCCAGCGCATCCGCCAGCCCGTTGCGGTCGCGCGAGCGGCGCAGCCGCGGCGCCACCAGCGCGGACAGGGCCTTGTGGAACGCCTGCACGGCGGGCGCATCGGTTACGTCCACCCGCACCGGCACCACCACCCGCTCCCGAAACAGCGGCGCCCCGGTGCTCGGGTCGCGGATATGCGACTTCAGGCGGCGCACGACATGGCTGCGATACGTGGTCGCGAGCAACCGCCCGGACCCGTCCACCAGGCTCGGGTCGAGCAGCGCGATCAACGAGGCGAAATGCGGATCGTGCCCGTCATGCGGGGTAGCGGTCAGCAGCAGCAGCCCGTCGCCGCGGCGGGCAAGCACTTCGGCCAACAGCCGGCGCTGGCTGTCCTCGCCCGGCCCGGCGCCGCTGACGCAGTGGTGCGCCTCGTCGATAATGACCAAATCCCACGACGCGCGCTCGAGCTCCGCCAGCACACGGTCCGATTTCGCAAAGTCCATCGAGGTCAGGCACAGCGCCGTCGCGTCGAACGGGTTGCCGCCGAGTTCCAGCCCGCGCCGCGCCTCGCGCAGGCTGGCGCTGTCGGTGATCGGGGTGAACCGCAGGCCGAAGCGGAGCCGCATCTCCTGCTCCCACTGGCGCAGCAGCGGGCCGGGCGGGCAAACCACGAGGATGCGGTGGGCGCGGCGGCGGACGATGAGCTCGGCAGCGATCAGCCCGGCCTGGATGGTCTTGCCCAGGCCGACGCCGTCGGCCAGCAGCAGCCGCGGGCGCACCATCTCCAGCGCACGCAGCAGCGGCACGCGCTGATACGCCTCGATCGCGACCCGGCCGGGAGGTGCGGGCGCGCCGGGGATCTGGTCCAGCAGCCAGGCGGTGTGATAGCGGCGCCAGTCGTCCAGCGGTCCGGCATCTTCCGGGCGGGGATCGGTTTGCAGGACGGTCACCGTTTCGGCCGGCACCAGCACGTCCCATTCCAGGCCCTGCATGTCGCCGGCCGCACAGGCCAGCCGAACGCGCTGTAGCGGCCCGAGCGGCTCGACCTCCGTCACATCCCATTCCAGGCCGCGTGCGGCGACCTTGATCCCAACCGAGATTTCCATGCACGGTCCGTGTCTGAACGCGGACACGAAACCAGAAATTGGTTGCTAAACCGTTAACGCGACGCGGAGGAAACAGATGATCGCGTGGAAAAATCGCTTTGCGGCGGTCAGCGACTACCGGGGTATGCGGCGATGACCGACGCACCCGTACGCGTGCGCCGCGATGGTGGCGTGGCGACCGTGTCGGTCAGCAATGCCGCCCGGCTGAACTGCCTCGGCACCGGGCAGATTTTGGCCTTCATCGAGGCCGTGACGGCGCTGGCGGATGATCCGGGGTTGCGCGTGCTGATCGTCACCGGCGAGGGCGACCGCGCCTTCATGGGCGGGGCGGATTTGCTGGAACTGGGCGAACTCGATCCGCAGCGGGCGCGCGAGTTCCTGACTTTGATCCACCGCATGTGCAAGGTGCTGCGCGACCTGCCGGTGCCGGTGATCGCGCGGGTGAACGGCTTCTGCCTCGGCGCGGGGCTGGAGGTGATGGCGGCGTGCGACCTGCACATCGCCGCCGATACCGCGGTGTTCGGCATGCCGGAGGTCCGTATCGGCTTGCCCTCGGTCGTGGAGGCGGCGCTGCTGCCGGGGTTGATTGGCTGGGGGCGGACGAAGCTGCTGCTGTATACCGGCGACACCATCGATGCGCGCACGGCGCTGGACTGGGGTCTGGTGGAGGAGGTGGTGCCCGCGGCGGAACTCGATGCGGCGGTAGACGCCCGGGTCGCGTCGATTGTCGCGTCCGGGCCGAAGGCGATCCGGTTGCAGAAGGAACTGATCCGCGAATGGGAGGCGATGCCGGTTGGCGATGCGATCGAAGCGGGTATTCGCTGCATGGTGCGCGCATATCAGAGCGACGAGCCGCGCCGGATGGTGGGGGAGGCGATCCGGCGGTTGAAAGCGCGTAAGACGGGTGGTTCGGGGTAGCACTTCCCGCACATGCGCGGCGCTGCGGTCAGAGGTTCACCTTCAGGGAACCACGATCTCGATCACGCTGCTGAAGCGCCGGAAATCCGCGTCGTTGAAGGTCAGCAGGCGCGTCTCGGCGTGCGCCAACATGGCGGCAACGATGTTGGCGTCGTGCACCTGACGGCCACCAAACGAGAATCCTCGGCCGAGTGATGCCAGACGATCCCACACCGGTGGTTCGTCCTCGAGGATGGTAAAGCGCCGGCTGAAACTGTCGGCATCGGCAAGCGCCTCGGCCAGCGTGAGCGGCTTCGCCCATACTTGCGGGCGCGTTGTGACCGCCAGCTACTCGCGCAGGACTTGCCGGCTGACGGCGAGTGGACCACCGGAGGCGAGCCTGGCCAGAGCGTCCCTGGCACGTGCATGGTTCGGCGATGCAGCGGCAGTCGCATAGACCAGTACGTTGGTGTCGATGAAGCTCACCGCCCGTCGTCGCCGTAAAGGTCTTCCCGGCGCAGAGTCATATCGGCGGGCCACGGACCGAGGTCCCTGGTCGGGAGAGCGTTCACGTCGAACGGTTCATTCGGCTCCTGCCGCGCCGGTTCATCGGCTACGGTAATGCTGGCCTCGTGCTCGCCAGCCGGCACCCGTCCGGGTGCGTGGCCGGAAATCGTCCCGTCGGCGGCGACGGTGATGCGGGCGGTGATGACCGTCATGATGCTCTCCGCATGTGTTGGAGCGACCCTTGTCGGGCGCTTGTTTCATGTTTCCCGCTCAGCCGTCCACCGTGACTTTCCGGCAAGGCGGGTCATGCGCCGGCTATTCAAGAGAAACCGATCGGAGACCAAGCAGTGGGCGGCCCGGCCGCCGGTGTCGGCCGGGCTTGTGCAGTAACGACTGTTTATACGCTCAACCCGGCCAGCGACAGCAGCCCGTGGCCCACCGGCCCGAGCCAGGACACCAGGGCGGCGACGCGGGGCGCCAGCGTCTCGATCTGTCCGGCGAAGTCGTTGGCGCCTTTGGCGGTTTTGATTATTCGTTGCAGAGCAAAGCCGATCTCGGCTTTGTCGGGGTCGGGCTTGGGGGCTTCTTCCTGGGCGTCGGCGAATGCGCGATCCAGCTTGCCGCGGTCGGGGGTTTGCAGGCGCCAGCGCATCAAGCCAGCGCGCGAGGGCACGGTGCGCCGCGTAGTCCAGCACTAGCAGTGTGGGCCGATCCCAAACGAAGGCGCGGGTCGCCAGGGTCTCGACGATGGGCAGCAGATTGGAGGGCCGGACGAACGCCGCCCGCCACCCGGCCGTATTGTCCGGCGGATCGACCAGCCGGCAGAGTTCGAGCGCGAGCCTTGGCTTGCCGCTGCCGGCCTCGCCGATAGGCGCATGCACCGACATATCGGCCGGGTCGTCCAGCCAGGCGCGCAACGCGGCCAGGTCCGCCTCGCGGCCGAGCAGCGGCAAGGCGCCGGCCGCCGGGGCAAAAATGTCGAGTTCGCGCGGCGGCTCGCCCGGGCGCGGCTGGCGGCGGCGATCGGGCGCGGGCACCTGACGGCGTTCCAGCGGCAGGCGCAGGCCGGTGTCGCCGAACACGGCGGTGACGGTGTTGCGGTCGCCGGTGACCGCGACGGTGTTGTGCATGGATTGGGAATGGATCGACCGGTCGGTCACGCGCGCGCCTCCGGGTTGGGAGTATAGCGGGCGCATTTGTTCTGCAAACAGAGCAGTTTCGTGGGGGTGATGACAGGTGCGTCGGGGCAGGCGCCCGCGCGGGTTTGCTCAAGTTATGGAAACACAAATGAACACGAATGAACACAAATAGGCTCTTGGCAAATCGCAGCCCACGTTACTCTGTTATCGCTCTGCCTTATTTGTGTTCATTCGTGTTCATTTGTGTTTCCATTATTTGATACGCAAGCGCAGCCGATCAAACCGGCCCCCGGAAGTCAACGCCCCCTGAACACCGGCCGGCGCTTTTCCTTGAACGCCGCCACCGCCTCCCGGTGATCCTCGGTCTGTGAACACCGCGCCTGATGCACCGCCTCCAGCTCCAGCGACGCTGCGAAATCGCCCGTTTCGGCAGCGGCGAGATTCCGCTTCGTATACCCCAACGCCACCAGCGGCATCGCCGCGATCCGCCGCGCCATCGCCATCGTAACGTCCGCCAGTTCGGCGTCCTCAACCACCCGGTTCACCAGCCCGATCTTCAACGCCTCCTCCGCACCAATAATGTCACCGGTAAAGAACAATTCCCGCGCCTTCGCCGTGCCGACAAGCCGCGTCAGCGTCCAGGTTCCGCCCCAATCGCCGGACAAGCCGATCTTGATAAACCCCGCCCCGAACCGGGCCGATGCGCTGGCGATCCGAAGATCGCAGGCGGCGGCCATGCTGAGGCCGGCGCCAACCGCGACGCCGTTGATCATGCCGATGATCACCTTGGGCGAGGCATGCATCAGCGCCGGAATCCGGTTCGACTGCCGGATCCCCTCCGCCCGCTCCTCGAACACCCTCCCGGAACGATCGGCCATCGTTTTGACGTCGCCGCCGGCACAGAAGCCACGCCCGGCACCGGTCAACACGATGCACCCCACGCGATCGTCGGCACCGAGCCGCTGGATCGCTTCCAGGAGGCCGAGACGGATGTCCTCGGACAGCGCATTCAGGCTCTCCGGCCGGTTGAGGGTCAGGGTGGCGACGCCGTCTTCGACGGTCTCGATAAGATCGGGCATGGACGTTCTCCGCACTGGCAAACACCCCAAGCCTGACGGCGAGCGGCGCGGGCTGCAACCTCGGCCCTGCTTGGCGGAACGCAATAGTATTAGTAAAATAATACCCCTGTATTATCAAATCCTATTGCAATTTCCCGTGTAGCGTGCTCTAAATGTTCTTGCCAACCACTTGGGGCTTCCGGTGATCGCCATGTATCGCTGTTACCTTATCCGCAACGGACGCATCGCCCTCGGCGACGACGTTGATGTCGACACGCTTGCCAACGCCCTCGCCCACGGCCGCCACCTGATGGCCAGCCGATCGGCCGGGGGAACGTTCAGCGGGATGGAGATCTGGAGCGGCGGGACGCTTCTCTACAGCGACACCGGTTACGCCGGCGAATCCGCTGCACCGGCGGCCATCGTGAGTCCGTTCCAGACCGCCGAAACCACGATGCTGCCGAACTGGCGCCCGTCGCTGGCACGGCCCATCCTGGCAATGCGAAAAGGCATCGGCGCACTGGCGGATGCCCTATCGGTCATCGACGGCGATGCGCAGCAGCCCGACCCGGAACCCGCCACGACATCCTTCGCCCGCAGGCTCCGCAAAGCCGTTCGCCGCCGATCGGCCCGGGGACCGATGGCGGCTTAGTTCAGAAAGATTTTGCCAGGGTTCATGATGCCGCGCGGGTCGAGCGCCTGCTTCACCGACCGCATCACCGTCAGCGCATCGGCGCCATGCTCCTGCTCCAGAAATTCGCGCTTGCCGATGCCGACGCCGTGCTCGCCGCTGCAGGATCCGCCCAAAGCCAGCGCCCTGGCGACGATCTTCTTGTCCAGCTCCCAGGCCCGCGCCAGCCCGTTCGGCTCCGGCGGCACCATGATCACCGTGTGAAAATTGCCGTCCCCGACATGCCCGACGATCGGCGCCGACAGCCCGGACGCCGCGATATCCTCCTTCGCCCCCAGAATCGCCTCGTTCAACCGGCTGATCGGGACGATCGCATCGGTCGCCAGGCCCTTGTGACCCGGTTTCCAGGCCAGCGCCGCCCAGTAGGCATCATGCCGCGCCTGCCACAGCTTCGACCGCACCGCCGGATCGGTTGCCCAGGCGAAGCCGAGGCCCTCGAACCCGAGCGCGATCTCCTCCGCCTGCCCCGCCTGTTCGGCGACACCGTTCGGCGTGCCGTGGAACTCGAAGAACAACGTCGGCAGCACCTGCAAGCCGTCCAGCTTGGAATAGGCGATGCAGGCGGCCATCTGCGCGTCGTCGAGCAACTCCATCCGCGCCACCGGGATGCCGTGCTGCAGGATCGCGATCACGGTTTCCACCGCGTCGCGCAATGTATGGAACTGGCAGGTGGCGGACGACACCGCTTCAGGAATGCCGTGCAGCCGCAACTGGATTTCGGTGATGACGCCGAGCGTGCCCTCCGAGCCGACGAACAGCCGGGTCAGGTCGTAGCCGGACGCGGATTTCCTCACCCGCCCGCCGGTGCGGATCAGCCGCCCGTCCGGCATCGCCACCGTCAGGCCCATGACATTGTCGCGCATGGTGCCGTAGCGCACCGCATTGGTGCCGGAGGCGCGGGTCGCCGACATGCCGCCGATGGTGCAGGCCGAGGTCCCCGGATCGACCGGGAAGAACAGCCCGAGGTCGCGCAAATGGCCGTTCAACTGCTCCCGCGTCACCCCCGCTTCGACCCGGCAATCCATGTCGGGCTGGCTCACGTCGATGATCCGGTTCATGCGCGACAGATCGAGCGAAATGCCGCCGCGCACCGGGGTCACGTGACCCTCCAGCGAGGTCCCCGCGCCATACGGCACCACCGGGACATGCCCGGCATGGCACAGGGCCAGCAGACGGGAGGCTTCGTCCGACGTTTCGATGAACGCGACGGCGTCGGGCTGGACGGGCGGCTGGGTGTCCTCGCCATGGGCGTGGTGATCGCGCAGGTTGGCATTGGTGGTGATGCGATCGCCCAGGAAGTCGCGGGCGGCGGCGATGACGGCTTCGACGGGCATGGGCGGCTCCCCGATTTGCATGGCCCGAAGCATTGGACCGAGGCTGGCGGGCTGGCAAGGTTTCATCGCTGTGCCCTAGCTACCGGCTTGTCCGCGCCATTCCGAACCGCCAGTGCGGCCGGGCCGCCTGTCGCTGCTCAGCGAGGCAACAGCCAACGGTTCGGGACCCTCACCCGTGGTGCGGCACGTCTGCCGGCAGGAACCGCGCGACGATATCGCGGGCGAGGCGAACCGGCTTGCGGGTGGCCGAATCCAGGCAGCACCAGCAGCTTTCGACCTCCACCAGCACATCGTCGCCGTGATTGATGATCGTCTTGTAGAACGCCCGCGCGCCCTGGAGTTTCTGCAACACCACCTTGACCACGATATGATCGCCCGGGAAGGCCGGGCGCAGGTAGCTGATCTCGTGCTTCAGGGCGACCCAGAGATGCGCCGCGGCGACCTCCTTCGGCGCCAGGCGGCGCCAGTGCTTCAGCACCGCCGCCTGCACCCAGTTCAGGTAGACGGCATTGTTGACATGGCCCATCTCGTCGATTTCGTTCGGCGCGACATCGACCTCGTATTCGTAGATGTTTGCGGGCTGCAGCGGCATGGCCTGATCCTCGATGGGAAGCGCACGGCGTACTGTCCGCTATGGCGGCAGCCGCTATCGCACGATGTGTTGATGCTATCGCTGCCATTCGGACGCGCGGCACCGAACCGTAACAGTCATTCATCTGGGCAGGTGCGCGGCTTAATACAATCTCGAATCAGCGGCGACCTCCGTGCCCGGTAAGTTTCGTATCCGTCTCCGATGGCTGCCGCCGGCACGTCCGTCTCCGCGTGGCGATTTGGTTCGATATGCGCCGGTTTTCCGCAAGCTGCGAAGCGAGCGGTCACAATCACGATGTTTGCCTCTGGCCGCCTTGATTGCCGGCGCAAAATTCCGCTGAGCTAACCGGCTGGATCGACTCTTCCTATCGCCGTTGACCGGACCGGGGAACCTCGATGCCCGACGCAAACGACACGCTGCAACGCCTGCCCGCCACGCGGCGCGCGGTGCCGGGCTGGATCTTCCCAACGCTGCGCGTGTTGCTGGTCGTCGCCGCCGGGTTCCTCGTCTGGTATGTAGCGGGCCATTGGAACCGCTGGACCGGCGGCGCGCGTTTCGAGTCCACCAACGACGCCTACACCGCAGGCGACGTCACACCGTTGGCAGCGAAAGTGTCCGGCTATGTCGCCGCTGTCGGTGTCACCGACTACCAGGCCGTCCATAAGGGCGACCTGATCGTCGAGATAGAACCCTCGGACTATCGCGCTCAGCTTATGCAGGCGGAGGCCAGCCTGGCGGGCGCGCAGGCCGCGTTAGCCAATCTGGCCAACCAGAAGGACGTCCAGCGCGCCCTTATCCGCCAGGCCGAGGCAACCATCGAAGCCACCAGGGCCGATCAGTTGCGCTACGACCTGGAGGCCAGGCGCCAGCATACCCTGCTCCAGACCAAAATCGCCGGCACCGAGCAGCTTGTGGAGCAGGCCGATGCGAACCAGCGGCGCACCGACGCGCAGTTGCAGTTGAACCTGGCCCAGCTCGACCAGCAAAAGGCACTGCTGGCCAGCCTGGACGTGCAGGAGAACCAACTGAAAGCGCAAGTCGGCGGAGCGCAGGCGCAGCTCGATCTGGCGCGCAACAACCTTGGCTATACAAATATCGTCTCGCCGGCCGACGGGATTGTCGGACAGCGGCAGGTCCGGCCCGGCCAGTTCGTCAACGTCGGTACCCAGGTGATCGCGGTCGTGCCGCTGCCGCGGATCTGGGTGATCGCCAACTACAAGGAAACGCAGATGACCAATGTGCGCCTGCGCCAACCGGCGCGCGTGGCCGTCGATGCGTTTCCGGCGCTGCGGCTCACCGGCCATGTCGATAGCTGGTCGCCCGGCTCCGGCAGCACCTTCGCGCTGCTCCCGCCGGACAACGCCACCGGCAATTTCACCAAGGTGGTGCAGCGGGTGCCGGTCAAGATCGTCCTGGATGACAACCCGGCGCTGGGGACCTTGGTGCGGCCGGGCATGTCGGTTGAGGCCACCATTGACACCGGCGCGTCCGGCGAAGAACCGGCAACGGTTGATGCCACCGAGAAGATCCGCGCATCCCGGCCGACCCCGCCGCCGGCGCAATGAGCCAGCATCTTGCGCCGCTCAGCGCGGCCGGGCGGGCGCTGCACGGATTCGCCGACACCCATCCCCGCCTGACCGCCGACTCGCTGCGTCCCTACGTCGGCATCCTCGGCGTCCTGCTCGGTTCGATCATGGGCACGCTGTCGAGCCGTGTCACCACCTTTGGCCTGTTGGACCTGCGCGGCGGCCTGCATGCCGGCTTCGACGAGGGTGCCTGGATCACGACCAGCTTCGGCATCGGCCAGATGATCGCGGGCGTCGCCTCGCCCTATCTCGGCGCCATCCTCGGTGTGCGCCGCGTGCTGCTGCTTGGCATGGCGCTGATGTTTACCTCCAGCCTGCTCGCACCGCTGTCACCCAGCCTGAATGCGTTCCTGGCCATGCAGGTTATGGGCGGCCTGGGATCGGGCACCTTCATCCCGCTGACCATCAGTTTCGTTGTGCGTAGCCTGCCGGCGCGACTGGTCATCTATGGCATCGCCCTGTACGCGATGAACTCCGAACTGTCGCAGAACATCGCCGCCTCGCTGGAGGGCTGGTACACCGAGACCGGCTCGTGGCACTGGATCGACTGGCAATACTGCGTCGCGCTGCCGGTGATGTTCGCCTGCATCTCGTTCGGCGTGCCGCGGGAAACCATCAACTTCGGGCTGGCGCGCGATCTCGACTGGCCCGGCCTCGCCTACGCCACGATCGGGTTCGCGCTGCTGTATGCTGGCCTGGACCAGGGCAACCGCCTCGATTGGAGCAGCAACGGCCTGATCGTCGGCCTGCTGCTGTCCGGCGGCCTGATCACCCTGGCGTTCATCGGCCGCGAAATCGGCGCCCCGCATCCGTTCCTGAACCTGAAGAAGCTGCTGCACGGCAACCTTCTGCTGCTGGTCCTGCTGCTGGCCGGCTTCCGTTTCATCATCCTCTCCACCGCCTACATCATCCCCACCTACCTCCAGACCGTGCAAAATTTCCGCGAACTGCAGGTCGGCACCGTTCTGCTCTGGATTGCCCTGCCCCAACTCGCGATCGCCTTGCCGCTGGCGGCGCTGCTGCGCCGGATCGATGGGCGCTGGATTCTCGCACTCGGTAGCGCGTTGATCGGAATCGCCTGCTGGATGGCGACCGGGCTGACCAGCGAATGGACGACCGGCGACTTCCTGCCCTCGCAGATTTTGCAGGCGATTGGCCAGTCTTTCGCGCTGACCGCGCTGCTGGCACTGATCATCCGCTGCTTCAACCCGGCCGATGCGCTCGCCATCGGCAGCCTGCTGCAGGTCAGCCGCCTGTTCGGCGGCGAGCTTGGTACAGCCTTCATGCAGACCTTCGTGCGTGTGCGCGAGCAGGTTCACTCCAACCTCGTCGGTCTGCACGTTGACAGCCTCGCCACGCAAACAGCCGATCGGCTGGCCGCGTATCAGGGGGCGGTTGCGGCGCACACGGCGGATGTCGCCGAGGCCGCGGGGCGTGCCGCGAAACTGCTCGCGACGGCGGTGGCGCAGCAGGCCGCGGTGCTGTCCTATATAGACGGGTTCCTGGCGGCGGCGGGCGGGGCTTTCCTGTGTCTGCTGCTTGTTGCGCTGATGCGACCGTCGCCGCCGTCGCCGTTTTTCATTAACAAGGGCTGACGCCGCCGCCGCAACCCCGTATAGGTAGATGCGGGGGATGAATGCGGCCAACCAGGAAAACGGCGGACCTGCGCCGTGTGACCGGGGCAGGCGGGGCAACAAAAGCAACAATCGCGATGCTGGTCAGCAAAATTCTATTTTCCGAACCACTGGAGGCCGATCGGCTGCCGCTGATGGCGGCGAAAGCGTCGCGCTGGCCGGCCGCTGGGCTCCGGACGCGTCCGCCCTTGCTGGCGATCGGGGCGGCGATACTGCTGCATGTGGCGTCATGCTTGCTGACGCTGGCGTTCGTCCGGGAGCCTCCGGCGCCGTCGCCACCGGACGATCAGACCGTCACACTGGTGTTTGAGCCGCCCGAAGCACCTCCGCCCCCCGCGCCCGAACCGGCCGCGATGCCTGAGGCGCCTCGCGAGGCGGTCGTCCCACCGCCGCCACCCCCGGACGCGAGTGCCGAGGTGCCTGAACCGCCGCCGCCACCGCGGGCCGAGGCAAAACCCCTGGAACCGCCGAAGCCATCGCCTGTTCGCAGGCCAGCGGCAAAGGCCAGAACGACCGAACCCGCCCGGGTCGCTGAGCCGTCGAAAACCGCGGAACCCCTGGCCGCGCCGCGCCCGGCGCCACCGGCCGCGGAGGCGCCCATCGCCGCCGATTGGCAGCGTTCGCTGGCAGCGTGGCTGGCGGCTCATAAAGTCTATCCCGAGCTTGCGCGGCGGCGCGGGGTGGAGGGCAGCGTGGGGCTGCGGTTCACCGCCGACAGGTCCGGGCGCGTGCTGAGTGTTTCGCTTGTCAGCAGCGCCGGGTCCCCGCTGCTCGATGCCGCGGCGGAAAAAATGGTGGGCGATGCCACACTGCCGCCGTTCCCGGCCGGGATGCCGCAGCAAATCGCCACGCTGACCGTCACCATCCGCTACGCGCTATCCAACTGAGTTGGGCACAACCGGCACCCGCCGACGCAGGCCGTCCAGCGATGAAACTCAACGGGTTGACCCCCGGAACCGCGACTATCATAGTGCGCCGCGATAAATTTGCGGTGTTGATGGCAGCGGCAAACGGGGGCGCGCTGCCCGGACGGAGGCTCATGAGCGGGTTGGCTGGCGCTGGCCGCACACACGAAACGGGGCTTCAAACGCGCGGGTTTATTTCATCGGTCAACAGGTGCTGCCATGCAACTTGGTAAATACGTCAAGTTCCGCGAGGAACGGTTCGGCGGGGTTCTGTTCGAAACCCGGACGGAGAAGGTCTACACCCTGAACCCCACGGCTGCGGCCGTGATCAAGGAGCTCGGCGCGGGCTGCGATGTCGCGCAGCTCACGCAGCGCCTGGCGGATCGCTTCCAGGCCCCGGCCGGCTCGATCGAGCAGGACATCGCCGCGCTGATTGGCGATTTGCGCGAAAAGGGCCTGGTGGAAGACACCGCCGCATGACCCAGATCACCGGCCTGACGCCGCTGCCCGACAGCCTGATCCCGAAGACAACCCCGGCCATGACCACCTCCGGCACCTTGCGGGCGCCGCTGTACGTGGCGTGGCAGGTGACCAACGAATGCAACCTGGCCTGCCTGCATTGCATCGAGGAAAGCGGCCCCGGCAAGGCGTTCAAGGACGAATTATCTAAGGAGCAGACCTTCGAGGTGCTGCGCCAGATCGTCGACAACGACGTGCCGTACCTGTCGCTGTCCGGCGGCGAGCCGATGCTGCATCCGCATTTCTTTGAAATGCTCGAATACGCCTGCAACCGCGGCACCCAGGTCAAGGTCGAGACCAACGGGCACTATCTGTCGCCGGAAAACTGCGCCCGGCTGAAGGATCTGGCGGTCAAGGCTGTGCAGGTCAGCCTGGACGGCGCGACCGCCGCGACGTTTGGCAAGATGCGGGTGCGCGGCAGTTTCGATCAGGTCATGGAAGGGCTGCGCAACCTGCATGCGGCCGGCGTGCCGATAGAGATCAATCATTCGCCGACGGGCTTCAACGTGCACGAGATCGCCGCGATGGTCGATCTTTGCGCGGATGCGGGCGCCGAAAGCTTCTACACCGGGCGCACGATGTACACCGGGAATGCGGTCAAGACCTGGGCGAAGCTGAACGCGACCGACGACCAGTACGAGGCGTTTTTCGATACGCTGCGCGAAAAGGCCGTGCAGTACGACGGCCGCATGCGGGTGCATTTCCACGAGATGGGCCTGCTGGATGAGCTGCGCTATCGCCTGCACCACCCCGCCGCGCTGCTGATCGTCCTGCCGAACGGGCTGGTCAAGCTGATCAACGCGCTGCCGTTCGTCTGCGGCGACCTGCGCACGCAGACTCTGGCCGAGGTGTGGGGCAACTTCCAGCACGCCTGGCAAGATCCGCGGGTGGCGGCTTTCGTCGATGCGCTGGAACAGGATCCGGAGAAAACCTCGTTGTTGCATCAATGGATCAACGTCTAGCCCCGCCGCACGCGCGGCCGCTGCATCGGCTGCTGCGTGTGCTGAGCCTGGTCCGCTACCGGTTCTTCCTCTATGCGGGCCTGTTGCCCTATCTGCTCGGTGCCGCCTGGGCCTACCGGATCAACGGCACGATCGATGCCTCGGTGTTCTGGGGCGGACTGTTCGGCGTGGTGTTGGCGGTGGTCGGCGTCGAAGCGTTCAACGAGTATTTCGATTCGCGGATGGGCACCGACCGGGTGTTCAACCCGGATGACCTGCCGCCGATGTCGGACGCGATCCTGTGGCTCGGCATCGCCGGGTTTGCGGGCGCGCTGGCGATCGGCATTTACCTGACCCTGCTGGCCGGGTGGCCGATACTGCTGTTCGCCGTGCTCGGCGGCCTGGCGGCAGTGTTCTATGTCGCCCCGCCGATACGCTGGGCCTATCGCGGCCTGGGCGAAACGGTCATCGCTTTGTCGTACGGACCGTGGATGGTGCTCGGCAGCCTGTATCTGCATGCACATGTGGTGGCATGGGGCGCGTTCTGGGCGTCGCTGGTGCCGGGCTGCCTCATCATGGCGCTGGCTGTCGTCAACGCCATCCCGGACTTCCATCAGGATCGGCTTGTCGGCAAGCGCAACCTTGTCGTACGGCTGGGCCGCAGGCGGGCGGTCTGGCTGTATCTCGGGCTCGCTTCCGCGGCGTTGCTGATTACGCTGGTCGGGGTCGCGGAGCGGGTGTTTCCGCCGCTATGCCTCGCCACGCTGCTGGCGCTGCCGCTGCTGATTTCGAGCGCGCGCCGGGCCATCGGCACTTACGAAACGCCCCGCCTGTTCGTGCCGGCGATCCGCAGCATCGTCTCCTGCTATGCGGTTGCGGTGGCTCTTTTCACCGCGGGCGTCGCGATCGACGCCTGGCTGCGATGAACTGGATCGACTCGCTCGGGGCGCCGCTGTTCGTCTCCTGGCAGTTGACCCGCGATTGCGACCTGGCCTGCCTGCATTGCTGCACCGATTCCGCCCCCGGCAAGCGGGTGGCGGATGAACTGGATGCGGACGAGGCGATGGCGCTGGCCGCTGACATCGTCCGAACCGGGGTGCCCTATGTCATGCTGTGCGGCGGCGAACCGCTGATCGTCCCGCATTTCTTCGACGTCGCGGAATACCTCGGGCGATCCGGCGTGATGCTGAAGATCGAGACCAACGGCCAGCGCTTCGGCGCGGCCGAGGCGGAACGTCTGGCCCGGCTGCCGATACGCTCGATCCAGATCAGCCTGGATGGCGACTCGCAAGATATCTACGGGCGGCAGCGTCCCGGCGCCTCGCTGGCGAAGACGCATGCCGCCTGCCGCTCCGTGCGCGACGCCGGCCTGCCGCTGGAGGTCACCTTCGCCCCGACGCGGATGAACATCCATGAGGCCGAGGCGGTGATCGAACGCGCCCGCGGCTTCGGCGCGTTCCGCTTCAACACCGGCCAGTTGATGCGCATCGGCCGCGCCGCCCGGCTTTGGCACCGGATCGCGCCGTCCGCCGAGGACTACCAAAGGTTTCGCGAGACCCTGGCGCGGCAGCAGCGTGTCATTGACGATACAATGCAGTTTTGCCATGATCCCTTTGCAATCGAAGGAGGATTGCAAAATAGCCTGGACGCTCCGCCGGCAACGATGCTGGTGCTGCCGAACGGTTGGGTTAAAGTCGCCGCGGCGATTGGTCATGTCTGCGCCGACATGCGCCGCATGACGCTGACGGAGGCGTGGGACAGTTATCGTGCCGCATGGCGCAACGAAACGGTCATCGCCGCGATCCATCGCGGCATCGAACGGGACGTGCATCACGCGGACGCCAATATCTGGCGATCAATCTCGGATGGAGTACCAGTTCTATGAGTGACTCGGTCATCGAAACAACCAAGGCTGCCGAAACCGCGCACGCCAAGAAGCAAAAGAGCGACCTGCCGTTTTGGGAGACCCCGAAGCTTGAGGACGTCTCCGAGCAGGTGATGGCGCAGCCCTACATCCGCTTCACCTGAGCGGGTCGGCTACCGCGATGAGCGGGCGATCGCTTGACGAATACGGGTCCCCGCTCTTTCTCGCCTGGCAGTTGACCAACCGGTGTGAAGCCAACTGCCTCGCGTGCTGCGAGGAGTCGGGGCCGGACAAGGGCTGGGCGAACGAACTGGGGCGCGACGAGGCGTTGCGGGTCACCGATGAGGCTATCGCCCTCGGTATTCCCTACGTGGCGTTCGGCGGCGGGGAGCCGTTGGGCGTGTCGTTCTGCTGGGATATTTTTGAGCGTTTGGCTGCGGCCGGCGTTTCCATCAAGCTCGAAACCAACGGCCGCCATATCGACGATGCCGCGGCGGATCGTCTGGTCGCGCTGAACGTGCAGTGCATCCAGATCTCGGTGGACGGCGCGACCGCCGACACCCACGAACGGGCCCGCCCCGGCAGCAGCTTCTCCGCCGCCATGGCCGCCATCGATCGTCTGGTGGCGCGCGGGTCCGCGCCGCAAATGGTGTTTTCCCCGACGCGCGCCAACATCCGCGATATCGTTCCGGCTTATGAGTTGGCGAAGCAGCACGGCTGCAGCGCGTTCGTGACGGGACCACTGATGCGGCTCGGGCGGGCGGCGTTGGCCTGGGACTCCCTGGCTTGCAACGAGGCGGTGTGGGACGACGCGGCGATGGCGCTGCGGGCGCGTGCCGTGGCGCTGGGTGGCGGCCTGATGCTGTCGATCTACCCGTGGGACATCGTGACAGAGCTGGAGCGGCGGATCGAGAGCCCTCAGGCGATGCTGCTGGTAGTGCCCAACGGACGGGTGAAGTTGTTGAATGCTCTGCCGTTTTCGCCGGCGGATCTGCGGCTTGTGTCGCTGGCGGAGGCGTGGGAGGCTTACCGGCGTGCGTGGCGCACCGCGGAGGTGCGGGATTTCATCGCCCGCTGCCGAAGCGAACCGGACTTGCTTCGGCACGCGAACGAGACCTGGTATCTGCGGGAAGCGGCCTAGCGCGCACGGCCCGCGCGATGCGGAGACGCCATGCCGACGTATTTCGCGCATGCAGATCTGCCCTATGCACCGCAACAGGTGTTCGATCTTGTCGCGGATATAGAAAGCTACCCGAAATTTCTGCACCATGTCGCCGCCGCCCGGATCCGCCGCCGGAACGGCAATATGCTGTGGGTCGATCAGGTCGTGCGCTTCGCGATGCTGCGGCTGCATTTCAGCACGCGCGCGGTGCTGGAGCCTCCGTCCCGCATTCATGTCGTTTGCAATGACAGTCTGTTCGGGACGTTCGACGAGACCTGGAGTTTTGCCGACGCCCCATCGGGTGGCACGCGGCTGGAATGTCATGCGACCTACGAGTTGCGTTCGGGCCTGATCCGGATGGTGCTGGGTCCTGCCCTGTCGGATCTGCTGGGCACATCCGTGAAAGCGTTCCAGGCCAGGGCCCGGCAGATCTACGGCAGCGCTGCGTCCGTAAGCAGTGAGCCGGGGCAGGTCGGGGTCACATCATCGCAATCACCTTGACGCACATCTTACCAGATCTTACATAGCGATCATGGACACAACCCGGCTCTCATCGAAAGGCCAGATCATCCTGCCCAAGACGGTGCGGGATATGCATGGCTGGACGCCCGGCACCGATTTTACCGTCGAAGACACCGGGGACGGCGTGCTGCTGCGGCCGATAAAGGCCCGGCCCGCGCGGCTGGAGGATATTGTTGGCTGCCTGCCGGTCGAGGGTAGCGCGCGCAGCATTGAGGAAATGGACTCCGTCATCGCGGCCGAACTGCGGGATCGGCGTGATCGCGGCCGATACTAATGTCATTGTCCGGTTGCTGACGGCCGATGAACCGCGGCAGACCGCGCGCGCCCGCAGCTTGTTCGAAACCGAGACGGTGTTCTTGCCGAAGACCGTCATCCTCGAAGCCGAGTGGGTGCTGCGCCGCCTCTATCGCCTGGAGCGCCTGCCGGTAAACCGCGCTCTGGAAGCGCTGCTGTCGCTGCCGAATGTGCGGTGCGAGGATGAACCGCTCGTCCGCCAGGCCCTGGTGTGGAATCGCGAGAACCTCGACTTCGCGGATGCGCTGCATCTGGCATCCAGCCCCTCGGTCGAGCGCTTCGTGACGTTCGATCTCGCTCTGATCAAGGGCGCCACCTCGGCGGGACTGGCTGTCACCGAACCCTGATTGGCCGTGGCGAAAACCACTGCCATGCTGCCTTCAACAACGTGACGGAGAATGCGATGGGCGACTGGGTACGCGTGGCGTCAACGGATGACGTGGCGGAAGGAGCCTGTCTGGGTGTGCGTATTGGCGACACGGACGTGGCGCTGTATCACCTGCCGGGCGGCGAATATCATGCGACGAGCAATGTGTGCTCACACGAATTCGCTCTGCTGTCGGACGGCTGGCTGGAGAATGGCTGCATCGAATGCCCGTTGCACGCGGCTCAGTTCGACGTGCGCACCGGCAAGACCCTGGGTCCTCCGGCCGACACGGACATTGCCGTTTACCCCATCAAGGTCGAGGGCGACGATCTGCTGGTGCAACTTCCGGGATGACGGGCAGTCGCCCCGATTGACCGCGACGGTTTTCATCAGCCGCGGGAAATTGCTGGTATCAAGCGCCGCCTTATGCTGAATCACCCTCGCAACGGTCAGGGATCCTAATCACGTGCGCATCACCATGATCGGCGGCGGCTATGTCGGCCTCGTGTCCGGCGCCTGCTTTGCCGAATTCGGCACCGAAGTGACCGTGGTTGAGGCCGATGCCGGCAAGCTCGCAGCGCTGAATGACGGACGTATGCCGATCTACGAACCCGGCCTGGAAAAGCTGGTGCAGGAAAACGTTGCCGCCGGGCGCCTGACCTTTACGGCGGATCTGGCCGCCGCGGTGGCGGGGGCCGAGGCCGTGTTCATCGCTGTCGGTACCCCGACCAGGCGGGGCGACGGCCATGCCGACCTGTCATATGTGTTTGCGGCGGCGGAGCAGGTGGCGCGCGCGCTGACGGGTTACGCGGTGATCGTGACCAAATCGACCGTTCCCGTCGGCACCGGCCGGCGCATCCAGGAGATCGTTCGCTCCACCCGTCCGGATCTGGAATTCGATGTCGCCTCCAACCCCGAATTCCTGCGCGAAGGCAATGCTATCGGCGACTTCATGCGGCCGGACCGGGTGGTTATCGGCACCGAGTCGGACCGCGCCAGGGCGGCGATGCGGACGCTGTATCGCCCGCTGTATCTGATCGAGGCCCCGATCGTGTTCACGTCGATCGAGACGGCGGAGCTGACGAAATACGCGGCGAACGCGTTCCTGGCGATGAAGGTGACCTTCATCAACGAGATGGCCGATCTATGCGAAAAAGTCGGGGCAGACGTGCACGACGTGGCCCGGGGCATCGGCCTGGACGGGCGCATCGGACGCAAGTTCCTGCATCCCGGGCCGGGTTACGGCGGTTCATGCTTCCCGAAGGATACGCTCGCGCTGGTGCGTACGGCGCAGGATTTCGGCGCTCCGTCAAGGCTGGTGGAAGCGACGGTCGCGGTCAACGATGCCCGGAAATCGAGCATGGCGATGCGGGTGATCGCCGCCTGCGGCGGATCGGTGCGTGGCAAGACGATCGCCGTGCTCGGGCTGACCTTCAAGCCGGAGACCGACGACATGCGGGATTCGCCGTCCCTGGCCATCGTCTCGCGCCTGGCCGGCGACGGGGCGCGCATCCGGGCATTCGATCCCGAGGGGATGGCGCAGGCGAAGCCGTTGCTGCCGGACTCGGTGGTGTATTGCACCGATGCCCTGGATGCGGCGACCGGCGCGGACGCGCTGGTGCTGATTACGGAGTGGAATGAGTTCAGGGCGTTGTCGCCGGTCCGGCTGGGCGATGCGATGCGTGGCCGGGTGCTGGTGGATTTGCGCAACGTCTACGATCCGGTGGCGATGCGGGAATTCGGGTTCGAGTATTTCGGCATTGGCCGGGCATGATGGGGTGGATGAGATGTCTTTGACTCGCAAGCGTGTTCTGGTTACCGGCGGGGCCGGCTTCCTCGGTTCCCACCTGTGCGATCGGCTGGCCGCGGCGGGTGACGACATCCTGTGCGTGGATAATTACTTTACCGGCCGGAAGGACAATATCGCGCACCTTCTGGGCAACCCCAATTTCGAGGCGCTGCGCCACGACGTGACCTTTCCGCTGTATGTGGAGGTTGACGAGATCTACAATCTGGCCTGCCCTGCCTCGCCGATCCATTACCAGTTCGATCCGGTGCAGACGACCAAGACCAGCGTCATCGGCGCCATCAACATGTTGGGCCTTGCCAAGCGTGTCGGCAGCAAGATCCTGCAATCCTCGACCAGTGAGGTGTATGGCGACCCGACGGTGCATCCGCAGACCGAGGATTACCGGGGGAACGTCAATCCGTTGGGTCCCAGGGCGTGCTATGATGAGGGCAAGCGCTGCGCCGAGACGTTGTTTTTCGATTATCATCGCCAGCACAAGGTGCGCATCAAGGTGGCGCGGATTTTCAACACCTATGGCCCCAGGATGCACCCGAATGACGGCCGGGTGGTCTCCAACTTCATCGTCCAGGCGCTGAAGGGGGAGGACATTACGCTGTATGGCGACGGGATGCAGACCCGGGCTTTTTGTTACGTCGAGGATCTGGTGGACGGGCTGATGCGGCTGATGGCGACGGGGCCGGAGGTGACGGGGCCGATCAATATCGGCAACCCGCATGAGATTCCGGTGCGGGAACTGGCGGAGCGGGTGATCGATCTGGTGAACGCGAAGTCCAGGATCGTGCACAAGCCGCTGCCTCAGGATGATCCGCTGCAGCGTTGCCCGGATATTGCGATGGCTCGGCGGGAGCTGGGGTGGGAGCCGAAGGTGCCGCTGGAGGAGGGGTTGCGGCGGACGATCGGGTATTTTGAGGGGATGTTGCGGCGGGGGGTGGCTGGATCGGTGTAGCGAGTTGCGCAAACCCTGAACGTTGCTTTGTTCACCGGTTCGCGCCTAACTGCTCAGCTTTCCGCTAAGGATTTCTCGACCGCCTCCCGCAGGATTGTCTCGGCACCGGATAAGTCGTTCATCGATATGAGCCCATCTGCGGCATGAATGCTGGCCTGCAGATCGTGCGGTGCGGCGATCGCCAACTGCTTCCATCGGCGAATCGCCAGTTCGGTGTCACCCTTCTCATGAGCTATCCGCGCCAACTCGAGGCGACAGGAAAGATCGGAGCCCAAACGGGCCAGCCATGGCGTCAGTATCGCCTCAGCTTCAGCGAAACGACCCAGTTTGGCCAGCACCCGCGCCGCCTGGACATAGGGCGATTGATTCTGCGATTCGAAACGATCCAGGATTACCTGCCACCGCTTTAACGCCTCCTCCCAATCCTCCTGCTTCATGGCGATAGCCGCGAACGGTTCATAGACCATGATTTCGTCCGGGCAGAACTTCATGGCCTTCTTGGCGATTACTTCGGCCTCATCCAATCGTCCGCCGGTTATCAGCGTCCACAACGCTCTGACGTAGCCAATCGCGAGATACGGAAAACGCGCCCGAGCCTCCGCGCACAGTCTCAGCAAAGCCTCCTGATCACCGCGCGCGCCGGCAATTTCGATGAGTCCGGCCAGGAATCTGGAATTCCCCGGGCGCGCTTTCCTCCCCGCAAGCATCAAGGCCTCCGCCTCATCGAACCGGCGCAGACCGTACAATATCCTGAATTTCATGGGTGAGGCGTTGACCTCTCGGGGGTGCAACTTAAGCGCTTTATCCCAGATCTCCGTCGCGAGGCGCTCGTCGCCGCGTTCGATTGCCTCCAACGCGAAGATCAATTGATCCTTGACAACGAACCCCGCGCGAATGCTCGCATCGGCCTGTTCATCGCTCAGCCCCCGCAAAATTTCCCGACGCTCCCGCCACTCACGCCAGGCTGACAATAGACCTACCATGGCTGCCGGCCGCCGATCGGCCCGGCGTTGAAAGTGAGACCCATCCTAGCCGGCCGGAACGTCAACCCGGGCCGTTTCCGCAACGCGCTGCCGGTTCAGATCATTCCACATCTGCCATATTGCAACTGTCACCTGGTCAACTGAAATGTCCCGCAGGCACTTGCGGTCATAGGGGCACGGTTCGCGCTTCCAGCAAGGCGAGCACTCCGGCGCTGATGCGAATACCGTGTTTCCCGGATAGCGGGTCGCGCTCGGCGGTTCATAGCCGCCCAAAATCACCACGGCGGGGGTGCGCACCGCCGCCGCGATATGGATCGTGCCGGTTACGGGCGCGACCAGAATATCCGCCAGCGATATAACCGCGGTGAGTTCATCGAGGGGCGTCTTGTCCCTGAGGTCGAAGCCTACCAACTCGGCACCAAGACCGTATCCGGGACCGTATTCCGGTTTAACCGTACCGACTTCGATGATAGTCGCCCCGAGAAGATGCAATCGTTGCAGCAATTCCAGCCACATTTCCGCGGGCCAGTCCTTGTTTCTGGTCCAGATGCTGGCATTGCGGTTCACCACGATCCAAGGGCGCTTGGCATCGCCGAGAAGGCCGCGCATGCGCTCCACCGCCGCCGGATCGAGGTGACATTCCGGACGAACATCGTCAACCTCCACGCCGGCCGCCCGCCCGAGGACTTGCGACAGATGCAGGTTGTCGGGAATGTTCGCGCCATAGCCGATTTCCAGCGTGTTCGGCGGACGTTTGGCGTGGTCGTCGATTCGGTCGATAAACGGCAGGCCGCGAAGCGGGGCAAGGTAATTGCCGAAGAAGTTGACCTTGGTGTTTGGATTACGCCGCTTCAGTTCACGCAGCACCGGTGTTCGGAGCAGGATGTCGCCCAGGCCGCCAAGGCTGCTGATGTTGATTTCGGCATCACCGGCCGCGGCTGGACCCGCCGTATCCACGCTGGCTGATTGGGGTGAAACGGTGGTTTGTTGAGGAGGCTCGATCGGCCGGAAATACCGAAACGCGGTATCGATGACGGTGACTGATTTGCGCATTTCGTTGTCGTATGTCAGCGATTCCGCCAGTTCGTAGCCTCGCGCGCCTATCCGCTGCGCCTCGGCGTCATTGCGGCGCAACCAGTTCAACTTGTCCGTCAGGTCCCAGGCGTCCGACGCGATCGGAACATAGTTGTACCAAGGCTTCAGCTCATCGTAGAACCATTGCCGGTATCCGCGCCGGGACTCGAGCTTCATCACCGGGCTGCCGGTCAGCAGCTTCTGAACCAGGTTGGACCACGGGCTGGAATTGCCGTCGATGTCAATCTGGTAGCGGTATCGTCCCCAATCCACCCAGGGCACCGGCCCAAGCAGCATGCCGCGCCCTTTCACCCACTCCGCGAACGCCGGGTCGGTGATTTGCGCGATGTTGCTGAAACCCACGTCGAACAGGTCCTTGTTCGGGGACCTCATCGCCGTTTCGACCAGACGAACCCGGTCCAGCGTGCGCCAATCGTTGTTGAAGGCTGGCGATCCGGTGGTTCCGCCCCGCCAGAACGCGACCGGATGCCTATCCTGCCAAGGGAGCTGCCGTTCCCGCAGAATCTGACGGGCATAGGCATATCCGTCGCTCGGGACGAAGATATAGTCCGGAACAAGGAAACGATCGGGGCGGGAATCGCTGAACGCCAGACCGGGGCGTGCCCCGATATCCCCCATATTGAGAAATACCGACCCGAACTCCGCACCGCCCGAGCCGGCATAATTTGCCGCGAGAGGAAACGACCATCGGAATAACTGGAAATTATGACGGAGTTTGTCGGTCTTCAGAACTTCGCTGCTGAACAGGAAAGTATGGGTCATCCGGTCCGGGGATATGTCCCAACGGACGCATCCGTCGCCGAACGGCTCATCGGCAAACTGAATTCGGAGCGTATCGGCGAACTCGTATTTCATGGCGAACAGACCGGCGACTATATCCATTCGCTGTATGACAAAGAAAAGAAGAGAAATCTGATAGAACGACTCTCTGTCCTGCCAGAGCGACGGTCCCATCCGCGCAAGGAAATCCAGAGCTTCCTGCTCTGCCGCCACGAAATCGCCTTCCGGGCAGCGCAGCAGGATGCGGGCCACGTCGCCGTCGATCGGAGAGTATTTGCCTTCTTTGCCTCCCGCGGCGAGCTGACGCAGCCAATCGCAATGCGCGGGGCTCCATACGACCTCACGTCGTGGGGTGTGCTGGACAGACATATCGAGGCGTCCGAGGTCCAGGGTCTCCGTCATGTAGTGATTTTCCTTTTGGTCCTGCCTACGCACCGACTGGCTGCCGCCTGGTCCGGAAGCGCCCCCCCGGCAACCTGACGCCCTCGCGCCGACCTCCGGGTAGCATCAATCAGCAGTCGGTTCAAGCGACGTAACGAAGGGCAAAAGTGGCCGGCCTCAAGCACCGCGGCTCGCATGCTGAGCCAGCCGAACCCTATTGACCAGTCCGACAACTATGTTACTATGCAGCGATATTTGACTGGAGATTACGATGCCGCCTCCGACCCAGTCGCAAAGTCGCTTGTCTGGCTTACAAAGGTTGGTAAGCCAAGGCGTGTGCGCGCATTGGGATCCGACGCCGAAAACATACGCCTGCATCCACGAGGTCCCGCTAGGCTCCACCGCCGTCGGTTTCGAGCTGATCAACTGCAGCGCGACCGAGGCTGTCACCTACAACGCGGCATTCTCGTTGTCGGCCGGTATCAACGATTGGTTTACCCCGCTCGATGCTGCCGGGCACCCGAACAACGCGATGTGGCAGAGGGCGTCCCTAAAGGGAGACTATTCCATTCGACTCCCGCCGGCAACCCGAGCCGGCCTGCCGACACGTGTCTTGACGGATATCATACCCTTTGATCAACGCCCCCCAAAACGAATCGGTAGCGGTTCGGGTATACTAATTTTCTTCAGACTCTATCCTGTCTCAGGTCCAATTAGCTTTGGCTTTATGGACGGAACGGTTGGAAACTGGCGCGACTTTCCCAACGGGCGGAATCCGCTACAATTCAGCCGAAATCTTGGTGGCAGTTGGTCCAACCAGGGCAACTGGGCTGCGGGCGAATTTGCTCAATCGTACTATGCGCCAAATATAAGTAGCGTCATCCTGCCGGCGGGCATCATTGCGGCGGGTGCCCGGCCTATGATCACGATCATGAGTTCGGGCGACAGTATGCTGTCCGGGGTAGCCTCCCGGCCGCTGGAGCTCGATCAAGGAGCAAATGGCGTCGGTTTGCATCTCGCCAAGATTCTTGATCGGCCCGAGCGCCCAGCATTGCACCGGAATGAAGCGCTGTCTGGCCTAAACAGCGATTGTTTCTTGTCAAACTGCGTCGATGCGATGGCTATTTATGCCCCGGATGTCCTGCTCCTGCAAACCTACACGGCTAACGATCCGGACCGTGAAACTCGAGAGGGCGTTTGGAAAAGCTTCGCTGCTGCCATCGAGGTGGCGCGGAAAGCGCGGGAAAGCGGTGTTGCCGTTATCCTGTTGACATCACCACCTTTCGCCGGCGTTGGCGGCTACAGGTATAGCGAGGAATGGGAAGAAATACGGCTATTCGCAAACGAACTCGTTTTGAGTTCGGGAATTCCGCACGTCGATTGCGACGCCGTTGTTGGCGCGGGCGCACGACCGGAGGTGTATCGGCCGGGGCGGAGTCAAGATCAGGTGCACCCCAACGATGTCGCGTCGGCTGAGCTCGCCGCCGCGGCGGCGGCGGCTCTAGCCGAGGAGTACGGGGTCATTTGACCGTCATTGGCCTCACGGACGCCGACGCCTTTCCAAAAGGCCGTCCGAGGACCACTGGCTTGGTGGCTAACAGCCTCGGTAATGATGTCGTAACGGACCATATCGCCGCAACATTCCTGTTGCTAAATTGATAGGATTCGTTCTAAAAGCGCTCGCTTGGCGACCCGATGTGTGAGTTATGGGCGGTTAACTTAGTTAAAGAAACGTCTGCTAGGAGCGGCTGTGTCGGAGCGGGTTACCTTCGTTGGTTCATGTCAGGCGTCGGCGTTGGCGGCCGCCTACAACACGTTCGTTGCGAGACACTCATCCGCTCGTGCGAGCTTTATCGACGCACGCGGGCTTTCGGAGGCCCATCGGCCTGAACTTCAGGACGTCGATGTCGTCTGCGTTCAACTCGGAGATATATCCTCGCTACCAGACCCGTCAATTACTCCAGCTCGGATCATTCTGTTTCCATACGTTAATGGTCTGTTCCTCTGGCCGAACGCGACTTCCGAGCACATCCACTATTTTCGAACGCCTATGCACCGTTATTCCGCCTTTGGACCCGAGTACGGTGACGCGTTCCTTAACGACATGATCCGGGCGGGCACCGCCCCGACTGAAGCTAGCGAAGCATATGTCAATTTAAACATAGCGCAACAGAAGAATGTCCCCCGTCTGATGGAGTTGTGCCTCTCTTTGCAGGAATTGCGAGACGAAAAGTCGAATATTGAGATAGCACCATATATAAGAGAGAAACTCGGGGAACAACAGCTCTTTACGACGAGAGGTCATTTGTGTGGGCCGCTGTTTGCACGACTCGCGCTTCAAGTATTTGATCGTATCGGGATTAGCCCTTCGGTGCTTGATAGCATCGCCGATTCGCTTTCAAAGAGCATGTTTTTTGGACCCCATGATCTACCGGTTCATCCATCCGTGGCTGCGGTGCTGGGACTTCCGTATGGAGCAAGCGATTATCTTTACCATATTAACTATGGGCGCTACAATTTTTCAAGATTTGCGGAGCAATATGTAGCAGGGCAATACAATCTAGGACTATACGAGGGTTTGGAACTGATCAAATCAGACCCATCTCGCGCGATTGGGCGGCTCCGAGAAGGATTGACAGGCTGCCCCGGCTCGGTCGAAGGTGAGGCAGCGTTAGCTGTACTCTTAGCCGCCAGCGGCGCGCCCGAGGAGGTTCATAGTCTGCTAAAATCGATAGGTGACGCCGAACCTTATCATCCGGATTTGAGGCATGGATTGCGCCAGTTGCGGCATTCGTTCGGAGTCTAAGCAGCGGTTGAGGAAACGGGTAGTGGCTCAGGTTTTATTCAATGCCGAACGACCAAAAATCGGCCGCAGACTTTCGCTCGCCGCCCTGCTCGCTCTAGTTGCCCAGCGATTCTCTTTGGCAGAATCGAAAAAACAAAGCGAGTTAAGCGAGCTATGTATCGGCCCTCCGAACGCAGACGAGCTGCGGGATCTGTTCGAAAACGAATCCGCCTGGGCCGACACGAGGCGCTTCGTGAAGAGCTTGGTTTACGCCGATCATGATTTCAAAAAACTTGAGGATGGGGAGCTTCGTTTCATTTTCAGCCGCATGCGTGAATGGGGTTTGTCGCTTGAGCTGGAGGTGGGTGCGGTCAAGGAATGGGGTGTAACCGCGCGTGATACCTTTAAGTGGGAGGTAGAACATTGGGACCGGGTTGTTCGGCTAGGTGGCGTCATATCCGCGATCTCTATGGACGAACCGCTGGTAGCAGCAACATTATTGCTGCATCGGTCCTATGAATACGGACTCGAACAAACCTTGGATTTCATTTCCCTGGCTCGATCTCGCCTGCCCGGTGTCGTCCTCGGCGAAGTTGAACCCTATCCGCATTTTACGCAAAAGGTGCATCAAAGGTGGATTGACGATTTGCAGCGAGGCCTGAAGGCGCTCGGCCAAACTGGCCTGGATTTTTACAGGATTGACCCCGACTGGTCGGCTTACGTTGGAAATGCAGGTTTCTGGCCAGGGGTTAGGACTGTAGAAGACTATTGTCGATCCCAGAACCTACCTTTCAGTCTGATTTACTGGGCCGCAGATTATCCGAGAACCGCAAGGGACCACTTGGCGACCGACCAGACCTGGTATTCGGGCGTAATGTACGAAGGGCGAGCATATGCTGAGGCCGGGGGCCGGCCCGACCAGTATGTGATTTCTAGCTGGGTTAGCGCGCCATCCACCGCCGTGCCGGACGGAGGCGACTTTACATTCACCCGTTCAGTCCGCGATTTTGCTCGACAATTCGTTAAACCTTGAGGACGCAAAGGCGACCGGATCTGAGCCGGTCGCCTGAGAACCGCACATATCAATTCTACGTCCGATTGATGTTCTTCCTTAGTATGGCGGTCCCGGACTTGTCCGGCATCAGAACAAACTGCTCCGGCACCCTGGCGGCAAACTCGTCAACAGCTTGCTTAACTCCACCCCAGTATTCATTTATATAGTCGTGCACGATCAGCATTCCCCCGGGCGATAGGCGCTCGTAAAAGAAATCCAAACCCGCCTTGGTCGGTTGATATAGATCCGCATCTATGTGAACGATGGCAAAAGATCTCGCCGATATCTCCTGCGTGAGCGTGCCCGGAAACCTACCTTTGATGCACTCCACGGCCTCGGTTCCAGTGTTCTCAAGCACAAATTCAACCGATGTGTCTCTGAAACCCATTTCTCTATTCGGATCTTGCGCTGAAAAATCCTCCGGAACAAATCCATCAAACGTGTCGAACAAGTATAGAGTTCGCCCATTGGTACGCGCGTAATGAGCTAGCAACGCTGCAGAGTTGCCTTTATAAACCCCAAGCTCAGCAATATCGCCGACCACCCCGTCAGCAAGAACATGCTTGACATTCATCGCAAGTAAGTAGAGGCGAGGAAGATCACCGCCATTGTTATTTACGTTTCCGTGCACCCATTTCTGTGATAGGTCCTTCAGTTCCGGGAACCGGTTATATAAGATATCCGAGTCCGGGCGGTAGGCGATATAAACTCGATGCGGTAGGGCTAGAACCGCTGGTGGTGCAAGCGCGCCCGAAACCAAATCTCGCACGTTTGCTTTCTCGAATATGTCACTATCAGACATAGCTACACTCCACTTATTTTTGAGCGAATTGCCGGGACGCTAAGGGTCATTCGCTACGTCCCCTCGGCGCGCCCTTGGTGCATATCTTGATTTACAAGGTCGGAAAACACAATGTCCGAGTTCCGGATGCTCAATTGCGGAGCAAGAGCCAAAATCCGCTACTTTGGTCCGATGTGAATACGACAAGCGAGCAGCCTCATGCATTTTTCCAAAGTAGCGTGGCTTGGGCGCTCGCCGCAAGCCTTTTTCATTGTGCACGGGCTCCGTCGCCCGCAACCGCACGATGGAAGCGCTCCTTTTCCGAGCCGAGGAGTCTGGCTCCCCTTGCTCTTCCGGTGAATACTGATGATTGTATCATCGTTCTGCTACCTCAATACCCACGGCAGCGCCACAAAAAATTCGCACGGCTTGGCCTCACAAGTTGCCCCCCACCCCGACCCGTGCCACGGTCGCCCCGAAATATCGTCAACCGCGGACGCCCGACGTGACCCTCATCCTAGCCTCCCGCCCCAACGTCTACTCCTCCAGCCCGCTCGACCGCATCGCCGCCCGGCGGGAGGACGCCGACTGGATCGCCGCCCAACTGCACGACCCCGAAACCCTGTTCGTGCCGGTCTGGCGCTCCCGCAATCTGATCCGCGGCACCGACGAAGGCAACCCCGAAGCCGTGTATATCTCCGGCGACATGGCCTCCGTGCTGCGCATGCAGGACGGACCCTGGGCCTTCCTCGGCATCCTCGACGACCGCGCCGTCTTCGCCATCGACATCTCCGCCACGGATGATCCGGTGCCGCTGCTGCCCGACTCCCTCGGCAGCTTCGTCGATCTCCGCTCCGTCGGCTGGGGCGTGCCGCGGCCGGAGGCGTCCGTCCTGGCGCATGCCCGCGGCCTGCTCCACTGGCGCCAGCGGCACAAGTTCTGCCCGGTCTGCGGCAACCCCAATCAGGTCAAATCCGCCGGCCACGTCATGCAATGCACCGTCTGCAACACCCAGCACTTCCCCCGCACCGACCCCGCCGTGATCATGCTGGTGCATCGCGACGACCGCGCCCTGCTCGGCCACTCCACCCGCTTCCCCAAAGCCACCATGTATTCCACCCTCGCCGGCTTCGTCGAACCCGGCGAAACGCTGGAGGAAGCCGTCCGCCGCGAAACCCTGGAAGAATCCGGCATCCTCGTCGGCGACGTGCACTACCATTCCAGCCAGCCCTGGCCATTCCCCGGCAACATCATGCTCGGCTTCTACGCCGAAGCCCTGACCGAGGCCATCACCATCGACGAAACCGAACTCAAGGACGCCCGCTGGTTCACCCGCCAGGAGATCCGCGACCGCGCAAGCCTAGGCTTCGAGCTGCCCCGCGTCGACAGCATCGCCCGCCGCCTGATCGAGGACTGGCTGGCCGCCGCCTGATGCCCGACCTCGCCACCATCGGCTACGAAGGCTGCACCATCGGCGCGGTGGTCGATACGTTGCGCGACTCCGGCACCAAGCTGCTGATCGACGTCCGCGCCGTGCCGCAATCGCGCAAACCCGGGTTCTCCAAGCGGCAACTGGCGGCGGCGCTGGACGAGGCGGGGATCGCCTACGTCCATCTGCAAGGCCTCGGCACGCCCAAGCCCGGCCGCGACGCCGTCCGCGCCGGGCATCCCGAGCGGATGGAACTCATCTACCGCGAACACATGACCTCCGACCGCGCCCGGGCGGAACTGGCGCAGGCGAAACAACTCGCCCGCGAACGTCCCGCCTGCCTGCTATGCTTCGAGCGCAGCCACACGATGTGCCACCGCCGTTTGGTGGCGGAGATGATCGTGGCGGAGACGGGTCAGCTTGTGGTGAACCTGGAGGCGCCGCTGCCAGGCTGACCCCGCGGGTTTATTGGCACCACGGGCGAACCTGCCGCGCGCCGGCTCGTTCAGGCGGACATTGCCGATGTCCGAAGGACCAAGCCCATGCCAGATCACGCCCTGCCGGAGGCGCGCTCCGAAATTTTGCCGATAGACCTGACGATCAACGGAAAGCAGACACGGCTTAACGTCGCGCCCTGGACGACGCTGCTCGATCTGCTGCGCCTGGACCTCGGCCTGACCGGCACGAAAAAGGGTTGCGACCACGGCCAGTGCGGCGCCTGCACGGTGTTGATCGATGGCGTGCGGGTGAACAGTTGCCTTGTGCTGGCCGTGATGAAGGACGGTGCCAGCGTCACGACGGTTGAGGGGCTGGCGAAACCGGACGGCACGCTGCATCCGTTACAGGACGCGTTCATCGAACACGACGCCCTCCAGTGCGGCTATTGCACGCCAGGGCAACTCTGTTCGGCCGTCGGACTGATGCGCGAAGGCCACGCTTATACGGCCCCCGAAATCCGCGAGCACATGAGCGGCAATATCTGCCGCTGCGGTGCTTACCCCAACATCGTCGCTGCCATCGAGCAGGTGCTCGCCCGATGAACCGTTTCTCCTACGCCCGGCCGGACGACCTTGCCGAAGCGGTGCAAGCGAGCGCAGCGCAGGCCGGCAACCGCGTGATCGCCGGCGGCACCAACCTGATCGACCTGATGAAGTACAATGTCGAGCGCCCCGCGCACCTCATCGACATTACCCGCCTTCCAGGCCTCGACCGCATCGAACCAACGCCGAACGGTGGCCTGCGTATCGGCGCCCTGGTGACCAACAGCACCGTGGCCTACGACGATCGCATCGCGGCACGATACAAGCTGCTGGCCAGCGCGATCCTGGCCGGCGCCTCGCCGCAATTGCGCAACGCCGCCACCACCGGCGGCAACCTGCTGCAACGTACCCGCTGCTACTACTTTTACGACTCCGCCACCGCCTGCAACAAACGCGAACCCGGCAGCGGCTGCCCCGCCATCGGCGGACTGAACCGCATCCACGCCATCCTCGGCACCAGCGAGCACTGCATCGCCACTCATCCCTCCGACATGTGCGTCGCACTCGCGGCCCTGGCGGCGACCGTGCATGTCACCGGCCCAACCGGCGACCGCGCCATCCCGTTCGCCGATTTCCACCGCCTGCCCGGCGACCGCCCGGACCGCGACACCACCCTGGAGCACGGCGAGATCGTCACCGCCGTCGAACTGCCGCCGGAAAGTTTCACCACACACCATACCTATCTGAAGCTGCGCGACCGCCTAAGCTACGCCTTCGCGCTGGTCTCCGTCGCCGCCGCGCTCGACCTCGACGGCGACACCGTCAGGACCGCCCGGATCGCCCTCGGCGGCGTCGCCCACAAGCCCTGGCGGATACCCGCGGCCGAGGACGCCCTGTCCGGCCAGCCCGCCACCGCCGAAAGCTTCGCCCGCGCCGCCGAAACACTTCTCTCCGGCGCCCAAGGCCGCGGCCACAACGACTTCAAAATCGGCCTTGCCCGCCAGGCGATCCTCCGCGCCCTGCAACAGGCCGCCGCCGGTACGCCGCAGTCGCAGACCGACAAGCGCATCCGATAGGAGCTTCCGCCATGTCCACGACCATCGAGACTCACGTCGGAAGCCCGCGCCGCCGCGTCGACGGCCGCCTGAAAGTCACCGGTGCCGCGCGCTATGCCGGGGAAGTCGCCGCTCCCGGCCTGCTGCACGGCTACGTTGTCTCCGGCATGATCGCCAAGGGCCGCATCACCGCGATCGATACCGCGGCAGCCGAAGCGGTGCCGGGCGTGGTGAAAATCTTCACCCACGCCAACCGGCCAAATGTTCCGGGCGGCGATGCCGACTACCAGGACATGGTCGCGCCTCCCGGCCAGCCGTTCCGCCCGCTGTTCAACGACCGAATTCTCTACAGCGGCCAGCCCGTCGCCCTGGTCGTCGCCGAGGATTTCGGCACCGCCCGCCACGCCGCCTCGCTCGTAAACGTGCGGATCGAGGCTGAGCCGCACGAAACCGACCTCGATCGCCTCCGCGAGTCCGCCTACGTGCCGCCCGAGAAACGCGAAGGCATCGCACCCCCGCCGGAACCGCGCGGCAACGCCGATGCAGCCTTCGCCGCCTCGCCAATGCGCGTGCAGAACGAATACCGCATCGCCAGCGAACATCACAACCCGATGGAACCGCACGCCTCGACGGTGATCTGGGAGGGCGGCGGCAGGATCACGGTGCATGACAAGATCCAGGGCGTGAAAAACAGCCACGACTACATCACGGCGGTGTTCGGCCTGCCGCCGGATGATGTGCGGGTAATCAGCCCCTTCGTCGGCGGCGCGTTCGGCATCGGACTGCGGCCGCAATATCAGTTGTTCCTGGCGGTGATGGCGGCGCTGGACCTGGAACGATCCGTACGCGTGGAACTCACACGAGAGCAGATGTTCACCTTCGGCTACCGCCCCGGGACGATCAATGCCGTTGCCGTCGGCGCCAATCCGGACGGCAAATTGCAGGCGATCCGGCACGCGGCCGTCGCCGGCACCTCCAGCTTCGAGGAGTACCAGGAGGTCGTCGTCAACTGGTCCGGCTTGTTGTACCACTGCGACAACATTGCGCTGAACTACAGGATCGCCAGGCTCGACACCTACACCCCGGCCGACATGCGCGCCCCCGGCGCGCCGCTGGGTGTGTTCGCCATCGAATCGGCGATCGACGAACTGTCCTATGCACTGAAGATCGATCCGCTCGAGTTACGCCTGAACAACTACGCCGACACCGACGAAAACGCAGGCAAGCCGTTCAGCAGCCGCGAACTGCGCGCCGCCTGCCGCCAGGGCGCGGAACGTTTCGGCTGGTCAAAGCGGCAGCCGGAGCCGCGGTCGATGCGGGCAGGCCGGGAACTCGTCGGCTGGGGCATGGCCACCGGGATCTGGGAAGCCATGATGATGCCGCACAGCGCCCGCGCCACCTTGACCGCGGACGGCAAGCTGGAGCTCGCCTGCGCCACCGCCGATATCGGCACCGGCACCTACACGATCCTGACGCAGATTGCCGCCGACTCGCTCGGGCTGCGGATGGAGGACGTGACCACCCGCCTGGGCGACACCTCGCTGCCGGAAGCGCCGGTAGAGGGCGGGTCGTGGACCGCTGCCTCGGCTGGCTCCGCTGTCCATCTGGCCTGCGAAAAGCTCCGGCAGACGCTGTTCCAACACGCCCGCGGGATGAACGCATCCCCGCTGGCGAACGCCAGCTTCGAGCACGTGCAATTCCGTGACGGGCGCATCGACTTGCGGACTGCCCCGTCGGAGGGCGTCTCGATCGTTGACGTGCTGCGCGCCGCCGGACTGGACCGCATTGAGGAACAGGAAACCGCCGCGCCAAACGCCGAAACGAAAGCGAAATTTTCCCAATATACGCATTCCGCGGTGTTCGCCGAGGTGCGCGTGGATGAGCAACTCGGCGTGGTGCGCGTGACACGGATCGTCGATGCCGTCGCGGCCGGCAAGATCATCAACCCGAAAACCGCCCGCAGCCAGATCATCGGCGGCGTGGTCTTCGGTCTCGGGATGGCTCTGCATGAGGAGTCCATGCTGGACCACAAACTCGGCCGCTTCATGAACCGCAATCTCGCGGAGTACCATGTGCCGGCGAACGCCGATGTCCCCGAGATCGACGTTATTTTCGTCGACGAGCACGACGACAAAGCCAACCCCCTCGGTGTCAAAGGCCTCGGCGAGATCGGCATCGTCGGCACCGCCGCGGCAATCGCCAATGCGATCTTTCATGCCACGGGAAAGCGGGTCCGTTCGCTGCCGATAACGATCGACAAGCTGATCGAGTGACACGGGCCCGGGCGCGGGTTGGACGGCATCAGGGGCCAGCGCGTCCGGGCAACAATCCGGGGCGGCGGTGTTGTTTCGGGCGGCCACCTGTAACGTCAGGAAAAGTCCGACCCCGGAGGCGCCCCGGCCGAGGCCCGCACCCGCCAGGACGGAGCCTTCACCACCCGCAGCAGCCCCGCCGCGCTCGACAGGCTGTGCACCGAGCGCCGTGCCTCCAGCAGCAGGTGACGCAGCAGCAGCCGATCGGCCGATCCCGACGTTTCCTCGACCAATGCCAGCCGGTGCAGCGAATACAATCCAACAACCGCCGCGATCCCGAACAGGAACGTCAGCGCGTGCAGGTTCAGCAGCGGCACGGTCAATGTCGTACCGCCCCCCTTCCAGGTGAACGCCAAACTCAGATCGTGCCGCGCAAAGAAATCCGCGCACAACCCGCCGATGATCGGCGCGGCCGAGGCGCAGATTGAGCTGACCACGTTGTTCGACGCGAGATAGGCTGTCGCTTGTCCGGCCGGGGACAGCTTCATGGCGATGTTGGCGGACGCCAGCGCCACCCCCGCCGTGGCAACACCCATCAGTATATGAATCCCCAGCAGCAGCCAGAATACCCAGGGTTTGACCCAGGTCAGCCCGGTCAACGTCCATGCCAAGGTGCACACCAGAAACAACGGTGCGGCAAACCCCAATACCGCCTTGTTGCTGAACCGGTCGATCAGGCTGCCCCAGACGCTGAGGGCCGCGAGGTTGCTGAGCTGGCTCGCCGTCGTCAGCACGATCACCGTGGTCATCGAGTAGCCGACCGTCTTGAGCATGTACACCGCGAAAAACGGCGACGCGAGATTGGCGGCGAAGTTCCACGACCCCAGGAATGCCATCAGCCGGCGGAAATTTCTGTCACGGAACGGCTTCGTCAGCAGCGTGTGGGCGCGGATGCGCTCCGTAGGCGGAGGCATCCTCTGGTCCGGCGTAATCGACAGCAGCCAGACGCCAAAAAACCCGATCGCGGCACTGAACAAGAACAGACAGGTGTAGACCGTGGACGGATGCTGCCCGGGCGCCAGCGTCTTCCAGCGGTCGATCAGCAGACCGCACCCCAGCGCCAGCGCGGTCGCCAAAGCGGTCGTCGCGGCGGCGCGGCGGCCGAAGAAGCGGCCGAACTCGGCTTCCGGCACCAGGTCGCGCATCCAGGAATTCCACGAGCAGCCCGCGATGGCGGCCATCGCCTGGTTGCACGCGACCGAGGCGACCAGCAGGATGATCCCATACTCACGCGGCAGGAACGGCGCCATCGCGGCGGCGATCAGGAACATCCGGCCAATGGCGGCGGACCATGTGCAGATGGCGCGGCGGGTGCGGAGACGCTCGACCAGGACGACGGCCGGCAGTTGCAGGAACTGTACGGCGAAGGGCACCGCCGCCAGCACGCCGATAGCGACATTGCTGGCGCCGAGGTTGACCAGGAAGCCGGTCAGGAACACGCCCGTGGTCAGCGTGCCCATCGCCTCGCTGGCGAGCGCATCATACAGCACCAGGCGGAACGTCCTGTCCGAGGGCGTGGCCGGGGTGAGGGTGTCGGCTTGTTGCCCGGGAAGGCTCATGCGTTGGGGTCCGTGCAGCGTTGGGCGTTCGGCTTAGCGCGTTTCGGTGCCGCTACGCATCTCGCAATGCCAGGCGGCGCCGGAGTCCCCGTGCCGGACATGGAAGCGGCGAGAGAATCGGCGCTCGAAGGCTGACCACCGCCTACGCCAGCGCGAGTTCCCGGTATCCTTGCGCCGCCACCTCATCGCACCGCGCGCGATAGGCCGGCGCACTGCCGCTGTAGCGCGCGATGATGCGGGTCTGCTTGCCCTCGACGTTGCTGTTGACGCCTGTCATCCAGGAATTGACCTCGTTCGACAGCAGTCCCACGCCAAGCGACTTGACGTGACTGGTCCACGACTCCACGCCGGCCGCCGTCGCTTCCAGCCGCGTCAGGCCGTGCTCGCGCGAGTGGCGCAGCAGGCCGGTCACCCAATCGACGTTGTATTCGATGCTGCGGGGAATATTGCCCAGCGCGGTATGCGGCCCCATCAGCATCATCATGTTGGGAAAACCCTGCACCATGACACCAAGATAGGTCTGCGGCCCGTGCGCCCATGTATCCTTCAGGCGTTGGCCGCCCGCGCCACGGAAATCGATACGGTCGAAGCTGCCGGTGATGGCGTCGAATCCCGTTGCGTAGATGATGATATCGAACCCGTACTCTTTGTCGCTGGTCCTGATCCCCCCGGGCGTGATCCGCTCGATCGGGGTCTCCTTGATGTCCACCAGTTGGACGTTGGGCTGGTTGTAGACCTCGTAGTATTTCGTTTCCAGCGGCACGCGGCGGGTGCCGAAACCGTGGTTCTTCGGGATCAGCTTCTCCGCCACCCCCTGGTCCCTGACCCGCTGACGGATTTTCCTGGCGACGAATTCCGTGATGGTATCGTTGGCCTTCCGATCGGTCAGGATGTCGCGGAAATTGCCCTGCCAGATGCCGAAGCCGGGTTCGGCGTAGAGCTTCTCGAAGAACGCTTCCCGTTCGTCCGGCGTCACCTCGAACGTGCCGCGCGGATCGGGGGTGTGCAGGAAGCAGGCGAACGTCTCCTGGCAGCGCTGGAACATCTGCGGACAGTTCGCCTTGATCCGCGCCATCGTTTCCGCATCGATCTTGCTGTTGTGCAGCGGCGCGCACCAGTTCGGCGTGCGCTGGAACACCGTCAGGTGGCCCACCGTCTTCGCCACCTCCTGGATCGTCTGCACGCCGGTCGCACCGGTGCCGATGACCGCCACGCGCTTGCCCTGGAAGCTGACCGGATCATGCGGCCAGCGGGCAGTATGGTATGACTGCCCCCGGAACGAGTCCACGCCCTCGATGCGCGGCATCGTCGGTGCCGACAGCGGGCCGATGGCGGTGATCAGGAAGCGGGACCGGAAACGGTTGCCGTCCTCCAGCGTGGTCTCCCAGCTCCGCGTTACTTCATCGTAGTGCGCGGCGGCGACCCGGATGCGGAACTGGATGTCACGCCGCAGGTCGAATTTGTCGGCGACGTAATTGATGTAGCGCAACGTTTCCGGCTGGGAGGCGAAATGTTCCGACCAGTTCCATTCCGCCAGCAACTCCGGCGAAAACGAATAGCTATAGGAATAGCTTTCGGAATCGAACCGGGCGCCCGGGTAGCGATTCCAGTACCAGGTGCCGCCGACGCCGGTGCCGGCCTCCAGCACCCGCACCCGCATTCCGAGTTCGCGCAGGCGATACAGTTGGTAAAGCCCGGACATGCCCGCCCCGATGATGATGGCGTCATAATCCGGATGCTCATGCGAGGCGGCCATTTCCAGTCGCTCCTGCTTGTTGATGCGGAACGTTGTCCGCCTCCCCTTCGATCGCCGGATTGTCCCGCAGCCAGACCGGATCGGCAAGTGCAGCGCGCCAGCCGACATGCAGCGGACGCGGGATGGTCATGCGCGGAGGGTAGACCTGATCGGCGGAGAATGCGATGAATGCCGCACCCGCGGCGCGCGCCCGCGCCGGGGCTGACCGCTGACACAGGATGATCGCGACCGGATGATGAACGCTTTGGCGGGACTCGCTGCCCTTGACGGCAAGAAGTATCTCAACCTCGAAACCTACCGCAAAAGCGGCGTGGGTGTCCGCACACCTGTCTGGTTCGCCGTCGGGCCGCCTGACGCGTCAACCGGCGGCAAGCGGAAGCTTTATGTCTACACCACGGCGGACTCCGGCAAGGCGAAGCGCATCCGCCGCAGCGGCATCGCCAAGGTCGCGCCGTGCGACGCGCGCGGCAAGGTCACCGGCCAGTGGTTTGATGCACATGCGGAAATTCTCGATGCCGCGGAGTTCAGGCAGGGCATGAAGCTGATCAACCGCAAATACCGGCCGTTGAAGCAGATTCTCGATCTGTGGACGCGGCTGTTTCCCGCACATGAGCGGGTCATGCTTGGCATCCGGCTGATCTGACACCGGCAAATTGACGCGCGTCCGGCCGCGTGCTGAACTTGGCTTTGTTTGCTCTACGCAAGGATCTGCAATCATGACCGCCGTTCTGTTCGAGGTCGTGCAGCCGCACATCGCGCTGGTCACCATCAACCGTCCGGAAGCACGCAACGCCATCAATGGTGAGGTCGCCGCCGGCCTCGAAGCCGCGGTGGAGCGACTGGAAGCCGATCCGGAGCTTTGGGTGGCGGTGTTGACCGGGGCAGGGGCGCAGGCTTTCTGTGCCGGTGCCGATTTGAAAGAGGTTTCCGCCGGCCGGGTTGCAGGCCTGTCCACGCAGAAAGGCGGTTTCGCCGGATTCGTCCGCGCCAAGCGAAGCAAATTGTGGATCGCCGCGGCACAGGGCCACGCGCTGGCCGGCGGGCTGGAGCTTCTGCTGTCCTGCGACCTCGCAGTCGTGGCCGAAACGGCAACGTTCGGCGTGCCGGAGGTCAAGCGCAGCCTGCTCGCCGGCGCCGGCGGCGTGTTCCGCCTGCCGCGCGCCGTGCCCAAGGCGATAGCACTGGAAATGATCACCACCGGCGATGCGATTTCCGCCGCGCGCGCTGCGCAGTTCGGGCTGGTCAACGCAGTCGTGCCGGCGGCGGACGTCGTTTCGGCGGCGCTGGCTTTGGCCGCCCGCGTGACCGTCAACGCGCCGCTGGCCGTGCGGGAAAGCCTGGGTGTTGCCCGGCAGGCCTACGAACTCACCGAAGCCGAACTATGGAACGTCAGCGCCGCGGCCTTTGACCGCCTCGTTGCGACCGAGGATTTCCACGAAGGCCCCCGTGCCTTCGTGGAAAAGCGGCCGCCGAGCTGGGTCGGCCGTTAAGCCAGCCAGCGGACGAAGCTGTCCGCATCGTCGGCCGCCGCCGGCGCCGGGACGGCTTTCGGGGTGCCCAGATAGAGAAATCCGACGATTTGATCCTCATCGCGTAGCCCAAGCTCGCGGTGCAGGCCGCGGTCGTACATGAACCAGCCCGACCGCCAGAGCCCGTTGAAGCCCTGCGCCTGCGCCGCCATCTGCATCGCCATCACGGCGCAGCCGGCCGCGAGTTGCTGTTCGAACACCGGAACGAGATCGCTCGGTCGCGGCGTCGAAACAACAACGATAACCATCGGCGCCCGGCCGGGCATCCGGATCGACCGTTGCACGACATCGTCCGGCTTGCCGGCCGCGATCGCCGCGCGTTGCATGATCCCCCCGAGCTTCTGCAGTCCATCGCCCGTCGCAACGATGAACGCATAGGGGCGGAGCCGCTGATGATCCGGCACCCGCAAGGCCGCCTGGATGATCAGCTTCAGCGCCTCGCCCTCCGGCGCCGGCAGGCCAAGCGCCCCGCAGGACTGGCGTTGCAACAGGAACTGCAGATTATCTGACATGGAGTCTTTCTCTCGGGGAATGATGCGCCCAGACGATCGTATCCTCGATGCGTTCGCCCCGGCGCAGCCGCTCGCGCACCGCGAGCATCGCTGCGTCAAGATCTTCCAACTGGATCAGCACTGCTTTCTCAGCCTCGCTGGTCGTAATGACATCGGCGATGCGGCCGTGGCTGATGATGACCCGGCGATTGCCCAGCAGCGCCAGCAACGGATCGTGCGTCGAGACCAGAACGATCTTGTCCTCCGACACCAAAAGGTCCAACGCATCTCGCCGATTGATCCCCGCATTCTCGATCTCGTCAATCAAAACAATCGGCGATTCGCTCAACAACGCCGCATCCGCGATCATCAACGCCCGCGCCTGCCCGCCGCTGAGCTGGGTCAGCGACACATCGGGACCGAAACGTTCGCCCGCCAGCGAGTTGGCGATCGCTATGATCCGGCCGGTCACGCCGCTGTTCGGGTCGATCTGCCGGCAGGCAGCATGCATGTCAAGGAAGACGCCGACCGTCAGGTCGACAACGAAATTCATGTTCTGCGACAGTTGCGCCACCAGTTTGCAGTCCGGCGCGAAGCGTTGGTCCGGCGTCGGCAGCGCGCCGTTCAGCAGGATGCGCCGCCCGCTCGGCGTATCGCCCTGCGCCAGGCATTCCACGTCGGCCAGCAAACGGCTCTTGCCGGATCCGGTGGGGCCGACAATGCAGACGATCTCCCCCGCGCTGAGCACCAGCGCATCGTGCTCGGCGTGGCCGTCCTTGCCGTGGCCGCCTTCAACCGTCAGCGTGTGGATCGCCGCCCGCTCCGCCGCCGGTTCGGCGGATTCGGCTTGCAGCAGCAGGTGCAGATGTGCCGCGAGCTGTTCCCGGTCCAGGCCCATATCCTGCAACGCGGCCTCCGGCATGGCGGCCGTCCAGCCGTCGATGGAGGCGCCGGCGGGCAGGTCCGGCAACCCGAGGCCGGACAGGAACGCCGCGATGCGCGGGCTCATTGGCAGTCCTCGAAGCTCATTTTCCGCACGTTGCCGCGCTGATAAGTCTCGCCGATGGCGGTTTCGCCGACGCAATAGGAACACACCGCCGAGGGCATCGAGAAGCGCAGGTGGTGATGCTCCAGCGTATCGATCCGCGGCGCCGCATCGATACGGAACGCCAGGTCCATCGCGCCCTGCCCGGTAATGCCGTTGCACCAAACCACCGGCGCGCGCGGGTTGGCGAGGCGGACGTTGTAAGCGAAAACCTCGCGTTCCGCCTGGGATACGATATCACCCTTGGTGATTGCAACGACATCGGCGAGCCGGAGCATGGGGCCGATCTTCCGCGGCGTGTGGATGCCGGCGAGATTGTCAACGACGCAGATCGCCAGCACGCCCTTGATGTGCGGCGAGCAACGATTGCACAGCCCGGCGGTCTCGATGATCAGCACGTCAAGCCCGTTGCCGTGTCCCCAGGCGACGCAGTCGTCGATATTGCTGACGAAGTAATGATCCGGACAAAGGCCGCCGGACAGGCCGACGCGGACCGGCAGCCCGAGCGCGGCATAGGCGGCATCGTCCGTGGTGGACAATGCGTCGAATTTCACCACCCCAACATGCGCCCCATCGTCGCGCAAGCGGGCCGCAACCTTGATGAAAAGCGACGTCTTGCCGACGGAAGGCGGACCCGCAACGGTTACCAGGCGCATCAGGCGCGGTCCCAGGCGGCAAAGAAAATGCGCATTGCGGTCATGGTTTCTTCCGTCACGTCGTGTGTCCGCGTGTAGTCCCAGCCGAGCCAGTCAAGCCGCGCGCCGCCCGGCAATCCTTGCGGGCCGTCCGCCCAGACCGCCGGATAGCGATTGCGCGCAAGCTCGGCGGCATAGGCATCGCCGCAGACGAAATCGATCAGCGGCTGCACCCGTTCGCGTTGCTCCGGCGCCACCGAAAAGCCCATCGGCATGGTCATGGCGCCATCGTCCGGCCAGATTACCGAGGTCCGGTCGCGGCGCGGGCAGATATCCGCCTGCATCCAGGGCATGACGGAAATCGCGCCCATATCCGGGTGGTTAGTGCCGGCGAAACGTGACGCCACCGTGTTGTGCATGATCGCGCGGGTGTTTTGGGCAAATGCCTTCACGCCGGCCGCGCCAAAGCGGCTGTAAAGATTGAGCAGCAGGAAGTCGTTGCAATCCGGGTAGGTCCCGTCGCTGGGGCGCTTCCAGCCGCCGAAGACGATCTGGTCGTGGTAGACGGGATCGAGGAGATCCTCCCACCGCCGCGGCACCGGCCGGGCCTCCAGCTTGCGATGGTCGATCAGGAACACCCATGGAATGACCGCGAAGACTGAAAACAATCCTTCCGGGTCGCTTAGACCATCGGCCGCCGGATGCATCGCCCGCGGCGTTGCGGCGGCATGGCCGGCCGCCCGCAGGCGATCCTGGAATGAAATCGACAGCACGTCGCGGGTGAACGGGGTCAGCACCATGTTCGGCAAGCGCTGCGTCGGCTCCGACCGCGCCAGCGCATCGAACGGCGCATACCATTCGTTGCCTTTAACGAAGCAAATCCGCCGCCCGCCGGCCGCCGCCGCGGCGCGGTCCAGCCCGGAGGTGAAGCCCTGGCGCAGCGGCACCGGCATCCGCCCGAGAAAGTCGAGCGCCGCCAGATGCGGTTCTGCATCGTCCGGGTCGTCGAGACATATCAGCCGGCGGTGCAGCATGGCTTTGTTCCCGAGGTTCTACTGAAACGGTGTTCAAGATTTGTGCCATTGGCGCAGGCCCGCCAGCGCTTGCTGAATGGAGAGTACGGAACGCACGAAATCGAACGAATTACTCCCGAATGTCCCGACTCGTGCGATCCGGGGACGGCCGCACGCATGTCATCGGCCACGCAGGGAAAATGCGATCGGTACGAGCAGCGCGCCCTTGAACCCGTCGGGCAACGGCGGAAACGGCGCGGCCCGCGCGACCATCGACAGTCCCTCGGCATCCAGCGACGGGACACCCGAGCTCTGCCCGATATGCGTCGAAATGACCGTGCCGTCCGCCGCGAGCGTCAGGCTGATCAGGATCGTCCCCTCGTCCCCGAGCGCCCGGGCTTGCGGCGGATATCGTTTCACCGCGAGTAACCGTGCCGTTATCTGCCCGGTATATTCCGGCGGCAGGCGGGATGCCGCAACCGGCGCGACCGCCGGGGCAGGCACCGCCGCCGTGGCCTCCGTTGCAATCGCCCGAACCGGCGCCCGAGGCACGGAACGGCGCACTCGCGGCGGTGGCGGCCTCGGGATGCTGATCGGGGCTTCCGGCGGGGCGGTCTCCGCCGGAAGCGGCGGCGTTTCATCAGGCTGCGCCGGTATCGTTTCGAGTTCAGCCGTCCGGGGCGCCGGCCCGGCCGCCAGCGTCACAAGCTCGACCGCAGTTTCGGCCGGTAGCACCGGCGGTTCGGACCGAGGCGCCGACACCGCCAGGCACGCGCCAAGCAGCGCCACATGCAGCGCGCCCGACCATATCAGTGCCACTCCCCTGCGGGCGCCGTCCCTGCTCGCCGATGCCTCAAAAACTGCTTGAAACCCCGCCGTAGACACCGAGTCTGGGAAGATACTGCGGTGCGAACACCCCAATTCCGTCGCCGTTACGAATTTCATACCGTGTATCCGTCAGGTTCGTGATATCGAAACGCAGCTTGATCCGCTGCCCGTTGCCGAGCTTGAATTCCCGGGTCGCTCCGACGTTCAACGTCGCGTAGACCGGCAGCTCGTACTGATTGCAGAACCCGCCATAAAGGCCACTGCCGTAAAGCGCATCGGCGTAGACCTTGTCACGGCCCCACTGGTAAGCCACGCCAGCCGAAGCCGTCCAGTTCTGATCGTGATCGAGATGATACCAGTGGGTCTGCATGTAGGCGACTTCAGCCGGTGAAAATTGCCATTGCCCGGAGGTCAGCCCCTCCGCCATCGCCTGGCTGCGCGCCACGTTACCGTAGGCGGAAAAGCCGCCTTTTTCATACGAGACGGTCAGCTCGACACCACGGACAAGACCTTTTGCCGCATTGTTAGGCGAAAAGATCATTGCCGGCCCAAATTGCCCCTCATCCAGCACATTGGTCTTGATCTTGTAGTAAGCATCCAGCCCCACGTGCAGGTGGGGCGTGACATCCTGCAGGATGCCGACGTCAAACGCGTGATAGCGCTCGCTTCTGACCGGCGAACTCCCCTGCAGCGAGGGATCGACTCCATTGGTCGTGTTGTTGAATTTCACAAGATCGACCGCCTCGATGAATTCCAAAGGCGGCGGCGTAAAATACCGCCCGTAGCCGGCGTGCAACGTCGTGGTCTCGATCGGCTTATAGACGGCATTCACCCGCGGACTGATCTGCGACTCCGTAACATAAGCGGACCAAAGATCGGCTCGGATACCGTAATTAAGTGTCAGCTTCGGAGTCACGCGCCATTCATCCTGCAGATACACGCCGTAGAGTTGTCCAGTCTTGGCGTAGTTATCAACAACGTTGAACGGCAGTCCGTTCGGCGTCGCAGCCCACTGGCCGCCGCCCGCGTCCCATGTCGCCGGCAGAACCGTATCAGTCGTGTCGACATTGGCTCGCTGCAGGCTGACCGACACTCCGCTTCGAACGGTGTGCTGGTCATTAACGCGGTCACTAAGGTCGATCTGGAAGTCGTTCGAAACAAGTTGGTGCTCGGTCCTGGAAGCGATGCCATTGAACAGCACATCAGCAACGGTATCCGGCTGGAACGCGACGCTACTGTAGCGCGTCGATTGCGTCACCTGCAGGTCGATGGTCCCGAAGTTCTTTTGATAGCCGAGGATCTCGTAATAGGCCTGCTCGCTCTGGTTTTCATTCACCGTGGCGGAGTTGAACGCGGTGATCGTGCCATACTGGTACTGCGGTGTCTGACCGGGCGTCGTCGGCAGTTGAAACGCATCGTGCGCGGCGCTCACAATCAGCGTCAGCCGGCTGCTGCCGTCGATCAGATAGGAAAGATTTAGAAACCCCTTGAATTGATCGGTGTTATCATGTGTCGGCCGGTAACTCGAATTCGGATTCGCCATCCCAAGGCCATCGTGCAGATAGCTGAACATCCCATAGCCGGACCATTGGCCGCTGGTGCCGGCATACTCGATCGTCGGCTGTGCCCTCTGATAGCTGCCGCCATAGACCGATACCGTGCCTTCGCTGAGATCCTGACCACTTTTTGTCTGCATGTCGACAACCCCGGCTGTCCGATTGCCGTATTGGGCCGGCAACGTGCCGGTGATCAGGGAAACTGAATCGAGATAAGTCGTCGAAAGTTCCTGACCAAATCCCGAAAGACCGTTCGGAATCAGCAAACCGTTGATCCGGTATTGCAGATCGGCCTCCTCGCCGCGCACATGCAGACGCTTGTCGAGTTCGTCCTGCGCCACCCCGGGAAAGCGATAAAACGTCTGGTCGAAGGGCGCGAACTCCCCTTGCGACTGAGTATCGATTTTCTCGCTGTCGAGGGTATAGGTCGTTGCGCCGAGACTGGGGGAGATGCGGGCGCGGGCCTGGTCGAGCGCCTTTTCCTCAACCATAACCGGGGGAATCACGGTGGCCTGCGAATCTTCAACGTCCTGAGCGACCGCCGTCCCGCCGGCGATAAATGCTCCCACAGCCAACGCCAGCAAACCCGCTGGTTCCGTCCAGCGAGAAGAAAAAACTTCAGTCATATTGAACCGCCATAAGCGCTGCGGCCGATCGGCGGCAGCCAAGTCAATTCAGCCGGTTCAAACCGACATCCGTCGCCGGCCTCCCGCAAATAGGCAGGCCGGCGACACGCCGCAGCAATGAAATCAGACGACCAGGCAGGTCAAACCGGCCAGCACCGCACCGCTCGCCGTCGTCGCTGCCAAAGTGCGCCCGGTCAGCAGCACTGCTTCCCGCCGGCCGATCGGCGCAAACAGCATCAGCGATTTTGTCAAAACGACGAGCAGGATGCCCGCGGCGAACGCCAGCACCGGTTGCTGAATGCCTGCCGGCACCGCGACAAGCGTGCCGATAGGGATCAGCAACGATAACACCACGGCCACCACCCACCGCCGCGCGACGGACAGCCGATCGGCCAGGGAAAATACAACCATGCCTTCGGGAAGCTTGTGGGCGACAGCGCCAGCCAGCACAAAGGCCGAAGCCGCCGGCCCGGCCGCTGCCATGACGATGCCCTCGCAAATGTTGTGCAACCCCATGCCGGCGATCGCCGCGGCGCGCCCGACACCCGATCGACGCTCGCCTGCGCCGAACATAAGGGCTACGCCGGCGACAAAGCCGGCGGCCAGGAACAGCCAACCGGTGGAATAATCCTCGATAGCATCGGGAACGATGTCGGCGAGGACGATGCATGTAGCAAATCCAAGGCCGAAGCAGGACAGCACCGCTCGCCGGACATTGTCCTTGGTTGCAACAAAAATGCCGGCGCCGGCGAGCTCCGCGGCCGCCATCACGGCCGGAAACAAAAGGGAACTGTTGGTCATTCGGGGTCTCCGCGGGTTCACAGTTGACGCGCGGCGTCACGGCCGCACGGTCATGCGTTGGGGAATGCAAGCGGCACAGGCCGCTATCCGCCGCTCCGCTGTGTCCGCAGACACATAACGAGACAGCCCGGGAAGGGTCGCGCGTCGTCAGATGCGCATCACTATCGCTGAACGGAACATGACGGGCGTGGCACGTCCGTGTCAACCGCGCATCTGCCCTCACGTGAAATATGGACAAAACGGCCGAATTTTCCGAACTCGCGCGCCGCGGCGCCTGCCCGGATCGCGGCGGCCAGCTCGCTTGGATTGGAAACGATCAGCCCGCCAAGAACCTCAAGCCCATAATCATGCAACCGCGCTGTCATCGGCGTCGCCGGGCCGATCAGCGCGGCCGGACGGTTGCGCGCGAGCCGCAAGACCCGCGGCAGGCTGCGATTGACCAGGGCCGAGGCATTGACCACCGCGGCACTGCAACCGGCCAGCAGCGTATCCATCGCGGTCATCGGAAATTCTCCCTGTCGCGGATCCGCTTCGACAACCGCCGAGTTGGGCAGGATGCCGCCAATGCCAGGGAAAGCACCGATGGCAACGACCGGGCCGGTGAGCCGGCGAAACGAGCTGATCCCGTTGCCGGAACGCGCGGCCAGATCGAAACGGTTATAGTGGGCGTTCATCGCGGCAACGCCAAGCGCCATCTCCAGCGGATTCCACGACTGCGTCAAAGCGGCGAGCTCGGACAGACTCTGCCGCGCAAAGCCGGGCAGGCGGGGCAGCAGATCGCGCGGATTGCCCTGTATTGGGGCCAGGCCAACGCCCAATGTACCTTCGACCATGATCCATCGCGGCCCGCAAACAATGGCGCGGACTTCATCCTGCGCGACACCCAGCGCGAGATCGCGGTATAAATGTTCCGGCCCCCACCAGGACCAGAGCGCGGCAAGATCCGGTGCGATCATCGATCCGTCGCGGCGCGCGTAGCTGTGCCACTTGTGGATGCATTGTCCGGCGATCGAGGTCAGCAGCGGAATGCCATTGGTGCCATCGGGATCGAATCTGGCGCCGGCGCCTTCGGTCGCGCCCGTGCAGGCGGAAAAGTGGCTGATGACCAACAGGTCGACATCGCCGCGCATCGCCTCACGCAGATACCGCGCGGCGTCCTCCCGATCGACGGAGCGGGAGGCGTCGGTACTCAGATCCAGGTAGTCGATTTGCCGGGCGCATCCCTTGCCTTTGATGCTGCTGCCCCGGTTGTTGTGCTGCACATAGCCGACAACATTGAAGCCGCGGGCACGGATGCCGAGTGCGAAATCAGCCAGCAGCGTATCGACCACCTCGGCAGGATCATGCACCACGACGCCCGGCCGAATCCAACCCGCAGGTCCGGGCCGTACGGCGTCCCGCTCGCGCCGGCCGCTTGCATTGGCGGACATGGATCAGAAACCCCGAAATCGATCGGCGCGAGACCAGTCCGATAATTGACTCATTGATAAGTGGCTCCGGGGCGCTGAATGGTTCATCCGGTGGTCAATGCAACGTCCGGGCCATCGCCCGCGGGCCAGCCTCGGCCGTTGTATTGACAATTGTCATGCAGTCCTGAACGCACGAAAGCGAACAACCATTCCAGGCTGCGCACCTTTGCCCTTCGACATGCTCAGGCGTATATAGCGGATGGCGTGACGGCAACCGTTCGAAGGAAATCGCGATGGCCCATGAGCACCATCATTATGTCAACGGAGCCTGGGTGGCTCCGCTGCAATCCACCTTGCTGGATGTGATCAATCCATCGACGGAGGAAGCCTTCACCCAAATCGCCGTCGGCGGTCCGGCCGACGTAGACCGCGCCGTCAAGGCGGCCAGGGCGGCGTTTCCGGCGTTTGCCCGCACTACGCGCGCGCAACGGCTGGATCTGCTGCGTGCCATTCTGTCCGAATACCAAAAGCGCCGGCAGGACATCGCCGATGTGCTGTCGAAGGAAATGGGCGCGCCGCTGAAATTCGCGCTGAACAGCCAGGCGGGCACCGGCACCGCGCACTTGCAACGCATGATCGAGGTGCTGGAAACCTACAGGTTCGAGGACCTCGAAGGCACCACCTTGATCGCGCGCGAGCCCATCGGCGTCGTCGGACTCATTACGCCATGGAACTGGCCGATCAACCAGATCGTTTGCAAGGTGGCTCCGGCGATTGCAGCTGGCTGCACGATGGTTCTGAAGCCGTCCGAGGTGGCGCCGCTGAACGCCATCATCTGGTCGGAGGTGATGCACGCCGCCGGCGTTCCGGCGGGTGTCTACAACATGGTGCAGGGTGAGGGCGGGGTCGTCGGCGCCGCGATGTCATCTCACTCGGATATCGACATGATGTCGTTCACCGGTTCCACCCGCGCCGGCATCCTCGTTGCGCAGGCGTCGGCGACGACGGTAAAGCGCGTGGCGCAGGAACTCGGCGGCAAGTCGGCGAACATACTGTTGCCGGACGTGGACTTTCAGAAGGCAGTGACCAAGGGTGTGCTCGGGATGATGGGCAACAGCGGCCAGTCCTGCAACGCGCCGACACGCATGTTCGTCCCGATCGACAAGCATGAGGAAGTGAAGGCGATCGCCAGGGCGGCGGCGGAGCGGGTGGTGGTCGGTGATGTCAACGATCCCGGCACCACCATCGGCCCGGTAGTCAGCGAAATCCAGTTCAACAAGATCCAGCGCCTGATCCAGTCCGGGATCGATGAAGGGGCGGAGCTCGTCACCGGCGGTCCCGGCCGGCCGGAAAACCTCAATCGCGGCTACTACGTTCGCCCGACCGTCTTCGCTAACGTACGCAACGACATGTCGATTGCGCGGGAGGAGATCTTCGGGCCGGTGTTGTCGATCCTGCCCTACCGGGACGAATCGGAAGCGATCCGGCTGGCCAATGATACGGTTTACGGCCTCGCCGCTTATGTCCAGTCGGCGGACCGCGCGCATGCTAACCGCGTGGCGGCGGAGATGCGGGCTGGCAACGTTTTCGTCAATTACCCGGATTGGGATACGGCCGCACCGTTCGGCGGCTACAAGCAGTCCGGCAACGGCCGCGAATATGGCAAGTGGGCGATCGACGACTTCACCGAGATCAAGGCGGTCATCGGCTATCACGCCGCATGAAGCCGTCCGTGGCGAGGCCGCTGACGGCCTCGCCATCCCAACCTTATTCGGCCGCGTCGGCCTCGGGCGCTTCGGCGGCAGCTGCCGCCGGAGCAATCGACCGGGCGCGCTCCGCGATGCGGGCGGACTTGCCGCTGCGCCCGCGCAGGTAATACAGCTTGGCGCGGCGCACATCGCCACGGCGAACCACCGCGATTTCGGCGATCGTCGGCGCATATAGCGGGAACACGCGCTCGACGCCCTCGCCATAGCTGATCTTGCGCACCGTGAAGTTGCTGTTCAGGCCCTTGTTCGAGCGCGCGATGCAGACGCCCTCAAACGCCTGGGTGCGGGTGCGCTCGCCTTCGACGACCTTGACCGAGACGCGCACCGTGTCGCCGGGAATAAACTCCGGCACGGCGCGGACGGCGGTCAGCTTCGCGATCTGCTCTGCCTCATACTGCTGGATGATGTTCATCGTCTTACCCTCTTGCTTTCTGGTGAGGCGGCTCAGGCCGCGTGTTCCTGCGACGCGAGCGCGGCCCACAGATCGGGGCGGCGTTCGCGCGTAATCTTTTCCGATTCGGCCTGGCGCCAGGCCGCGACGGCGCCGTGATGGCCGGACAGCAGCACGTCCGGCACGCGGCGGCCCTGCCACTCGGCGGGCTTGGTGTAGTGCGGATATTCCAGCAGCCCGGCCGAGAAGCTTTCCTCCCCGGCGCTGTCGGCGGACCCCATGACGCCCGGCAGCAGCCGCACGATGCTATCCAGCAGCACCAGCGCCGCAAGCTCCCCGCCCGATAGCACGAAGTCGCCGATGCTGACCTCATCCATGCCGCGTGCATCGATGACCCGCTGGTCGATGCCTTCGTAGCGGCCGCATACCAGGATCACGCCCGGTCCGGCCGCGAAGCGCTGCGCATCCGTCTGGGAGAACCGCCGCCCCCGAGGCGTCAGGCAGACCACCGGCCGCCCGTCATCGACTGACGCCACCGCGGCATCGACGATATCCGCCCGCAGCACCATCCCCGCTCCGCCGCCGAACGGCGTATCGTCCACCGTCCGATGCCGGTCGGTGGCGAAGTCGCGGATGTTGGTGACATCCAGCGACCATACACCGGTATCCATCGCCCGGCCGGCCAGGGATTGCCCGAGCGGACCGGGAAACATCCCCGGGAATAGAGTCAGGACGGAGGCGCGCCAGGTCATGCCGCTTCCTCCTCATCAGCCGCTTGCGGCACGATGATCTCGTCCGGCAGGACCGCGACCAACCGGCGGCCGGCGATATCTACCGTCGGTACGCAGGCAGCGGTGAACGGCAGCAACACGGGCGAAGCGCCCGGGCGAACGATCTCCAGGCTGGTACCGGCGCCGTAGTCGTGCACGACCGAAATCGAACCCAGCGGCGCACCCTGCGGGTCCACCACCGCCAACCCGATCAGATCGGCGAGATAGAACTCGTCCTCATCAGCCGGCGGCAGGGCCGAGCGGTCAACGAACAGCCTGGTGTTGGTCAGCTTTTCAGCCATGGCGCGGTCAGTTACCTTGACCGGAACGCCGTCGACGATTCGGGAGATCTCGGCGACGCCTTCGGACTTCCAGCGCAGGGCGTAGACCTGTCCCGCAGCGTCGGACAGCGGTCCATAGGCGGTCAGATCGGCCGGATCAGCGGTGTGACTCGTCACACGCACGTATCCACGCACGCCATGCGCGCGGCCGATAACCCCAACCTGGATGCGGCTGTCCGGCACGGTCTGCTTAGGCGGCTGCCGCGGCGGCGGCCTTGGCACGTTCCTGCGCCTTCTTCTTCGGCGCCGACTGCTGCGGCTGCTCGTTCCACGCGGGCATCGGGACCAGCCCGGCCTTGCCGAGGAATTTCGCGACCCGTTCGGTCGCCACGGCGCCGTTGCCGATCCAATGAGTCAGGCGCTCGGTCTGCAGGCGGACGCGGTCGGCGTGCTCGGCCGGCAGCATCGGGTTGTAGCTGCCGACACGCTCGATGAAGCGGCCGTCGCGCGGGCTGCGGCTGTCGGCGATGACGATGTGGTAATAGGGGCGCTTCTTGGCGCCGGCGCGGGCGAGGCGAATCTTCAGGCCCATGTAACGAGAACTCCTGGTTATCTCTTAAAACGGTCTGCGGTTGTTGCCGGGCATTTGCATGCCCTTGGGCATCAGGGCGCCCAGGCCCTGACGCATCAGGCCCTTCTGTCCCAGCTTGCCCATTTTCTTCATGATCGCGGACATGTCGTCGAACTGCTTGAGCAGCCGGTTGACGTCCTGCACCGAGGTGCCGGAACCCGCGGCGATGCGCTTCTTGCGGTTCGCCTTGATGATGTCGGGGGTGCGGCGTTCCTTGACCGTCATAGACGAGATGATCGCCGCCTGACGCTTGAACACCTTTGTATCCAGATCCGCCCCGGCGAGCTGCTGCTTGAACTTGCCCATGCCGGGCAGCATCTCGAGCATGCTGGAAATGTTGCCCATTTTGCCGATCTGGCGAAGCTGGGCGGCGTAGTCTTCGAGGTCGAACTTGCCCTTCATCATCCGGGCGGCGAGTTTTTCAGCCTCCGCCTGGTCGATGGTCTCGGTCGCACGCTCCACCAGGCCGACGATGTCGCCCATGCCGAGGATGCGGCCGGTGACGCGCTCCGGATGGAAATCCTCCAGCGCGTCCTGCTTTTCGCCGACACCGATCAGCTTGATCGGGGCGCCGGTGATGGCGCGCATCGACAAGGCCGCGCCGCCGCGGGCGTCGCCGTCCATGCGGGTGAGCACGATGCCGGTGATGGACAGCGCGTCGTTGAACGCCTTGGCGGTGTTGACCGCGTCCTGGCCAGTCATGGCATCGACGACGAGCAGGGTTTCCGCCGGGTTGGTGGCGGCGCGGACCTGACGGACTTCCTCCATCAGTTCTTCGTCGATCGACAGCCGGCCGGCGGTGTCGAGGATGACGACGTCGAAGCCTTCGCGGCGGCCGACATCCATCGCCCGGTTGGCGATCTGCACGGGCGTCTGCCCGGCGATGATCGGCAGGCTGGGGACACCGGCCTGGTCGGCCAACTGCGCCAACTGGAGCTGCGCGGCCGGGCGCTGGGTGTCCAGGCTGGCGAGCAGCACCCGGCGTTTCTGCTTGTCCTTCAGCCGCAGCGCCAGCTTGCCCGAGGTCGTCGTCTTCCCGGAGCCCTGCAGGCCGACCATCAGGATCGGCACGGGGGCGGCGGCGGCGAGGTTGATCGGGACGGCGCCTTCGCCGCCCAGCGCCTCGATCATCACGTCGTTGACGATCTTGACGACCTGCTGGCCGGGGGTGACGGAGTCCAGGACTTCCGCGCCGATGGCGCGTTCGCGGACCTTGGCGATGAAGTCGCGCACGACCGGCAGGGCGACGTCGGCGTCCAGCAGGGCGACGCGGACTTCGCGCAGCGCCTCGGTGACGTCGGACTCGTTCAGCGATCCGCGGGCGCGGAGGCCGTCGAAGACGCCGGATAGCTTGTCCGATAGTGCCTCGAACACGGGTGGCGGTACTCCTGGCGCGTGTTTACGCGATTTATCCAATGCGCCTGCGCGCGATCGTCCAAACGGTTAAGCGCCGCTGCGCGAACCCTCGCGGAGCGGCGTAGCCCCCGCGTCTGGCGGGGACCGGGTGTCAGATTGACCCGGATCGACGGCTTATGGCGGGGGGAGGAGCGAGAGTCAATGATTGTGGAGCTCGAACACCGACGTCAAACCAAGTCGTTCAGCAACTCCGGATGCCGGTCCAACAGGCGGAAAAGATTGACCACGGCCGGCATTGGCGTCGCTTCACCGCGTTCGTATCGGGAGAACGCGTTATGTCCGCCCCCGGTCAGCCGGGCCGCGGCTTCCTGGCTCAGGCCGAGCTTCCGGCGGATGCGCCGGATATCGGCGCTTTGTCTCTGCCGTTCCTGCACCACCAACGCATCCCCGGCGGCGGCGTAACGGAGGGCGCTGTCGGGGTCAAACTCGATCTCCCCGCATCCGCATCGCCAACCTGACAGACCCTCGACGGTGGCCGACACCCCAGCGTGATCGACCAAAAACGTCTCCCCGTCAAAGCGTGCCATCGGCTGACTCCTTTCGCACTCTGTGCAGGTTCGCGCCATCGGCTATCTCTCCTTGAATTGGATCACCGGGGTCGTGTCACGTAAGGTGATCTTGATATAGGCCGTTTTGCCGACAGGCGTCGGCGCATGATAGACGTCCTGCCATACGCGATGATCGGCATAGGTCGTCATCGACTTGAAGAAGTCTCGTCTCGTTAGCGACCCGACCACTACCAGCATCTCCGCTGAAGTGAGACCCATCGATCTTCCGCCGTCCAAGGCGGACTTTGTGAAGGCCGCCGCTCCGAGCCGTACGACCTCAGCCTGAACGCGAGCCAGATCATAGTGAGGCGAACGCTTATCCACAGCCTCATGTTACCCTATAAGGGTATAGGTGGCAACCTTCCACGCTGTGTCAATAGCGCTTGGTTGTGCCGCAGCGGACAACGCAATCGGCACCGATGCGGGATGACCCGTAACCGTTGGGGGCCGCAAAGGATTCAATACGGAGAGGGTCGGATGCGCTTGCTTTGATCTGCGTCATGATCCTGTCCCGATTACGTCCGTTCATGTGGGATAGTTCGATCTATTCCGAGCGCTGATCGTACTGCTCGACGGCCGCGATGAGGCGCCGCATCGGCCCGGCCCACAGATCCAGACGATCTATTATGGCTTTGAGCTTGAGCGGTGCACCATTCTGGAACGGCGTCCACGTGCCGCTGGTCGGCATCACGTGCACGTCACCCCCGAACGTTGCGACGATATCAGCGACATAGGCCTTTGCCAGTTCGGGTGGCGCCATGCAAACATCGGTATAGATCGAGACGTATTTGTAGATGTAGCCGAGGTTGATGGGCTTACCGCCTGGTCTGGCCTATTTGAAGTTCACCGATTTCAAAAACGAAAGCATTCGAATCGTCCCAACTCAAAGGCACCGGCATGTTTGCGTAAATGCCCAGGGGTACCTCGTCCGGCCAAGGACACGCTGCGGTGTGTGTTTTTTCCGGGCCGGGCACTACGGATGCTCCTGAAGAGGCGTTCGTGGTTAACAACCTCCTATGATTTCGGAATAATTTCAAGGGCAAAAGCGACCTGATGACTCCGCGTCATGCCCGATGCCACACCAGCGTCAGAACGCCGCTACCAGCGCGATCCCCACCACCATCAGCGCCCCGCCGACCATCCGCCACAGGCTGAGGTGATGCACCTCCATCCCGAACAGCCCGAACTGGTCAATCACCAGCGACATCAGGATGTTCGCCGTGATCGTCAGCCCGGCGAACGCCGCGGCCCCGACCTTGTTCACGAACAGCAGCCCGGCGATCACCGCGAACGCGCCGGCCAGGCCGCCCAGCGGCGCCCACCACGGCATCCCGCCGATGCCCTCCACCGTCGGCAGAGGCCGCGGCATGCACACCAGCATCACGCCCAGCAGCGCCACGATCGGCAGGAACGACACCAGGCTCGCCAGCCACGGATTGGTCAGAGCATTCCGCAGCGCCCCGTTCATCGGCGGCCCCCAGGCCTGCAACGCCCCCGCGACCAGGATGACAGGGTAAAGCCATAGCGTGCCGAGGCTCTTCATCGGCAGTCCTCCCTCCAGAAACGCCATGCCGAACGCACCGGCAATCGCCAGCAGCAACGCCGGCGGCATGACCATCGCGCCGAGCTTCAGGAAGCTCCAGGCGCTGACCCGAAGCCCCTCCCGCCGCAGCGCCGTCAGCCACAGGATCGTCGCCAGCGACCCGGTCACCGACAGGTTCGGCCCCAGATCGACACCAATCAGCACCGCGGCCCGGACGGGTTCCGGCACCGCCGCGGCTTCGACGACCCGGCCGGCGAGCAGCCCGGCGGGCAGATTGTTGACCAGGTTGCAGCCAATCGCGAGCACCGCCCCGGCCACCCAGGCCGCTCCTGGCGCCGACCACCGCACCAGATCGCCCAGCAGCGCAGCCAGATCAGCCGTGACGCCGGTCTTTTCCAGCGCCTCCACCAGCACGAACAGCCCGGCCACCAGCGGCAGCACGCCCCAGGAGATATCCTTCACCGCCGTGACCGGCCCGAACCGGGACGGGATCAGCACCACGACAGCGGTCGCGATTCCGGCCAGGAAAGTCGGCAGCCCGAGTTGAATGTCGAACCCGGACGATGCCAGCAACACCACCGCGGTGGCTGCAATCCCCGCCGCCGCCAGTTTCCCGCTGATCGTCAGCGGCGGAACCTCGATGTTGGAGGCAACAGGCTCCCGCAGCCGCTTCCGCTGGGTCCAGCGCAACACAAAGTAAGTGGCGACGATGGAAAGCACCGACGGCAGCGCATACAGAGGCAGCCACTGCAGCAGCGGCGGCATGTGGCTGCCGTAGATCACCAGGTTCGCCGGGTTGGATATCGGCAGCACGAAGCTCGCCGCGTTGGCGATGAAGGCGCAGATCAACAGATAGGGCAGGGGATCCTTCGCCTCGGCCGTCCGCACGACGGCTGCGACCGCCGGAGTCAGCACCACGGCGGTGGCGTCGTTGGACAGGAACACCGTCACCATTGTCCCGACGGCGAACACCAGGGCGAACAGCCGCGTCGCCGAGCCGTTTGCCAGCACCGCCGCCCGCGCCGCCAGCCAGTCGAACAACCCCTCCTGCCGCGCCAGTTCCGCCAGCAGCATCATGCCAATCAGGAACAGGTAAACGTCGGTGCCTTTCAGCACCCCCGCCAGCGCGTCGGCGGCTGGCAGCACGCCCAAGGCAATCAGCAGCGCCGCGCCGGCCACCGCCCAGATGAACTCGGGCCAGGCGAACGGGCGCAGCACCACGCCCGCGGCGGTCAGCGCGGCAATACCCCAGAGTGCCCAGGGCGAGGCGGCAAGCGCTTGCATCAGGCTGGCTGCAAAGCGGCGCCCTCAGCCAGCGGTTCCTTCGTCTCCGGCATCAGCACCGCGAAGAACAGCAATGCGCAGAAAGCGATCGAGGTCAGGTACAGGAAACCGGCGGGATAGCCGAACCACTGCACGACAAAGCCGGATGTTGCGTTGCTCAGCGTGGCCCCGATGCCGACGGACAGCGCCGTCAGGCCCTGGGCAAAGTTGAACCGGCCGGTGCCGCGCATCAGGTCGGACGCGATCAGCACCGAAACGACTCCGAAAATCCCCGCCGCCACGCCGTCGAGAAGCTGGATGCCGACGACCGCGAACGGGCTGGTGGCGACCGTGAACAACAAACCACGAATTGGCAGCACCGCCAGCGCCAGCAGGAAGATCGGCTTGCGCCCGATCCCGCGCGCGGACGCCTGCCCGACGCACCAGGCCACGCCGACCATGACGAACTGCGCCGCGATGATACAGGCGGACAGGGCGATCGTGTCGGACCCCGGATGGGTTTGCGCCAGCACCTGCCCCGCCATCGGCAGCATCGCCGCGTTGCCAAAGTGGAACAGGACCACCGAGGCCAGGAAGATACGCAGATCCTGCCGCTTGAGCAGATCCCGCAGCGGTATCGGCTCACCATGATCGTCCTCGCCGCCACGGGCGCGTTCGTGGTCGATTTCTTTCGGATTGATCAGCGTGACGATCGCCGCGCTGGCCACCGCGAAGCCGCAGACGAGAAAGAAGATCCAGTCGTAGCCGAGGTATTTCCCCAACACCCCGGCCAGCGCGGCGGCCACAAGGTTGCCGGCGTGGTTGAAGCTTTCGTTGCGGCTGATCCGCCCGTCCAACAGCGTGCGCCCGACCAGGCCGAGCGACAGGGCGGCAATCGCCGGCGGAATCACCGCGGAGGCGGCACCCAGCGCGGCCTGGGCAACGATCACAGACCAGAACCGCGGAAATTCGACAATCAGCAGGCAGGCCAGCGCAACCACCAGCCCGGCCACCGCGATCAGCAGGCGTTTCGTCCGCGTGCCATCGACGATCAGTCCCGCTGGAATCTGGCAAATCGCGGCTGCGATGGAGGACGCTCCCATCGCCAAACCGATGGCCCCGGAATCCCAATGTTGGGAACCCTTCAGGAAGACCGACAGATAGGGACCGACGCCATCCCGGACGTCGGCAATTAGCAGGTTGATGCCGTCGAGTCCGCGCAGGGATCTCTTGGAAGCCCCCGGTTGGGGGCCGGGTTGGCTCGGGCGTTTCGAAGCGTTCAGGGGCGTGGCCTTGTGTTGGGAACGTTCCGAAAGCGCCCGGAGCCGAACCGGGTTCCCCGGGTCAGGCGACTTTGACGTCGTGCCAGAAGCCGAAGCGGCCGCCGACGGCCGCCATGCTCGGGCGCGGAGACTCATAGACCCAGGCGGAGCGCTCGTAGCGGTGACCGTCGATCACCGCGTCGTAGAATTGCACGCCGTGCGGACAGGCGCGGTCGGACGCTGTTTTCGGAGCCTTCTCCAACACCTCGCGGCGCGTGGCATCCGCCGGAAAGTACGCATAGCCACCGTTCTGCACGATGTCGTTGCTGTCGGCGATGACGTGGTCGTTCAGGATTGCTTGCATGGTTAAGTCCTCCTTCTTGGACTGACATAGGGATGCCGGGCGCTTCCGCTACGTTCGGCCGCGATGCAGAAAGGTCATCGACGCGAACGCACCCACCCAGGACCCCACGGCGGCGAACAGGACATAGACCCAGTTCTGCGTGTAGCTGATGACCGCAAACGACGAGAGCAGATACCAGATGCTGCTCCAGTTCGCGGCAGCGATGCGCTTGCGCGCGACGATGGCGGAGGAGAACATCACATACACGGCATCGGTCGCGGCGGTGGCGCCCAGGACTCCGAGCGCGGTCAGCGGGTCGATGCTCAGCAGCGCGGCCGGAATCACAGCGCTGCCCGGATCAGCCTGAAGGCATGCTCCACCGTCGCGGCGCGGATTTCGCTGCGGTCGCCGGGGAAAACGCGGCTTTCGGCGTGCACCGGCACCCGGGTGCGGGCGAGGCCGAACCAGACCAGGCCGACAGGTTTTTCCGCGCTGCCGCCGCCCGGGCCGGCGATGCCGGTGACCGAAACCGCAATGGTGGCGCGGGAGCGGGACAAAGCGCCCTCGGCCATGGCGGCGGCGACCTGTTCGCTGACCGCGCCATAGCGCTCGATCAAGGGCATCGGCACGCCGATCATCTGGTTCTTGGCTTCGTTGGAGTAGGTGATGAAGCCGCGGTCCACCACGTCGGACGATCCGGCTATCGCGGTCAGCGCGGCGGCGATCAGGCCGCCGGTGCAGCTTTCGGCGGTGGCCAGCATGATGCCCTTGGCGCGGCAGGCGTCCAGCAGGGCTTCGGCTTCGGTCAGAATGTAGGCTGGGAGCATGGCGGGGCTGCTTCGCTGTGTGCCAGCGAGCGTGACGCCAGGGATGCGGCCTGTCCACTGAAAGCCGCGCACTGGACCCGGGGAGGCCGCGACACTAGCTTCTCTATCAAGAACAACAGCAGCTTCGCACCGCGGGAGTTTTCATGAACGCGCCAGTCATTATCTCTGTCCTTGATGATCCCTGGACCATCCCGCTCGACCGGATCGACCCATCCGATGCGCGGCTTTTCCAGGATGACGTCTGGCCCGACTGGTTCGCCCGGCTGCGGCGCGACGACCCGGTGCATTTCACCGCGGAGAGCCAGTTTGGTCCGTTCTGGTCTGTCACCAAATACAAAGACATCATGAAGGTCGAGACCAATCCAGCCGTGTTTTCCTCCGCATCGGGGATAACGTTGCTGGATCAGGAAACGCAATATAAGCTGGCGATGTTCATCGCCATGGACCCGCCGAAACACGATGTGCAGCGCAACGTCGTGGCACCCATCGTGGCGCCTGGCAATCTCGCAAATATGGCGGGAACGATACGGCAGAGGGCGGCGAAGATCCTCGACGGCCTGCCGCGCAACGAAACCTTCGACTGGGTCGAGCACGTCTCTATCGAGCTGACGACGCAGATGCTGGCGACGCTGTTTGACTATCCGTTCGAGCGGCGGCGCGAACTTACCTATTGGTCGAATGTTGCGACAACGAACTTCAAGGACCCGGCCGCGCTGGTGAAGTCGGAAGAGGAACGCTTCACCGAACTGAAAAAGATGGCCGCGGCGATGACGGAGCTCTGGAACGAACGGGTGAACGCGCCGTTGCGGCCCGACCTGATCTCGATGCTGGCGCACGGTGAGGCGACCCGGGACATGGACCCGGTGGAGTTCCTGGGCAACTGCACGCTGCTGATCGTCGGCGGCAACGACACCACCCGCAACTCGATCAGCGGCGGATTATGGGCGCTGAACAAGCATCCGGACGAATATCGCAAACTGCGGGAAAATCCCGGGCTGATCCCTGGCATGGTGCCGGAGATCATCCGCTGGCAGACGCCGCTTGCGTATATGCGGCGGACGGCGCTGGAGGATTACGATCTTGGCGGCAAGACCATCCGCGCCGGTGAGAAGCTGGCGATGTGGTACATCTCCGGCAACCGCGACCCCGACGCCATCGACAATCCGGATCGTTTTATTATCGATCGGCCTCGCCCGCGGCAGCATCTGTCATTCGGCTTCGGGATTCATCGTTGCGTCGGCAACCGCCTCGCAGAGCTGCAACTGACGATCCTGTGGGAGGAGATCATGCAACGGTTTCCGTTCATCGAAGTAGTGGAGCAACCGAAACGGGTTTTTTCCGCCTTCGTGCACGGGATCACGTCGATGGTGGTGCGCATTCCGGGGTGACGCTTTCGGTGCGGGGCGCGAAGTTCGGAGCAAGCATCCTTCTGGCGTTGTTCAACGGTCACCGAGCGCCGAATGAGGCGGTCGCCGTTCTATCCCGGCGCCCGCGGCTAACACCCATTTAGGTCCATCGCGCAGTGATATCAACACCTGAATGAACTGATCGCGATGCCATCTGATCTTTGGCTAATCGTCGCATGCGACCGGGCGAAAGCGGTGGGAGCCAGCTGAATTTGCTATGCCGTTAAACTTTGAGGCCTGACCCCCATACTGGTGGATTCACCGCGAGTTCGAGTCGCTGCAGAATATCATCCGTCAACCTAAAAAGACGTTGGATCGTGTTGGCAGTATCCGTCTGGTTTCGAGCGAGCGACGCTTCGCCCATTATTCCGATTTCAGGAGCAGTTAGGTTGTGCATCCAGCGTAAGCGGCCAAGCTCATTTTGCATGAGCGCGAAATAAGTTGCGAGGTCAATACTAAGGCGCTCTTCGAATAGGCCGATAGCGGAAGGGTCTTGCTCGAAAGAGCGAAGCCAATGATCGCCTGGGTGAAAATAAAAGCGAGAGTGGTCAGCTGCGTTTCTCCGCAGCGTTCCTAGGAGGTCATTTTCTCGCAGATAAGCGTGCAAACTATTAATATCTGCGGCATACGCCTTCGCTAGCCGCCTAATGCTTGAGCGCCTGGAACGGTCTTCGGCCTCACGCATTGCGGCGGCGGCGAACTTGGCCTGCAAGAGCACGAATGCACCCCCACCCAGGGCGCAAATGCCCGCTATAAGCGTAAACCAAGCGGCATGATGAGTCGCGGCGGCATTGATGTCCGCTGCCATGATAGTTGCTTGAACTCCGAAGCAAGCCGTTTTCGATGCCGCATCGGCGCTTGGACCAATTTGAGACAGGCATTGTTGAAAGATATCCATATCCACCCCCATGTCCGAATCCAATAGCATCGCTGGGGTGCTATTGCAGGACGGAGCTATTTGCACCACTCGGAACCCGACCTCTAGGCCAAAATGGACCGACCTTTTGACAGGGCGGCCGATCGATGGAGTGGCGTCACACTTATATCGCAACCGAATCTTGTCCTGCCGCTGTTGTGGCCCGGCATGCGCTGTCGGTTCGCGCTTGTGGAAGCGCTACAGCATTAGCGACGCTAAGTGTCGTTCAGGATACGCGGCGGATCGCCAATATCTTAGCGGATTGAGGACCACGCCTGCCCGGTGGATGCTACGGCGCCAAAGCCGCCCCGGACGGACGGCGCGGATCGCTGGCGCCGCCATAGGTGGCTTTCGGCCCAGCAGAAGCTCCGCCCGGTTCCGAGGCTCCGGCCGCGATCAGCGCCACCGCGCCCCAGGGCCGCTGTTCCTCGATCCGGTATCCCATCCGCTCAAGCCGCGTCCTGGTGTCCGGCGACAGGGCGAACCGTTCAGCATACAGCACATCCGGCTCCCACTGATGATGCAGCCGGGGCGCATCCACCGCCTCCTGCGCGTTCATCCCGTAGTCGATGACGTTCAGGATCGCCTCCAGGGTCGCGGTGATGATCCTCGGGCCGCCGGGAGAGCCGGCGACCATCTCCACCGCCCCATCCTTCAGGACGATGGTTGGCGCCATCGAGGATAACGGCCGCTTCCCCGGAGCGATCACATTGCCCTCGCCTTGCACCAGTCCGAACTGGTTCGGCGCGGCAGGCTTGATGGTGAAGTCGTCCATTTCGTCGTTCAGCAGGAAGCCGGTGCCGGCCGCCACCACGCCGGCGCCGAACGCGCCATTGATCGTCGCGGTGACGGACACCGCGTTGCCGAGCCGATCCAGGACCGAATAGTGGGTCGTTTCCGGCTTTTCCACCGATGGCGCGACCGCCGCACCAAGGCTGGCTGACGGGGTTGCCCGATCGGCAATGTGCTCGCGCAGGCGCGCCGCGTAATCCTTCGACAGCAGACGCTGCAGCGGCATCGAGACGAAATCCGGATCGCCGAGATAGGTTGCACGGTCGAAGAACGCCAGCCGCAATGCTTCGGTCATCAGGTGCACGGCTTCGGCCGCATGAAACCCCAGACCGTGCAGGATATAGGCTTCCAAGATGTTCAGGGTCTCGCACATCGTCGTTCCGCCCGAGGATGGCGGCGGCGCCGACAGGATGACCGTGCCGCGATAGGTGCACCGCAACGGCTCGGTTTTGGCGATCCGGTAGGCGGCGAAATCGGCGGCGGTAACGTTCCCGCCGCCGTCGCGCGCGGCTTTCTCCACCGCCTGAGGAACTGCGCCGCCGTAGAACGCGTCCGGTCCGTGGTCTGCGATGGCCTGTAGCGTCGCCGCCAGGGCGGGCTGCCGGAGGACCTCTCCGGCCCCGGGCGGCGTGCCGTCTGCGTGCAGGAAGATCGCCGCCGCCTCCGGGTTTCGCCGCAGCAGCTGGGCACCGAACCGCAGCACATTGGCGTCGGCAACCGTCAGCACGAACCCGTCCCGGGCCAGGCGGATAGCGGCGGCCATGACCGTTGCCCGGGGCATGGTGCCGTATTCCGCAAGCGCGGTGTCGAGGCCGAGCACCGTGCCGGGCACTGCCACTGCCTTCCACCCGAACAGACTGGCCCCGGGCACCGGCTGGCCGTCCGGGCCGAGATACATGTCCCGGTTGGCGGCGGCGGGTGCGGTTTCCCGGAAGTTGACGACGACGTCACGGCCATCGGCCAGGTGCGCGGTCAGGAAGCCGCCGCCGCCGATATTGCCGCAGCACGGGTTCACGACCGCCTCGGCATAGCCCACCGCGACGGCGGCATCGATGGCGTTGCCGCCCTGACGGAGGATGTCCGCGCCGGCTTCCGCCGCGAGACGTTGGGCGGAGACCACGAGACCGGCGGTGGATTCCACCGGCGGCAAGGAAGCGGCGCCGGCGGGAAGCGGCATCAGGCCGATCGGCAGCAATACGTACGTCGCAATTCGGACTGTTGCCATGACCGAATATGGCAACCGCTTTGTCCGCCGCCAGCCGAACCGCATCCGCACCTACATGGCCGCCTGGATCGACTCGCCCACGATCTGCACGATGCGATCCAGAGTCGCCTCCGGCGTGCTGAACGGGGGTGCAAAGCACAGCGTGTCGCCACTCGCCGGCGGCCCGTCAGACGCGCCCCGCAACCGAAACAGCAGCCCCCGTTCGGCGGCCTGCGCCACGACCCGCGCACCGAGGCCCTTCGCCGGTGTCTTGCTGCCTTTGTCCTCCACCAGTTCGATCGCGGCGAGCATCCCGATGCCGCGCACCTCGCCGACAGCAGGTAACACCGACAGCGTTTCCAGCGCGGCACGGAAGCGGTCGCCCTGCACCCGGGCGCGCTCGACCAGCCCCTCGTTCTCCAGAATAGCGATATTGGCCAGCGCCACGGCGCAGCACACCGGATGGCCGGAATAGGTCGCGGCGTGCATGAACTTCTCGTCCGCCGGAGCGTCCAGGATGACGTCGTGGATGGCCTTGGAGACGATCACGCCGCCGAGCGGCAGATATCCGCTGGTGACCCCTTTGGCGAAGGACATCAGGTCCGGCTGCACGCCCCAATGGCTCAGTCCGAACCATTGCCCGGTGCGCCCGAAGCCGGTGATCACCTCGTCGGCAATCAGCAGCACGCCATGACGATCGCAGATCTGCCGCAGGCGGGGCCAGTAGGTTGCCGGCGGGACGATGACGCCGCCCGACCCCATGACGGGTTCCGCGATGACGGCGGCGACCGTCCCGGCGCCCTCCGCGATGATCGCTGCCTCCACCGCATCCGCCGCTTCGATGCCGGCATCGCCATTGCCGGGCCAGCGATAGGGGTAGGGCGGCGCGACCTGCAGGAACTCCGGCACCATCGGGCCGAACATCTTGTGGTAGCCGGGCAGGCTGGTGGCGCTCAACGCCGCCATCGTTACGCCGTGGTAGCCGTAGCGGCGGGAGATGAATTTCACCTTGTCCGGCTGGCCCAGCCGCTTCCAGTAATAGCGCGCGAACTTGAAGGCGCTTTCGTTCGATTCCGCCCCGCCGGTGGTGAAATACACGCCGGACATGGTGTCATAGGCGAGGCTGACGATCTTCTCCGCCAGCCGGATCGCCGGTTCATTGCTGAACCCGGAGTAGGCCGACGCATAGTCCAACGTCTCGATCTGCGTCGCGGCGGCCGCGGCGAGCTCCTTGCGGCCATGGCCGATATTGACATTCCACAGTCCGGAAAGACCGTCGATATACTCCCGCCCGTCAGCGGTGCGCAGAATGCTGCCTTGCGCCGAGACGAAGAGCTTCGGGTTGGCGTTCTCCGCCGCGAAATGCAGCGGGTGAATCACGTGCCGCCGATCGGCTGCCACCAAAACATCGCTCATCGTCTAACCTTTCCTCATCGGCGGTCAGGCTAGACCATGTGCGGCGGTCGTTGAAGGGTGGCTGGGGATCACCCCAACAGGTTGGCGGTGATCCGGTTGACATATTTTTCGGGATCGGTACCGGGCTTGAGAACCTTGGCGCGCTTCAGCTCTTGGGCATACAGTAGCACCTGCCGCTGAAACTCCTTGCCGACTGGTTGCTCGCCATACGGATAGCTCTTGAGCATCTCCGTCAGATCCTCGACGGTGGCGCTTTTCGGCGCGTAATGGCTGGACACTTCGACCGCGCGGCGCTGATCCTTGTTGACGATCTGTGACGCTTCTATAATGGCGCGGGTCACCGCCAGCGCGGCTTGCGGATCATCGCGCAGCAGGCTGCCACGAATGCCCAGCACACAGCATGTGCGTTCAGCGAATTCATTGGTCGCGTTGGAGGCCACGCGGAACAGCTTTCCGTTGCTGTTCCTGACCTGGTAGTAAACGTTCGGGTCGCCGGCCACATAAGCCTGGATTTCGCCCTTGTCCACGGCCATCGCCATCAGTTCCTGCGGATACTGCTTCCACTCGACATCCTTGTCGGGGTCGAGGCCGTGGTTCTGTAGAATGATCGAATAAAGGTTCTTGTCCGGTGCAGCGAAGTCCGCCACACCGATGGTTTTGCCCTTCAGGCTGGGAATGTCGGTAATGCCAGCCTCGCGCGATGCCACGAGGTATGAGCATCCGCCATGCACACCCGCGACCAGCTTGACGTCGAAGCCCTGTTCCAACGGTTTCAGCCAGCGCAGGATCATGCCGATGCCCGCGTCGGCCTTGCCGCTGCCGATAGCCTCCAGCAACTGGTCGGTGGAGCCGCCGAAATTGACCAGTTCAACGTCCAGACCGTGCTTTTCGAATATGCCCTGCTCCACGGCGACTGGAACGGCCGATGTACACAAGGCGGTCTGGTTCCAGGTGAAACGGAGCTTCTTTCCGCCTGACGAACCCGCCGCCGGAACGGTATCAGCGATCGGCGTGTAGTTCCCGCCACCGTGGCAGATCGGCGGATTCGTCCACGCCGGCCTCGCCGGGCTGGCGAATACCCGCGAAGCCGCAAGGCCGACCGGCACAACGGATGCAAACGCGCCCGCGCGCAGCAACAAGCGGCGGCCAATAGTTCTTTGATCTGGCATGGTGTCTATTCCCTGGTTTCAAGCAAAACGATGCTTCGCCGCCGGGTGGCACCCACGTTCGGCAGTTTTCGCCAGATGCGTCCAGTAATCCGGCGTGTGATGCCGGATGGAGGCATCGTTCGGGTGCGCCCACAATCCCGGCCACGCATGGCCAGGCGCGTTCATGTGGAACGCATTCAGGCGGATTTCCTTCGCCATATTCAGTCAGCCGCCGCGGCCTGACACGAGAAACGCCCCGCAGGACGCCTCAGGCCGAGATGGTCGCGCAACGTGGTGCCTGCGTACTCGGTGCGGAATAATCCGCGGCGCCGCAATTCGGGCAGTACCAGTTCGATGAAGTCGGTCAGACCGCCCGGCAGCGTTGGCGGCATGATATTGAAACCATCCGCCCCGTAATTGACGAAACGTTCTTCCAGATGATCAGCAATCTGTTCCGGGTTACCGACGAGCTGCCAATGCCCGCGCGCCCCGGCGATCCGCAGATAAAGCTGCCGGATCGTCAGATTCTCCCGCCGCGCCAGCGCGATCAGCAATTCCCTGCGGCTTTTGCCGCCATCGGTTTCGGGCAGGTCCGGGACCGGGGCGTCCAGCGGGAACTTCGAGAAATCGAAACCGCCGGAATGATTCGCCAGCAAGCCGAGTCCGACGACGGGATCGATCAGCGATTGCAGCGCCTCGAATTTCTCCCGCGCTTCGGATTCCGTCCGTCCCACAACCGGGAAAACGCCCGGCATAATCTTCAAATCATCAGCCGATCGGCCGTATTTTGCGAGGCGTCCTTTGACGTCGGCGTAGAAGTTGACGGCGTCTTCCAGCGTTTGTTGCGCAGTGAAAATCGCCTCCGCGGTGCGGGCCGCGAGTTCCTTGCCGGGTTCCGACGATCCGGCCTGCACCACGACGGGATGACCCTGCGGCGAACGGGCGATATTCAACGGCCCCCGGACGGTGAAGTGCTTGCCGCGATGATCGAACGTGCGCACCTTGTCCGGATCGAAATAAAGCCCCCGCTCCCGGTCGCGCAGAAACGCGTCATCGTCCCAGCTGTCCCAAAGTCCGGTGACGACGTCGGCAAATTCTTCGGCGCGGTCGTATCGGTCCGCATGCGCGATCAACGCGTCGCGGCTGAAATTATGCGCCGCCCCGGTGTCGCCGGTTGTCACCAGGTTCCAACCGGCCCGGCCGCGGCTGAGATGATCCAAAGAAGCAAACTGCCGCGCCAGATTATACGGATCGGAAAAGCTGGTTGACGCCGTCGCCACCAAGCCGATCCGCGACGTGTGCCCGGCCAGCGCCGAAAGCAGGGTAATCGGCTCGAATGGATAGGTGCCGTTATGCGCCTTGTGACTCGCTGCGCCATGGTCGTCCAGCCGTGTGGCAACACCGTCGGCCAGGAAGACGGCGTCGAACTTGGCGGCTTCGGCCAGTTTCGCGAACCCGATGAAATCCTCCAGCGTCGTGCTGTCCGACGCCGAGGGCAGGCGCCACGCCGCGACATGATGGCCGGTAAACAACAGGAAGGCCCCAAGGCTGAGCTGGCCCTTGCGCTTAGACATGATCTGACCCCGCGACGTCCGTTATATCCCGTCCAGGATCGATGTTATTTTTTATATGGTCAAGGCCGTTTGTATAACCCGCCTGGACCGCTTTGCGTGGGTGGAGCGAAAGCCTATAACACCATTCGGACTAGTGCTTCATAAGGCCGGGGCGGCGGACTCCCGGGCCGACGGTCAGGCCCCGCGCGCCTCGATCTGCCCCGCCTTGATCGCCTCCAGGAACAGCCGCCAGTCGATCTCGGTCTGCGCCGCATACTCCAGGGCGAACCGTGCCACCGCCGAGTCGAACGCCGTTCCGGTGCCGAGATACCCGGCAATGCGCGCCGCATCGCCCGATCGCGCATGCCCCCGCGCCAAGGCCACGCCGCACAAGGTCGCATGATACGGCAGCGCACCTTCCGCCAGGTCGGCGCCAATCAGCGCCAGGCGGCTGTCCTTCAACTGGCGGACGTAGCAGTGCTGGTCGTCGCCGGTTTCCTGCGTCCAACCCAGGAAAACGTCCGGCACGCTCTGCATGATGCGCTGCCCGACCACCACGCGCTGGCCCTGGTTGCGGTAGATGCTTGGGCCGGCGTACGCGGCCAGAGCGGAAGTCTGGGCCTCTTTCAGTTGCAGCAGCAAGGTCTGGTCGTCTTTGGTCACATACAGGCCGATGGCGCAGAACGTGCCGACGCTGCCGACACCGACGACCTTGAACGCAACGTCCGCCAGGTCATAGCGATCCAGCAGGATGCGCCGCTCCTCCGGCAGGGCCAGTTGATACGAGGCAAACGCAGTACGGGCGACAATCTCATGCGTGTCGTCCCGCTGGCCGCTCAGCGGGACGATCAGCGGCGGCTTCTCCTTGATCCGCCACGCGCCCCGGACCTTTTCGACCAGCTTCGGAAAGCCCTTGCTGCCGGCCTCGGCGGCGGCCTGCAGCCGCTTGCTCTCCCGGTCGCGCAGCTTGTCGTCGGCGATTTCGCCGACTACGACCGATACGTCCACCCGCGACCGCCAGGATTCGAGCGGATCGAGCCGCGTCAGTTCCTGCATGTGCATGCGGTACGCCTGCACCACCTGCGAGGCCAGGTTCGTCGCGGCCTTGTCGCCCAGGTTGCGTGATCGCGCATCGACAGCAAACGACGCTGCGAGGCGTTTGATATCCCACTCGAACGGTGCCGGGAGCGTTTCGTCGAAGTCGTTGATATCGAAAACCGGCGTCCCCTCCGGCGAGGCAAACGTGCCGAAATTCGCCAGGTGGCAGTCGCCGGACGCCTGCACCCACATCCCGGTGGCCGCGGTGTCCGCCAAATCGGCCGCCATGATCGCCGCGGCGCCCCGGAAGAACGTAAACGGCGACACCCGCATACGATCGTACCTGATCGGCAGCAAACTGGCGATGCGATGCCGCCCGGACTCGATCAGGATATCGATCGGATCGCGCCGGTTGCGGGGTGGCGTCCAGCGCGCATGCAGGCTGCGGGGGACGACTTTGCGCAAAGCCTGGCCCGCCTGGCGGCGTTCGGCTATCGGCAGCACCCTGACCGGTGGCATGTGCTCCAGAGGCATTGGGGACGTTCCCGAAGAGTTGAAATATATCACCTCGCAACCCCCCCGGCTCGCAAGTGGCAAACGGGCTGTTAGCCCCGGTTTTGGCGAAAAAACCGCCGTTATGCTGTTACAATAACAAGTCGGGCCATAAGATTCGTATAGTTGCCAGGATCAGGGCGGCGATAGCGCCTGCGATCACGTCGTCCGCCATGATGCCGAACGCGCCGTGTTGGCGGTCCGCCCAGCCAACCGGACCGGGTTTGGCGATGTCGAACAGCCGGAACAGGATGAATGCGCCAAGCAGGCCGGAGCTGCTCGGGCGGCCCAAAGCCAGCATTGCGATCCATTGCCCGGCGAACTCGTCGATCACCACCCAGCCGGGGTCGCCAACGACGTCCGCTCGCTGCACCGCGATGAAACCGCCGAACGTCGCGAGGGTTGCCGCCGCCGGCAGCGCAACCGGCGACAGCCACAGCAGCACCGCCCCAACCAGCACCGCGACGACTGAGGCGACCGTGCCAGCGGCCACCGGCGAGTAGCCCGAGCCAAAGCCGGCGGCTATGAGCCGCGCGATCCTCATGCGATCCGCCCGAGGAAGGCCTGAATGGCCTCCAGCGCTGCTGGTTCGGTCAGTATCGGCGCGTGGCCGATGCCCGGAAGCGTGACAACCTGCATGTCGGGCCGCCGCGCCAGCATCTGCGTCACCGTTTCAGCCAGCAGGATGTTACTGACCGCGCCCCGCGCCAGCAGGATCGGCGCGTGGTGCAGCGCGCCGAATAACGGCCACAGGTCGGGTGGCGGGCGGTGCATCAGCTTGACGATGCGGGTGTCCCACAGGGAGTGGAACCGGCCGTCGTCGCCTCGCCGGTAGGTAAGCTCGGCCATCCGCCGCCATGAGTCTTCCGTATGTAACGAAAGCGGCGGCAGGCACGACTTCAGGAAGGCGACGCAGGCGTCCAGGCTTTCCAGCGCCGGATCGTCGCCGACGAAGCTGCGCACGAAATCCGCACCCTCCCGGCCGATATCGGGGCCGATATCATTCAGCACGACAGCCCGGACCAGTCCCGGCCGCATGGCGGCGAGGCCCATTGCCAACAACCCGCCAAAGCTGGTGCCGATCACCACCGCCCGATGCATGTGCAGGGCGGCACATACATCGGCCGCGTCGCGCGCGCATGCCTCCGGCGCATAGCGTTCCACAGCACGGGTCCGGCCGGAATCGCCGCGCCCGGCATAGTCGATCGCCACCATCAGCCGCCCGCTTCCGATATGCGGAACCAGCATTTCGAAGTCTCCGCCGGTGCGGACCAGCCCCGGCAGGCACAGGATCGGACATAGGCTGTCGCCGCCCGGCCAGACGCGAACATGCAACGGCAAACCATCCCAACCCGAGAGCCGGACGATCAGCGGGTCCATGCCGTGGACGCCAGTATCGGCGTCGTATCGCCGCTTCTGGCGCGGTACATCACCACGTTCTCCGTCACCCGCTGCACGTAGTTTCGCGTCTCCGCCACCGGGATCAACTCGATCCAATCAACCATGCCGATTGGGCCGGTGCGCGGATCGCCGTTATCGCCGATCCACTGGGAGACGCGATGCGGTCCGGCGTTGTAGGCGGCGGCGGCCAGCGGCAAGTTGCCATCGAAGCGCGTCAGAACCTCCTGCAAATACGCCGTGCCAAGGCGGATGTTGTGACTGGCATCGGAGGTCAACGCAGACACCGATGCCGGGATACCCAGCTGTTTTGCCACACTCTCCGCTGTTGGTGGCATCAACTGCATGAGTCCGCGTGCGCCGGAGGAACTGACGGCGCCGACATCGAAGCTGCTCTCCTGCCGCATGATGCCCAGGGAGAAGGCCGGATCGGGCGGCCCGACGGGATCGAACGGCGCCGGCCAGCCGGCGTCCGGCAAGGCGATGCCGTCCCGCCCCATGCGCCGGGCGACGAACACCGCGCCATCCGGCATCCCGGCGCGCAACGCGAACGTCGCCGCCAAAGCCCGCTCCGCCACGATCGGCGAGAGTTCATCCGCCCGGGTCAGGAAAATCCGCGCCCGCGCATAGTCGCCCCAGGCGATCAGCCAGGCGGTGGCGCGGACGACCTCGTGCTCGGTGAAGGCGATGGCGGCTTCCGGTGTCCAGCCCGGATCGCGCATCCACTTGATTCGGGCCACCAGCGCCGCCTGGCTTTCGCCCGACGCCAGAGCGGCGAGCTGGCCATAGAATGTCGTCGGCCAGGCCGCGGCCTTGGCGAATTCCGGCTTCGGATCGCTCCCTGCCGCCGCGGCCGCACGCCCGAGCCAGTAATGCGCCCGCGCCCTGGTGATTGCGGCAGGAGAGTCGGCCAGCGCCTTGAAATGCGGCACGGCACGCGCCGGATCGTTCAACATCCGCAGCGCGATGAAGCCGGCAAGGAAGTCGCCATCGGCCTTCTGCTCCGGCGCCGACTGTCCGTGCGCGGCGGCGATGACATAGGCGTTCTTCGGGTCGCCGTCGTGCAGCAGCCGCCGCGCCAGCAGGTTGCGCTCGGTCCAGAACGCCGTCAGGTGCTCCGGCGCCGCGCGCTGCGCCGCCTCACCCTGCTTGACCCACAACGTTACCGCGTCCTGGATCTGATCCGCATGCCGAAGCGCCCGCGCGCGGTCGAGGGTGAGACCCGGATCCGTCTGGAGTGCAGCCGGCAGCACGGCAACCAGCGGCTCGGTCTGCGGGTCGTCGCGGCGGGCGGCGAGGCGCGCCTCGGCAGCCTTGTGATGATTCGAATCGAGCCGCGTGATCTGCCGGGCGGCGGCCTGATCGTTGCTCCAGGCGAGACGCTGGAAGCGCGCCCATTCGTCATCCGCCGAGGCGACGCCACCCCAACGGCGCTGGAACGCCGCTTCGGTGCCCGAATCGTCGATGGCGTTGATCCAGGCCTTGAGCGCCAGCGCGTTGGCATCCGCTGTACGGCCGGCATTGGCCAGCGCCTCCGCGCAACGCAGCATCGCGCCCGCCAAAGTCGGCGGCGGTTCGGCGCATTGCGCCAGCACCGCGGCATCGTCGGGATCCGAAGCGACGGCTTCCTGGCGGCGGCGTTCCAGCATCGCCTGCGCGGGCCAGTCGGGATTGCGCTGCATGAAGCCGGCGATTTCCTCGGCCGTCGCCGCGCCCGGCGACCGCAGCCGCATATACAACACCAGCTTCTCCGCCACCGGATCGGCGAACCGGGCGGCCGCGGCCTGCGCATCCATCCAGCGGTTGGCGCGGACGGCCGCCAAGGGGTTCGGTCCGGCATCCTGCGCACGGCTTGGCGCCGCCAGCACAAGCGCCAGACCGACTAGAACAATGCGAATCGGAACAGACATGACTCCTTCTAGCAAGCCCGGCCTTGCAGCGCATCCGTCGCGAGCCTAGCTTCCCGCCTTTCTGCAAAGCCCGGCCGGGAGAGGGTACATGTTTTCAGGATCGCTCGTCGCGTTGATCACGCCCATGCGGGACGATGGCTCCGTCGATGAGAAAGCCTTCGCCGAGTTCGTGGAGTGGCAGATCAAGGAAGGCACCCATGGGTTGGTTCCTGTTGGCACCACCGGCGAAAGCCCGACCCTGTCGCATGACGAGCATCGGCGGGTGGTGGAGATCGCCATCGAGGTCGCCAAAGGCCGCGTCCCGGTGATCGCCGGGGCGGGGTCGAACAGCACCGAGGAAGCCATCGCGCTGACCCGCCACGCCAAGGAAGCCGGCGCGGATGCGGCGCTTGTCGTGACTCCATACTACAACAAGCCGACGCAGGAGGGTCTGTTCCTGCACTACTCCGCCATCGCCGACGCGGTGAACCTGCCCATCATCATCTACAACATCCCGCCGCGCAGCGTGGTGGACATGAGCGTTGAGACGATGGCGCGGCTGGCGAAGCACCGGAACATCATCGGGGTAAAGGACGCGACCGCGAACCTGACCCGTCCGCTGCATACGCGGCGCATCTGCGGCGAGTCGTTCGTGCAGTTGTCCGGTGAGGACCATACCGCCCTGGCGTTCAACGCCGTCGGCGGCGTCGGCTGCATCAGCGTGACCGGGAACGTCGCGCCGCGCCTGGTCAGCGAGATGCAGACCGCCTGGGCCGAGGGCCGCTTCAAGGACGCGATGGCAATCCAGAACCGTCTGGTGCCGCTGCACGATGCCTTGTTCGCCGAAACCAGCCCGGGACCGGTGAAATACGCCGCGTCTCTGCTGGGCAAGACCTCGGAGCGATGCCGGCTGCCCCTCGCCCCGTTGGCGGGACCGACGCGGGAACGGGTGAAGGCGGCGATGACCGAGGTCGGGTTGCTGAACTGACGATTCCGATGGCGCAAGCCAACGGAATCGTCATGGTGCGCGCAGGCGCACCATCCACGCCTTTGAGGCCGCACCTGCGTTGAAACACCATGGCTGAAGCGAAAAAGAAAAAGGGCCTGATCTCCCACGGCATGGCGGCACAAAACCGCAAGGCGCGGTTCGACTATGCCATCAAGGACACGGTGGAGGCCGGCCTCGTGCTGAAGGGGCCGGAGGTCAAGTCGCTCCGCCTCGGCCGCGCGACCTTGAACGAGGCCTGGGCGGGCGAGCGGGAAGGCGAGATGTGGCTGTTCAACGCCTATATCCCCGAATACCAGGGCGGCGTGCTGTCCCGGTTCGAGCCGCGCGCCCCGCGAAAGCTGCTGCTGAAGAAGAAAGAGATCGTCAAACTGCAGGGTGTGGTGGCCCGGCAAGGTGCGACCTTGGTGCCGCTGGACATCCACTTCAACGACCAGGGCCGCGCGAAAGTGACCCTGGGCGTCGGCGAGGGGCGGCAGAAGCAGGATAAGCGGTCCTACATCGCCGACAGGGATTGGGCGCGGGACAAGGCGCGGCTGATGCGGGCGCGGGGATAGCGGATCGCCGACCGGCGAGCGCGCATCGTTACTGAGGAGGGTGGAAGGACTTAAGCAAAGACCCCCGAACGCCGGAGGCGTTAACGGGGGTCGGGTTTGCGAAGTCCTGCTTCGCGCTCAGCACTAAGGGCTAAGCATAGAGTGGACTATTCTGACTAATTGCCGATGCCACAGCGGTCGGCAACTTCGGTTATTTCAGGTGGAGTCATGCTCTGTTGCACCCTCCTGCGTTGTTGCAAGAGGAAGACTGCGCCCGGTGACCGTCTGATGTCAACGAAATTATTTGCCCTTGGCGCCGGGTCCCGACGCCTGTCGCGTCAGGCGCGGCGGCGGCGCAACAGGCCCATGCCGAACACGCCCGCGCCGAGCAGTGCCAGGCTCGCCGGCTCCGCAATCGCCGATATATTGGCCGAAAACGTGCCGCTGACGCTGGATGTGAACGACGCGAAGGTACCGTCGACGATGCTCAGTGGATCCGTGACATTGGCGAAGGAAAACCCGGCGCCGAGGTCGCCTGTCAGATCGGCCGGGGTGATGACGCCGGAGGTGAAGATCACGCTGCCGATTGGCGGGGTCGACGCACTCAGGTTGAACTCCGATCCCGAGCCGAAGGCGACGTCGATCAGCGTGCCGCTGAGGTAGTTGGTGCCGCCGCCGCCCGCGCCGGAGGTGATGCTGAACGAACCGCTGAAGTGTTGCTGCAGATTGTCCGCGACCGGGACCGCGCCGGAGGTGCTGGTCAGATTCATATCGAGGAACCCGCTCAGCGGCGTGCTCTGCACCGCATCGATCTGCGAGATCGTTACGGGGGCGTCGATCGCGGCAATCGTGGTGCTGGATCCGGTCTGGGTGCCGGTGATGACGTTGCCGTTTCCGGATTGCCCGAATGTGAGGATTGCCGCGGCATGCGCGCCGCCCGCCAGGACCGTTCCCCCGAGAACTGTGGCGCAAAGCGCAACGATAGCGCGATCGGATAGCTTGCGGATACTCATTGCCAAACCTCATGATAGCCAAAGTCGATGCGGTCTAGCAAAACATTTCATAACTGCCAACTAACATCAGATTTCTCGGGCATAACCGGGATTGACGATAGATTTCAATTGACCCCCGGTATCGATTCATTGTCTGTAGGGTGGCATTTTCATGTTGAAATTTTAACAAACGGCGGTGCCGTGCGGTCGGTCTGAAACCGGAACGGAAACGCCGGGGCGGGTTCGTGTTGTAGATCTACAACATGTGCACGCCTCCACCGGCTTCCGGCGCAGCGATAACGTTGCCGGAAGCCAATGGAAATCCGTCGCGTGACGTCAGAACTTGTTGGTATCCGCCGGTTTGGCCGGCACGGTATGAGCGGGCGTGGCCGGGCCGGCGGTCAGCGGCTTCACGCCGGTTACCGTCTTACCAATCGGCGGCGTCTTGACATCAGTAGTGGCGGTCTTCGGCGCCTTGGTCTCCGTCGCGGTGTTTGGCAGTGCGGCGACCGCAGTCTTGGCCGCCGGAACGGCCGGAACCGCGGCTTGCACCGGGGCGGCCGCCTGTTGCGCGAACGCGGCAACCGGCAATACCGTCAGGCTGACGGCGAGAACGCTGGAAGCAAGGCGAGACATGCGTGTCATAGGCGGTTTCCTTTTCAGGCCGGGGGAAGTTGCAACTGATCCCCGCCTGACAGGGATAACGCCATGCGATTGCGGCCCGGCCGCGGCCGAATCGTGGCGAACGATGCCAAATCGCATTAAATAACCGCCATCTTTGCTCTGGCCCCGTCCGGTGGGACACTGCGCCGGACAAACGACGGGAATACTCAGATGCCGCTGTCCGGGATGACGGTCCTCGATCTCACGCGTGTGCTGTCCGGCCCCTTCTGCACCGCCCTGCTGGGCGACATGGGGGCCGACGTCATCAAGATCGAGGCGCCCGAGGGCGACTCGGTCCGGCGATCCGGGACGATCCGGGACGGGCTGTCCTGGTATTTCGCCCAGTTCAACCGCAACAAACGGTCGGTGCGGCTCGACCTGCGCCGCCCGGAGGCCAAGGCCATCCTGGCGCGTCTGATCGAGCGGTCCGACGTGCTGGTGGAGAACTTCCGGCCCGGGGTGCTGGCGCGGATGGGGTTCGACGATGCGCGCCTGCACGCCTTGCGGCCGAGCCTGGTCACGTGCTCGATCAACGGTTTCGGCAGCACCGGGCCGTATCGCGACCGCCCGGCGTTCGATTTCATAGCCCAGGCCATGAGCGGGTTCATGAGCGTCAATGGCGGCCCGGATGACCCGCCGATGCGCTCCGGCCTGCCGATAAGCGACCTCGTGGCGGGGCTGTATGCGGCGTTGAGCATCGCCGCGTGCGTGCCGCGGGCGCGTGCGACCGGGCAGGGCCAGCGGGCGGAGGTCAGCCTGACCAACAGCCTCGTCAGCCTGCTGTCCTATATCGCATCCGCCACCTTCGCCACCGGCGCCGCGCCGCCGCGCAGCGGCAACGACCATCCGATCACCGCGCCATACGGGCTGTTCCCGACGCGGGACGGGGAGATCGCCCTGGCCCCGCCGGACGATACGTTCTTCGGGCGGCTGGCGGATGCGCTGGACGAGCCGGGGCTGAAATCCGACCCGCTGTATGCCACGCAAATGGCGCGGGTCGCCAACCGCGCGCGGATCAACGCCATCGTCGGCGGCAAGCTGGCCGCGAATACCTCCGCCTACTGGATCGAGACGCTGAACAAGGCGGGCGTGCCGTGCGGGCCGGTGAACAGCGTGGCGGCGGTGTTCAAGGACCCTCAGATCCTCGAGCAGGAGATGGTCATCAATGTCGGCCATCCGGGCCACGGGATCGTCCGGATGTTGGGCTTTCCCATCAAGCTGTCGGACACGCCCTGCCGGGTGCGGCGTTCCGCGCCGGATTTGGGGGAGCATTCGGACGAAGTGCTGGCCGAGTTGGGCTATTCCGACGGGGAACGGGCGGCGTTGCGGCGCAATGGCGTAATCTGAGGCGGCGGCGGGCCGGTTAACCATTTGTTAACTTTGCCGGCTTAAGACTTAAGTATGCCATACGCCGAACAACCCCGCCCCTCCAATGCCCCCGCCGTCCCGTGGTCGGCTGCCTACTGGGATATGCGCTACCGTCGCGGCGGACATTCGGGGGCCGGGTCTTCGGGGCATCTGGCCCAGTTCAAAGCCGACATCGTCAACAAAATCGTCGCCCGGCATGAGATCGCCAGCATCATCGAGTATGGGTGCGGTGACGGACGGCAACTTCACCTGGCCAATTACCCGGGCAGCTACGTTGGACTGGATGTCTCGCCCGAAGCCGTCCGGCTTTGTTCCGAGCGGTTTTCAGGCGACCCGGGCAAGCGTTTTCTGGCCGCCACCGAAGACCCCGGGACAGCCGATATGGTGCTGTCGCTGGATGTGATATTTCATCTGGTGGAAGACAAGACGTTTCATCAGTATATGCATCAGGTGTTTGGTCATGCCCGGCGTTTCGTCGTGATTTACTCAAGCGACTACGATGCTGTCACGCCCGACGCCCATGTTCGCCATCGCCGGTTTTCCGATTGGATCGCGCAACACGCGCCCGATTGGCAGCGTGTGCTGCACGTCCCGAATCCCTACCCGTTCGATCCGCGCGCCCCCGACGATACGTCGTTTGCCGACTTCCACGCTTACGCGCGGATTGGCCATGGATGAGTCTCCGATCCGCCGCCCGCGGCTTGCATTCCTGCTGCTCCGCGGACTGGATCATTTCGCGCAGGATCTGATCGCGCTGCTGCCGGCTCATTCCGGATACGACGTGCGGCCGTTCCACATGTCCGGTTCGGCGGACCTTGAGGCGGCGCTGGCCTGGACGGATCGCCCCGAGCTCGACGCCGTATGGTTCGAGTTCTGCTGGCCGCCTTTCCCGGGCCTGATCGCCCAGACCGCGTTTGCCGGACGCCGTGTCATCGTGCGCGTGCACCGGATCGAGGCAATGGAGACGCCGCACGTGGCCCAAACGCCGTGGCACAAGGTAGACGACCTGATTGTGGTCAGCGCCGACATGGCGCGGCGGGTCCGCCATGTCGCGCCGGCGGTGGATCGCTCGACGCGGCTGCATTGCATATACAATGGACTTGATGCGGATCGGTTCTCCCCGCTGACGGATTGGAATCCCTACCGCATCGGCTGGTGCGGACTGATGACGCTGCGCAAGAACCCGGTGCTGGCATTGCAGGTGCTGTTTGCCTTGCGCGTGCAGGATGAAAGGTACCATTTGCATGTCTGCGGCAACGGCGGCGAAGTACTGGCGACCGAAACGTTCTTCCACCTCGCGCGGCATCTCGATCTCGTGGACTCCGTCCACATAGATGGTACGTTGCCGCAACAGGCGATGCCGGATTGGCACGCGCGCAACGGCGTGCTGTTGCACACCAGCCTGCACGAAAGCTTCGGCTACGCCATCGCCGAGGCCGCCGCCGCCGGCTGCGACATCGCCCTGCTGGAGCATCCGGGTGCGGCGGAGTTCTGGCCGGCGGCACGACGTTTCGGCACGGTCGATGAGGCGGTGTGGCTGATCCGGAACGCCCGGCCGCATCGCTGGCGCGACCATGTCGTGCAGAACTTTTCGCTGGGGCGGCAGATCGCCGCGACCGCCGCCCTGCTGCAAACCCCATCCTTCGCGAACGTTCCATGATCGGCCAGTCGGGTTATCCCCGCGCCGTCGAAGACATGACGTGGCGCAAACGGGATTTTCGTGTGGTCAGCCACGCTGCCGTCGCCGCTGCGGTGGCCGAATTCCAGTCGCCGTTCGAGGCCGGCACGTTGGAGTTTTTCGACGCGGTCTTGCCGGCATGCGATACAATGATCGATGTCGGCGCGTATGTCGGGCTGATGAGCCTCTACGCGGCGGATCGCGTCAACGCGGTCCATGCCTTCGAGACAAGCCCATCGAATTTCGATCTGCTGGCGCAAAACGTGGCCGCGAACGATCGTCTGCGAGACCGTATAAAACTCTTCAGGTTCGGCCTTGGCGATCGTGACGAACACGTCCCACTGTACAGAAAAGCCGCTGCGGACTCAGGCTCCAGCATCTTCCGCACGGTCGAGCGCGGCTGCCTTGTCGATGGCACACCGGAGGCAGTGGTTGAGTTGCGCAACGCGGATGCCGTTCTGCGCGGCATCGGCGTTTCGGCGCGCACGTTGCTGAAGATCGATATCGAAGGTGCCGAATACCTGGTGATTCCTGCGATTGCCGGGTTGCTGGCGCAAACCAAACCGTTCCTGCATCTGTCGTTCCACCCGTTTAACCTGGTCGCCGGCGGCGATGAGTATGTCGTTGCGCTGGATCGATTGCGGCGGGCGCTTCAGGTGGCCGAAGCGCTTTCGTGCTACCGCTACATGTATTTCTATGAGAACGGCCGATGGTGTTGCATTGGCGAATCGGATCGGATGATGTTTCTTCGCCAGTATTTGCTGCGGCCCAAGACCATCGGCCGGATTGCCAGCCAGCAATATGGTTTTATCGATGCCGTTGGCTTTGCCGACGCCGCTTTACCGGAGCTGTCGTGATCGCCGCGAACCGGCGCGTCAGATCCACTTCTTCACGCGGAAAACGACCAGCGGAATCACCGTGGTCAGGATGATCAGGCCCCAGCCATAGGCATAACCATAGGTCCATTCCAGCTCCGGCATGGCCTTGAAGTTCATGCCATAAATCCCCGCAATCAAAACCGGAGGAATGCCGACGACCGATGCTATCGCCATGACCTTCATGACGTTGTTCTGCGCGATGTTGATAAACCCCAGGGTCGCATCCAGCAGGAACTGCAGCTTGTTGGTCAGGTGCGTCTCGAAGTCCTGGATCGATGCAATGTCCTGCCGCAAGGTCTTCAAACGCGGCCGAAGGTCCTTCGGCAGCCAGGTCGCGGCCATCGTGCCGACGAACGGAACGATGCGGGCCGCGCCGGTTTGCGTGTCGCGGACGTGGGAAATCAGGTCGCTGATCCGCCCCAGAGCGCCCAGCGTCTGCCGCAGTGTCGCGTCCTCCTGCTTGCGGCCGCCGGCCTTGCCCATGCCCATCGAGAAGACTGTATGAGACAGGTCGTCCAGATCATTGCGGACAACCTCCAGCGCATCGGCCTGACGGTCGACAATCGCTTCCAGCAGGCCGACAAGGATATGTCCGGGGCTGTCCTGCTGACCTTCGCCGCTCATGGCATGGACCGCAAAATTGTCGAAGATCGTGTTGGGCGCAAACCGCACGGTGATCAGCCGCTCCGGCGACAGCACCAGGCCAGCCGAAACGCCGCGCGCACCGCCATTCTCCCGGTTGACCAACTGCAAACTGAGATACAGCACGCCGTCGCGGATCGCGAGGCGGCTGGAGTTCTCGATCTCGCTGACCTCCGCCTCGGTCGGGATGCGCAGACCGGTCGCCTCTTGCACGCGCTTGACTTCGGCCGGTCCGGCGCTGACCAGATCGATCCAGGCAGCGGAACGGAGCGCATCGGCCGCACCGGTCTCGGACACCCGGCGCAAATGGCCGCCGTCGCAGGCAAAAGCATTGATCATCGCCAACCATCCCGGGTACGGAGCGCATCAGGTTGGCGTAACATAAACTGCCATGGCCCGGTTGGACCATGGCAGTTTGATGCAACAGGTCGCGGCGATCAGTTCTTCGTCTTGTCGACCAGCGCGTTCTTGCTGATCCACGGCATCATCGCGCGCAGCTTTTCGCCCACCTGCTCGATCGGGTGCTCGGACAGGTGCCGGCGGGTGGCCTTGAAGCTGGTCTGGTTGACCTTGTTTTCCAGCATCCAGTCGCGCGCGAACTTGCCGGTCTGGATATCGGTCAGCACGCGCTTCATCTCGGCCTTGGTCTCAGGCGTGATGATGCGCGGGCCGGAGACATACTCGCCGTATTCCGCGGTGTTGCTGATCGAGTAGTTCATGTTGGCGATGCCGCCTTCATAGATCAGGTCGACGATCAGCTTCACTTCGTGCAGGCACTCGAAATAGGCCATTTCGGGGGCGTAGCCGGCTTCCACCAGGGTCTCGTAGCCGCCCTTGATCAGCTCGACCAGGCCGCCGCACAGCACGACCTGCTCGCCGAACAGGTCGGTTTCGCATTCTTCCTTGAACGTCGTCTCGATCACCCCGGCGCGGCCGCCGCCGATGGCGGAGGCATAGGACAGCGCGACTTCCAGCGCGTTGCCGGAGGGGTTCTGCGCGACCGCGACGAGGCAGGGGACGCCGCCGCCGCGCTGGTATTCGCTGCGCACGGTGTGGCCGGGGCCCTTCGGCGCGATCATGAACACGTCGATGTCCGGGCGCGGGTCGAGCAGGTTGAAGTGCACGTTCAGGCCGTGCGCGAAGGCGAGGGCCGCTCCGGGCTTCAGGTTGGGGCCGATCTTCTCGCGGTAGAGGTCACCCTGGCCCTCGTCGGGGGTGAGGATCATGACGACGTCCGCCCACTTTGCGGCCTCCGCCGGGTCCAGGACCTTCAGCCCGGAGCCTTCCGCCTTGGCGACGCCGGCCGAGCCGGGCCGCAAGCCGATGGCAAGCTGCTTGACGCCGCTGTCCTTCAGGTTCAGCGCATGGGCGTGGCCCTGGCTGCCGTATCCGATGATGGCGACGTTCTTCCCCTTGATCAGGTTCACGTCGGCATCGCGATCGTAGTAGACGCGCATTCTATTGACCTTTCACGATGTGACAAAAAAGTGTCGCGGCTTATGGCCCAAGCCGCGCGGTTTATCCAGCCGGGGTTTGTCCGGGCTGTATTGCGGATGCGGCGATCAGGCGGCGGAGTCCGTCCCGGAGCTTGCCGAAGCTTGGAGACCGGTTGGCATAGGGGTTCATGAGCGGGCCGATACGGTTGGCCCATTCGTGTTTCAGGTCGCCGGGCCGGGGGCTGCCTGGTTTGCTAAGGGCGGCCAGTCCGGCCGGGTGGACCGCGTCGGCGAGCATCTCCCAGGTGCGGCAGACCCTATCCTGCCGGTAGCGCTTGAGAGCGGCCTTTCGGGCTTTCGGGTAGGCGGCATGCAAGGCGTCGGGGTCGCCGAAGTACCAGGCTTCGGTTTCCTCGATCGCCAGCCGGAACATGGTCTTCCCGCCGGCACCGCAGGCTTCGGCAAGAGACTGAAGTTCGGCGAGCAAAGCGCCACAATCGTTCTTGTCGGCGTCGAGCACAACGATCACCGCGTCGATATTCTCTTGGCGGCCGTAACTACGCAGCATCGCGGGAAGTTTGTTCAACAAGGTACGCTTTTTTGGGTCACCGTCTCGCATGCCCGGTGGAATTCGCCCGACTCCGCCGGAGTCTATGATGCGCCGGTAGTGCGGTTCGTTCAGCGGGCCGATCAGCTTCGGCAGCAGATGTTCCAGCAGCGCCTTCCCGGAGCTGTCTTCCGTGAGAACCTCGATGTGCATCGCTATCTTGGGTCAAGGTAATCGCTGAACCACAGTCCGCCCAGCGGCAGGCCTTCGGCGACCATGTTGCGAACGAGTTCGATATCGGAGGCGCGGCGAATAGTGGAGAACCCGTTGGCGCCTTTTTCCAGAATCCAGACTTCCTCGGGCGACAGCGCGTCGATGAAGTAGGGCTGATGGGTAGTCACGATGATCTGCGGAGCGTTGTTCGCCCCGGTGGCGTGCGCCCGGAATTCTTGCGCCAGGATTTCTACCAGCTTGGGATAAAGCCCGTTTTCAGGTTCCTCGATGCAGATCAACGGCGGTGGTTCAGGGTCCTCAAGCAGCAGCATATAGGCGAACAGCTTCAGCGTGCCGTCAGACATCTGCTGGGCAAAAAATGGATCGACGAAGCCCTTGTCGTAGAATCGCAACAGGACTCGACCGTCCTCGGTGACTTTTGTTTTAATCTCTTTGATTCCGGGAATCCGTTCGGCAATGCGGTGCAAAATTGACTGGAAGCGCTCCTTGTTGTCGCGCTCCATGAATTGGACGACGTTGCCCAAGTTATCGCCGCGGGAGTTCAGGTGGCGCTGTGGTCCGGCGATTGGCAGGCCGCGCGCTGCGTCTGACGTGAAGTTTGAAAGATACCAGCCTTTCAAGAAGTCACGAAAGTTGGCGATCCGTGGATGGTCGCGCAGCGTGCCGAGGGTTGCAACACCAAGGTGGCGGATGTCGGTGAGATGGACTTGAGTTTCTTCTCCCGAGTCCCCCGCCAAAACCAAACCGGCGCCGTGCGAAAGCCGCATTAATGGAGGATGCTCTTTATCGCCCGTTTCCCATTGCGGCCAGAATACCTCTGACGCCACGAAGGGGCGGCCGGTTAGGTCAATGTCGATTGATACATTGTAGGAAATGGGCGAGGTGTCAGGGGTTTCCCGGTAGCGGACTTCGAAACGGATTGGTTCCTCAACCAATTGAGACCGCATGCGGTCGAAACCGCCGCGCTGCTCCTTTTCGCATGCGGCTTCTACCCCGATGATCAGACAGTCAGCCAAAAATCCGAACGCATCGAATAACGTGCTCTTCCCCGATCCGTTCTTCCCAATTATGGCAGTCAAAGGGGAAAGCGGATCGCCGTCATTTTCGAACGGGATGCGCCCAAGCGTAATGTCCCGCAGCGAGCGGTAGTTGTGAACCCGGAAACCCTCGATCAGCGCCACGCCCGCTCCTTTCCTCCAACCCGTCCCGCGGCCGAATGCCGGGTTCGGCGGGAAAGCCTATATCACCCGCGTCCCGCGGGCGAGCGCGGCAATGCCGCTGCGGGACACCTCGGCCAAACCCAGATTCCGCATCAGCTCGATAAAGGCGTCGATCTTCTCGGTCGCCCCGGTCAGTTCGAACACGAAGCTGCCGAGCGTGGTATCCACCACCCGGGCGCGAAACGACGTGCCGATCTGCAGCGCCTCCACCCGTTGCTCGGCGGTGCAGATCACCTTCACCAGCGCGAGCTCCCGCGCCACATGCGGCCCGTCCATCGTCAAATCGGCTACCCGATGCACTGGCACCAACCGGTCAAGCTGCGCCTTGATCTGCTCGATCACCATGCTGGTGCCCGACGTGACGATGTTGATCCGGCTGCGCCGCCCGGCGTCATCCACCGGCGCCACGGTCAGGCTGTCGATGTTGTAACCGCGGCCGGAAAACAGGCCGATGACCCGCGCCAAAACGCCGGCCTCGTTGTCAACCAGGACCGATATGGTCGCGCTACGTTGGGTCGTGTCACTGATGCCGGGCATTACATGAACCAGAACTGCAAAGGGAAAGGAAAAACCGCGCGGGCGGGGTCATGCCCCGCCACACCCGGATAGGCAAGAGCAAGCCGCGATCAGACCAGGGCAAGACCCGCGTCGGTGATCCCGGCGCCGGAGGCTTCATGCTCCGGACCCAGCAGCATCTCGTTATGCGCCGCACCGCTGGGGATCATCGGGAAGCAGTTTTCCGCCTGGTCCACCGCGATATCCGCGATCACCGCGGTCGGGCAGTCGAGCATGGCGTGGATCACCGCATCCAGCTCATCCACCGACTGCGCCCGCATGCCGGTCGCATGATAGGACTCCGCCAGCTTGACGAAGTCCGGCAGCGCATTCGAGTAGGTTTCGGAATAGCGGCTGCCATGCAGCAGTTCCTGCCACTGCCGCACCATGCCCATGTATTGGTTGTTCAGGATGAATATCTTCACCGGCAAACGATACTGCGCCAGCGTGCCCATCTCCTGGATGTTCATCTGGATCGAGGCCTCACCGGCGATGTCGATCACCAGCGCATCGGGATGCGCAAGCTGCACGCCCATCGCCGCCGGCAGGCCATAGCCCATGGTGCCCAGGCCGCCGGAGGTCATCCAGCGGTTCGGCTTTTCAAAGTTGAAGTGCTGCGCCGCCCACATCTGGTGCTGGCCAACCTCAGTGGTGATGAAGACCTCCTGCTTGCGGGCGCGGGTGATCTCATACAGGCGCTGGATGGCGTATTGCGGCTTGATGATGCCGCCGCGCTTCATGTCCTGGGTGAATTTCAGGCTCTTCTTTTCCCGCCAGACGTCGATCTGCCTCCACCACGCCGCCAAAGCCGGCTTGTCCACCGGCGCATCACTGGCCTTCCAACCCGCCAGCAGCGCCGCCAGCGCCTTGCCGGCATCGGCGACAATCGGGATGTCCACCGCGACGTTCTTGTTGATCGACGAGCCGTCGATGTCGATGTGGATCTTTTGCGAGCCCTGGCTGAACGCATCCAGCCGCCCGGTGATCCGGTCGTCGAAGCGCGCCCCAATGGCCAGCATGACGTCGCAGCCATGCATCACGAGGTTAGCCTCGTACGTCCCGTGCATGCCGAGCATGCCGAGGAACTGCGGATCGCTGGCCGGATAGCTGCCCAGGCCCATCAGCGTGTTGGTGATCGGGAAGCCCGTGGTGCGGGCAAATTCCGTCAGCAGCGCCGACGCCTCCGGCCCGGCGTTGATCACGCCGCCGCCGGCATAGATCACCGGCCGCTTCGCCCCCCTCAGCAGCGCCACCGCCTTGGCGATCTGATCGGCGTCCGGCTCGGTGCGCGGGCGATAGCTCGGGTGCTGCACCGTCGGTTCTGTATACGGAGCCTTGTTGATGACGATGTCCTTGGGCAGGTCGATCACGACCGGGCCGGGGCGGCCATGGCTGGCGACATAGAAAGCCTCGTGCACCACGCGGGCGAGGTCTTCCGGCCGCTTGACCAGATAGTTGTGCTTGGTCGCCGGGCGGGTGATGCCCGTGGTGTCGGCTTCCTGGAACGCATCGTTGCCGATGAGGTGCGTCGGCACCTGCCCGGTCAGGCAGACGATCGGGATGCTGTCCATCAGCGCATCGACCAGCCCGGTGACCGCGTTGGTCGCGCCCGGGCCGGAGGTGACCAGCACGCAGCCGGTGCGGCCGGTGGAGCGGGCGTAGCCCTCGGCCGCATGCACCGCCGCCTGCTCGTGCCGCACCAGGATGTGGCGGATCGAGTTCTGCTGGAACAGCGCATCGTAAATCGGCAATACGGCGCCGCCGGGATAGCCGAAAATGACCTCTACGCCTTGGTCTTTGAGGGCCCGTAGAAGGATTTCTGCTCCCGACTGAGTCAATTCCGCCGCCATGTCCGGTTCCCGTTGCTGAATGCCGGCGGACGGTTAGGCTGGATGAAACCGGGGGTCAACCAAGATTTTCAATAAACGTGAACAAATTGGCGCGCTCACTTTCCGAAAATTGCTCAAAACGCGCGAAGCGCGCAGCAATTAGAAATGTGCGGGTCTGGGGTGCAAGCACGTGATGGCGAAACCATGTTGCCTGCCGCTTTGTGTATTGGCCGGTGACAAGTTCCGTCCGGCGCCCGGCCTCCTGCAAGGACAACGCGCCGCGGAGATACGCCGACAACTCCGGCACGCCATGCGCCCGCATCGCCGGCAGGCTCGGGTCGAGCCTGAGCGCCACCAAGTCCCGCACTTCGTCCAGCGCGCCCTGCCGCATCATCGAGTCGAAGCGCGTGGCGATCGCGACGCGCAGGCTATCGCGCGGAGGGTCGAGCAGAATTCCCGAAAAGCGCCACGGGGCTGGTTGGGTTCGGCGCTCCTGCCAGGCAGCCAGGCCTAGACCGGTGCCGCGCCAGACTTCCCAGGCTCGGGCGACTCGCTGGCTGTCTTCGGGCTTCAGCCGCGAGGCGGTGGCGGGATCGGCAGCGGCCAGTTCGGCATGCAGCGAGGCGGGACCGCGTTCGGCCAGCAGCGCGCGCGCCTCAGCCCGAGCGTCCGGCCCGGGGTCCGGGACGTCGGCGATGCCATTGGTCAGGGCCGCGAAGTACATGCCGGAGCCGCCGGTCAGTATCGGCACCCGCCCGGCGGCCCGGGCGTCAGCCATCGCGGCAAGTGCCTGGTCCCGCCACCACGCCACGCTCCCGGCATCAGCGGCGGGACGAATGCCGTAGAGCCGGTGGGGAACAAGCGTCTCCTCAGCCGCAGTCGGCCGCGCCGTAAGAACGCGGAGCTCCCGGTACACCTGCATGGAATCGGTATTGATGACGGTACCGCCCAGGTGCTGAGCGATCTCCAGCGCCAGGGCGGACTTGCCGCTGGCCGTCGGCCCCGCGACCAGCAGCGCGCCGGGCCAATCGGCCATCGCGGTCAGAGGAACAGGCGATACGGCGTCATCGCACCGGCTTCGTCGCGCACGAAGAACTGCTTGCCGTTTTCGGTTTCTTCAATGAGCGCTTCATACAGGCGCAAGGCGTTCTTGACGACTTCGGCATACGACGCGGCTTCGGTTTTCAGCTTCAATACGTTCAGGCGTTCCATCGACCGCGGCGCCAGATCGAACTGAACCCGGTTCTTCGGCGCCTTCAGCCTGGCGTCCGCGCGGTCGTCCGCCTGAGAGGCCCCGGCGGAGGTGAATGTCAGGCCACTCATCGCGAATCCTTTCCCGTAGAGCCGAAGTAATGCGTCACCAGCGCGCCAAGCATCGGACCGGCCACCGCCCAGACAACCTCCACAGCTAGGTAGCTGCCGGTTGCCAGGCCATAGACGCCTGTGACAGCCACCGCGCCTCCGACGCCTATGGCGATCGTGCGGGATAGAAATCCGCGCGCCGTGGCGTCGATGACGTAGGCGTCCTCAAGTTCGAAGTCCCTGCCGATTCGTGGCTGGAACCTGCGATCCGACGTTCGCGACCATGGCGTGTCCCACATGCGACCCTGCTCCGGCGGAAAGCTGCCGCCTTAGAGCAAGAGACTGAACAATCGGTTAACGTCATGGCTGAATCTTGCCGCCGGGATCATATAGCGCACCGGCCAACAAGAGGCAAGCGGATAATGAGGATATTTACCTCATGATCCACCGCGCCCGTTTCGGCATTCACTTGCATGTCCGGCGGCCCGCTGTCAGGTTCCGGGCCGCCATGAACTACGTAACGACCATCGTCGCCCGGCGCGACGCTATCACCCTCACCCCCGCCATCATCAATCAAATCCGCAACGCCCTGCGCGGTGCGCCGCCGGTGATCCTTTCCCCCGGAGAGGCCGTGGATATCCCGCTGTCAACGCCGCCCACGCCGGAGCTGCTGCGCGCCGCGCTGGAGGGGCGGCCGATAGACGCGATCACGGTGAAGACCAGGGCGCGGCGCAAAGCGCTGCTGGTGGCCGACATGGACAGCACCATCGTCACCGGCGAGACGCTGGACGAACTCGCCGGTTTCGCCGGTATCGGCGAGAAGATCGCCGCCATCACCGCGCGTGCCATGCGCGGTGAACTCGATTTCAAGGAGGCGCTGCGGGAACGCGTGTCGATGTTGAAGGGCCTGAACCTCGACGCGCTGGAGAGGACGTGGGCGCGCATCGAATTGACGCCCGGGGCGCGGGAGCTGGTTGCGACGATGCGGGCGAAGGGCGCGCTGACGGCCTTGATCTCAGGCGGGTTCAGCTTCTTCACCGGCAAGGTGGCGGCGCAGCTCGGCTTCGATGTGCACCGGTCGAACACACTGATGGACGATGGCGTGGCGCTCACCGGGATCGTGGGGGAGCCAATTATCGACCGGGACAGCAAGCTGGCGGCGCTGACCGAACTGGCGGCGCAGCGGGGACTGAAGCTGTCAGCGACGTTGGCGGTGGGCGACGGTGCCAACGATCTCGATATGATCCGGGCCGCCGGACTGGGTGTCGCATTCCATGCCAAGCCGATCGTCGCGACCGAAGCGCGGGCGAGGGTGGATCATGCGGACTTGCGGGCGCTGCTGTTCGCGCAGGGCTACCCGGCATCGGAGTTCGCCGGCGGCTGACATCACTGTCCCGATAGCTTCGCTCGCGATCACGCCGAAGCCGGGGTATTGTCTCGACCAGTATGGCTGGCAACGACTAAGATCAAATCGAGACGTTTGCCAAGTCTCCATACGTCTTCATTGTGTCATGATAACTTCAAGGATGGGAACAGTGGAATGAGCGACCTGGTTTTTATTGCCTTCGCCAATGAGCAGAAGGCCGAAGAGGTCCGCGAACGGGTCCTGGGCCTGCAAAAGGAATACCTCATCGAACTCGGCGATGCGGTGATCGCCGTGAAGGACGCCAAGGGCCGCGTCAAGCTGAACCAGATGGTCAACCTGACCGCGACCGGCGCGCTGTCCGGCGCTTTCTGGGGCACCCTCATCGGCTTCATCTTCCTGATGCCGCTGGTCGGCACCGCGCTCGGCGCCGCATCCGGCGCTGTCGGCGGGGCGTTCGCCGATGCCGGCATCGACGACAACTTCATGAAGGATGCCGCGCAGGCGCTGCCGCCCGGGGGCGCCGGACTGTTCCTGCTGATCCGCAAAATGACGGATGACAAGGTGCTGGCCGATCTCGAGGGCATCGGCGGGACCGTGATGCGGACATCGTTCGATCATACGAAAGAGGAAGCGCTGCGGGAGGCTCTGGCCGGCCACGCCCGTACGGTGGCCGCCGCGCCTGGCGCCGCTTCCTCGTAGAACGGTTCGGGCCGGGGAATGGGCTTTCCGCCCGCTTCCCGGCCTATCGCGTTGCGACGATGAACAACCTCGGGAACGGCAACAGGACGGAGCCATCCGGCAGCGGGGGATAGGCCAGCGCGATTCCGGCGCGGTATTCCGCCAGATAAGCGGCGGCCTCGTCAGTATCCAGCGGCGACAGGAACGGCCGCAAACCGGTTCCCTTGAACCATTCCACCACGGCGTCCGGGCCGCCCGCCAGCACATGGTAGTAGGTGGTTTGCCAGACATCGACTCGCGCCGCATGCGGCTTCAACAGCGCATAGTAGTATTCCGCCCCGGCCCGGGCCGTGCGCGCTCCGGCTGCGCGTGAGAGCTTTTCGGCCCATGGTCCGCTGGCAGCGACGTCCCGCATCAGCCGATGCGCCGGTTCATCGAGATTGTCCGGCATCTGCACAGCCAAACTGCCTCCCGGCGCCAGCCTGGCGACAAGCCGCGGCATCAGGGTTTCGTGGCCGGGCACCCATTGCAGCACCGCGTTGGCCAGGATCACGCCGAACGGGCCGGCCTCGTCCCAGGTACTCAGGTCAGCCAGTTCGAACCGGACTCCCGGCATCCGCTTCCTGGCCGCTTCGATCATGTCGGGGGAACTGTCCACGCCGCTGACAATGGCGCCCGGATAGAGCGCGGCGAGCACTTCGGTCGAATTACCAGGGCCGCAGCCGAGATCGACCGCCCGCTCAATCTCCGACAGTGGTACGGCACTCAGCAAATCCCGGACCGGCCGGGTGCGCTCTGCCTCGAAACTGCTGTATTGCCGGGCTGACCAACTCATGCACCGGGTTGTAACGGAAGCCGCCGCCAGGAGCCAGCCATGCTGTCACACGTCTATATCGGGATTTCGGATTTCGGGCGTGCGCTGGCGTTCTACAGCGACGTGCTTGAAACGCTCGGGCTGTCGCTGAAATTCTCGCAGCCGGAAAAGTCGTGGGCCGGTTGGATGCAGCCGGGAGTGGCCCGGCCCCTGCTGCTGATCGGCCTGCCCTACAACGGCGAACCGGCGGCGCCGGGAAACGGCCAGATGGTCGCCTTGCTTGCGCCAACCCGCGACGCCGTCGATCGCAGCTATGCAGTCGCGATAGAGAACGGTGGCCGTTGCGAAGGGCCACCCGGTCTACGGCCGCAGTATCACGCCAACTACTACGGCGCGTATTTCCGCGATCCGGATGGCAACAAGCTATGCGTCTGCTGCCATGACCCGGTCGCCGCCGCCTAACCCGGCTGCTTGTCTTTGCCGCTGCTCTTGGACAGCGACAGCGGCACGTATTGCACGCCGCCCTCGCGCTGGATCAGCATCAGCACATTCTTCCGGTCCGCCTTGCGGGCGGCATCGATCTGCTTCTGAATGTCAGCCGGCGCGCCGACTTCGTTCTGCTGCACTTCCATGATCACGTCGCCAGGCTTCAGGCCGCGCTCCGCCGCCGCAGAATTCGGTGCCACATCGGTGATCACCACGCCCTTCTGATCGGCGCTGAGCTGGAACTTGTCCTTCAGGTCCTGGCTGAGCGGCGCCACCTTCAGGCCGACCCCGGCGATATCCGTCGGCTGCGTGACGTCCGGCCTGGCGCCGGAATCAACTGCCGCAAGCTGAGCGTCCGCCGGACGCTCCGCCAGCGTTGTATCCAGAGTGACTTCCTTGCCGTCGCGCCACAGCACCACCGGCACCTCCTTGCCAACCGCGGCATCGGCGACGATGCGCGGCAGGTTGTGCATCTCCTTCACGTCCTGGCCGTCGAACTTCAGGATGATATCGCCTGCCCGGATCTTCGCCTTGTCGGCCGGCCCACCGTCGGTAATGCCGGCGACCATCGCGCCGGAGGCATCCTTCAGCCCCAGGCTCTCGGCGATATCCGGCGTCACCTGCTGGATCTTCACCCCCAGCCAGCCGCGCCGCGGATGACCGTATTCCTTCAACTGAGCGACGATGTTCTTCGCCATGTTGGACGGAATGGAGAAGCCGATGCCGATGGACCCTCCGGAGGGCGAGAAGATCGCCGTGTTGATGCCGATGACCTGCCCGTCCATGTTGAACAGCGGACCGCCCGAGTTGCCGCGGTTGATCGCCGCGTCGGTCTGAATGAAGTCGTCATACTGGCCCTGGTGGATATCGCGCCCACGGGCGGAGACGATGCCCGCGGTGACCGTGCCGCCCAGGCCGAACGGGTTGCCGATGGCCAGCACCCAGTCGCCAACGCGGGACTGCGATGAGTCGCCGAAATCCACCGTCGGCAGCGGCTTGTCCGACTTCACCTTCAGCAGCGCGATGTCGCCGCTTTCGTCCCGGCCAACAATGTCGGCTTTCAGGGTGGTGTTGTCCTGCAGCGTGACGGAGACTTCGTCCGCACCCTCGATCACGTGATTGTTGGTCACCACGAGGCCGGAGGCATCAATGATGAAGCCCGACCCGAGGCTTTGCGCCCGGCGCTCCGGCCGCGCCTGGCTGTCAGGTCCGCCCTGGCCCTGCTTGTTGCGGTTCAGGAAGTCCTTGAAGAACTGCTCGAACGGCGAACCGGGTGGGAACATCGGGATCTCCGGGCCTGCGCCCGGCCCTCCTGGACCGCCGTTTTTCGCGGTGACGGTCTGAGTCGAGGACACGTTCACAACGGCCGGCAACAGCTTGGCCGCCAAATCGGCAAAACTGTCAGGCGCCGAACGTGCCGCGGCCGGATGAACCAGCGGCGCCACCGGCAGCGGCATAATCATCGCAAAAGAGACGCCGAGCAGAGCGGCACGGGCAACGGTCGAACGGAGCAGGCGCATGATTCAGGTTTCCTGGCGTGTGGTACGCATATGGTCCGGAGAGTCCAGGCTAGCAACTTCTCTCGCAAAAGACATTAACGACAATTTGGGATCTCGCCGTCACGCCCGACTTGCTCTGGCCAACGGCGCCAGCATCCGGGGCGATAGGAGGCACCGACGCCGCCCCCGTGTCATGGCCGGACTTGGTCCGGCCATCCACGACTTTGGTTGGTTCGGCTCCGCAAGTCGTGGATGGCCGGGACAAGCCCGGCCATGACACATAGGCAGCGGCTCGCGCTTATGCGGGTACTATAGTTATCGTGCCGGCATCGCCGGCGGGGCTTGCAGATAGCGCAGGTAGTCGTTGTCCGGCGACACCACCAACCGGGCGGAACCCGTTGCGAAGATGTCGTGATAGCCCTGCAAGGTCCGCCAGATCGAGAAGAACGGCGGGTCCTGCCCGAATGACTGGGCATAGATCCGGGTCGCTTCAGCCTCGCCTTCGCCGCGCAGGTTGTCGGCGGTTGCACGGGCATCGGCCACCAGCACCGTGCGGTCTCGCTCGGCATCGGCCTTGATGCGCTGCGACGCCTCGGCGCCCTCGGCGCGGGCCTGGGCCGCGATCCGCTGGCGTTCGGACTGCATCCGCGACAGGATCGCCTGGGTATTCTCCTGCGGCAGGTCCGCCCGCCGGATGCGCACGTCGACGATGGTGACGCCGAAGTTCTGCATCTCGGTGTTCACCTGGCCGCGGATCGCCGTCATGATCCGCTCGCGGTCCGCCGACAGCACGTCCAGCAGCTTGTTGGTGCCCATGACCCGGCGCAAACTGCCCGTCACCACCGAGTTCAGACGCCCGCGGATATTGTCGGAGATCGGCCCGATCGCCTGATAGAAGCGCAGCGGATCGGTGATGCGGAACACCGTCACGGTATCGACAATAAGGCGGCGCTGATCGCCCAGGATGACTTCCTCGCCGGGCAGTTCGACCGCCAGCAGGCGCTTGTCCAGGCTGATGATGTTCTGGATGACCGGCAGCTTGGCATGCAGGCCCGGATCCTCGATGGGACGCACGACCTCACCGAACTGCACGACGAGCACCTGCTCGATTTGCGACACGGTGAACAGGCTGGCGCTGGCGATGATCAGCAGCACCACCAGGAGCGCGCCGCCGGCGATCAGGAAGCGGTTCATCTGTTGGCTCCTACGCTGGCGGACGAGGCGGGAGGCAACGCGGCCGGCGGCGCGGGCGGCGGCACGTTCAGCGGCAGGAACGGCACCAGGCCCCTGAGCTTGTCATCCACCACCAGCGGCTGCGAGTGGCTCATGACATCCTGCATGGTGTCGAGATACATTCGCCTCAAGGTCACGTCCTTGGCCGCCTGATAGGCCTTGAGCACGTTGTTGAACCGGTTGGTTTCACCGGTCGCCAGCGCCACCGAGGCGGCCTTGGCGCCCTGACCCTCGGCCACGATCCGGGCGGCGTCGCCGCGGGCGCGGGGGACGATGTCGTTGCGGTAGGACTCGGCCTCGTTCCGCATTCTTTCCGCGTCGGTGTTGGCGCGCTGCACGTCGCGGAAGCTCTCGATCACCGCGGCGGGCGGATCGACCTTCTGGAGCTGGACCTGGGTGACTTCGACGCCGGCCTGGTAGCGATCGAGGATCTCCTGCGTCTGCTTGAAGACGTCGGCCTCGATCTGGGCGCGCAACTGGGTCAGCGCCGGCTGGATCGGGGTGCGGCCAATGACCTCGCGCATCGAGCTTTCAGCGACGACGCGCACCAGGGCTTCCGGGTTGGCGGTGTTGAATAGGAAGGCCGAGGCGTCGCTGATCCGCCAGAACACGGTGAAGTCGATGTCGATGATGTTCTCGTCGCCGGTCAGCATCAGGCTTTCCGCCAATACGTCGCGGCCGGCGGCATCCTGTCCGGATTCGATCGTCCCGCCGGGCGCCGAGCGGAAGCCGATTTCGGTGCGGTTGATGCGGGTGACGGAGGGAAGTTCCACTTCCTCGATCGGCCAGGGCAGGTGCCAGTGCAGGCCGGGCGGCGTCCAGTAGCTGTAGGCGCCGAATCGCAGCACCACGCCTTGCTCGTCGGGCTGCACCCGATAGAAGCCGCTGCCGATCCACAGGGCGAGGATGGCAACCAGGATGAGGGCGAGGCCGCGGCCGCCGGTAAACCGGTTGAACCACTTGCCACCCGTGCCACGCCCCTGCGGGCCGCCCGGGCCACCGCCCATCAGGCCGCGGATGAACTCCTGCGCCTGGGCGATCAGCTTGTCGATGTCCGGGCCGGCACCGCTGCCGCCACCACCACCGCCGAAGGGGCCGCTGCCGAACGGGCCGCCGCCGAAGGGACCGCCGCCGCCGGGGCGCTGGTCGCGGTTTTCTCCCGGCCGATCCTCGTTGGCTTTGTTCGGATCGCCCCACGGACCCTGGACGGGCTTGTTGGGGGGCTTCTTGTCGCCGTCGCCGCCTGAAGAACCTGGCGGGTTGCCCCATGGACCGGAGCCGCCGTTATTCCAAGGCATGTTCGAGGGTGGCTCCTGTAAGACCGCCCGGTGCGCGAACCGTTGGCGGGAGCGGGTTTATGCGCCATATCGTATAGACAGGCGCTCGCGGCGCGCTGCTTTATCCGCCGGGCGTGGCTGCTTTGCAAGATGAGGGTTTATTGAACCATGGCGGATGTTTCCTCGGACGCTCTACGGACGGCCTTACAGGCGATCAAGGACCCGGAGTCCGGGCGGGATATTGTCTCCGCCGGGCTGGTGGAGGGCATCGAGGTGCGCGGCGGCCTGGTGCAGGTTGCGCTGTTGACCGACCGCGCAAGGGCGGCGGCGATGGAGCCGGTGCGGCGGGAGGCGGAAGCGCTGCTCATGCGCCAGCCGGGCGTAACCAATGCCGCGGTTGTGCTAACCGCGCATAAGGCGCCGGCCCCGGCGGCGCCGGCTGGCGGGCATGGGCATAGCCATGGACACGGGGCGCCGAAACCGGCGCTGCTGCCGCAGGTGAAGGCGATCGTCGCGGTGGCCTCCGGCAAGGGCGGCGTCGGCAAGTCCACCGTCGCGGTCAACATGGCCGTATCGCTGGCCCGCCAGGGGCACAAGGTCGGCTTGCTCGATGCCGATATCTACGGCCCCAGCCTGCCGCGCATGCTCGGGCTGAACCACCGGCCGGAGGTGCGCAACGACAAGATGATTCCGCTGGCCGCCTGGGGTCTGTCGTGCATGTCCATCGGGTTCCTGGTGGAGGAGGAGACCCCGATGATCTGGCGCGGCCCGATGGTGATGGGCGCGCTGGAGCAGATGATGGGGCAGGTCGAGTGGGGGCCGTTGGACATCCTGGTGGTGGATATGCCGCCGGGGACCGGGGACGCCCAGTTGACCATGGCGCAGCGGGTGGCGCTGACCGGAGCGGTGATCGTCTCCACGCCGCAGGACATCGCGCTGATCGACGCGCGGCGCGGGGTGCGGATGTTCGAGAAGACGAACGTGCCGGTGCTCGGGCTGGTGGAGAACATGAGCTTCTACTGCTGCCCGAACTGCGGCCACCGCGCCGACATCTTCGGCCATGGCGGCGCCAAGGCCGAGGCGGCGCGGCTGGGCACGGAGTTCCTGGGGGAGATCCCGCTGCTGCTGGACATCCGGCACGCCTCGGATGCGGGGACGCCGATTGCGGCCTCGGCCCCCGACAGCGATGCCGCGAAGGCGTATGACGCGTTGGCGCGGCGGGTGTGGGAGAAGGTGTCGGGCGCGGTGGCGGGGGCGCGGAGCGGGCCGCGGATCGTCATCGAGTGAGGTTTCGCGCGGTTTGTGGTAGGTGGCAGGCCATGCCGGACGATCGGATACCAGTCAGTCTGTATGAACAGGACTTTGACGCCTGGGCCATGGGCCAGGCTGCCGCCCTGCGCGCTGTCCACGACGCCATCTTGAACGGCGCCGATGGTTCGGCGGAGTTGCTGCGGGCGATCGACTGGGAGAATCTGGCCGAGGAGATCGAAGGATTGGCCCGAAGAGACCGGCGGGAGCTGGCAAGCCGCCTCGCCCTGATCGTTGAACACCTCGCCAGGCTGGAGTTCAGTTCTGCGACGGAGCCGCGGGCCGGATGGGTCACCACAGTCCGGCGGGAACGTGGCGACATCGCCGATATCCTGGAGGATAGCCCTTCGTTGCGGCATGAGGTGCCGGACCTGCTGGCGCGGCGGACAGGCAAGGCAATTCAGGTCGCTGCCGGGGCGCTCGAGTCGTATGGTGAACCGGATACGGTGGTGGCCTGTCTGCGCCGCCTCGGCACGGGATATACCGTGGAAGAGGTCCTGGGCGACTGGATTCCCGTTCCGCCGCGTTGACTCATCGCACTTTCCGGGTCGCAAACCCGCATTGCGTGAGCGCCGCCAGCATGTGCGGCGGCGGTCGGGCGGTGGCATCGACGGGTGGGTCGAGCGGCAGGTGGATGGCGCGCGCCAGCAGATGCAGCCCGCCGCCGCCGGTGCCGTAGCGTTCGTCTCCCAGAATCGGCGTGCCGAGCATCGCGCAATGCACGCGGATCTGGTGGGTGCGGCCGGTCCGTGGCCGGAGTTCCAGCCATGTGAGGCCGCCGCCGTTGCCGAGCACGCGCCAGTCCGTTATGGCCGGCTGAGCGGAGCCGGGGTCGGCCACCATCCGCCACCCCGTGCGGTCGGTGATCTTGCGCAGCGGTGCGGATACCGTTCCGTCCGTGGCGTTCACGGCGCCTTCGACTACCGCCCAATAGGTCTTGCGGACTGACCCGGAGGCGAACAGCGCCTGGGCGGCGATCAGCGCGGCCTTGCGCAAGGCGATGACGAGGCAGCCGGAGGTGCTGGCGTCGAGCCGGTGGGCAAGCCACGGGCCATCCTTGCGGCCGGAGAACTGGGCGAAAACATCCTCCACGCTGGGGCCACCCGATGGTCCAGCATGCACGGGCAGGCCAGGCGGCTTGTCGATGACGACGAAGCGCTGGTCCTGGAACAGACGGGCCGGGGCGGGGAGCGCCATGCCGGGAGGCTTATGGATGTTTGCCGGCGGGGCGCAAGCTTGAAGGTTGGAGCCACCGAGCCGCGCTGTTGGTAAACCCCGCAATCCCGGACAACGTCGCGGTTGGCGATAGTTCGGCCCTTCGCAAGGGAAGCTCCGCGCGGACCCTCCCGTACTCGACCGTTGGAGCGTGCCGTGCCGCTATATGCGTCCGACGCTTTGGCAACGAAACGAGCAGGCCGCTGCCGGGTCCTGACCTTTCGGTGAGGCCTACAGTCAATCTCGGGGCGATGTGACGTCAGTCACAGAGCGTTCGCAAGAATAAGGGCTGACTGCACCCGTCACGCCGCAACCGGCGCCAATCATAACAAATGATTAATGCGCTCCAACCTTACGCCGGGAGGTCCAGTTATGGAAACGATTTTTCGCGCACCGAAAACATCGCCGGACCTGTCGCCGCCCACGCGTCAAAAGACCATCCGCCTGTCCGCAGCCCGCAGATACACGCGCCGGGCAATGATCCTTGCCGCCGCCGCCCTTTACGTTGCTGTTATGATCAGCCGGGATGGTCATAACGCCCCCGTCATCGCTTCGATTTCAATGGCTGCATTCTTGGGCAGCATTGCCGGCTTCGCGTTTTCCGCCATCTGCGGGGCCGTATTGTTCCATCTCTCGGATGATCCTGTCAGAGTTGTGGAGATTATGATCGTCTGCAGCATCGCCAATCAGGCCTCGATGACATGGTCACTGCGTCACCATATCGACTGGCGGATCCTGAGCATCTACCTGGCCGGCGGCGCGATCGGTGTGGCCGGCGGCGTCTGGGTCCTGTTGCACGCCGATCGTTGGACTTATACCCATGGGATCGGGGCGTTCCTGCTGGCGTACGGCGTATTCATGCTGTTCCGCAAGCCGATGGTCCTGAACTTCCATCATCCGGCACTGGACGTCGTCATTGGCATGCTCGGCGGTGTCACCGGCGGCGCAGCCGGTTTTCCCAGCGCCGCACTTTCGATCTGGATCGGCACCAAAGGCTGGGATCGGCTGCGCCAGCGCGCCGTCCTGCAGCCGTTCATCCTGATCATGCAGGTGGCCGCACTTCTGGGCATCAGCCTGGCGCAGCCACACGCAGCGGGACTCACCGGACTGCCCTTTAGCAGCCTGACATTCATTCCAATTTCGCTTCTCGGCACATCGCTTGGCATGGCGCTGTGCAGCCGGATGTCGGACCTTCAGTTTGCAAAGGCAGTGAATGTCATGCTGATCGTTTCAGGACTGGGATTTGTGCTGTAAAGCAGGAATATCCCTGTCAGGAAATAAATAGCCTATCCCGCCCGCACCCTCCGGCTCTCCGTCCGCAACTGCCCGCAAGCCGCCAGAATATCCTGCCCCCGCGGCATCCGTATCGGCGAGGCAAACCCCGCCGCGTTCACGATCCCGGCGAACCGCTCCAGCGCCGCCTTGCCGCTCGGCTCGAACCGCGACCCGGGCCAGGCATTGAACGGGATCAGGTTCACCTTCGCCGGCAGCCCGGCGATCAGCCGCACCAGCTCCCGCGCCTCGGCCTCCGAGTCGTTCACGCCCTTCAGCATGATATACTCGAACGTAATCCGCCGGGCGTTGGAGGACCCCGGATACCGCCGGCACGCCGCCATCAGCTCGCGGATGGGATACTTCCGGTTCAGCGGCACCAGCTCGTCCCGCAGATCATCGCGCACCGCATGCAGCGACACCGCCAGGTTCACCCCCAGCTCCGCCCCCGCCCGGTCCATCATCGGCACCACGCCCGCGGTGGACAGTGTGATCCGCCGCCGCGACAGGCCGATGCCCTCGCCATCCATGACGATCTTCATCGCCTTGGCGACGTTGGCGTAATTATACAGCGGCTCGCCCATCCCCATCAGCACGATGGTGGACAGCAGGCGGGGGATTTCGCCCTTCGGCGACGGCCACTCCCCATACGAGTCCCGCGCCGCCATGAACTGCCCGACGATCTCCGCGGCGCCCAGGTTGCGCACCAGAGTCTGGGTCCCGGTATGGCAGAACCGGCACGACAGGGTGCAGCCGACCTGGGAGGAGATGCAAACGGCGCCGCGGTCCTCGGCGGGATCGGGGATGTAGACCGTCTCCGCCTCCTGCCCGTCGCGGAAGCGGAACAGCCATTTGCGGGTCTCGTCGCTGCTGGTCTGCTCCGTCGCGATGGACGGCCGCCCGATGAGGAACCGCTCCGCCAGCTTCGCCTGCAACGGCTTGGCGATCGAAGACATGCGGCTGAAATCGGTGACACCCTGGTGGTAGATCCAGTGCCACAACTGCTTGACCCGAAACGCCGGCTCGCCGATGGCGGCCATCTCCACGCCCAGTTCGGCGCGGTCCATGCCGACGAGTTCCCGCCGCCCGTCCGGCAGCGCCGCCGCGGGGGGGTCGAACAGCGCCGACTTTGCCAGGATGCGGTCGCGGTCCGCGGCCGAAAGGCCGCTCATTTCGCGGGCCGAGAGCTCGCTCACTTCGCGGGGCACGCCTTGACGATGGCCGCATAGGCCGGGCCGAAGCCCTTCAGGCTGAACGTATCCGTCACCGAGACCTCCTTGGGGCCGGGGGAGCGCGCGATGGCCCGGCCGCCTTTGTGCAACGCCGCCACCGCCGCCTTCCCGTCACGGGCGAACGCAGCCCGTTGGGCGGTATAAAAATCCAGCCCCGCCTGTTCCACCTGCACCGTCACCGCCGCGTTCGGAGCGTAGGTGAACCCCGCCTCGATCGCCACAGCATCGCGGCCGGAGGCGCGTTCGGTCACGGTCAGGATGACCGACCCGCGACCCGGCAGGACAGGGGACGAGCTTTGGACACGGGTGAATGCGTAGCACACGGTCTGCCCTCCCTCCTGATGCGTCGCCGCGGTCCAGTCATCGAACTTGCCGATAGACTTGGGGCCGGCGGCGGCCGGATGCGAGGGGGCCGATTTTTTGGTCTCAGCCGAGGCGGGCGGAGCCAGAACCAGCAGAAGGGCGGGAATCCACAGCAGATGTCTGATCATGCGGCGCAGCAATAGTGCCGGCTCCGGCGCCAAACAAGCGTTACGCGCTCATGGCTTCTTCGCGTTCGTGTCAGGCTGCGCCAGCCAGTCCGGAATGGTCCGTCTGAACCGCGGCGGCCCATGCCCCGTCGCCTCCAACTTGCCGATCGGCCCGCGCGAGCCGACGGGACGCTCGGCGAAGCGGCCGTGCTGGAGCAGGCGGTCATACAGCACCAGGGCGCCGGCCACCGCCAGGTTCAGCGAGAACCGGGTCGGAATTTTCACCACGTGGTCGCAACGGGACAGCAGCGCGTCAGACAGGCCGGCGCGCTCCGGCCCGAGGACATAGGCGGCGTTCAGCGGGTGGCGGAAGGAGGGCAGATCGACCGCGTCATCCACCCGTTCGATGCCGACAAGCACACAGCCGCGCGGCAGGGACAGTTCCCCGACCGATGCGTAGCGCCACATCGGCACATGCAGCGGCGTATCCGCGGTGTCGGCGGTGCGCCCGGCGCGGGCGTCCCAGCCGGTGCCGATGGTGAAGCAGAACGCCGCGCCGAAGGCGTGCCCGGTCCGCAGCAGCGCGCCCACGTTGGCGGATTTCGAGATGCCCTCGGCACCGATGCCAAAATAGCCGCGTGATCTGGCTTCAACCATGCGGGCGGTCTATGCGAGGGGCATGACAGATGCAATCGATCAGCACCTCGCCGAACAGTACGAGGCGTATCCCTATCCGAAACGCGATCCGCGCGACGAGGCGAAGCGGCTGATCGTCGGCAGCCCGAGCCATATAAGGGAGATCGACCACTGGGTGTTCGGTGCCGCCCGCCCCGCCAGCGAGCCGTTGCGCGTGCTGATCGCCGGAGGCGGCACCGGCGATGCAACTATCATGCTATCGCAACAGATGACGCGGCTCGGGCGGCCGGGGACGGTTACGTGGCTGGATCGCTCCGCCGCCGCGCTGGCCACCGCCCGCGGGCGGGCCGAGGTCCGGGGTCTTGCGAACATTGTCTGGGATCAGCGGTCGCTGCTCGACCTGCCCCGATCGGGTTTGGGGCCGTTCGACTACATCGATTGCTGCGGCGTGCTGCATCATCTGCCGGACCCGGCGGAGGGGGTGCGGGCGCTGCTGTCGGTGCTGGCGCCGGGCGGCGGGATGGGGCTGATGGTGTATGCGCCGCATGGGCGGACGGGCGTGTACATGATGCAGGACGTGATGCGCCGGCTGGCGCCGCCGTGGCAGCCGCCCCAGCAGCGCCTGGACATCGCGCGGCGGGTAATGAAGCACCTGCCGGAGACGCAATGGCTGCGCCACAACCGGTATTTCGACGATCATATCAATGGCGGCGATGCCGGGCTGTACGATCTCCTGCTGAATCCGCGTGACCGTTACTTCACCGTGCCGCAACTGGAGGACCTGCTGGGCGGGGCGGGGCTGCGGGTGACCTGCTGGGTGGAGCCGATACGGTATGATCCAGCACCAATGCTGCCGGACCCGAAGCTGCGGGCGCGGCTGGAGGGGATGGATGTGACCGAGCGGGCCGCTCTGGCCGAGAGCCTGGCCGGCAACATGGCGGTGCACATCCTGTATTGCGTGCGCTCGGATGACCCGGTGCGACAGCCGGACCCGGATGCGGGGGATGCCGTGCCGGTCTACCGGGAAATGGATGGCGAGACGCTGGTGAAGGGGATTCGACCGGACGGGACGCTGATCGTGACGTTCGATGGGCTGCGGATACCGGTGACGCTGCCGCCGCTGGCCTCGGCGATCCTGCCGCTGATCGACGGGCAGCGGAATGTGGCTCAGATCGCGGCGGTGCTGGCGGCGCGGGGGATCAAGGCGGAGGCATTCGTAATGGCGTGGCGGCAGACGTTCGCGGCGCTGGAGCGGGTCAACCGGGTGCTGCTGGCGGCGCCGGCGGGGGTTTGAAGGAGCGCTGCGCCGGGGCCCGCGGGCTCCGGCGTCAATGCCTTCCGGAAATCTCGTCAACGCGGACCTGGACGGCCTTCAACTGACGCCACATGACGGACATCTGCTCGCGCATCTGCTTCAGGTCCTCGCGGGTGTTGTCGTTGGCTTGGCGGGCGGAATCGACCGCGCCCATGTTCACCGCGATATCATCCTGGATGGCCGTGACGGCGTTTTGCAAACGGTCGATGCGCTCCATGATGTCGGCACGCGTCTTGAACAACTCCTCGCGGAGGCCATCCTGCTTGCCTTCAAGCCGGATCAAATCGTCGCGCATGCTCCCCTGACCGGCTTCGAGCCGGATCAGATCGTCGCGCATGCTCCCCTGACCGGCTTCGAGCCGGATCAGATCGTCGCGCATGCTCCCCTGACCGGCTTCGAGCCGATCCAGTGTTGCCAGAATGCGGTTGGTCAGGTCCTCGTTCATGGTGTCTCCTGCGGACGGATATTGGGGGATGGCGGCGGCCCGATGCAACCGGCCTGGCGCGGTCGGCGCCTGTGCGGAGCCATTCCTGGCTGACCTGGCAGTCCGCGGCCAGGGCGACAAAGCCGCTGAAACGTTCAGTTCCTTGATGCAGGGTCTTGCGGCATGGTCAATCAACTCATCGCCTCAGCAAATGCATAACCTTGTATGTTCTTCTTTTTTACTTAATTTTATTGCGCTTGACAAGCGATACCATCCTGGCTCAGCAGCTTTTGAGCAAGGGCGAAGCCCTGGCCGAGAGTGCGGCCGTCAACGTGGCAGTGCACATTCTGTATTGCGTGCCGTCGGACGATCCGCTGCGGCAACCGGACCGGCAGGCGGACGATGCCGTGGGATATACCGGGAGTTGGATGGCGAGACGCTGGCGCAGGGCTTCCGGCCGACCGGGAGGTTCATAATGACGTTCGATGGGCCGCGCACACGGATCACGCCGCCACCGTCGGCCCGGGCAATCCTGCCGCTTATCGACGAACAGCGGAGCATATTGGCCGGGCGGTGGCTCAGGGCTGAAGCGTGCGGGAAAGCGTGGCACCAAACGTTTGCTGTGCTGGAGCGGGTCAGCCGGGTCCTGCCGCCGCGACTTCAGTGCGTCGCGTAAACACTATCCCCGGCCGGGGTGCCAAACAGCACGACGGTATACGGCTCGCCCGGCTGGTCCATGCCCGGCGCCGAAGCCGGCATCCCCGGAGCCGAAACGCCCCTCGCCTCCGGCCGATCGGCCAGGAGGCGGATGACGTCGGCGGCGGGGACGTGACCCTCGACGACGTAGGAGTCGATGACGGCGGTGTGACAGGATTGCAGCGCATCGGGCACGCCGCGCTGCCGCTTGATCGCCGCCATGTCGCTGGTGTCATGCACGGTGACGCTGAACCCGGCCGCCTGCATGGGGCGCACCCAGCCGCCGCAACAGCCGCAACTGGCGTCTTTCCAGACCGTTAGCGGCGGCAGCGTTCCGGCTCGGGCCACGAGCGGCAGGGCGACGCAAGCGGCGCCGAGAAAAAGCGCGTTCCGCCGGGTTGTTAGTGCGGATGTCACGACGGCGGTCTCCTGACGATGATTGCCCGTCCGTGCACGGAGGGACGCCGCCGCCATTATAGCCGGCGAGAAAGCCTGCATTGATTTCAGTCAAGGCGGGGCGGCCGAACACCATGGAAATGCCGTACTTACGGATTATCTCTACCGCGATGGCGCCCCCAACCACCCTGATCGTCTACACCGACTACAAAAGTCCCTACGCCTTCCTCGCCAAGGACCGGATTTACGCATTGGCGGACGACACCGGGGCGAAGATCGACTGGCGACCGTATGTGCTGGACGTTCCCCGCTACCTCGGCAGTGCGACCGTCAGCGAAGACGGCGCCGTCACCGAGGCGGACCGGAACCCGCACCAATGGCGGCGCATCCGCTACATGTTCATGGACTGCCGCCGCCAGGCCCGGAAACAGGGCCTCGTCCTGCGCAGCACACGGAAGATTTGGGATTCGCGCAGCGCCGCCGCCGGCATGCTATTCGCCCAACGCCACGGCCCGGACGTATTCCGCCGCTACCACGACGCGGTCTTCGAACGCTTCTGGCAGCGCGACCTGGATATCGAGGACACCTCTGCGCTTGCCGATGTCCTGTCGGAGGCTGGCGCCGGCGGGTTCGAGGCGTTCCTGCCAGACGGCCTCGCCGAAGTGGAGTCCATCAGCCGGGCGGCCGAAGCCGACGGCGTCTTCGGCGTCCCGACCTTCATCCTGGACGGCGAGATGTTCTGGGGCAGCGAACATCTGCCGGATATTCGAGCATTGCTGCGCGACCGGGAGCCGCAAGCCGCATTATAGTCCGGGTATGACAGACACCCACACCGCCTTCGCCCCCTTCGTCGCCACCCTCGGCCGCGGCCCGGGCCGCTCGCGCGCGCTGACCCGGGAGGAGGCCCGGACCGCTTTCGGCATGATCCTCCGCGGCGACGCCGAACCGCATCAGGTTGGCGCATTCCTGATGCTGCTGCGGTTCCGCGGCGAGGATGCTGAGGAAATCACCGGCATGGTCCAGGCGGTCCGCGCCCATTCCGGTTTGGGACAACCGGAGCTGAACGTGGACCTCGACTGGCCGTCCTACGGGGCCGGACGGACGCGGGGGGCGCCATGGTTCCTGCTGTCGGCGCTGGCCCTGGCCCGGTCGGGGGTCAGGGTGCTGATGCATGGCTCGAACGACTTTTCCTCCGGCATCAGCGTGGCGGAGGGCATGGCGGCCATCGGCTTGCAGCCGGCTTCCGGCATGCAATCCGCCCTGCAAACCAGCCGCTTCGCCTACCTGCCGCTCCAGGCCATGGCGCCGGAGCTGGATCGCCTGCTGGAGATGCGCCGGCTGTTCGGGCTGCGCTCCCCGGTCAACACCGCCGCCCGGCTGCTGAACCCGGCGGATGCGCCGTTCGGGGTCGATGGCGTGTTCCACCCGCCGTATATCGACGTCCACCTCGGTGTCGCCGAGCGCATGGGCCGTCCCCGCCTGCTGGTGCTGAAGGGCGGCGGCGGAGAGGCGGAGCGGGTGCCGCTGAAGCCGGCGACCGCCTCGGTCTGGGACCGGACAGCGGGCCGTGCCGAGCTCGCGTTGCCGGCGATCGACGGGCTGACGCCGCACCCGGCTGCCGCCGATACCCCGGACTCGTTTGCCGCTGTCTGGCGCGGCGAAACGGTTCCCGAGACGCCGCTGGCCACTGTTCGCGCCACCGTCGCGCTCGCGCTTCTGGCGATGGGCCGGGCGGAAAATCCGGATCATGCGATGGATCAGGCCACGGCGATCTGGTCGCAGCGGCTGTGACGGCATAGAAGGCGGCGCATGCGCTATATCTCCACCCGCGGGCAGGCGCCCGCTCGCGATTTCGCCGATGTCCTGCTGGCTGGCCTGGCCGAGGATGGCGGCCTGTTCATGCCGGAATCCTGGCCGCATCTCTCCCCGGCTGATCTGCGCGCGTTGCGCGGGCTGCCGTATGCGGAACTGGCCGCTCGGGTGATGCAGCCCTTCCTGGGCACGTCGATCCCATTCGAGGTGCTGCGGACGATCTGCCATGACTCCTATGCCGGCTTCGGCCACCCGGCGATCGCGCCGCTGGTGCAACTGGAAACCGGCTTGTTCGTGCAGGAGCTGTTCCACGGCCCGACGCTGGCATTCAAGGACATGGCGATGCAGGTGCTGGGGCGCCTGTTCGACTATGTCCTGACCCGGCGCGACAAGCGGGTGACGATCGTCGGCGCAACCTCCGGCGATACCGGTTCGGCCGCGATCGAGGCCTGCGCGGGCCGGGACCGGGTCGATATCATGATCCTGCATCCGCATGGCCGCACCAGCCCGGTGCAGCGCCGGCAGATGACCACGGTGCATGCGGCCAATGTCGGCAACGTCGCGGTCGAGGGCACCTTCGACGATTGCCAGGACCTGGTGAAGGCTATGTTCGCCGATACCGGTTTCCGCCAGGAGGTCCGGCTGTCCGCGGTAAACTCCATCAACTGGGCGCGCATCGCGGCGCAGATCCCGTATTATGTGGCCTCCGCCCTGGCGTTGGGCGCGCCGGACCGGGAGGTGGCGTTCAGCGTCCCCACCGGCAATTTCGGCAACGTCCTGGCGGCCTGGGCCGCGCGGCGGATGGGGCTGCCGGTGGCGCGGCTGATCGTCGGGTCCAACCGCAACGACATCCTGGCGCGGTTCCTGGCCTCGAACGACATGTCGATGGTCCCGGTGGAGCCATCTCTGTCTCCCAGCATGGACATCCAGGTCAGCTCCAACTTCGAACGGGTGCTGTTCGAGCTGCTCGACCGCGATGCGGACCTGACCAGCCAGACGATGCTGGACTTCCGCCGGACCGGACGGATGACGGTGGCCGATCCGGTGTGGCACCGCGCCCGCACGCTGTTCCACGGCTTCCGGCTGGACGATCCGGGGACCGAGGCGGAGATCCGCCGCCTGCGCGCAGCGTCCGGCTACCTGGCCGATCCGCACACGGCTGTAGGCGTTGCGGCGGCGAGGGCGTTGCCGTGCGGCGGCGGCGTGCCGATCGTGGCGATGGCGACGGCGCATCCGGCGAAGTTCCCGGATGCGATGGAGCGGGCGACCGGGCAGCGTCCGGCGCTGCCGCCTCGGATGGCCGACCTGTTCGAGCGGGAGGAGCGGTTTACCGTGCTGCCGAACGATCTGGGCACGGTCGAAGCGGCGGTGCGGGCACTGGTCGGCCGGAACTCGGGGTAGGCTGCTATCGCAAAAACTGCTGAAGAAAGCGGCGGGGCCGGGGCGTGTTCAGGCCGGTCTGGCCGCGCCCGGGCACCCGCTCCTGGTAATGCTACGCGCCGTGGATAATGTTTTCGCAGACCTCCCCGTGCATACGCCGACGGATGTTTTCCGCCATGGCCGCCTGCCGCCGCCGGATCGTTCCGTCGGTCCAGCCCGACATGTGTGGCGTCATCAATATATTTGACAGTGTATCGAATGGCCGGGCCGACGGAGCAATGTTGGGCCTGGATTCTGTCGGGTACTGATACCACGTGTCGATCACGGCGCCACCAATCCGGTTGTCGTGCAGCGCATCGTAAAGCGCATGTTCGTCAACGACGGGACCACGAGCGACGTTGATCAGGACGGCGTGGCTCCGCATCGCCGCGAACGCCTCCACCCCGACAATCCCGGCGGTGTCGGGTGTTAGCGGTATCGTAATGACAAAGCTGTCGGCGCTGCTCCAGAAGGCTGGAAGCGTTGCCAATGGAAAGTAGCGGTCAACGCGTTCGGAGGGCGCGACCGGGCTACGATTGGCGACATATACTGACATGCCAAACGCCTTGGCCCGCCGCGCCACTTCCTTGCCGATATGGCCAAAACCCAGCAAACCCAGCGTGCTGCCGCCGATTTCCCGATGCGTGCGCTCCGGTGCCCCTGCCCAATAGGCCCATTCGCCACGGCGTAACCGCCGATCGGCGTCCGCCAGCGGCACGCATTGCTGCAACAGGGCGGCCATCACGTATTCCGCGATCGCATTCTCATGGCCGAAGCAATTGCAGACCACGGCCCCTTGCGGCACCGCTGCGAAATCAATGGCGTCATAGCCAGCCGACGGTAACTGTAACAACCTCAGTCGCGAGGGCCGGGGCAGCGATGCGCTGAAGCGGTTCCCGATGATCACGTCTGCGGTTACGAAAGCGTCGTGATCTGACGCCGTCTGGATCTCATTCGGCAGGATTGAAATTTCCGCGCCCGGGTCGAGCAAGGCGGCGAAGCCGGCGGTGAACGAAGCGGCGTTGTCACCATGAAATGCGATCCGCATGATCTGATCCTTTTTTTATCGAGTCGGCCGCGGGCAGTCCTTCAGTCTACCGCCGGTCATTTGAGAGTGCAGTGCAGTAAGCCGTTACGACCGTGCTTGCGGTGCGGACGTTCCGCCAAATCGCGCATGCCGAAACGTTCTCTCCGGCCGGCACCGCAGCGCACGGTCCTTCGAACTCCGCATTGGCGAACCCGCATCACAGTAATGCCCACCGGGACGAGACGACTTTGAGACCCTTGTTGTGAGATTTTGCAAGGCGGCCTATTGCCTGAAACCTGCCCGGGACGGATCGTCGGGGACGATGGCGCTGACTGCCGCGATCGCGCAACCGGTGGCGCGGATGCAAATGCCCCGGCCGGCCCGGGGTACGCAGGCGGCATGTGGATCACGACCGGCTTGGCTATCCCGGTATGCGTTCAACCCGGAGAGAAAACCGAATGTCGAACATCGTATGCTTGCAAACGATACGAATTGCCGAACGTCCCAACCTGATATGGGTCGAGCTGGAAACCGACGATGGCCTGGTCGGGCTTGGCGAGTCGTTCAGGGGTGCTCAGGCGATTGAGGCGGTGCTGCACGAGCAGGTCGCGCCCTGGCTGATCGGCCGCGATGCCCGGCGGATCGAGGCGGTTTCACGGCACCTGACCACACCCTATCTCGGATTCCATGGCACCGGTGCCGAGATCCGTGCTGCCAGCGCCGTGGACATTGCGCTATGGGATCTGGCCGGCAAGCGGCATGGAATTCCGGTGCATGAAGCTCTCGGGGGCGCTGTCCGTAGCGAGATCAGGGCCTACAATACCTGCGCGGGCTATGCCTACAACACCAGCGGCGCGGCCAGGAGAGCCGTCGGCGCAAAAGAGAACACGGCCGGTCCTTACGACGATCAGATTGCCTTCACCCGCGATGCCGGCGCATTGGCCGGGAGCTTGCTCGAAGAGGGCTTCACCGCGATGAAGATCTGGCCGTTCGATATCTACGCCGAGGCCAGCGGTGGCCAGTTGATTACGCTGCCGGAGCTCAAGGCGGGTCTCGAACCGTTTCGTAAGGTGCGTGCGGCGGTCGGGGACGCGATCGAGGTGATGGCCGAGTTGCACAGCCTGTGGAACACGACCTCGGCTATTCGCATCTGCCGGGCGCTGGAGGACTACGGCGTGCTTTGGGCGGAGGATCCGGTTTCCAAGATGGATGATGCCCGGGCGCTGGCCGATTTGCGCCGCCAAACACGCGTGCCGGTTTGCGGCAGCGAGACGCTGGGCGGCACGGTGCCATTCCGCGATCTGCTGGCGGCGGATGCGGTGGACTTCGTGATGCTCGATCTCGCCTGGTGCGGCGGGCTTACCGAGGGACGCAAGATCGCAGTCCTTGCCGAGGCCTACGCCAAGCCGCTGGCGCCGCATGATTGCACAGGTCCGGTGACGCTCTGGGCCGGATTGCATCTCGGTGTGCACGCCCCCGCAGCGATCTTCCAGGAGGTCGTACGGGCCACGCTCGCAACCTGGTACCGCGACCTGGTAACGGACCTGCCGGTGATCCGTAACGGGATGGTGCAGGCACCGGGCGGTGCCGGGCTTGGCACATCATTGCAGTCCGGTGTGAAACTGCGGGATGACGTGACGATTCGTGTGAGCGGCGCATCGTCTCTGGCCTGACACTGTCCGTGTTCGCTTTGTCGGCGGTGGCGGCACGCGATGCCGATGCGCAGGGAGCCGCAGAGTTGCATGGCCGGTGTAAATATTTGTCCTCGTTCCAAGTTTGCTTTCGGATCCGCATTGCCTGACGCAGAAACAGACAATAGAAGCAGAAGCACATGCCGCAAACATTTGGCCCCCTGCTCGAAATGAATGCGGGACGAGGCATCGCAATCAAGCCGATCGTGCAGGTCGCGGCGGGTAATGCGCTGGAGATCTACGATTTCATGATCTACGGCTACTATGCCAGATACATTGCTCAGTCGTATTTTCCTCGTGCCGATGAATATGCCTCGCTGATGCTGGCGCTGATGACGTTTGCTATCGGTTTTCTTGCCCGCCCGGTGGGCGCCATTGTGCTGGGTGCTTACACGGACCAGCTGGGGATGGCGCATTCCGCTGCTGCTTGGCTGCGTCGTGATGCCCGTCATGTTCTGGCTTTTGCGCGAGCCTGGCGGAAACGGCTGTGTTCGCGCGCAAAAAAGCCACGCCCCGGTTTGGCGAGATTTGCCGCAGCCTGACCGGAAGCTGGAGACTCATCCTGCTCTGCAGGAGCACGGTGACCTTCGCGACTGTTACGTCGCAAACCATCTTGACCTATGCGCCGACCTATATGGCGAGCCCGAACCTGGGCGCCCTGGCTGGCTTTGTGACCTTGTTCTTTATCGGCCTGACAACTCTGATTTGCCAGCCGCTGATGGCGGTGGTGGCCGATCGGGTGAACCGCCGCACCATGCTGATCGTGGTGACCTTGACAGCGGCTGTAACCGCCTATCCGTTGCTGGCGTGGCTGGCCGCGGTGCCGACGGTATTCAAGTTTGCCACCTTCGAGCTGTGGTTTTCTTTCATGTATGCGGCCTAAAGTGCAGTCCAGGTTGCAACGATGGTTGAATTGGTGCCCGCGCAGGCCCGCACCTCCGGCTACTCGTTTGCGCAGGCTGTGGCGGCGGCCGTGTTCGGGGGATTTACGCCGGCGATCCTGACCTGGCTGAACCATAGTTTCGATAACAATGCGATGGTGGGCGCCTGGCTGGCGGGCAATGCGATTATCGGCCCGGGCGCCGCTCTGACGATAGACAAGCGAAAGGTGGCGGCCGCCCAAAACGACGTCCTGCGCTAACGGCGGTAAAGCGGCCTCAGTGCCGGGCTTATGCCGCCAATATGCGATCGGCGGCAGCTCCCGGCTGCGGCGTGTTGTCCGCTCCGTGTCCCGCATGGCACGCTCTCCGCCATGCGCATCCATCTCCAGAACCCCGCCAACGACCCGCTGTTCGACTTCTCTCGGGCGATGTGGGAGGCCGCGGCTTCCCGCGCGCGAGATATCGGGTCGGGCCACAGCATAAGCATCGGCGCCACCCCGGCCGACTTTACCGCCGCGATGCGGGAGGCCGAGGCGCTGGTTACCGACGCGAGCGTGATCACGGCGCTGTTTCCCTGCGAGGCGCCGCGGCTGAAGCTGCTTTTCCTGACCAACGCCGGCCTCGATCGCCTCGCCCCGTTCACATGGTTGCCGCCGGATGTGGTGCTGATGAACAACCGTGGCGCCCATGCGGTGAAATCCGGCGAGTTCGCCATCATGTCCATCCTCATGCTGGCCAACCGCATCCCCGCCATGGTCACCCATCAACGTGCCGGGTCCTGGCGCAAGCTGTGGGGTTCGGCGCTTGGCGGCCGGACCGTGACGATCGTCGGACTGGGGACGCTCGGCGGCGCGGCGGCCGAACACGCTGCCCGGTTCGGCATGCGGGTCACCGGCGTGCGCGCCAACCCGGCTCCGCATCCGTTCTGCGAGCGGGTCATCGGTCCGGACAGTTTGGACGGCGTGCTGCAGGAGACGGACATCCTGGTCCTCGCCTGCCCGCTGACTGCCGCGACGCGCGGGTTGATCAACCGGCGGCGGTTGTCGCTGCTGCCGCAAGGCGCCGGCCTGGTGAATATCGGCCGCGGCGGCCTGCTCGACCAGGACGCGCTGTGCGATCTGCTCGACGACGGCCACCTGTCCGGCGTCGTGCTGGACGTGTTCACGCCGGAGCCGATACCGCCCGGCCACCGCCTGTGGTCGACGCCGAACCTGATCATCAGCCCGCATACCGCGGCAGACGATCCGGCGACTTATAACCCGCGCAGCCTGGACATCTTCCTGGCCAACCTGCGGGCCTGGCGCGACGGCCGGGATTTGCCCAACCGGTTCGATATCGGGCGCGGCTACTGATGCTGACATCGCTGGTCGCCCTGCTCGGGGCTGCGACGATCGCGGTGCCGCTGACCCGGCGGTTCGGGCTCGGCAGCGTGCTCGGGTATCTGCTGGCGGGCGTCGCCATCGGGCCGTCGGCGCTCGGGCTGGTCAGCCAGATTGACCAGATCGAGTCGATCGCCTCGCTCGGGGTGGTGATGCTGCTGTTCCTGATCGGGTTGGAACTGCGGCCGCGGCGGCTCTGGGTGATGCGGCGGGCGGTGTTCCTTCTGGGCGCGGCGCAGGTCGTGGTGAGCGCCGCGGCGCTGGCGGCCCTGGCGCATCTCGCGGGCGTGGGCTGGTCGGGAGCGGCGGTGCTCGGCGCCGGGCTGGCGCTGTCGTCCACCGCGATCGTCCTGCCGATGCTGGCCGAAAGCGGGCTGATGCAAAGCCGGCCGGGACGCGACGGGTTCGCGGTGCTGCTGTTCCAGGACCTCGCGTTCATCCCGCTGGTTGCCGTGGTGCCGCTGCTGGCGGCGCAGACGCTGCCGGACCATGTGCCGTGGCACGACGTGGCTCGCGCCGCGGTCGCGGTCGCCGTGATCCTGGTGGGCGGACGCTTCGTGGTTCCGCCACTGATCCGGCGTATCGGCGGCGCCCGCACGCCGGAGTTGTTCACCACCGCGGCGCTGCTGATCGTTTCTGGCACGGCGTATATCGCCAGCCTGGCCGGGCTTTCGATGTCGCTCGGTGCATTCATGGCGGGCGTGCTGCTGTCGCAATCGGAATACCGGCATGAGCTCCAGGCCGACATCGCGCCGTTCGAGGGGCTGCTGCTCGGCTTCTTCTTCATCTCCGTCGGCATGTCCGCCGATTTGCAGCTGGGGGTGGCTCATCCGGGCCTGCTGGCGGGCGCAACGGCCGCCCTGCTGCTGGCGAAGGTCGCCATCAGCTTCCTGCTGGCGCTGCTGGCGCGGCAGAAGCTGCCGGAAGCCATCCGCTTCAGCCTCGCTTTGCCGCAGGCCAGCGAGTTCAGCTTCGTGCTGTTCGGCGCCGCCGTCGCCGAGGGCGCCCTGGCATCCGCCGACGCCGCTTTGGCAACGCTGGTCGCGGCGGTGTCGATGGCGGCGACGCCGGTGCTGTTCGCGCTGTCGGAGCGGTTCCTGATCCCTTTGCTCCAGAAGGAGCCGGAGCCGGATTTCGACACTATCGAGGCGGCGGATGCACCGGTTATCATCTGCGGCTTCGGCCGGTTCGGACAGATCATCGGCCGCGTGCTGCGGATGCGCGGGATCAGGTTCACCGCGCTGGAGCGCGACCTTGGCCAGGTGGATGTGGTGCGGCGATTCGGCAACAAGGTGTATTTCGGCGATCCTACCCGGGCGGAACTGCTGCGCTCGGCCGGGGCGGAGCAGGCGAAGGTGCTGATAGTCGCGCTGGATCATCCGAAAGACGCGCTGCGGGTAGTGGAAACGGCGAAGCGCAACTTTCCACAGTTGAAGATCCTCGCGCGGGCGCGCAACCGGCGGCATGCGCATTTGCTGATGGACCGGGAGGTGGACGGGCTGGTGCGGGAGACGTTTCACTCCAGCCTCAAGCTGGCCGGGCAGGTGCTGGAGGCGCTGGGGGTGTCGCACGAGGATGCGGGGCGCTCGGTTGCACTGTTTCGCGAGCACGATGAGAAGTATTTGCTTGAATCGCACGCGATCTATCGCGACGAGCAGCAGTTGATTCAGAGCGTGCAGCAGGCGACGGACGAGTTGACGGCGCTGTTCGAGGCGGATCAGTTGAGATAAGTCCGTGTGCGTCCATATCGGCATCATGCCGTGCGATGGGCTGGCCGCCGCCCGATCGCCATTGAGCGCTTTCGCACAGCCTGGAAAGCGCACTATCCACGCCTCGAGGCGCGGGCTTAGGGCGTTTTCAGGCTGACCGGAAAGTGGCCGCGACCTTAATTCGTTATGGCCCGGCTTGTCCGGGCCACCTTGCCAGCACCCTGCCGCGACAGGTGGCCCGGACAAGCCGGCCCATGACGGTGTGGAGGCCTCCGTCGCCTTTCCAGTCAGCCCGAAAACGCTCTAGGCGAAGGCGTGGATGCCGATCGGCGTCGGCACGACGTGGCGGCAGAATGGTTCGGCGCGGCTGAAGGCCGGGCTCAGTTGCTGACAGTCCAAGCCGGGGGCGTGTCGGCCCTAACCCGCAGCCCGCCGGGCTTCCCGCCGCGTATCGAGCTCGGCCGCCCGGCGCTGCTCGCGGTTCATGAAGCCGCCCGGCTCGCCGGCGCCCTGCTGCTGCGCCGCCATCTGCGCGCGGTGTTGAGCCAACCTCTCCTGCACCTCCCGC
>NZ_CAIWTY010000074.1 GCF_903915725.1 uncultured Rhodopila sp.
CGCCGATGCAGACCTTCATTGACACGCTACCGGTAGCGAGGGAGAAATTGCTGCAAGCGGCGTGATCAGCGACACGAGATATTCGTCGGACACCCACCACGGCGGAGACCCGACCGTCAGATCAAGTCCATACTTTTACAGCTCAGCTGTTCCCTTATCTGGCCCAGGTAGGTGTGGAGCTCACAGTCTTTCGCCAGCGGGCCCCCTCAGTCAGGGTGGAATCGCGTCCGTATCCGCCGACAGCACCCGCATCCTCTTCGCCAAGGAGGAAGCCTGGCGCGACCTCGCCTGGCTGGTGCCGGACCCCACCGGTGCGCTCGTCCGCTACCCGGCGGAAACGTTCGGTCCCTTGCCGCCGATGACGGTATAGCCCCGATCACCCCGCCGGCGCTGCAGCCTCCCGCTCCCGCCGATCCAGCCAGCCGCGGAGCCCGCACGGACACTCGCATCGCCGATCCGGCGGCGTGGCCAACCGGGAAGCACCGATAGCGTCCCGAAAAGACAGCTACGCCACCCGGCGCCCCAGCCAATGGCTGAGCGCATAAAGCGCCGTCTCATCCTCCGGGCGGTCGGCGAGCCGAAGCTGCGCGACATAGTCCGCGATCACCTGAACCAATGACCGGCCCGCACGCCGAGCAGCCAAAATCACCGGCAGCGTGTCCGGGTCCATGAGGAAAACGTCGTATTCATCCTGCGTCATGCCGAGCCAAGCTGCCAGTGAGCGTTGTTCGCTGTCCGGCGCGGCGTGCCATTGACTGGTAAACTCACCGATCTGCTCCGCGGAAACTTCACCCCGGCTGTAAAGATCGAAGAACGGCCTGACTTCGGTCCGGATGTTAGACACGAATTCTTCTCCCTCGCCGGGCAGGCTTGATGGGTTCGCCGGTCACCGCGTCCAATACACCGCTGTGCTCTCCACGTGCATCAAAGGCTTCGACTTCGCCGTGCAGCCCGTCCCAGGTGTAGAGACGATCGCCACGCCGGCTTCTCCAGCGCCGCTCGCCATACACATACCCGATATACTCGCAGCGATCCAGAAACCCGGGTTTGGGAATCGGTTGCCGGCCCACGCAATCCTCCGTGCCCCTGACCTCTCTCAGGATGCCCGGATAAGATTAACGAAAACCTAACAGTCTGCGCTCATCGGTATGCCTCCCGGCGGTGCCGAACCCCACGAACCTCTATCGCATCGCCAACACGATCGAACAAAACACGCCAATCTCCCACTCGCAGCCGGCAGGACGGCTTTTCACCGACAAGCGCGATCACGGCGTGGCGAGGATTGTCCGGGTCAGCGGCTAGGCGGCGAGCCTTTCCAGCACGCGATCCCGATCGGCCTTCGGCAGCCCCTGAAGTTCCTTCTGCGCCCGGCGGTAAAAGACGATCCCGAGCGCCACATCCTACTCCGCCGCGATCTTCTCCCGCTCCGCCACCGCCTTCAACTCCGCCGCCTTCGCCTCCACCAGCCCGACGATGTGATCCACCATCGACGCGGTATCGATCTGATGATCCTGCTTGCCGGCGCTGTACACCATGTGCCGCCCGTTCCCGCCGCCGGTCACGCCGATATCCGTCATCAGCGCCTCGCCCGGCCCGTTCACCACGCAGCCGATGATCGACAAGGTTAGCGGAGTCTCGATATGCCCGAGGCGTTCCTCCAGCGTCTGCACCGTCTCGATGACATTATACCCCTGGCGCGCGCAGGACGGGCAGGAGATCACCTTCACCCCGCGATGCCGGATGCCCAGCGTCTTCAGCATGTCCCAGCCGACGCGCACCTCCTCCTCCGGCTCATCCGACAACGACACCCGCATCGTGTCGCCGATGCCGGACCACAGCAGCGCGCCCAGACCGATGGACGACTTCACCGTCCCCATGCGCCGCCCGCCGGCCTCGGTGATGCCGATATGCAGCGGATGGTCGCACACCTCGGCCAACTGCTTGTAAGCAGCGACCGCCAGGAACACGTCCGACGCCTTCACGCTGATCTTGAAGTCGTGGAAATCATGCTGCTGCAGGATGTTGGCGTGGTACAGCGCGCTCTCAACCAACGCCTCCGGGTTGGGTTCGCCGAATTTCTCCAGCAGATGCTTCTCCAGCGACCCCGCATTGACGCCGATGCGGATCGAGCAGCCATGGTCGCGCGCCGCCCGCACCACTTCCGCCACCCGGTCATCGCTGCCGATATTGCCGGGGTTGATGCGCAGGCACGCCGCGCCGCTGTCCGCCGCCTCCAGCGCCCGCTTATAATGAAAGTGAATATCCGCCACGATCGGCACGTCCACCTGCCGGACGATGTCCTTCAGCGCCGCGGTGCTTTCCTGGTCCGGACAGGACACCCGGACGATGTCCACCCCCGCCGCCTCGGCCCGCCTGATCTGCGCCACCGTGCCCGCGACATCCGTCGTCAGCGTGTTGGTCATGGTCTGCACCGATATCGGCGCGCCGTCGCCCACCGGAACCTTGCCGACATAGACGCGGCGGGATTTGCGCCTGATAATTTCCTGGTAGGGCCGATAGTTCATGCCAGTCTCCTTCATCGCGGGGCGCCGCTGCCCCGGCTGTCCGCGCCATCGGGCACAAGACACGTGTCAGCGCCAGCCATAAAGACCGGCGACGGCACCAGTATGGGGAGTCTTCGCGGACTTCGCTACTGGTGAGCCCGCAAGGAGCCAACCGGTGGAGTCGGGGCAGCCGCCAGCTTGCCATCCTTGATCGCCTGCGGATCGAGCGGCAGGTCGCGCCGGACGCCGCCCGAACCGCCCAAAGCCGGGGCCAGGACGCCATCCACCAGGATCTCCGTCCCGCCGGCATTGCCGGTGGTCAGCAGCAGATCCGGCCGCGGCGGCACCGGCCAGGTCTCGCCCGTCTTCAGCACGCGGTTCAGCAGTACCGAGCCGCTATGGTCCTTCAGCAGGATCCAGGCATCGGCGCTGGCGCGCAGCACGATGCGGCTGTCCGCGGCACCCGGCACCACCGTTGCCGCCTGCGCGGACCCCACCGACGGCGTCACGACAGGAACCGGCGGATCCTCCACCGGGATCGAGACGATCGGTGGTGCGGCTCCGGCCAGGTTGACGCGGGGCGCCTCGGCCGCCGCGGTCTCCGTCGCGGGTGGCGGCAGCGCCTGTTCGGCCAGCGGTGCGAGCCGCTCGGGAATCGCGATCACCGTCTCGGCGGGCAGGCGGCCTTCGCCGGACAGCCGATACCACCCGGTATAGACGCCGATGGCCAGGACGATGCCCAGCAGCAGGATGGCGCCAGCCGGAAGTCCGCGCTGCGGCATCGGAATTGGGAAAACCAGCTCGGTGCGGCGGCCGACCTCGGCGGCCTCGGCCTTGAAGCGGCGGACGACTTCTTCGTCGTCCAGTCCGAGTGCGCGGGCATAGGTGCGCATGAACGCCACGGCGTAGGCATTGCCTGGCAGCTGCGAGATGCGCCCATCTTCCAGCGCTTCTAAATGAGGCAGGCGGATGCGCAGGCTGGCGGCCACCTCCTCCAGCGACCAGCCCAGGCGTTCCCGGGCCTCCCGCAGATCGGCCCCGGCCCGCACGGCCACTGGCGGCTCGGCCATCCCGCGTGTGACGGTCGACATCATGCCGCGACTTTCGACAAGTTTGGACCTGCTTTCCTGTAGCACCGAAGGCCCCGATTTTCTAAGTTCACGTTCGTGCGCAAAGCCGAAACCGTATGACCAACGGCTACGATTGGCCGTAGGTTTCTAAACGACACGATAAGTTTTTCCAACGACTTAATTTTTATCATTCACAAAATTTGGAAATTTTCCGCCCCGGTGTCGCCGCGGGCGCACAGCCGCGCCGCGCGGCAAGCCGATCAGGAAATCACCCCGTGCTCGCGCGCCCAGGTTGCGATAGGGTCGCGCATCGACATCCCGCCGGCGCGCCGGATCGCCGCCAGCACGGGTTGGAAGGATGTCAGATCAACCTGCGCGAACATGGCCTTGATCGGCAGAACAGCGCTGGCCGGCATCGACAGGTGCCGGATTCCCAAGGCCGCTATCGTCAGCGCCTCCAGCGGGCGGGAGGCCGCCTCGCCGCAAACCGAAACCGGCACGGACGCGGCATCGGCGGCAACCACAAGTTGCTGCAGAATGTCCAACATGGGCTGCGAAAGGAAATCGTAGCGTTCAAAGAGAGAGGGCGTGGCGCGGTCCGCGGCGAATAGAAATTGTAATAAATCGTTCGTACCAACGGATATAAAATCGACCTCCTTCAGCAGGTCGGGGAGCTGCCACAGCAGCGCCGGAACCTCCAGCATGGTGCCGATGCGCAACCGCCCTGGCGCCGGCCGGATACGCTTCGCCTCCGCCACCAGCAGCGCCTTGGCCGCCCGGAATTCCCCGGCGGTCGCCACCATCGGGAACATCACCGACAGTTCCCGCCCGCCTGCCGCCAGCAGCAATGCGCGCAACTGCCGCCGCAGCAGCGCCGGCCGATCGAGGCCGACACGGAGGGAACGCCAGCCCATGGCGGGGTTTTCTTCCTCGTTGATGGTGCCCGGCAGCATCTTGTCGGCGCCGAGATCCAAGGTCCGGAACAGCACCGGCCGATCGGCCGCCTCATCCAGGACCCGGGCGTAGATTTCCGCCTGTTCCGCCACGTCGGCGACCGAGCCGCGCGCCAGCATGGCAATCTCTGTGCGAAACAGGCCGATACCGTCGGCACCCGTGCGCTCCAGTTGCGGCAGTTCCAGGCTGAGGCCGATGTTGAGCATCAGCTTCAGGCCCACCCCGTCCGCGGTGGCGGCGGGACGGCCGCGCCAGGTCGACAGCTCGGCGTATTTCGCGTCGCGGGTTTCCTTGGCGCGCGCATACGCGTTCTTGACCTCGGTTTCCGGCCGCAGGATGAACTGCCCCTCGTCGCCGTCCACCACGGCCTCGTCGCCTTCCTCGGCGCTGTCGAGCATGCCGCGCAGATTGCCGATGGCGGGGATGCCCAGCGCCCGGGCCAGGATGGCGGCATGGCCGGAGGGACTGGCTTCCTCGATCGCCACCGCAGCGATGCCGCGGGCGTGCCAGTCCAGCAACTGTGCCGGCCCGAGGCGGCGGGCGAGCAGGATGGCCCCCTCGGGGACCGTCTCGTGCGGCGCATGCCCGGTCAGCGTCGTCAGCAGGCGGTTGGCCAGGTCCTCGATGTCGGCGAGGCGTTCGCGCAGATAGGCGTCGCTGATGCGGCGCATCTTGTCATGCAACTCGCTGGCGACGCGCTGCACCGCGGCCTCGGCCGTCATGCCGCCGCGGATCACCTCGGCGACGCGGCGCAGCCAGCCGGCATCGTTGGCGACCAGCCGGTAGGCTTCCAGCACCTCCCGCGACGCGGTGACGTCGGCGGCATGCCCGGTGTTCGGCACATCGGCGAACAGATCGTCCAGGCCGCGCTGCATGCGGTCCACCGCCTTGTCGAGCCGCGCCTGCTCGGCCTCCGGATCGTCCGACAGGAAATGCGCCACCGGCCGGGCGGAACCGAGCAGCACCACCGGACCCGCGGCAATGCCGCCCATCAGCGTGGTGCCCTTGAACAGGCGCGGCACCGTCGCGGCCAGCCCCTCCGGCGAGCCGTCGGTGGCACCGCTGCCGGGCAGCAGCTCCGCCAGCAGCATCGCCACGGTTTCCAGGTCATCCACCTCGAGATCGGTGAAATTGCGCGGCGTGCGGTTCTGCACCACCAGAACGCCGAGCGTGCGCCCGGTGCGGCGCACCGGAACGGCGAGCAGTGAGGCGAACGGCTCTTCCCCGGTTTCCGGGCGATAGGCGAAGGCGGGATGATTCTGCGCGTCCGGCATGTTCATGACCGTGCCGGTAGCGGCGCACAGGCCGACGATGCCCTCACCCACGCGCAATCGCGTGTGGCCGACGGCTTCCTGCTTCAGGCCTTCGGTTGCCGCGAGTTCAAGAATGTCGCCCGGGCGCGAGACGTAGATCGAGCACACTTCGCTGACCAACTCGGAAGCGACGAGCTCGACCAGCGCCGAGAGCGGAGCCGAACCATGCGCGCGCAGGTTCCGCAACCGGGCGAGCAGGCGTCGGGTAGCCGTCATTCCAATACTGCCAAGGCCAGCGATGTGGTCATTCCAAAAAGGTCCTCCTTTCTACCGCGACCGGTGCCTAGGGGGTGGACGTGGCCAAAGAATGGCCGTCCCCGCGACGGAGCAATGGCCGTTCGGCGGGCGGGTCCGGTCAAGCGCCTATCTGGCCGGTTCGGCGCCAAAAGAGAAGCCAACCCGGGCGCGTGGCAGCTACCACCGTGCCGTCCCGCACCCGGTTTACCGTACACCCCGGTCGGCGCCGCCGCGAATTCCGTCACGGCGCGAAATCAACACGCACCCCCCGACCGGAAATCATTACGGTTTACGGCAATCTTTGCGGCGAAGGCGCTCGGTCGCATGAAAGCGTGGCGGCGGGCGGAACGGCCGGCGCGCGGCCGGTCTGTCGCAACCGACCCCACCAATGTTCACCGCGTGACGGCCACACCCTTCGCATCGCCGCATTGGCAGTTCGTCCCGGTCTGCGCATAGGCTTGGTCGAGCGGGCAGGTGACTTGCGGCGTAACGCATACGGTCACCGGTCCCCGGTTGCAGGCCGCGAGTCCGAGCAACGGCAGAAGCAAAAACGCGGCGCGCCGGCCCCCGCCGATTGGCTTGATTAGTCGATACAATCCACTGCCCCCGGCTGTTATTCCCCGAACGAACGGCCCGTCCGTACATTCGGAATAAAGCCTGGCGGATTTCTTGGCCGATGGCAACGAGGATGCCGCGGCAACCCAATGGACCGCAGCCGCACCACGGGGAATAAGGGGTGCGGCGCGAAAGGTCCGCCGGCTTAGGCGACGCCCAGGAATTGCCGCTTCAGTCGGGCGTCCTTCCCTCCCCGTCATGGCCCGGACAAGCCGGGCCATGACGGACTAAAGTCAGCCGCCCGATTCGCTTAGTTCAGCGCGGTCTTCTGGAGGGCCTCGATCTGCTTCTTCACCGGCTCAAACGCCGCGGTGAACACGGCTACCGTGAGTTGGGTGATCGCCTGGATATCGTGGACCGCACCCTCGACGCCGTCCTTTACCAGCTTTTGTTGCAATTCCAGAAATTCCGCCGGGTTTTTCACGCCCGACAGCGAATGGATCGCAGCAGTCAGGTTCTTGGCGTTCCTGGCGGCCAGCTCCTGATACGCCTTGGCGAGGTCCGCCGAAGCGGCGGCGTAGGCGGCGGTGCTGCCGGTCAGAGCCTCGGCGCCACCTTTCACGATCGTCGCCGCGGCATGTCCTGTCTTGGTCAGAAGGTCGGTTTTCGAATTGCCGGCCGGCTCGGTAACTGGATTGGCCATGGACGGATGCTCCTGTGAGGTCTGTTGCCTGGTGGAATGCTGCGGAATACGGCAATCAGCGCCGCGGCCCGGTCACCGGCCACGGCCATGTGACCTTCGCATTGTAATCCGTGCGCATCCGCCGGAAGAAGGTTCGGAATCTACTCAGACCGATTCCATTTCGCCTGTGTAGGTAGAATCCGAGTCTTCCCAAACTCATCCCTGCGCGTACCCTCGCTTCAGTCCTGATCGGCCGATGACTGGCAGGGGATCAAGTGATTTCCTGAAAGCATCCGCTATCTGTCAAACGGCGCATCACGAAGCCAAGGACCATGAACGTACTCCCCAATGTATCCGATTCTTCAAGACTAATGGCCGGTCTGGCCGGCCAACCCGATACGGTATCGGCATGGGCTGCGCCGGAGCGAGACGACGCCAAGGATTATGCGGCTTACTGGCAGGCGCGGTCGGGGTTCTTTTCGGCGCATTCCGAACCGGGCCACCACGACCACCAGCGGGATGGGGATAGCCGTTCGACGCCGATCAGGGCCCGATCTCGGTCAACGCCTTCGCCAATGCCTGAAGCACCGGCCCCCAGTCGTTCCGGCGCGGCTGCCGGAACAGCCTTGTGCGTGGATACCACGGGGTATCCTCCCGCCGTTCCAACCAGCGCCAGTCCGGCACGAACGGCAACATGACCCAAGCGGCCCGGTTCAACGCCCCCGCCAGATGCACGGGGGAAGAATCGACCGAGACCAGCACGTCGGCCACGCTCAGGATTGCCGCGGTATCGTCAAATCCCGCGATCTCGTCGCTTAGCCGGGTCAGCGCCATCCCCTGCGGCGCGTCAGCCGCCGCGGCCGGACCTTTCTGTACAGAAACAAAACTCACGCCGGGAATTGCCAGCGGCGCCAGGCTCGCCAGAGTGACGGAGCGGCTGGCATCATTATAATGCGTCGGCCGCCCCGCCCAGGCCAGGGCAACGATGGGCCGGGGCAAGGCGGCCAGGCGTTGCCGCCACCTTGCCACCCGCTTCGGGTCTGCAACAAGATACGGCGGCGCCAATCCCGGCAGGTCGGACAGCTTCAGACCCAGCGCCATCGGCAGGCTCATCAGCTCGCAATGCATCTGGAACGGCGGCGGCAACTCGCCATTGCCGATCGTTTCGTCAGCGCCAAGATCGCTGCGCCGCGCCAGATCCAGGGTCTCCGGATTGACCTGCAACACCACCCGCGCGCCGCTGCGCTGCTTCGCCAGCCTTACCAGCCGCAGGAACTGGAACGTGTCTCCATAGCCCTGCTCGTCATGGATCAGCAGAGTCTTGCCCTCGATCCGGCCGCCTTCCCAGCGCGGCATCTGCACCTTGCGCTCGATCCGCGTCGTGTGGTCCAGGCTATAGCGATATCTGTAGTTACGCCAGCCGGCGTCGAAATCGCCCAGCAGAAGCTGGATCTCCGACAGGTCGAAGCGCGCCGCCAGATTGCCGGGGTTCGAGTCCACGATCATATGCTGGATTGGCAGCGCCTCGCGCGGGCGCCCCAAAAGCCGCAGCGCCTGCACCAGCAAACTCCACAGCACAATCGGTCCGGTTCCCGACGCCAGCAACGGCCGCAGCCGGGCCTCCGCGTCCTCATACCGCCCGGCCTGGATCAGAGCGTGGATCTCACGCTCCGGCCCGCCACTCATGCGGCGGCGATGCCCAGCGAGGCCAGCAATGGCTGCAACTGCGCCGCATGCGCCCGCCAGCGCCCGGCCGAAGTGCGGTATATCGGCTGGCGCACCTGGTTGACGCTGGCCGTCAGCACCGGCCGCTCGGTGCGGTGGAACTCCAGGCAGGCGCCGTCCCAGGGCAGGCCGAGGAAGTCAATCATGCGGCGGGATTCGGCTTCCACGTCATCGACCACCGCCTCGTAATCCACCTCCAGGAAATGCGATGCCGGCAGCACTGCGCGCCAATGCGCCATCAGCTTCTGGTACCCGGCATGGAACTGGCCGAGTTCGGTCTGGTCGTAGCTGAATGCCTGCTCGGCGGCGAACAGCTTGCTGTAGCAGGACAGGCAGGTATCCACCGGATCGCGCCGGGTATGGATGATTCGAGCGTCCGGCAGGATCAGCCGGATCAGCCCGGCATACAGGAAGTTCGACGGCATCTTGTCCACGACGTGCCGCCGCCCCTGCGCCAGCGGTGCGATGCGCGCCAGATACGCCTCCCCCAGCGCCGTCAGTTGCCCGGCGGCCAACCCAGGCACCGCCTGCGGGAAGGCGCCCAGCCCGTCCACGATCCGCTGCATATAGCGCAGTTCCCCGGCGCCATGCACCGCCGGATGCGACGCCAGGATCTGCTCCACCAGCGTGGTGCCTGAGCGCGGCATGCCCAGCACGAACACCGGCATCGCCGACGCCGCGCCCGCCCCGCCATTGGCCTGCAGCAGATCGGCCGAGAACATCTCGGCGATGCTGGCCAGCCACTGCCCGGTCGCGGCGGCATCGTAACTGAACGTCGGCCGCTTCCTCGCGTTGCCCGTGTCGAAATGATGGAACGCCCGTGCCGACTCGCCGAGGTCCAGATACGCCTTGCCCAGCGCAAAATGCAGCAGCATCCGGTCGGTGTGCGATTGCGACCCGCCGGGCGCCAGCAGCGCCTCCATCCGCGCAATCGCCGCATCCCCCGCCTTGAACCGCCGCAGATCGGCCTGGTTGAACCACGCCGTCGCCGACAACGGAAACGCCGCGGTGGTGGCATCGAACGCCGCCTGCGCCTGCTCCTTGCGGCCGAGTTCCATGTGCAGCACGGCGCGGCTGACCATCGCCTTCTCCTGCGCCGTGCCGGGCAGGGTGGCGGCTTTCTCGTAGGCCGCCAGCGCCTCCGGATGCTGCCCGTTGGCCTGCAGCACCTGGCCGAGCGCATGGTGCGCCTCCGGGTTCTCCGGCGCCGCCGCGACCGCCCGCCGCCCGGCCTCCACCGCGCGCGGCAGGTCGTCGAGCTGCTTCAGGGTCAGCGCCAGCGCCGCCAGCCCGCCGGCATGCGCCGGGGCGAAGTCGAGCAGCGCCTCCAGCCAGCGCAGCGCGTCCTGGTGGCGTTGCCGCGCCGTTTCGACGCCGGCGTAGTTCAGGTAGGCGTCGGCCAGCCGCGGGTTGATCTCGATGGCGCGGCGGGCGTACTCGGCCGCCTTGTCGTACTCCGCCCGGTCGGTCATCAGGTTGGACAGGTTGCTGTAGGCTTCCGCGTAGTTCGGGATCAGTTCCAGCGCGCGCAGCCAGTGGCGCTCCGCCTGGTCGAGCAGTCCGAGATGCTTGCAGGTGTTGGCCAGGTTGTTGTGCGCCATGCCGTTGTCCGGCTCCAGCTCCAGCACGCGTTGCAGGCACTGGCGGCTTTCTTCGAACTTGCCTTGCTCCTGCACCAGGATGCCGAGGTTGTTCCAGGCGCCGGCCTGGCGCGGGTCCATCGCCACGGCGCGGCGGGCGGCCTGCTCGCCTTCCGCCAGCAGGCCGCGCTGGCGGCACATCTCGGCGAGGTTGCTGGAATAGACCGCCGGCGCGCGCGGCGCCTGGCAGGCCACGCGCAGATGCGCGATGGCGAGGTCGAGGTTGCCATAGGCATGCGCCATCAGCCCGAGCAGATGCATCGCATCCGACTGTCCCGGCCACACCGCCAGCACCTGCTGGCACGCCAGCTCCGCCTGGTCCGCCTGCCCGGCATTCCAGTGCGCGTTCGCCCGCATCAGCGTTTGGCCAATGTCGATGGTCTGCTGAGTGGCACTCACGGTGTTGGTGTCCTGCCCGGGTGGTTTCGTGGGGGTTATAATACGGTCGGGAGATGAGAGCCACTCTTCACAGCCAGCTCGTCGTGACCGGGACAAGTTGCGCCATCCCCGGTGTTCTGGCCGGTCTTGTCCCCATAGCTATCAGGATAAGGCGAAATGCGGAGACGGATTTGGCCGCATCGCCTCGATCTCTCCGTCATGGCCGGGCGTGCCCCGGCCATCCGCGCTTCGACGGCGGTGCGCGGATGGCACACCCGGCCAGTCACCTCGTTGCGGTCGGGGAATCTCTTTCCGGCGGGTCGTTTTCGCTCCTCGCGGCATTTCCTTAAGGCCCGGGGGGCGGCCGGCTGCGCGAGAAAGCAAGTTGTAACACAGATTTCCATCGATTAAGGGCACGGATTACACCGAGTCGGGGGCCGGGCCCGGCATCCCGGCGACCTGTTGCGGCTGCGGGGCCGTCGCAGCTTGCGGTTTTCAGTGCAGAGATCAGGGTGTCAAGCGGCGACACGACCGAAGCCAGCATATCGGTGCAATCTGTGCCCTTAATCGGTCGAAATCCGTGCTACAGCTTTTCCTACCTTAACCAGATAAGAAACGGGCCGTTTGTCACCATATTCATCCGGTCCTGCCGCCGATCTTCGGCGGTTCCCGAATTGCATCAACCGGTATCCCCTTGTCGGAATGGAGGTGATTCTGTCGAATGCGGCCATGGGTTTTGGTCCGGGGTTGCGGCGTGTGTGAGCATAGCGTCGGCCGATGGCCCGGAGCAACGCGCAAGCACTTTCCAGCATCGCGGGGGCGGCAGGCAGTTTGCCTAGGCCAGCACCGCACGTCTTGGCTGACCGGGGCAAATCCAGCCATGACACGAGGGGCAAAACGCAGCCTGGCCGGGTTTGCGGCCCGGCCAGGCAACGATCGTCTGGCGCGAAGCCTCAGGCGCGGGCGCGGCGGCGGCGCAGCAGGCCCAGCGCGGCCAGCGCCGCACCGAACAGCCCCAGCGTCGCCGGCTCCGGCACCGCACTGACGTCGAGGTTCAGTGAGGTGCTGGTGAAGACCTCGGTGAAGTCCCAGGCGCCGCAGACCCAGTTATCCCCGCCGGCCGCCGAGCAACTCGCGCCGTTCAGACTGAAGCTGCTGAAGTCGCCGGTGGAGGAGGCGAAGTTGAAGATGTTGAAGTCCTGCCCGGCCGCCAGGGTGAAGCCGTTGACCAGATCGAACGCCAGGCCGCCGGCGAAGCTCGCTACGCCTGTGCTGGTCAGGCTGCCATACGCGCCCGTATCAGTCCCTGCCGCCTGGATGTCCAGCACGCCGGCGGTGGTCTGGATGAAGCTGCCGGTGATCAGGTGGCTGGTGGCGACCTGCAACACGCCGCTGTTGGTCACCGAGCCGGCGCCGCCGTTGACGCTGATGTCGTCGTCCAGATGCGTGTTGCCGCCGGTGAACACCAGGTTGCCGTCGCCGACGGTGATCGTTCCGCCGGTCAGCGTGCCGAAGGTCGAACCGCTGCCGCCGCTGATCGAAACGTTCTGATCGGCGATGTTGATGTTGCCGGCAATCGTTCCGCTGTTGTTTATGGCTCCGAGATTACCGCCTCTGCTCTGGATGGCGTTGTAGGCGCCGGAGATGAGGCCGCTGTTGGTGAGCGTGCCGAGGACCCCGTTATTGAACACGCCGGTATAGAGCCCGGCGGAGATGGTCCCGCTGTTGCTCAGTGCGCCGATGGTTCCGTAATTGCCGATACCGGTGTGGCCGCCGGAGATGGTCCCGCTGTTGCTCAGCGTGCCGATGGTGGCGCCACTGGCGTTAAAGACACCGGTGGAGGACCCGGAGATCGTGCCGCTGTTGCTCAGCGCGCCGATGCTGCCCGAGTTATAGATGGCCTGCGTACTGGCGCCGGAGATCAATCCGCCCGCCGCATTGGTAATGCTGCCAATGTTGCCGGCGGTATCGTTCCAGATGCCGGTATAGACGCCCGCGATCGTGCCACTGTTGCTGATGCCGCTGATCGAGCCGTTGTTGTAGATGGCGTTATCGGCGCTGCCGATCAGGCCGGCGTTATTGATGCCGGTGGTGCCGCCGAAGATCGTGCCGCTGTTGCTCAGGGTGCCGAGGACGCCGTTATTGAGGATCCCGGTCTGGGCGGACGTGATGACGCCACCGGTGGCGTTGTTCAGGGAGCCGATGCTGCCGAAGTTCAAGACGCCGGCAAAGCCGCCGGCAATTGTGCCGCTGTTGGTCAATGCGCCGAGCGTTCCGCTGCCGGGGAGGCTGCCGCCGAAGGGGTCGAAAACGAATATGCCGACGGCGCCGCCGGAAATGGTGCCGGTGCCGGTGTTGATCAGGCTGGCGATCGAGCCTGTGCTCAGCACGCCAATCGTGCCGCCTGTGATCAGTCCGCTGTTGCTCAGGCTGCCGATCGAGGCGCCGGGTGAAAAGCCCCCGAAGAGCAAGCCGCCGCCGACGTCGATGCCGGCGAATCCGCCGGAGATCGTACCGCTGTTGGTGAGCGTGCCGATGGACGCCGGGCCGGTCGGCCCGCCGGAAACCCCGGCAATGTTGATGCCGGCGGCGACCCCGGCGATGGTGCCGCTATTGTTAAGCACGCCAATCGACGCCTGGCCGAGGGTTCCCACCCCGCCGACGTTGACGCCGGCATAGTAGCCGTCAATCAGGCCGCTGTTGCTCAGCGTGCCGATGGACGCGGAGCCGCCAATGGTGCTGCCGAAATTGCCGACGATAATGCCGTATGCGTTGCCGCCGATGCTGCCGGTGGCGCTGTTGATCAGGTTGCCAACCGAGCCCGCAACGAGGATGCCGGCTTGGCCGGTGATGAGGCCGTTATTGGTCAGTGTGCCAACCGATGCGGCTCCCGAACCACCGCCGGTCAGGTTGCCGATGACGATGCCGAGGTTGCCGGCAATCGTGCCGGCGGTGTCGTTGGTGAGGCTGGCGATCGAGCCGGTATTGAGAATGCCGATGTCGGCGCCCGCGATCGTGCCGCTGTTATACAGCGTGCCGATGGTGCCGGTGGATTGGTTGTACAGGCCGACGATCGTGCTGCCGGCGATGGTGGTGCCGGTGGTGAAGATGGCACCCGTATTGCTCAAAGTGCCGATGGTGCCGCTGTTCGAAATCCCGGTATAAAGGCTGGAGATCGTTCCGCTGTTCCCGAGCGTGCCGATGCCGCCGGAATTGCTTATCCCGGCAAGGCCCCCGTAAATCGATCCGCTGTTGCCCAGTGTCCCGATGCTGCCGGAATTGTATACCCCGGTCCAGCCATTGCCGGAGATCGTGCCGGTATTGCTCAGCACGCCGATGGTGCCGCCCCAATTTTTTACCCCGGTGGAGCCGCTGAGGATGCTCCCGGTGTTGGTCAGCGTGCCGATGCTGCCGTTGTTGAAGATTCCGATGCTGCCGCCGGAGATCGTGCCATCGTTGGTCAGGATGCCAATCGCGCCGGGGTTCTCCAGGCCGGTGTGGGCGCCGCTGATCCAACCGCCGGCCGCATTCGTGAGGCTGGCGATGGTGCCATTGGTGTTGTTAAAGATGCCCATCGCGCCGCCGATCGTGCCGCTGTTGGTCAGCGTGCCGATGGTGCTGTTGTTCCAGACTCCGGCGCCCGTGCGGGCGGTGTTTAGAATCGTGCCGCTGTTGGTCAGCGTGCCGATGGTGCCGGTGTTCCCGACGCCGGCGCCGCTGCTGGCAGTGCTTAGGATCGTGCCGCTGTTGGTCAGCGCGCCGATGGTGCCGTTGTTCTGTATCCCGTCGGTCGGGCCGAAGATCAGGCCGCTGTTGCTCAGCGTGCCAACCGATGAAACGCCGCTAACGCCGCTGGAGCTGCCGACGAGGATGCCGGCAACGCCGCCCGAGATCGCTCCGGTGGCACCGTTGTTCAGGCTGCCGATGGAGCCCGCGGCCAGGATGCCAACCTGGCCGCCGGAGATGGCGCCGGTGTTGGTCAGCGTGACGACCGACGCGGTGGTGACGCCGGTGCTGGTGTTGCCGACGACAATGCCGGCGCGCCCGCCGAAGATCGTGCCGATATTGCTCAACCTGCCGATGGTGCCGGCGTTGAAGACCCCGGCGCCGGAGGCGTTGGAGATCGTGCCGCTATTGCTCAGCCGCCAGATCAAGCCTTGGTTCGAAATCCCGGCTGCCGCGGAGCCGCCGGCGCCCTGGATCAAGCCGGAATTGCTCAGGTGCCCGATGGTGCCGGCGTTCCACACGCCCGTGGTTTGACTGAGGATGGTGCCGCTGTTGCTCAGCCGGACGATCAAGCCATGATTCAGAACCCCGCCGGCAGAGCTGCCGTTGCTCTGGATCAAGCCTTTATTGCTCAGGTGGCCGATGGTGGCGCCGCCACCGTTGTACACGCCGGTATTGCCGGTGATCGCGCCGATGTTGCTCAGCCGGTTGATAATCCCGTCATTGGAGACCCCTCCCGCGGAACCGCCGGAGATCGATCCGGTGTTGCCCAGCGTGCCGATGCTGCCGCCGCCGGTGATGCCGAAAGAGGCGCCGCTGATCAGACCCGAATTCGATAGGGTGCCGACGTTTCCATATGTAACGCCGATCGATCCGCCACTGATGACCCCCGAGTTGGTCAGCGAAGTGCCGTTCGCCGTGATCGGCCCGGTGGTCGTGCCGGTGACAGGCCACTGCGCGAGGGCGGGACGCGGCAGCATCGCGCCGGCCAGCGCCAGCATGGAGACGCCGCCCAACAGGGCCGCGCGGACCGTGGCCGCTCGGCTTGCCAGCGCGGCGCCGTTGATGGCGGACCTGAGGGCTGAGTTGGCGTTTTGCGAGGCGTCACCGGACATAGTTTTATGCCTTATAAGAACGATTTTGCCCTCATAAACGGTTTCGTGAGGCAATCAATCCGATTTCATGCCGATATAAAAATTAAAATTAAGATTACGGAGATTCCGCGCGGCGGCTGCCCCGTGCCGTACCGCTCGGCTGCCCGTCAGGGGGAAATGGGCCGGATCGGAACGCCCGCGACGCTCGAAAATCGACGGATCGAGGCGGCGTCGCGGCCCGCCGTCGGAAAGTCCCCGCGGCGGTTTCCGGCTGGCCGCGGGTTGAAACGGCGTTGAAATGACGGCCGTTTCCGGCCGAAAACGCTCTAGAACCGATACGACAGCCCGCCGGCCACCGAATGACGGCCGTTTCCGGCCGAAAACGCTCTAGAACCGATACGACAGCCCGCCGGCCACCGACTGCTCGGACGCCTTGCCGTTGAACGCCGCGTCATACCCGCCGAACACCTGCCACGCCGTCCCGGTCTCCAGCACTGCATGCAATCCCGCCACCGCCGCGCTGCGGCCGATGGAGGCGCTGGTCAGCACGAAGCCCGAGCCCGGCGCGCCGAGGAAGCTCGCCTTCACCGGCGCGCTGGTGTCCAGCGCCTCATACGCCCAGCCCAGCCGCACCGAGGGCACCAGCACATAGGAACCTCCCAGTGCGAACCGCCGGTCCACCTCGACCGCCGCGGTGGTCCGGAAGCTGCCGATGCTGCTGTCGCCGATGTGCATCCCGGCTGCGCCGGCGCCGCTCTCGGACAGGCTGTTCTGGCTGAGCGACGATCCGCTGAAGGTCAGGCTCGGCTCGACGGTCCATGCCCCCACCGCCAGCCGGGCGCCGCCGCGCACGGAGGCGCCCAACCCGAAGCCGCTGACCCCATTATTGACCGCGGCGCTATAGATCGGCAGCGACCGCCGCACGTTGCCCTGGTCGAACACCGTCCCGGCCTGTGCGTCAACGAACAGCACGCCCGTCTGGTAGCCGGCATAGAGCTGGATCTGCGCCGAGGCGCCCTGGTAGCTCGCAGCGTAGGCGCTGTTGACCGACTGGCTGTAGAAGCCGGCGGCGAGGCCGAGGCGCAAGCCGGGCAGCACCGTGCCGTCGATGCCGGCGACCACGCCGCCGGCCGAACCGGAGTAGCCCGGCGTGCCGTTCGCGGCATTGTCCTGGTTGATGAACTGGCCGTTGCCGGCGAGCCAGATCGTGGTGCCGCCCGGCCCCGCGGCGGTCTGTGCGCCGGTGGCGGCGGGAGCGCCGCGGCGGGCCTGCAACTGGTCGTTCACCGCGCCCTCGACCATCTGGTACGACTGGCGATCGACCATCAGCGTATCGGCGTAGATCACCGGGGCGATCCAGTCGAGCGCCGGAACGATCTGTTCGGCCGAGAGCACATACAGCGGTGCATACACCGCCTCCTGGCCGGCGGTCATGGCGACTCCCGCGGCCGGGCGGGCGGCGTCGAGGCCGGCGCCGACGGGGGCCGCCCAGTTGTTGCCGGCATAGATCGCGTAGCTGGCTGGCGTCACCACAAGATCCAGCGCGGTGGCGCCATACAGCGCATCGAACCGCGTGTTGGGCGCCAGGCCGTCCGGCTGGGTCAGGCTGCTGAAGCTGCCCGTCAGGCCGCCGGAGGCGGTAATCACCTGGAAGGCCTGACCAATGGGCGGGACGTAGGTGTTGCTGGCGTTGCCGGTGATGCCGCGCAACACGGGCACCAGGGTGCCTCCGACGGTGACGGTGCTGGTGACCACAAGGCGGCTGTAGTTGCCCGCGCCGCTGCCGGTCCCGGTGCCGTCGATGTCAAAGCTGGCGGTGGAGCCCGCGGCGAGCGTGACCGGGGCGGTGATGGTCAGGGTGCCGGGGCTGTTGCCCGGCGCCAGCGTGCCGCCGCTGGCCACGGTCAGCGTGCCGCCGATGGTGCCGGTGCCGCGCAAGGTGCCGCCCGCGTCGACGGTGACCGGTGAGAGCAGTGTGCCCTCGACGCCGACCTTGGCGCCTGATTCGATGGTGGTGGCGCCGGTGTAGGTGTTGTTGCCGGTCAGGAAGACCTCGCCGCCGGAGCCGGTGTTGGTGAACACGATGTTGCCCGGCGTGCCGGCGACGGCGTCGGAGAATACACCCGAGAAAGTAACGGTATTGCCGTACTGGTCGATCGTGTTGGTGGCGGCGTTGTTGAGCGTGAAATTCTGCGCGTAGGTGGCGCCGGCCTCGTCCAGCCGCAGCGTGCCGCCCTCGAAGACGGGATTGAGCGTGATGCCGAGGGCGCTCGACGCCCATTGCGTCGCCGCCGGAATGATGTTGGTGGTGACGAGCTTCAGGGTGAGGATGAGGTCCTCGTGGGCGCCGATGTCCAGGGTTCCCAGGCTCGCGATGAAGTTTGTCGGCGCGTCCACCGAATATCCGCTGTACGACGTGTCGGCGCCCACGGCGGCATCGACGACGACGTAGGTGGTTGTCGGCGACATCGTTAGTCCGGGCAAAGGATCGAACGTGACGGTAAAGTTGCTCATGGTCGCCCAGCCGGAGACGACAAGGCCGCCGGCGGAGGCGTTGCTGGCGGCGATGATCAGCGACCCGCCGGTCTGCGCGTAGTTGCCGGTGATGGTCTGTTTCGCGGTCAGTTTCAGATTGCCGGAGTTGGTCACCGTGCCGGCCACAACGTTGTCCTGAAGCAGCGCGTTGCCGGCCAGGTTCAGGTTGCCGCCGTTGACGGTGATGGTGCCGCCGGTCAGCGTGCCGAAGGTGGAACCGCTGCCGCCGGTGATGCCCAGGTCCTGCCCGGTCGTCAGGATGCTGCCGCGGATCAGGCCGGTGTTGGTGACCGGGCCAAGGCTGCCGCTGCTGTAGATTGCGAATTGGCTGCCGCTGATCGTGCCCGCGTTGGTCAGCGTGCCGATGGTGCCGGTGTTGTAGATTGCGGTTTGCCCGCCGTTGATCGTGCCCGAGTTAGTGAGCGTTCCGATGGTGCCGGTGCTGTAGATTGCATTGGATCCGCCGCTGATCAGGCCCGAGTTGGTCAGCGTGCCGATGGTGCCGATGCTATAGATCGCGCTGGTTCCGCCGCTGATCGTGCCCGAGTTGGTCAGCGTGCCGATGGACACGAGGGTGCCGCTGCTGCTGTCGCCGATGATAATCCCGTTGTCCCCGCCCGCGATCAGGCCGTTGTTGGTCAGCACGTCGATAGATGCGGGCGTGCCGGGGGCAGTGTTGTCAACGACAATGGCACCGAATCGTCCGCCGATCGAGCCGGTGAAACTGTTCGTCAGGCTGTTTATCGAGCCAAGGTTCTTGAGTCCGAAATCATAGCCGGAGATCGTGCCGCTGTTGTCGAGCGTGCCGATGACGGCAGTGCTTTGATTGCTCAGGCCGATGATCGCGCCGCTGGCGATGGTGGTGCCGGTCGTGATGATGGCGCCGCTGTTGGTCAGCGTGCCGATGCTGCCGCTATTCGCTATCGCGGTGTTCAGGCCGGTGATCGTGCCGCTGTTGCTCAGCGTGCCGGTGGTGCCCTGATTGGTCAGTCCGGCACCTGCGCTGCCCGCTATCGTGCCATTGTTGCTCAGCGTGCCGATGGACCCGGAAATGCCGTTGAACACGCCCAGGCTGTGGCCGGAAATTCTGCCGCTGTTGGTCAGCGCGCCGATGGTGGACGCGTTATAAACCGCGGTGCGGCTGCTGGCGGCGATCAGGCCCCCGGTGGCGTTGTTCAGAGTGCCGATGAAACCGAGGTTGCTGACGCCGTACACAGCGCCGGAGATGGTGCCGCTGTTGGTCAGCGTGCCGATGGTGCCGTTGGGGTTGCTTGCAGTGCCGTTCACAATCGCGCCGCTCGCGCCGGAGATCGTGCCGCCGGCGCTGTTGGTCAGGCTGTCGATCGAGCCGAGATTCTGCACCCCGTAGTTGACGCTGGCGATCGTGCCGCTGTTGGTCAGCGTGCCGATAACGCCGGTGACGGCGTTGCGCAGGCCGGCGAACGGACTGGTATACGATGCCGTGGCGGTGCTGATCAGCGCGCCGGTGTTGGTCAATGTGCCGATGCTGCCGCTGTTGGAGATCCCGGTATAGAGTCCGGAGATCCTGCCGTTGTTGGTCAGCGTGCCAATGACCGCGCCGCTGCCGTTGCTGAGGCCAACGAGCGCACCGGCGAAAGGGCCGCCCGAGGTGCTGCTGATCGTGCCGGCATTGGTCAGCACGCCGATGGTGCCCGTGTTCGACAGTCCGGAATACAAGCCCGCGATCGTCCCGCCATTGCTGAGCGTTCCGATAAAGCCCCCGGAGTTGGTGATGCCGGCGGTGTTGCCGGTGATCGCGCCGCCATTGGTCAGGGTGCCGAAGCTGCCGGTGTTGAAGATGCCGGCGAAGTTTCCGCTGATTGTGCCGATCGTGCCGCCGCCTGCGTTGGTCGCGGCGCCGATGCTGCCGTCGTTCCCGATACCGTAATTGTTTGTTCCGACGATCGTGCCCTGGTTGCTCAACGTCCCGATCGAACCCGCGAGTGTACCGTAGATGCCGGTAAGATTGCCACTGATCAGGCCAGCGTTCGACAGGGTGGTGATGGTTCCGTAGGCGATGCCCGTCGACCCGCCGCTGATGGCGCCGGACAGGGTGACGGTGATGGCGCTGCCATCGGCGACCAACGGTCCGGTGACGGCACTGCTGACCGTCTGGTCCGCCAGTGCCGCCTGCGGCAGCATCCCGCCGGCCAGCACGAGCATCGAGGCGCCCCCCAGCAGGGCCGCGCGCACGCTGCCCGCCCGGGGCGCCGGCTTGACGCCATTGGTGGACGAGGGGAGTTGCGGGGTCGCGTTTTGCGTACCGGCGGACATGCTTTTTGCCAGTCTAAAATTAGTGCGTAATTAATACAGGAATTTGCAGGCACCTTCAATGAAAACCTGCATCGATCCCGCCAATTTTGTAGATTTTGCTGCAATTTTCCCCTCGTATCGCGCGTGTTGGCAACGGTTCGCCGCCGCAGCTCATCCCGAGCCCGTCCATCGCGAAACGGCCGCGCGGCTTCAGCCACGGGATCGGCGGCGCCGCGGCACGCCCGGTGCGGCCAGAGCCGAGGCGCGGGGCTGGTCAGGTTCTCGGTGACGGTCTTGCCGCCGCCGGTCCACGAGTCGCCATCGCCGCCCGAGCAGGCCGGGCCGCCGAGGCTGATGCGGGTGAAGGCACGAGTGCCTTGTTGCGGCCGATCAGGCGGGGCATACGCTACGGGGGCATCAGTTACTCAGGAGTCCAGCCCATGTCCGGCAGCGACGATCCCGCCGACAACGAGGACATAGCGGATCAACTCTCCAGGTTGCGCGCGCAGATCGAGCAGATCGCCAACGAACGCATCCGCCCGGCCGTCGCCGGTGCGGCGGACGACCTGAACGCGGTCGCCCGGGAGCAGACCGAGGCCCTGGCGGCGCGCGTGCGCGAACAGCCCCTCGCGGCGGTCGCCATCGCGCTCGGCCTGGGGTTTCTCATCGGCCGCGCGATGCGCTGAGGCCTGCCTTCGGATCAGTCACGCCCGAGATAGCTGACCAGCACATCCTGCCACCAGGAATCCCGCAGATCGTCGATCATGACGAGGTTGATGCGCGAGCGCAGCGGGCTGCCGGTGGGCACGGCGATCGCATAGTTCTGCCGGTCGAACAGCGTATCCAGGACCTGCACCTCGTCGGCGAAATCCTTGCGCGCGATCCAGCTCAGCAACGGCTTGTCGTAGACGAAGGCATCGACCTTGCCTTGCCTGAGGGCCTCCAGCCCGGCCTCGGCCCCGGGGTAGAGGCGCGCCGATATGTGCTGGCTGCGCAAATAGTCCACCGCCGCGGTGGCGCCGACGCTTCCGGTGCGAACCATGGCCAGGTCGCTCGGCCCGCGGACGCGGTTGGCGATCTGTTTCGCCGTCAGCTGGGAGGTGATGCCGGCGGTGAAGCTGGCGATCATGATGACCGAGGCGATCATCCAGGTGATCGCCATGGCTCGCCCCAACAGCGTTGCCGGCGCCTTGTCGGACGCCGCGGCCTGGGTCATGGCGGAAGCGGACCACCACAGGCCGGTGCCGAGGCCGCGTGCGCCGCCGGCGAAATGCTCGGTGTGGCGCCGCTCGAACAGCCAGATCAATGATCCGACAGACACCGCGGCCGCGACCAGCACCCCGACAGCCTGCAAAAACCGCACCGTGAAAAAGCTCTCCAGGATCGGCAGCCACTCGATCTCCCGGTGCATCGGCACCGCGATGCCGAGGCCGGTGGCGTAGTAGGGCTGGGTGAAATCGACAGTCTGCTCGCGCTCGGAGGTGACGGTGATCGCGGAGATCGCGGCATCCAGCGTGCCGGCGGCGGTGGCGCGCAGCATGTCCGGCACGGTTGCATATTCGCGGAAGGTGGTGTGCACGCCGAGTTTTCCGCCGATGCGATTCCACAGCTCGATGCTGATGCCGGTCCAGGTGCCGTCCGGCGCCTTGATCGCGAACGGAGGCGCTTCCTTGGTGCCGATGGTGACCTCGCGCCGAGGCGGCTGGGCCTGCGCGAGGGGCGGGGCGAGCAGGGGGAGCAGGACGAGGGCCAGGCCGGTCAGGTGGCGAATCCCGCTTTTCAGCGGCGCGATCATGGGGTGTCGGGTTTCATTTGGCGGCTTTCGTGCGCTATCTTGATGCGCTCGCCATATAGCAGTGTGCGATATTATATCTCTTTAAAATTGTCGGCCCTAACCGGCGGCATGGGCGAGGTGTCACCCCGTAGTCGACGCGGATCGCTACGAACCGACCAGGCGCTCCGTCGCCGCACTGTCAACTCAACCCTGCGACGATATGCCTCGGGCACCCAAAGTGTCGGAACGAGCTGAAGAGCCGAAATCCGACGCCTGGCACCCCCGGATTTGCCGGGAACCGCAATCGAGCTCGACTTATGCCTGGCCCGTGTCCCGGGGCCCGGCAAGGAAGCCGCGGACGAGGGTAATCGTCGCCCCGGGGTTCTCTTCCATGATCCAATGTCCGGAGGCGGGAATGATACCTTCCCGCACATCGGTCGCAGCCGCCCGCATAACCGCCGCCATTGTCGAGCCGAACGACTTCTCGCCCCCGACCGCCAAGACTGGCATCTCCAACCGGGCCCCGGTCGCAAGCCAGGCGCGATTGTCAGCGGCATCCTGGTCAAAGGCCGCGAACTGCGCGAAGCCCGAATGCATGGCGCCAGGCAGGGCATAGAGTTCAGCGTAGTGATCGCGTGTCGCCTCCTTGAATTTCGTGGGATCGGCCGAGAACTCGTTCCAGAACCGGTCAAGGTAGATACGCTCGCGACCTGCGACAAGTCGCTCCATGTCAGGTCCGCCGAAACGAAAATGCCAAAGTAGCGGGTTCTTCAATATCTCTTCCCACGGGCCGACGCCCGGAACCGGTGCGTCGATCAGCACGAGGCGCCGGACCCGCTTAGGATGCAGCGCGGCAAATTGGAAAGCGACCATGTTGCCGATGTCGTGCGCGATAAGGTCGATCTGATCCACTCCGAAATACAACAGCACGCCCATGAGATCGCCCGCCTGGGTCTTCTTGTCGAAGCCGCCCGGGGGTTTCTCGGATAAGCCGAGTCCGCGCAGGTCGGGGATAATCACCTGATGGTCCCGCACGAGATCAGTCGCCATAGGTGCCCACATATCGCCGGTCTCGCCATAACCATGCAACAAAACAACCGGCTGCCCTTGACCACCCGCCCGGACATATAGGGTCGTGCCATTTGTCCGGACGTTCTGTTCATTAAATTCGGCTGGGAGCGCGGATGCGTTGGTTGCGGCAGGCATGGATGTCTCCATGAGATTAAGCAACCAGGCGCGGCCATGCTGCGTCTGGCCCGGCGGACCACAGGGCACTTTTCCTGAACAGAAGCCCGGGTTTTGTCCGCTGTCCACCCCGCCCGTATCCATGTTCCGGGAATTTTGACAATAGAGCCCAAGCCGAGCCGGATAAAACGAAACGGAACGATCGGCCGCCCGCGTCATCCCCCCGAAGACAACGGCGCCGAAACATCCTCCAGCGACTTCCCCGCCGCCTCCACGCCCAGCACCGCCTCGCACACCGCCGCGCCGATCATCAACACCGCTGCGGCTGCGTAACCGGCGGCGACGACCCATTCGCTGCCCGTTCCGATCAGATACCCGAACAAAAACGGCGCGCTGACCCCGCCGATCAGCGTGCCGAGCGCATAGAACAGCGCAATCGCCATCGCCCGCGTCTCCAGCGGGAAGATTTCGCTGGCGGTCAGATACGCCGAACTCGCCGCGGCGGAGGCGACGAAAAAAATCGCCATCCAGCAGAACGTCTGCGTCCACGCCGTCAGTATCCCCATCCCGAACAGCACCGACACCGCAATCAGCAGCACGCCCGCCACCCCATACGTCCCGGCGATCATCTTCTTCCGCCCGACCGTATCGAACAGATGCCCGAGCAGCAGCGGCCCGAGGAAATTCCCCACCGCCAGCGGCAGGATATACACCCCGGCCCGCGCCTCATCGATATGGTAGAATTTCGTCAATACCAGCCCGTAGGTAAAGAACACGGCGTTGAACAGGAACGCCTGAGCCACCATCAGCGACAGCGCCAGGAAGCTCCGGGACCGGTTCTTGCCCAGCATCGCCCCCAGGATCAGCCCGAAACCGAACACCTTGCGCGGATGCACCTTCAGCGTGCCTTTCGGAGCGGGCAGATCGCCGCCCACCTTGCGCTCGATATCCTCGGTCGTCTGCTCCGCCTCATCGTTCCGGCCGTGAGTCACCTGCCAGCGCGGGCTCTCCGGCACGTAGCGCCGCAGAAACAAAATTCCACAGCTCAGCACGGCGCCGATGCCGAACCCCAGCCGCCAGCCGATATCGATGCCGACGAACCGCCCCGACAGCAGCAGCAAGGAAGCCGCCGCGCCCATCGCCGCACCAGCCCAGTAACTGCCGTTGACGATCAGGTCGATCCGACCGCGCAACCGCGCCGGGATCAGCTCATCGATCGCGGAGTTGATCGCCGCATACTCGCCGCCGATACCGAGCCCGGTGATCACGTTGAAACAGGCGAAGCTCCAGAAATTCCAGGCGAAGGCGGTGGCCAGCACGCCCAGCATGTAGATGCCGAGCGTCAGGTTGAAGATCAGCCGCCGCCCGAACCGATCGGTCAGCCAGCCGAACAGCAGCGCCCCCGCCACCGCCCCGGCCACATAACAGCCGGCAATCGCCCCGATATCCTGGTCCGACAGCCCCAGCGTCCGGTGGTCCTTCAGTATCGGCCCGATCGAGCCGACGATGGTGACCTCCAGCCCATCCAGGATCCAGGTCACGCCGAGCGCGACGACGACCAGCAGATGAAAATTGCTCCACGGCAGCCGATCGATCCGGGCCGGGATATCGGTGGTGATTTCGGAGGTGCTGCTCATGACGAGCTTCAGCGCCAGGGCGCCGCTCGGGTTGCGCCTGGGTGCGGTCAGGTTGTCGTGGCCGCGGGTGGGCCAAGCGTCATGGCAATTTGTTTGTGTGTCATGGCCGGCGCAGGCCGGCCATCCACGACTTTCGCACGAGCCGCACCGCAAGTCGTGGATGGCCGGCCTGCGCC